>JAZKIH010000144.1:0-15794 GCA_040384965.1 Bacteroidota bacterium | reverse complement strand
TTTACAATTGAGTTGCCTTACGAAATATAGATATGTCAAAAGAAATTAAAGTTGCCGTTATCGAGGATGATGAAAATCTCCGCTTTCTGGTTGTACACCGTCTTAAAACGGAAGGGTATAAAGTTGTAGAAGCTTCTGATGGTGAGACAGCCGAGGAACTGATCATGACTGAGCAGCCTGACATCGTTCTTCTGGATTGGATGCTTCCGAATAAGCAAGGCTCAGAAGTTTGTCAGAACGTTCGAAAACTTGGTTTTAACAATATCATTGTAATGATGACGGCTAAAGCTCAGGATGTTGATAAGATTGATGCGTACAGTTTTGGGGTTTCAGATTATGTTACGAAGCCATTTAATATGGATGTGCTGGTCGCACTGATCGATAACAAGGTAAAATTTGTCATCAATAATGAAAAATCGGAAGTATACCGGTTTGGAAATATGGAGCATCATCCAAATACCCACTCACTAATGCGCGATGGCAAAAAAATAGAGCTTACTATTCTTGAAAACCGCATTCTTCTATATTTCTTGAAAAACGCTAACACCGTTATCAACCGGGATGAGCTAATGATGGTTGTTTGGGGTTACAATTCGGATGTAAATACGCGTACTCTGGACATGCATATTGTACGCCTTCGTAAGAAAATTGAAAACAATCCTGACCGACCGCACTTCATGCAAACGGTAAGAGGTGTTGGTTATAAATTTGTAGCTGAATAAGTTGTGCTGATTGGCAATAGCCTAACCATGCTTAGATGCTCCTTTTAGAAGTAAATGTCAACATAATCGGTAGTTGTACTGTCGCAGCTTATCATATTCTGAAGCCGCCAGTATTTACGTGTGCCTGTGGCTTTAAATATTTGCTTGCCGGTTTTAACACAGGGCTCTCCCAAATTTGCATGTACATTATGTGCTATTTTGCCATCAAACTCAAGCTCGCGGTCATTTAAAGGCTTAATTTTACCTTCAATTGTAAGGTAGATTCCTTTTTCTCCATTCTGTCTCCCCTTGATATTATATAAATTGTCACCTGAGGCTGTGATCATCGCTGAGCCAGGCCTTTCCCAGCTGATCCAATGAAGGGTTAACTGATGTTTGCCGGCGATCGAAGAAGTGGGATTGGGCGTTGGATTTGGTGTTGGATTTGATGGTACTACTTCAGGTGTCTTCTGGATTGTGTCGCCTTCAAAAGTCCTCTCAGATTTTTCAATAATAGCCTTCAGACTGTCATTTTCTTTCTTTAACTCAAAATTTTGCTGCCTCAGATGCTGATCGGCTGTGTCACCAGTCTTAGGTTTACAGGAGAAAAGGAATAAGGCGGATGTGAATAGGATTGCATATGACTTCATTCAAAAAGAACTACAAAGACGATACCATAAAGTTGTAGTAATAAGTTGTATGGTATAAGTTTCTAAACGCCGACGCTTGATCTATAACTTATCACTTACAACCTATAACTTCTTTAGCTTCTTTTCAAACATTTCGTGCCAGTCGGTACTTAATTCCTTCAGATTTACCAGGCGTTCGATCCATTCTTTATTCTTTGCATCATGATAGCGCACATAGTTAACATCCATTACAGATATTCGTTCAGGATGTGAACTTAAGTGAATGAGCTCGTCAGTTTTTTTAACCAGGCCAGGTTTAATTGTTCTGAGATAATAGCCCGTAAAGCCAGTCTGCTGCAGATGTATTGGGAATTGTTTGTAATTGTAACGGATGCCAATTACATAACATGGACCGCGGGGTTCTGAAACTTCGACTACCGCTTCCCCAAGCTGATATCGGTCCCCAATGAAAACATTGCTTTCAAGACCGGCCTCTCCAGCAAGCGTTAAGTTTTCGCCAAATGCAGCAGGCCCCAGATCGAAGCCTAACTCAGTTTTCCATTTCAGGAAATGATCTGAATTGTAGCAGCAGATTGCTTTATCATTTCCTCCATGATGCTTTTTATCCTGAACCATATCTCCCGCGAAAGACGTCATGCCAAGCTCAATACTTTCAGCCTCAATCGGAACTTTACAATAAGCGGTTTTTACAGATTGATGATCGGCAACAATAATTTCGGATTTGCCGAGTACATTTAACGATATAAGCCGGATGTTCTTCATATGGGTAAGTAACTGCACATAAGCAGCATCACAAACTGAACAATCATTGTTCCATCAAGATACAGGAAGTAATAATATTCATTCTTTTGCCACTTTGATTTAAAAATTAGCCAGCCGGATAAGATGATAGTCAGCATCAGGCCGAGGAAGTTACCGTCAATAGTTTTTGTAAAAAGGAAAAGCAATACTAAATAGATTAGGAGTAAACCCTGGCATATAAGCAGAGCTTTCCTTTCTCCCAAAATAACCGGAATAGTTTTCAGTTCGTTTGTTTTATCCTGAAAAAGATCCCGAATATCAAAAGGAACGGTAATGGCAGCTATGAACAGGAACCGTTTAGCGATCAAGATAATGCTATCATTCATGCTTACCGAGGCTTCTATACTACTTTCGAGTTCGAGGATAGGCAGAAGCACGCAGCTAAGCGACCAAACTGCAGCGATGAGAAACAACTTTACTCCGGGAATATTTCTCAGCCCGAAATGCTTATCGTTGATGCTAAATATCGGCAGACTGTAAGCTACAGAGATTAGAGCAAGAGACACTAATAGGATTTTGGAAGATGTATTCAGGAAAAAGACCAGCGGCAGAATGGAAAAAACAGCGATCATTGTTATTGTGATCATCAACCGGTAATGGGAAAAGATCCATTGAACTCTTCTAAAAGGAGACTTTTCCGGATGTTTAGGCTTGGATAACAGAATGCTGAAATTATAAAGCGCTAATGTAGATGAGAAAAGGAGGCCGAGTACGTGTTTTTCCGGCTTGGTATCCAGGAGCTGATATGTGACTAAGCCTTGCGCTACCGCGCATAATGCAATAAAAATATTGCTGAATAACAAACAATCAAGCGCCTGCCTAAGGTATTTGCTCATAGTTGCGAACGCTGGTCTGCTTATGCAGGGTTCCGGCGTAATTCAAATATCGTAATTTCGGGTAATATTCCAACGCGTCCCGGATAACCAAGGAAACCGTATCCGACATTCACATAAAGCTGCTGGTTTTTTTCCTGATAATGCCCTGCCCATTCCTTGTAAACATATTGGGCGGGGCTCCATTGGAATCTTTCGGTTATCACACCAAACTGCATCCCGTGGGTGTGACCGCTAAACATGGCATCAATCTGTGGATATTCCGGCAACACCTGAGCACGCCAGTGAGATGGATCATGCGATAAAAGAAGTTTTATTGGCAGATCGTCTGTATTCTTTACTGCAAGATCCATTCTCCCATACTTTGCGAAACGGCCTGCACCCCAATTTTCTATACCCAGAATTCCAATCTCATCTGTGCCTATTTTCAACCTTCGATTTTCATTAAGCAACAAATCCCAACCCATGTTTTTGTGACTGAGTTTAACGTCGGCCAGACTTTTAGCTTTAGCCTGAGATGGTCCAGGGCCGAAGTGATAATCGCCATAGTCATGATTGCCCAGTATCGAGAATACGCCCAGGGGAGCCTTGACTTTCGAAAATATATCCTGATAATTCCCCATTTCCGAGGCAAAATTATTAACCAGGTCGCCAGTAAAGAATATCATGTCTGGCTTTTCTTTCAGCAATAAGTTAACCCCGCCGATTACGGCTTTTCTATCATAGAAACTTCCCGAATGGATATCTGAGATCTGGCCAAGTTTTATTCCGTCAAAGGCAGCAGGTAAATTTGGAAGATAAAGTGTTTTACGCTTCACGCGATAGTCATAGGCGCTCGAGACCATTCCGTAGGTGAAGGAAGCAAGCGGAAGCGCGGCGACCAGCGTGCCGGCTTTAATCAGGAAATCCGAACGAGGAATATCATCAGATGCAGCAGATGATTTCTTGGTTGGCTTTTTATCGCTTGGGAAAAGCTTTCTTTTGATCCAAATGAATACTCTGCGGATATCATCAGCTAATACAAAGGGCAGGATAAATATCTTGGAGATAAACGTCATGAAGAACAGTACAAGAATGACGGTTCTCAACATAAACTTTATGTTGAAGAATATCCCAACAAAGACTCCAATGATCAGGATCAATGAATATCCCCACCAGATGTATTTGAAAGTTAGGTGGTTGTTGTCTTTCCATTTCCAGCTGACGGAACGAACTGCTCTGTATATATAAATGTCGATTATGGTCAGCAGAATAGTGATCACAATCAATCCGAAAATACGGTTACCCATTGTTATTGGTTGTCAGTTTTTGGATCGTCAGGCACCCAAATTAATACCTTCCTCTGTCTTCATTGTAATCTTCGTCTTCATCTTCACCGAACTCTGCACTGAAAAGACTATTGAACATATCCGCAAATGCGTACCCTTTATCCAGGAAAGTTTTGTTCACAAGTGAAAACTCAGCTAATCCATGTAAAAGGAATTCCATTAACAGAAGCTGTTGATTTTCATTCAGACGCGGATGAAACTGTTTTATTACACTCTTTAAACCGGGAATAGAAAGCAGAGCTGCCTTATATTGCGCCAGAGAAAGATCATCTACAAGGTTGATATTATTGCCGGCACTGAACCAGGTTGTAATATCGGAATATGGGTTAACAGCTTTAGACTTCTTTATTTTCTCAGGATCCGGAAAGTAAGTAATCATTAGGGCTCTGATTGCTTTCCCCAGCAAAATATTTGCGACTTTGGTCGGACCTTCAAGTTCACCTTCGTAAACAAGCTCGATTTTACCGGTAATTGCCGGTATCACACCAAGAAAATCTGAAATCCTAACAAACGTCTGTTCTTCGTCATTCAAAAGCATCCTCCGTTCAGCGTTGCTGATCAGGTTTTCATAAGCGGAAATTGTTAACCGTGCCGACACCCCGGATTTTTTATCAATATATTCTGAATCACGAGCTTCAAACGCGATCTGCTCAACGAGAGTCTTAACAAGGCCATCCGCTTCAATTTTAGAGCGCTGAGATGCTGAAAGACGAGCTTCCTGCTGAGTGATTTTTCTTGAGATGTCTACCGACTTTGGATAGTGTGTAAGTATCTGGCTCTCTATGCGGTCTTTAAGAGGAGTGACTATAGCACCCCGATTGGTATAGTCTTCCGGGTTTGCTGTAAATACAAACTGCAGATCGAGCGGCAAACGAAGTTTGAAACCGCGAATCTGAATATCCTTTTCCTGGAGAATGTTGAATAACGCTACCTGAATCCTGGCCTGAAGATCCGGAAGTTCATTAATTACAAAAATGCCCCTGTGTGCGCGCGGAATAAGGCCGAAATGAATAACGCGCTCGTCAGAGTAGGTTAGTTTCAGGGTGGCTGCCTTTATAGGGTCGACATCGCCAATTAAGTCGGCAACGGTCACATCGGGTGTAGCAAGTTTTTCTGTATACCTGTCCGAACGGTGAAGCCATGCAACAGGTGTTTCATCACCCTTTGTTTTGATTATATCATGTCCGAACCACGAAATCGGATTCATGGGATCTTCAAATAGCTCCGACCCTTCAATATATGGTACGTATTCGTCTAACAAATTAATCATAAGCCTGGCAATACGAGTTTTTGCCTGGCCGCGCAGCCCTAATAAAAGGATGTTATGTTGTGATAGAATCGCTGTGTGGAGATCCGGAATTACAGTATCCTCATAACCGATAATGCCTTCCATTAGCGCATTTTTGTTTTTCAGTTGTTTAATCAGGTTTTCCCGCAGTTCCTCTTTTACTGATCGCGATACATAACCCGAAGCCTTCAGGTCTTTTAATGTTTTTATTTGCAGCTTGTCCATCTTATTATCTAACCGTTCGTCTTCTATTCTTAATGTAATCCTCAAATATATATTCACCCAAACCTTTAAGCGAACTGTAAAACGCCTTTCCGCCGTTGATCTCGGTGAACTGCCTCACAAACTGCTGTAAATAGGGATCCTTTGCTATCATAAAAGTAGTAATAGGAATTCCAAGCCTCTTGCATTGTGCCGCCATGTTCAGTGTTTTGTTCACTACTTTCCGATCCAGGCCAATACTATTCTTATAATATTTGGTGCCTTCTTTTAAACAGGTGGGTTTACCATCTGTGATCATAAAGATCTGTTTGTTATGTGTTTTACGGCGGCGTAAGAGATCTACTGCTAGTTCCAGACCAGCGTAGGTATTAGTGTGAAAAGGCCCTACCTGTAAATAGGGAAGTTCTTTTAATGTGATTGGCCAGGCATCATTCCCAAATACAACAATGTCCAGAGTATCTTTAGGATATTTGGTGCGGATCAGCTCTGCAAGTGCCATAGCCACTTTTTTCGCTGGAGTAATTCTGTCTTCGCCATACAAGATCATCGAATGAGAAATATCGATCATCAGTACTGTCGACGTTATTGTTTTATAATCTTTCTCTTCAACTTCCAGGTCGCGCTCAGTCATAGAGAAATCACCAATGCCATGATTGATCTGCGCATTATGGATCGATGCAGTCATGTCAATCTGATCCAAACTATCTCCAAACTGATATTCCCGGCGGTCAGCATTCTTTTCTTCGCCCAGCCCAGAAATATTTGTGTTATGGCTTCCCTTTCCCGATTTCTTCAACTTTCCGAATATCTCTTCGAGGGCTGACTGACGGATGGTCTGTTCAGTTTTTGAGGTAATTACAAAGCCTCCCGGATTCTGATCATCATCTCCGAGATAACCCTTTTTCTTGAGATCGTCGATGAAATCGCCCATCCCATATTCATCCGTTGTAAGTTTGTATTGCTTATCAAGCTCATTCATCCAGGCAATTGCTTCATTAGCATCACCCGATGTATAATTGAGGAGCTCAAGAAATAATTTCAATAGCTCTTCAAAACCACCTTTCGGAAGCTCATTCGGAATAAATTTTGAAAATGAATGTCCCCGCATTATATACCCTTCCTGTTATTTACGAAGAATCGAAGATAAAGGTTTGAACAAGCAAAAATGTTACCCGGATGTCAAATAAAGAGAAGACACCCGATGATAAAAGGAGTGCAATTTGATTCGATACTTTTACCTCTTAATATGTTTATTTTTATCTCATGAAAAAACTGCTCACCCTTTCTTTATTGATTATTACTCTAACGCATTGTGCCCGTAAGAATGAGAATGATCACGCAGATATTCTTAAGGTTTTGGAAGCTCAGCGGCAATCGTGGAACAAAGGCGATATGGAAGGCTATATGCAGGGATATATCCAGTCAGACTCACTCGTTTTTGTGGGAAAAAGCGGACCTGAATATGGATGGAAAACAACTCTTGATAATTACAGGAAGTTCTATCCGGACAAGGCTGCAATGGGGATTTTAACCTTTGACATTAAGCAGGTAAAATTAATTAGCGCAGATCATGCTTTTGTTTTAGGCGCCTGGCATCTCAAAAGGAAAAAAGATGCACCAGAGGGATATTTTACGCTGTTGCTGAAAAAGGTGGACGGGAATTGGAAAGTAATTGCCGATCACTCCAGTTAGAATGGTTCGTTGAATTATGTTTTCAGAATATGATTATTCTGTCGGGTTTCGGAGAGTATTTTCTTTCGTGAAATAGGCTACTTCGGTTCACCATTTGCCAGGGCTTTTTCAGCCCATTTTACGGCTAGTTTCTCACGGAATTTAGCATATGGAGTTTTTAATACCATCTTCAATACACTATCTACACCACCGGCAGTTACTACGCTGAATAAGCTTTCCGCCTTTTGTATCCATGATTCATCCCAGGCTCTTAAGCTAAGCGAGAAAGAGCCGTCGAGATATTTCATCCAATGCCACATGGCGCGTGGCATGAACAATGTGTCGCCATGCTCCAGGAAAAGCTCGTAACCCTCAACTCCTTTCAATGCCGGAAATTTTTTGAAGTCAGGATTCAACACATCGTAATCTTCTAAAGCATAGGTAGCATTAGGAATGCAATATAAACGACGCTTCCACTTGTAATCAAACAATATAACCTGTTTCCGTCCGCCGAAATGAGTGTGGAACAAGTGTGGCATATCAATATCGTAGTGCAGAAAAGTTACCGAGTTAGAGCCTCCAAAAAACATAGCGGGCATACTTTCAATAAACCCACCCATTAGCTTCTTCGGTAACTCAATATCCTTTAAAAGCTCCGGCCTATGTTTGAAAATATTGAACAGAAAAATTCTCAACTCCGTAGGGTGGGATTTTATAAGGTCCAGGTAGTCGCTCATTTTCATTCTGGCGGCTGCTGAGTTCACCGGTTTGGAAGGATCAGCTTTTGAATTATCATACAAAGGGACTTCAAGGTCACCCGCGATTTTTTTGAAGTACTCAATGTTCCATTTTTCCCGTGCGGGCCAGCTTTTGGTGAGGCCTTTTATGATCAAAGGTTTACGCGGAAGTAAGTAGTTGAGCCGGAAGTCTTCCGGGGAAATGCTTTCAACACTATCAACTGGTTTTAAAATGAAGCCCATAAACGTTGAGATGAATAAATCCTTGGCGAAAATAGCACTTAAGCGATTTATCCGCAAAGAATCACAACACCAGAGTGTAAAATTCCGCTGCGGGTTATGTTACTTTCGCTTTACGGATGATGTTGGAAAATAATCCCGGGAAGAGCCGTTTTAATAAAACCCCGTACTTCTCCTTTCCTCCGACATAGACTTCCTGCTTGCCTGCATCAATCGCTTTAATTATCTCTTCAGCACATTCCTCCGCAGGCATACCGTTGGCCTGAGCGTCATCCATTGTGTTTTGTTTTGATCCGTCGGCTGTCAAGGCATTATAAGTCACATTAGTTTTTATAAAACCAGGGCAGACAATAGTGATCTTTATTTCTGGAATAATCTCAGTTCGCAGCGAATCAAAATAACCATGCAGGGCGTGCTTAGAAGCGGAGTAAGCAGATCTGAATTTAGTTCCGAATTTGCCCACCAGACTACTTATTACCACAATATGTCCCGCCTTCCTGGCAATCATTCCCGGTAAAATAGCCTGCGTAAGCACTACCGTGCCCCAAAAATTGGTATCCATAATGCTTTGAGCCACTTTAATATCTGTGTCAATGGCTAATGAACGCTGACTTACCCCGCCGGAATGAATTACCAAATCGATATGGCCATATATTTTTTCGGCTGAAACGGCTTTCTCAGGAAGACTTCCGGTATTCGCAAGATCAAGAGGAAGTACATGGATATCCATAGGATTTCCTTGACAATTGGATTTTACTTTATAAAGTGCGTCGCCTGTACGTGATGAAATTATTAGTTTCGCGCCAAGCCGGTTCATTTTATACGTTATAGCCTCTCCAATTCCACTGGATGCCCCGGTGATCCAGACGACTTTGTTTTTGAATTGCATATCGTTGAGTTATAATAATTCTACAAAAAGTTCGGAAGCGATGTGATCAGCGAATAATTTCCCTTGCTGGCTTAATGTTACCGTTTGATCATTGAGTACAGCCCATTCTTTCTCCAGAAAAGGTTCGAGGCTTCGCTGGATTTGCGAGCTATAATCATGGTGAAAGCGTCGGCTAACGTGTGCTAAATCAACCCCTTTGCTGGTCCTAAGGGCAGTCATTATATATTCATTGATTTGATTCTCTGTCGTTAGTTTTTCGATTTCAAGTGGGATTTTGTTTTCCTGCAAAGCCTGGATATATTTCATGTTGTCTGCGACATTCCACTGACGGCTATCACCATTAAATGAGTGTGCAGACGGACCGATTCCAACATAATTTACTCCTTCCCAGTAGTTGGAATTGTGTTTTGAATGCCGGCCGGGTTTGGCGAAGTTTGAAATCTCATAATGTTCAAAGCCTGCATTCTGCAGCTCATCCATCAGAATTTCAAACTGGCGGGCGCTCTGAACATCATCCATGGGCTTTTGTTTTCCTTTCTGGATGAAGGAGGCTAAAGCGGTAGCTGGTTCAACCGTCATCGAATAAGAAGAGATATGCGGTATTTGCAGGTCGATGAGCTCGCGAATATTGTACTTCCACTTTTCGTCGGAAAGCAATGGATAACCATATATCAGATCGGCTGTTATGTTCTCAAAACCTGCGTCCTGCACACGTTTCACAGAACTATGTCCCTCAGATGCGTTATGAGCGCGGTTCATCCATTTTAAATCTTCTTCAAAAAAAGATTGGATACCGATGCTGAAACGATTTATAGGTGTTTTCCGTAATTCCTTTACCTTTTGAGGATTGAGATCATCCGGATTAGCTTCGAGTGTAATTTCGGCAGTTGGTGATACCGGATAATACTCTGTTATCTCATGGACAAGCATGCCGAGTTCGTCAGCACTTAATACAGACGGTGTACCGCCGCCAAAATAAATTGTTTCTATCAGCTCTGTGCCCGTGTAGGCCGTCCTCAGAATTATTTCATTTCTGAGAGCCTTAACCATTTGATCTTTGTAGACCGGTGATGTGCTGAAATGAAAATCACAGTAGTGGCAGGCTTTTTTACAGAAGGGTATATGAAGATAGATTCCAGCCATGACGCAAAACTACAGTATCTGAATTAATAATGAGCAGTTTCGCTCACCATGCTTTTCTGAACCGATCAAAGGCAAATGAACGCAAATGCGTACCGTTTAGATGACTCATAACAGAAAGAGTTGATTCTTGTCAGTGTGAATGTCAACTATGTCGACAGGGACGCAGTTTTGCTAATTGTCGCCAGCTTTTCACGTCTGTACTTTGCCATGTTTATAAGCAAAACACTTCCAAGGATCGTTACAAGACCCAGGATCTGAATCAAAGTGATCTTTTCATTTGCGAAAATTACTGCGAGCAAGACCGCTACAACAGGATTGACATATGCATAGGTGCTGACCTGCATTGCCGGGCGTACCTTAAGCAGCCACACATATGCGCTAAACCCCGCAATGGAGCCCAGAAATACGAGATAGAAAACAGATAGCCAGGCTCCTGTTGAAACACCGCTCCAATCAAAGCCGCTAAATTCGTCGCGTATAAACATGCCGGGTAAAAAGGCAATACCAGCTGACATCATTTGCCACGAGCTATTTACGACGGTTGAACCTTGTGATGATTTATATTTCGAATAGAGTGAGCCGCCTGCCCATGCGATGGAAGCAAGGATTAACAAGGCCATCGTTCCGATTGCTATACCCCCGGTTCCTTTTATCGATGCGGCAACTTGTTCGCTGAAAAGCATGAGAACGCCCGCTAAACCAATAACCATTCCCAAAATAATGGAACGACTTCTGAAATTTTCGGCCCACTTGGGCTGGTCGAGTAACACAAACCATAACGGTGCGGAGGATACCGTGATTGACGCAAGACCGCTGGGAACGCTTTGTTCTACCCAGATAATTATTCCGTTCCCGAAAAATAATAGCAGAATACCGCTGATAATTGCATGTTTAATATTCGGAATGCCAAATAATTTCTCGCCCTTAATTACGCACCATGCTGTAAGGCACATACCTGACATAAGAAAACGGAGCGCGCCAAGCATAAACGGGGGGAATTCGGCAACGGCTTTTTCAATAAAGAAATAAGTGGATCCCCAAACAATATAGACGATGGCGAAGGCGATGATCACCATCAGTGGCGATGCAGATTTGGTATTAGTGGAGGTCATTTATTTTGTAATTACTAGTTGTTGCTGTTCTTTCACGGTTTCCAGGACGATGGTTGTGCGGGTAGATAAAATGTTAGGTATTTTGCTTAAGGAATTCCGCATTAGATACATCAAAGAAGCAGAATCACTGGTACGAATTTTAACCAGGTAGCAATCTTCGCCGGCTACGTGATGCACTTCCTGAACCTCGGGAATTTTGGCAAGTTCGTTCGCCGTGTCGCTGCATCCCAATCCATCAGCAGCTTTGATAAATACAAAGGCTAGTAAACTCTGATGCAATGCAAGGGGATTGAGCCGGGTAGTATACTGGAGAATTACGTCACGCTGCTCGAGTTTCTTCACTCTTTCCAGTACCGCAGAAGGTGCCATTTCGAGGTCACGAGCGATATCTGCATTGGAAATCCGTGCATTTTCCTGCATCAGCTTCAAAATGCTAAGATCCGTTTGATCTAAATTTAGCTCTTTTGGGGTGATCATTCGTCAAAAGTATTAAATAAATGAATAATATTCAATGAAGGCGATGATTTTTCGATTATTGTTCTCTATTGTCGAAGCCCTTGGCTGTTTTAGGATAACAGCTAAAAAATGCAGAAATTTGTGACACAATAATCCTCTGAAATCAAAACTTTTGGGAATGCTAAAACGGCTACACGGAATTATTCTTGTGTTATTTCTGCTTAATTCCCCCGTTTGGGCCCAGGTCGATACTACAAGTATTAATACCCGGGCACCTCGGGTATATCGTCCCGTTTATAGAGATTCAGCTTTTTTGGCGAGAAGGCAAATCATTCGGGATTCTATAAAAAATGTACAGGATTCCCTGGCAATTGTTTGGATCAAGGCCCCAGATCCCCAGCGCCCTAATCGATTTCTTGACAGCCTTATTAAACTATATAAGGTAGAAAATCTAAATTTTACAGGTTGGGCTTCAAAATTTCCCCGCAAAGTTAACCGATATGACGAAGGGACAGTCAGGCCCAGTGGGGAGAGCTGGTTAATGTGGGTTCTTCTGTTTCTTATCTTATTTTTTGCCGTTATTAAGTTTTTCTTCTCGAAGGAGCTCAGTTCCATTGTGCAGTCTTTTTATAGTAACCAAATCCTCAGCCAGATAAACAAAGAAGATAATCTTTTTAGCTCCTGGCCTTTTGTATTTCTCTATTTGCTATTCGGATTGATAGTTGGGTTGTACTTGTACCTTGCCAGCAAATATCTTCAGTTATCATACCCCGTACAAGGTTTTGAGCTTTTCTTATTGCTCTCTGCAGCTGTAATCGGGTTGTTTACGGTAAAAATTATAGTATTGAGATTGTTGGGCTTTCTGTTTGATATCCGGCGTTTGGTAAAGGAATATGTATCGATATTATATTTAAGTTATTTTAATAGTGCTTTAATATTTCTGCCACTAGTCATTGCTTTCAGCCTTACGCCTAACAGATACGCAGGTATCTACGGATACGCGGGTTTAGCCATGCTCGTATTGATTTTCATTCTTCAGTTTCTTCGTGCAGGCACCAATATTTTATCTAATTATAGGTTTCCAAAAGTTTATTTAATTATCTACCTTTGTGCCCTCGAATTTTTCCCATTGATTATTCTTTTTAAAGCACTTAGGTTTTAAGTTTTAATAAATATGCAAGTACCATCAACTGCGAAACACAGAAAAGTCAAAAGTATTCTGGTTACGCTGCCAAAACCTGAGTCCGACAAATCCCCTTACTTTGATCTTGCTAAAAAGTATAATTTAAAAATAGATTTCCGTTCGTTTATTCATGTTGAAGGAGTGGCTGCAAAGGATTTCCGTAAGGAAAAAATTAACCTTGCTGATTTTACTGCTGTAATTTTTACCAGTAAAAATGCTGTCGATCATTTTTTCAGGATAAGTGAAGAAATGAGGTATGATGTTCCTGCTGATATGAAGTATTTTTGTATTTCCGAGACGATTGCATTATATCTTCAAAAATATATTCAATATCGGAAACGTAAGATCTTTTTCGGCAAGCAGACAGCTGCGGATCTCGCTGATGTGTTAAAGAAACATGCTGCAGAAAAGTTCCTTTATCCATGTTCTGATGTTGCAGCGGAGGAAACCCAGAAATTTCTGCACGATAATGGTTATGATTTTAAACCAGCTATCTTATTTCATACCGTTTGCAGCGACTTATCTGATTTGGCCGAAGTGTTTTATGATGTGATTGCGTTTTTTAGCCCCAGCAGCATTCATTCGTTGTTTATCAATTTTCCGGATTTCAAGCAAAACAATACTCGTATAGCAGCATTTGGCGTCAGTACCCACAAAGCGGCGCTGGAACACGAACTTGTGCTCGATATTCCTGCTCCTACACCTCAGGCACCAAGCATGACAATGGCGATAGAGCAATATATTAAGCAAGCCAATAAATAGTTGCGGCCCTTTTTTTCGTAGATAAAGAAGCAATAATTTAATTTATTTACGGAATGACAATTTCAGCAACCTTTATTCCTAAAAAAACGTATCAAAGAAATATTTTATATAGAACGAAATACATGATGTAATTTAACGTTCTATATCGTCTAAAATCACTGAGGTAATGCACTTTTGTAAGTGATTATGAGATGGTTAGCGACTGAGGAATTAGTTTGTGTATCTTTATTGTGCACTTTTTTATTATATTCGGGTTTATTTTTCCCTGGAGGATTTATAAAACGCTTTATGGTAAACGGGCGAGCACAGCCTTACGCTTACGAAATTGATGAGAATATGGCGTATGGGCAATTATTACCGGTAAAAACAATAGATAGAAAATGAGAAAATTATACTTTATCGCTCTTGCAGCTTTAGGTTTTTTAGGAACTAGCTGCGGTAAAGGTGGAGGTGGCGGAGAACTGGTTGGAGTTTCAAGCAAAAAATTCAAAAATAATGAGGTTCCTTATGGGATGGTGTATATTCCTGCAGGTACTTTTATTATGGGACAAACAGATCAGGATGTTACCTACGCTCAGATTTCACAAAATAAGCAGGTGACTGTTCAGGCCTTCTACATGGACGAAACAGAGATCACTAATAGTGAATATCGCCAGTTTGTAAACTGGGTTCGGGATTCAATTGCTATCACAACGTATTTATCGGATGATCCTCAATACTTCATACAGCCGAAAAAGCAAGACCCAAATGATGCGGGTAAGAAATTCATAAACTGGAAAAAAGTTGGGAATGGAAGTGCTCTTTGGGGTGGTAAAGGCAAAGCTGGCGCTAACTCGGCTAAGTTGCAAGCCATGTATTATCAGGGAGAAGATCGGGTATTTGACCGCAATGAACTGGATGTACGCCTTCTGAAATACAATTTTGCAATCATGCGTCTGCGTGAAGCATCGAACAGCCGTTTTAATAAAGACGCAAAAAGATCTGATTTTATTTTAAGAGATACCGTGGGCATCTATCCTGATACTCTTGTTTGGCTTTCTGATTTTGCATACGCTCAAAACGAGCCGATGGTGAAAGGTTATTTTTCACATCCCGCTTTTGCTAATTATCCTGTTGTAGGCGTTAACTGGAGACAGGCACGCGCTTTTACAGTTTGGCGCACGCGTTTTAATGAGTCGTACAAAGAAAGCCGCAGGTTACCTAAGAGAGCAGATTATGAACTTCCTACCGAGGCTGAATTTGAGTATGCAGCCCGCGGCGGGCGTGTGGGTACCAGTTATCCATGGGGCGGACCGTATATACGTAATGCCAAAGGTTGTTTAATGGCGAACTTTAAGCCGGGCCGGGGTAACTATATTGATGACGGCGGACCGTTTACTGTAAATGTAAAATCCTACTATCCGAACGATTACGGCCTGTATAACATGGCTGGAAACGTGTCGGAATGGACTTCTTCGGCTTTCGATGAGTCTGCATCAACTTTCACGCACGATATGAATCCAACGTTCAGCTACGAAGCGCGTCCGGAAGATCCGGAAGTATTGAAACGTAAGGTTGTTCGTGGCGGATCATGGAAAGATATTGGTTATTTCCTGCAAAATTCAGCAAGACAATTTGAATTCCAGGATACTTCAAAATCGTATGTTGGTTTCCGTTGCATCACCAAATTCCAGGGACGTGACATCAAAGACAAAATCTAGTAAAATATAATCCCACTTATAAATTCGTATTTCCGTTATGGCTCAAAAGAAAAAATTCAAATTTGGTATTAACACTCT
>JAZKIH010000143.1:0-12632 GCA_040384965.1 Bacteroidota bacterium | reverse complement strand
GAGCGGAAAGAAACTTCGCCAGTCTGTCTTTAAATTTTTAGACTGCCGAAGTCATTTGCATATCGGAGAGGGACTTCGTAAGTCATCCTCTCCAATAAATTAAATCCTTCTCCCCGTATTAATAACATTCACTCCCTTAAACAGCGTTGTCGAAGAGCCATGCGATACAGCACTAACCTGGCTCGGCTGGCCTTTACCGTCGAAGAAGGAGCCAAATGAGCGGTAATCTTTCTCATCGCATATAGCGGAACATGAATTCCAGAATTCCTGGGTATTGGATTGGTACGCTACATCTTTTAAAAGGCCGCCAATCTTACCATTGTTTATTTCAAAGCAAAGTTGTCCGCTGAACTGGAAGTTGTAGCGCTGCTGATCAATAGAATAGGAGTTACGGCCGAAGATGTAGATTCCTTTCTCTACGTTTTTGACCATCTCTGCCGGAGTAAGTGCCGCTTTACCTGGCTTCAGCGAAACGTTAGGCATCCGCTGAAACTGCACACTGCTCCAGCTGTCGGCGTAACAGCACCCCTGCGATTCCGGTAAGCCGAGGATATGTGCCTGATCGCGGATGGTTTGGTAATTAACCAGAATACCATCCTTAATGATGTCCCAATTCTGGCATTTTACACCTTCGTCATCATAACCAACAGCAGCCAGAGATCCCGGTGCAGTTTTATCGGCTTCGAAGTTCACTAATTTGCTTCCGAAATTGAATTTCTTGCTTTCCCACTTGTCGAGAGTAAGGAAGCTGGTGCCGGCATAATTGGCTTCATAGCCAAGTACGCGGTCAAGCTCTGAAGGATGTCCTACAGATTCGTGGATAGTGAGGCCGAGGTTGGTCGGGTCAATGACCAGGTCGTATTTCCCTGGCTCAACCGGTTTTGCCGATAGCTTTTCAGTTACGTGGCGGGTTGCAGTTTCTGCATCCTCCAGCATGTTATAGCGTTTCTTATAAAGAGTAAACACACCATCGATCTCTTCCTCTTTTTTAGGATTAAGGTACTCGTAGCCCATGCCCATTGGAGAGCTCAGTGCGTTACGGGTTTCAAACTTTCCTGATTTCGAGTCAATTTTAGTCACCGTAAACGTTGGCCAGAGGCGATGAATGTCCTGGTCGATATAAGACCCTTCGGTTGAAGCGAAGTATTTCT
This sequence comes from Bacteroidota bacterium, assembly GCA_040384965.1. GTDB lineage: Bacteria > Bacteroidota > Bacteroidia > Sphingobacteriales > Sphingobacteriaceae > Daejeonella. The sequence goes on along the minus strand of JAZKIH010000143.1, from coordinate 11,481 downwards.
GTTCGTTCACTAGATAAAGAGCTGAGTTCACATAATTGGCACCGCCTTTCATTGCGGCATCATTTACAGAAAGCAGCAGGTCTGTTTTCTCCTTGATCGGGATCTCAAAGCCATTTTTCTCCATTGGGGTCTTCCAGCTGACTTCGCCATAACCTCTTTGCGGAGCAAGCTTTACAGGCTCTAAAAGAAGTTTTGAATTTACTTTGGCAATCTGTACTGCGGTAGCTGCTGCTTTCGCGATGTTATCATCAGTCAGATTATCAATCGCAGCAAAGCCCCAGCTGCCGTTTGCGATGACACGGATACCCATGCCATAAGATTCGGTATTGGCAATATTATCTACCCGTTTCTCACGGGTGGTAATGAACTGGTTCAGGTAGCGGCCAATACGCACATCGGCATAGGTGGCGCCGCGTGATTTAGCAGCATTCAGGGCTACGTCAGCCATACGTTTTTTGAGAGCGGTATCGACCGGCATTAAAGCGTCTTCGATATGGATGTTGCGTCCCAGTACAGGTACAGACTGGAGGAATGTTGCTCCTGTTCCGATTCCTGTTAAGTATAAAAAGTCTCTTCTTCTCATGGTGTTAAGTCCTCAGATTCCGGCGAAGGCCGGAATCTCCTCATTTTTTACAAAGTACTTGTCATCCGATAGCTATCGGATCCGGCGAAGGCCGGAACCTCCGAGCCTTATTTCGCAATGGTATTCTCAAAACATTATCTGGTACGAATAATCCCTCAGTCCGCCCAGTGAGACAGCCGGAACCTCGCTTATCATTTCCACCCCCTAACCCCCGCCAGCGGGGGACTGCATGTCGCATATGCACAACGCAAGGTACTTTACGCTTCCAGGTTCTTCGTGCATCTCCGCCCAGTCTCCCCCTCTGGAGGGGGTAGGGGGAGGATTAATTATACTGCGTCCGACAACGAGCTAAACGTAAAGTCTTTAATTTTCATCGGCGGCACCATCATGTTTCCGCTGCGCTGTGGTTTACCCATAGCTTCCACGTTATTCAGCATAATGATCGGGCTTTCGTTGAAACGGAAGTTCTTGACCGGGAATGCGATTTTGCCATTCTCTATATAGAACGTACCATCACGCGTAAGTCCGGTCAGTAATACAGTTTGAGGATCAACCATCCGGATATACCAGAATCGTGTGACAAGAATGCCTTTCTCGGTGCTTTTAATCAGGTCTTCCAATGATGCTGTTCCGCCTGCAATAATTGGCCTGTTTGTTCCGGGCAGTGGCTTAACACCTTTTTGTCCGGCCCAATAGCGAGAGTAGGCGAGATTCTTAACGATCCCTTTTTCTACCCAGGAGGTTCTTTCTACCGGAAGTCCGTCGCCGTTCCAGGTATTACCGGGAAGCTCAGCATTGAACGGATCAGAATAAATGTTTATGTTTTCGCCGAACAGCTGTTCGTTCAGGCGGGTACCACCACCCTTTTTGCTCATAAAATTACGCCCTTCCTCAGCACTGCGGGCATCAAACCCGTTGAACATGTAGGAAAGCATTCCGCTTACAGCAAGAGGTTCCAGGATCACCGTATATTTTCCCGGTTCAATAGCTTTTGCTCCGGCAGAGCCATTTGCTTTACCCGCAGCTATTTTTGTGAGAGCAAGAGTGTCAAGCTTACTTACATCGTTGTAGCTTTGTTCCACATATCCTGAGCCGGTACCTTCCTGGTTTCGCGTTGTTACCGAGAAAGAAACGTCCGTATCGGTGTTGTAAGCGAACAAGCCTTTTGAGTTCATGATCGCACGGAAACTGGTGGTATTTTCAAGGTATCCTGCTGCTTCAAGCTTCGCTGCCTTGGAAACATTGAGACTTTGCAATACAGCTTCCGCCCTGATGTCGGGATTTACGGCCGCCGTAGTTGCATTATAGGTTTGTGATTCCTGGAATGTTTTTGGCCCTTCCAAAGAAACATACTCCGGGTTGGCCGGTGCGAGCTGAGCCAGTTCTTCCGATCTCCGGACAACTTTTTCAAGTGACGCATCATCAAATTCGTTGATTGTTGCCGTTCCTGTTTTCTTTGCGAACGTTGAGCTGATACCTAAGCTCATTGTACTGATATCACCGGCAGTTGATACCGCGTTACGTGCATAACGGATATTACCACCTTCTGTTCCCTGTAAACTTACCTCACATTCTTCTGCCTTTGAATAGCTAAGTGCCTTTTTCAGGATTGCCTGAGCTTGTTCTTTTGTTAATATGGCCATATCTATATTTTTCTTGCTGTGTTTATAACATTAACTCCATTAAATCGTGCCGTTGAGCTGCCATGGGAAACAGCATTTGACTGGCTTGGCTGGCCTTTACCATCATTGAAGGCGCCGCCTAAACGGTAATCGCTTTCATCGCAAACCCCGCCGCAGGCATTCCAGAATTCCTGAGTGTTCGACTGGTAAGCCACGTCCCTCAGCATACCCACAATCTTACCTTCCTTAATCTCATAGAACATTTGCCCGCCGAACTGGAAGTTGTACCGCTGCTGATCGATGGAGAATGAGCCATCACCTATAATGTAAATTCCTTTTTCTACATTTTTGATCATATCATCCACACTCATTTTTTCTTTCCCCGGCTGAAGTGAAACGTTTGGCATGCGCTGGAACTGAACATCTGCCCAGCTTTGTGCATAAGAGCATCCCTGTGATTCGTTCAAACCGATCATGTGTGCCTGATCGCGGGTTGCCTGGAAGTTAACCAGTATACCTTCTTTGATCAGATCCCATTTCTTACATGGAACACCTTCATCATCATAACCTACAGCGCCTAATGAGTTTTTCTGAAGCTTATCGGCAACAATGTTTACATGTTTATTTCCGAAGTTGAATTTCTTGGAGTTCATCCTCTCGAGGCTCAGGAAGCTGGTTCCCGCATAATTGGCTTCATAGCCAAGTACGCGGTCGAGTTCAGTAGGGTGCCCAACAGATTCGTGAATAGTCAGCCACAAGTGTGAAGGATCAAGCACAACGTCGTACTTGCCAGGCTCAACAGATTTAGCCTTCATCTTCTCATTTACCTTCGCGGTGACTTCCTTGACATCTGCAAGAATATCGTAACGGTCTTTGTACCGGGTTACAATACCGTTGACTTTGCTTTCAGCTTTTGGCTCCAGATAATCGTAGCTCATGCCCATCGGTGTGCTCGACGATTTTATCGTATCGAATTTACCGCTTGCGCGATCTATTTTCGTAATGTTGAATTGCGGATAAATACGGTGAATATCCTGATCGATGTATGATCCGTCAGTAGAAGCGAAATATTTCTGCTCATTAACAGCAAAGATCGCTGAGTTGATAAAGCTGGCTCCGCCTGCCATGGCTATACCATTTGTTTGAAGCAAAAGTTCTACTTTTTCTTTGACAGGAACTTCAAAAGCATTGCGCTCGATAGGAGATTTCCAGCTTACATCGCCCAAGCCTTTTTGGGGAGCAAGCTGTACCGGTGATCCCTGAATCTTTGAATTTGCTTTAGCAACTGCTACGGCACGTTCAGCAGTTTTTGCGATGTCTTCTTTTGTTACCAGGTTGGAAGATGCAAATCCCCAGCACCCGTTTGCGATAACCCGGATACCGACGCCGAACGACTCCGTATTAGCAACTCCCTGCACGCGGGTTTCGCGTGTTGCAACGAATTGGTTGAGGTAACGGCCTATGCGAACATCTGCATAACTGGCACCTTTTGAACGGGCTGCATTTAACGCTACGTCAGCGAGTGCCTTTTTTAGCTTTACATCCATTCCATCGAGCGCCGCTAGAGGATCGATGTGACGGGCAAAAGCGTCCAGATTGGGAAGCATTAGTGCACCGGCACCCATCCCGCTCAGGTAGAGAAATTCACTTCTTTTCATTTATAGGTTGGTTTAGGTTCTCCCGCAATTTAGCGGGAGAGGTAATTGGTTTTTTGAAGGTATGATATTTTTATTTTAAGACCTAATATGTGGGGGCCAACTTTCTCTCAATCCACAAATACCCGCAAGCCATCAAGAATAAAACAAAGAAGTAAATAGCGGGCAGTGTGTACGTGTAGGTACGAATTACAGAGTTCGTTTGCTTTGAAATGTTTTTATTATTGCCGATAAATTTCTCAGTGTTTGCAATCCTTTGGGACATTCTTGCACTTTGCCAATCCTGTCCGTCAAACGCATACCAGAAACTTTCTTTGTTATTGGATTTGATCGCTTGCCATCCTGATTGAGGTGGCCAGTATTGTGCATTCCAACGATAAGATTGTGATGGGTCTTGTGCGAAGTACACGGGAATATTTTCTACCGTTACTGACGGCTGGGTCGCAGCGGAACTTTCCAGTCTCAGCTGCGCAGGGGAATTTATTGTGGGGAATTGATTGAGTATCGCCCAGCTTTCTGTTGCCTCTGCCTTGCGTGCCGCCTTTCCAATGATGTGCGACCAATAGCTAAAATAGTCAGCAGAATTATTGCTTAGCATCCAGGTGTAGCTGTCGGATACAGTGCTGGCGATGATACGGCCCGCTCCATACAGCTTGCTGCTAACAAGTGTATGATTCTGATTATCTCTTACAAGAGCCTGTTCTCCGGAACGTTTAACGATTTCCATTCCCCATCCGGATGGAGCAGCAGTTTTCTTTGCTGTCCGGCCGTCCCAGGTGAGCGAAAGGCTTTTCTGATCAATTGCCCGGCTCTGTCGGATATTAAATGCCCTTTTATAAAAACCCGTACCGCCTTCTTCGTCGGCGCGGATTATTAGCCCCATGCCATTGCTCAGCTCGTTTTGGATAGCCGCATTTTCTGCCCCGCCGAGGCTTGACAGCTCAGCCATGTCTCCGATAACAACGTCAATGTTTTTTAGCAGCGATGGGCTGATGCGGTTCAGGTTCAATCTTTCGGTATTAAGAAATTCTGTACTGAACTTATCCTTACTGATAGCGGTTCGGATAAGGAGGGTATATTGTTCGGAGGAGAGCCAGCTTTTGAGGAATTTATATTCAAAATCGGGTGATGAAGAAAGCATCAAAACCCGTACAGGTGTCTTTGCTTCAATAATCACCGGGATCTTTTCGTTAGCCAGTGTGTCCTTTCCTGACACCGCTATGAGCGAATAGATTGCAGTGTTGATCAATTTTGGGGTGATACTGAGCTCGAAAGTCTGACTCCCGCTTAAGTCAATTGAATCAAGCGTGGTGCTTAAACCCCTGAGCAGAATCTTGATGTCTTTTGACTTGCTGTTGAAACGGCCCTGTACGGTAAGCTTCTCTCCGGAACGGACGGTGCTGTTCCAGTGCACCGACTGGAAACCTGAAACCTGGTTAGGATGGAATATCAGCTTTTTATCTTTGACGTCATTCAGGTCGTGTTGCTCAAGCCCACTTCCTACAATATGGATCTTATTAATATCCGCCTGCGAGCGGCTGAAGTGTTCCAGATCTGGAATGAACGTTACGCCTTTATTATTTGCTGTAATCGAACGATCGGCACTGTATTGCGGAATATTTTTAAGGCTTGACAAGCTATCTCTATCGAATCCCTCAGTCAGCAGGACTGCCGTATTTTCTTTTGAGGGATCGAGTTTCCTCTGGAACCTGACTGGTTGGGCGAGAAAATAGAGAGCTACTATGGCGAGCACAGAAGCAGTGATGCGCAGGTGCAAACGAGCTCTGTTTTTACGCTGCGTTTCCTTCCAGCAAATAAGTGCGAGGGCCAGTAAGCAGAGTATGAGTACGATCCATTTCTCCATTACCTGTTGCTTCTAAGGTTATTGAAATACTCTTTTGCGAGACTATTTGCGGGAGCCGTGCTTTGTGCTTGCGGCGCCCTGCTTTCCTGAGTGATGATCTTTTGAAGAGAAGCTTCAAGTTCATCTATGTTTTTTGATGATGTATTGGCAAAACTTCCGGTGCGGATAAGGCTTCTCAAAATACTCAGTGATTCCAGGTAAATCCCGGGTTGTGATGCTGCACGCGAAGCAATAATTCTGCTGGCATCATTCATTGTAAGGATCTCAGCAGGGCTTAATTTCCTGCCCGATTTCCTTGTCCCCAGAATGCCGGCAGTCAGTTTGAGCGAATTCTGGGCATTTTCTTTAGGATCGAAACTCCGTATATTTTGGGGCTGTATTATCTTGTCGAGTTCACCGCTCAGCCTTTTATCGGCTTTGATTACAGGCGGCTTGAAAGAAGTTTTAGCAACATACACCCTGGACTTTTGCTGCAGATCTTTAAGAAGCCGCAAGGCCTTGTATTCAAAAGGAAGAGCTTCCGCAGGTTTATAAAGCCTTAGCTGCAGCTCTGATTTCCACATCTCAGCAAGGGTGGCCTTCAGCTGGGCTTTCAGTTCCGGTTCAAAGAAAGTTGCATCCTCTGCTATATCGTGCTTGTGTGAAACAGCATCAAGTATTGCCTCCGCATTTCCGAAGTCGGCGGGGTCACTGTCTTCTTCCTGATGACCGCCAATCTCTGTTTCATCTTCTTCTCCAAGGAACTTGCCGTAACGCAGGCGCAGGAGCTTTTGATCTGTGCCGATGTCGTTGCTCCGGCTATTGAAAGCCTCAGCAGTTATGGTAGCTTTATCCTTTAAGAGTTTTTCTGTATCAATAATAATCTGCCGCTGACTTCTGAAATATTCAGGTACGAGATTAACTCCGCCAAGCATACCGTCCATGCTCATCAACTGTGCAGTGTCCTGAATGGTGACGATATAAATATCCGACCGGCTTTGCTGAAGACGGCTGTCACGTGCCTGGATATAAAAATAAAGCTCATCGCCGGGCACCATTCCCAAGCCTTTAAGGTCTATAGTCTTATTCAATTTATAGGAATTCCCACCTGAGAAATTCTGCTGGAACGAAAGTTTCTGCTCTCGGAACTTCACGCCCTCGCCCTGACCACTGCTTATTGTGGCCGAGATGAAAGCTTCGGTAATTCCATAATCGTCATTGATCTGGACCTGCAGCGGAGTGCGCTGCGGCTCACCAAAATCAATGCTTGAATATTGGGCAGGAGTAATAATCCGTATAACTGCTGGCTGATCTTTAATTACCTCCAGCTTGTACAAATCAGACATTGTTCCTTCCAGATCTACCTGATAGAAGCCAGATTTATTAACTGTTCTGCTTAAAGTCCATTGAGTTCGTTCCTGGTTGACAGCACGAAGAGGTACTGCTTCCTTATCATTAAAAACGAGTTTGATATTCTTGACAGGCTGGTTGGTTTGAATACTCCATACCAGAGATGAACCATCTGCTGCTGAAACAGAAAATTGGGCTTGTGTTCGTACGGAACCGCGAATGTAGGCTGGCGGGGCGATCTTCAATTCAACCGATTTAATTCCCGGAAGGATTTTATCCGGGACTGCCTGGTTGTCACTGTTAGTTTTGCCAGCTTTTGCTTTATTGCCAGTGAGACTGAATGAATTTAGCTGCCCGATCCCAAAAGCTAAGATCAATCCCACAATCAGAATTATTCTCGCCTTGCTAAACCGCTCAGAAAATAGGCGGGAGGCAGAAATATTAGAAAGCTCGTGCTCTATTTTTTCAACCTGCAATCTTTCAAGCAGGTTTAAGGAAGCATTCGGTTTAATGAGAAGCTCTGCACTTTCTTGCAGTTCAGGATATGTTTGGTTAAGAAGCCGGGCCACATCCTGTTCTTTTGTTTTCAGGATGCCGGACCACACAATCATAACTGCGCTTATTAGCAGAGTTAGGGGTAAGATCCACCAATACGATAACAGGGTAAGCCTGCCTCCAACGGAGACTACTAAAGCAGAAGCTGCCAGAGCAATAAATAGGTTAGATACAATGGAATAGGTAAGCCATTGTGTATGGACTGCTTTCAAATATCTATGGCCGGCACTTCTCTTCATCACACAGCAGTAGTTTTAAATGAGATGTAGCGTTCGGTTAGGAATAGGATCATTAGTAAAAACCAAAGATAGAAGGCAAGGTCAACCGTTTTAAGTACGCGGTTGTTTGAAGTCTGAGGTCTGAAGTCTGAGATGGGCAGGATTTGGAGGCGTTCTAAGCGTCTTTTGTCCAGGCTCTTGATTTGACCTGGATCAATTTCCGGGATTACAAAGGGTAATAAATATTTCACAAACTCGGAACTCCAAACGAGGTCGCTCCATTCGGGATCGAACCGCGAGTAGAACGTGTAAATGGAACGGTTGTTTTTATTATCGAGCGTAAGCAGGGGCTGACTAAAGCCATCTTCCCAGATCGAAAAGGCAGTGGTTTTGGTTAGAGGTGTAATACGTTTGAATAAAGGAATTTGCGCCGCTTGCAGTGAGGTTCGACCTTCGGAGACTTCCATCCATGTGTTTGCGGAAACGGGTTTGCCCTTTGCGTATTGAAATATTGAGGTTCCCGGTTTGATGTTCTTTGTTAAGTTCTCAGGTAGATCTTTCGAAGACAGCCAGAACAACACATCCTGGTTTGTGGAGGGCTTGACAAACTTTATTTTCCGTGAAGTATACGTCTGAATGGCGCTGAGTGCAGCGGTAAGATATTCAGCATCGGTTGGAAATTCCTGAGAGTATATTGCAATTGTCAGGGTGCTGGTATCAGCTGCAATGATTTGTGAATTGAGCTGAAGTTCTGGTCTTCCATCGCTGATGCTTGCTTTGATATCAGAGCTATTATCGCCCGGACTAACGCTTACAGTCTTCGTTAAGGTCCCTTTCGGATTGCTTTCAGAAACCACTGCCCGGATATCTCCCGACGAGGAAAGATATGCGTGATCAATCCATTTAGATAGTGAATCGGAAGAGCCGTAGGTTTTCCAAATAACAGATCGGGTGATGGCAGGGCGGGATCCTGTGAAACGATAAAGCCTGTCGCCGGTAAAGATGAAGGCTTTTGATCCATTCGGAATTTGCTGCTCCATCAATTTCATCAATGACCAGTATGGGAGTTTGGCTGAGGTGTCGGCAGCGGAAGTATTCCTTTGCAAATCTATAAAGTCGGCTTTCTGAAACCCAGGTTGAAAAAGATGCAGTTCGCTGCCTGCTGCCAAAAGAGAATCTATTTCATTCTGATATTTATTGTAAGTCTCTGAAAAGTTGTCCTTTTCAAGTAGTATCCAGGCTTTGTTTTCTTCCGTTTTTACTGTGCTTTTCCAGACAGGTTCGGTTAATAAAACAGAAAGCAATATGATGATCAGGCATCTTAGAAAAAGCAGCAGCAGCTCCATCAGCTTCAGGCTTCGGGAATTCTGGCGGGAGCTTTCGCCCATCAAGGTTATGCTTCCTACCTTTAAAGTTTTGCCGGTTTTGACATTCCACAGGTGTATTATCAGAGGGATTAAAATTCCCCCAATTCCAAAAAGCCATATGGGATTCAAAAGCTGAAGCATCTTAAGCCCTTAGTTTATTGCGCTGGTTCAGGAAATCGCGTAAAGCCTGGTCCGGCGATTCATCCATGCTGATCATGCGGTAGTGAATATGTCTATCCAGCATTTCAGTTCTGATTGCATTTAGATGGGCTGAAAGATTTTCCTGGTATTGCTTGCGCGATGTTGATGCATCGATCTTTACAGTTTCTCCGCTTTCAAGGTCTTCAAGGACAGAGTAACCTTTGAAGTCGAGCTCCAGTTCATTCCTGCCCATCAAATGAAAGACAATGACTTCATTTTTCAAGGCTGTAAGCGTATCGAGGAGGTCAATGATCTCCGAATTCTTTTGATAAAGATCGGTGATGAATATCAGAAGCTCTTTCTTCCGCGATCCCGTATAGATGTCTTTATAATTTACAGGCTGAGTAAATTCACCTTTTACCTTGATGCTCTCAAGATGGTAGAACAAGCGGTTTAAATGCTGGAAATCCTGACGTGAAGCCATGTTGAACAGGCCACCCTCCTGAAATACATATAAACCTGTAGCGTCACCCTGTGAGTTGGCAAGGTAGGCTAACGCTGCCGCCAAATAACGTGCGTAATCTATCTTTTTGTACTCTCCATCCTGATGGGCCATCGAACCGCTTGCATCGATAAGGAGCCGAACCGAAATATTAGTTTCCACTTCCGATTCGCGGATATAATACCGGTCAGACCTGCCGTACATTTTCCAGTCCAGCCAGCGGAGGTCATCCCCCGGCTGGTAGCTGCGGTACTGGCTGAATTCAAGTCCCGGCCCTTTGATTGAGCTTTTATTCAGTCCCGTCATAAACCCATCAATGACAGTTTTTGCTGCCAGAGAGAGATCTTTGATTGACATGAATGACTTGGGATCTGATAGTTTCACGTCTTAATTCAAAGTTGAAAGGTGAAAACTGAAAACGGGCAGGACGGAAAGAAGATGTCATCAATGGCCGTCATTATTATACTTTTAATTTCGGTCGCTCAATGCTCTTTAATAATTCTGTTGTCACCTGATCGGAATTTACGTTCTCGGCTTCTGCTTTAAAATTTACAAGGATACGGTGGCGGAGGACAGGGTAGGCCATCGCGTGAAGGTCTTCCATGATGACAGCGTACCTGCCTTTGAGCAATGCCCTTGCTTTAGCGGTTAGAATAAGGGCCTGTCCTGCGCGGGGGCCTGCTCCCCATCGTACCCATTCTTTTACAAATTCGGTTTGTGTGGTATCAGGCCGGGTAGCGCGGATAAGTTTGCCAGTGTAATTTATCAGATCATCACTGATAGAAACATCGCGTACAAGCGATTGAATCTGGATGATTTCTTTAGCGGTTAATATAGGCTCTATGACTGGCTTATTGGATCCGGTGGTGCTGCTCAGGATGCCGAACTCTTCCTGTTCTGATGGATAGCCGATCTTTACAAAAAGAAGAAAACGGTCAAGCTGGGCTTCCGGTAAAGGATAGGTGCCTGCCTGTTCTATTGGGTTTTGTGTAGCTAAAATAAAGAAGGGCCTGTCGAGCGGGTAGGTTTGTCCGCCGTAGGTTACTTCAAATTCCTGCATCGCTTCAAGCAATGCAGACTGGGTTTTGGGTGGCGTACGGTTGATCTCATCTGCGAGAATAATATTTGCGAAAAGGGGGCCTTTATTAAACTTGAAAAAGCGCTTGCCCGTACTATGGTCTTCTTCAAGGATTTCCGTCCCAACTATGTCTGTCGGCATTAGATCCGGAGTGAACTGGATCCTGCGGAAGGAGAGATCGAGAGCCTGTGACATGGTACGAACCATCAGGGTTTTAGCGAGCCCGGGTACACCTTCCAGCAGGCAGTGACCGCCAGCCATCAGAGCTATCACCAGTTCGTCCAGAACTTCATCCTGCCCAACGATCACTTTTTGTATCTCATTTTTTAAATGAGGAAGCTTAGCTATTATGGCTTTGAGCTTGCTTTCTGAAATTTCCAAGATGTTAGTTTAATTGGTTCGGTAGTGTTGACAGGTGAACCATCATGATTGTGCCAAAACCCGCAGGGGGCATGATTATCGAATCATGATAGCTTCATCTCCATTAAAAAACAATAATAAAAGGATGAAAGTTAAAAATAAATCTCCTGAAAAACTCTTTGCGGAATAATTATAGCAATAATTTAG
>JAZKIH010000142.1:0-1731 GCA_040384965.1 Bacteroidota bacterium | reverse complement strand
GGCGCGTCCTCTAAATGCGACGCTAATTCTAATGTCCAATACATATTCTTAGAATTTGATTTATACTTTTTGTGCAAAAGTATAATAATTTAAATAAGATTATTAATTAATTTTTAACATGTTACCTAAACCCTCGGAAGCCATTTATTTTCGGGCAAATTTCTGTCGAAAACTAACTTCCGCGCAAGCACAAACAGGTAGTCGCTTAAGCGGTTTAGGTAAATAACTACCTTCTCATCAACAAAACTTTCTTCTTTCAGGTGCACCACAATGCGTTCAGCCCGCCTGCATACACACCTCGCAATATGGCAAAATGAAACTACGTGATCTCCCCCTGGCAATATAAAATGCTTCAGGTCCGGCAGCACTTCATTCATCTGATCCATCTGTTGTTCCAGCATCTCGATATCAGTCACCTTTAGATCCGGGATTTTCATTTTAGATTTCTCCGGGTCTGAAGCCAATGCAGCTCCAATAGTAAAAAGCCTATCCTGGATCTCTTTCAGAATATCTTTCTGTTCTGATGAGATATCATGATCGCGGATCATTCCTATATAGGAATTCAACTCGTCAACCGTGCCATAGCTTTCTATCCTAAGGTCATACTTTGGAACACGCGTGCCTCCTATCAGGGAAGTGAGGCCATTATCTCCGGTTTTAGTATAGATTTTCATGGGAAGGATACGGTATCAGGGTTCAGGGTTTAGGTACGGCAGATTTTTTTCTTCGGCTCAGGATGATACCTCAGGCCTGACACCTATTCTATTTTCTCAAAATCCGATCCCTTCATTTTCTCAAGTCTCGGCGATACGGTTTTGATATTTTCATTCTGATAATCGTTTTCAATCAGGCCGTCACGCATCCGCACAATCCGGTGTGCATGCTGAGCGATGTCTTCTTCATGAGTAACCAGGATGATAGTATTCCCTTTAGAATGAATTTCTTCCAGCAAGCCCATGATCTCAACAGATGTTTTCGTGTCAAGGTTACCGGTTGGCTCATCCGCAAGGATTATAGAAGGGTTATTTACAAGCGCACGGGCTACTGCCACACGCTGGCGCTGACCTCCGGATAGCTCGTTTGGCTTATGATGCACCCGATTTCCAAGTCCTACATTTTCCAGGGTTTGCTGTGCTCTTGATTCACGCTCGCTCCGTCCAATGCCTGCATACACCAATGGCAAAGCAACATTTTCAAGCGACGAAGAGCGTGGAAGAAGGTTAAAAGTCTGGAAAACGAATCCGATCTCCTTGTTTCGTACTTCAGCCAGATCACTATCGCTCATCTCGCTAACGTGATTACCATTTAAAATATAAACACCTTTTGTCGGAGTATCGAGACAGCCAAGAATATTCATTAATGTTGACTTACCAGAGCCTGAAGGGCCCATCAGCGCAACAAATTCACCCTTGTTGATCGTTAATGTAACTGATTTTAAGGCGTGAATGGTCTCTGCCCCAATGACGTATTTTCTACCGATATCTGATAAAGTAATGAGAGACTCTTTGGCCATATTGTTTTTGTTTTTAGACTTCCGGCGTGCCTGCATTGTTACAGGCCGTGATGAATTTACTGTTTATTGATCACTTTAGCGACACGGAAATATTTGCCGTCGTGTTTTGGCGCGTTTTGCAATGCATCTTCCCGGCTGATGATCTGAATAACTTCATCTTCACGAACAATGTTCACTTCCTCATTCATATAGATCAGCGGCGCAACGTTATCGGTATT
>JAZKIH010000141.1:0-5254 GCA_040384965.1 Bacteroidota bacterium | reverse complement strand
CAACACTTCACACCTTTTAATTCTGCAATTACTTATAACTCGCTGGGAACAAGAAAGAAAAAATATCAGCAGTGGGCAAACAATTGCACCCCGCTCCAAATATCCGATAAAACAGAGGGCTTATCGCTCATTTTTAAAGGCGGGCATGATGGATTAGCCTGGCCTGTCCATCCCCTTAACTAACCCTATTCCATTTGCCGTTCATTTGCCGTTCATTTGCCGTTCATTAACCGTTCATTTGCCGTTCGAGGGTTCACTAGATATCAGTGAAGGGCATCCGGTCACATAAGCGGTCATCCACTAACCTCCCTTACCCGGCCATCTCCATTTCAAAAGAATATGACCAGTTTGTCTGCCCAATCAAGCTGGCGATGAAATTCATTCTTAATTCATATATTATATATAGAAGCCCCCCGGGTTAGGGATCGAAGTGGAAATCCTTTTTATGCGCAGCATAAAAAGATTGAAACGAAGAGCCCGGCCGCGATCAACGCGGCAACCTCCAAACAAATTCTAGTATATACATGCACCGTAATTATATATAGACCCTGGTACTTTTCTTTATATCAAAAGCGTAAATATCCGCATCAATTAAACGCTGCATTTTAAATAACTTTGTTTTCTCAACAATAGCCACTGCAAATACATTTAAAGGAACCGCGTTCTACTTAAAGCGTAAAACTTAAAACTTATCAATGAGCAACATCCTCCCTTCTGCATTTCTCAGATCCTTAATAGAAAATCATAATTTTGAGGAGGAGCCATTTATTAAATCTCACGAAAGTGGTGAACAAATAACTTCAGTGCGCCTTAATGAACGTAAGCCCTCTGATTCATTTAAAAACAGTGATTCTATCCCCTGGTGCGAAACTGGCCGTTATTTAAATGAGCGCCCTTCCTTTACTGCAGATCCTCTATTTCATGCGGGCTGTTATTATGTACAGGAAGCCTCTTCCATGTTCCTAGAGCACATCCTCAAAAATACTGCAGATCTGGATGCTAGTAATAAGGTACTTGATCTTTGCGCTGCACCAGGTGGCAAAAGCACTTTGATCAGCTCCTTAATTAATGAGGATAGCCTGCTCGTATCAAATGAGATAATTAAGACCCGCGTTCCCGTTCTCACCGACAATCTCATCAAATGGGGCCCTGCGAATACCTTTGTAACCAATAACGACCCCAGGGATTTTAAGCGCCTTGATGCCTATTTCGATATTATTACAGTTGATGCACCATGCTCCGGGTCCGGGATGTTCAGAAAAGATCCTGATGCCATAAATGAGTGGTCGGAGAGTGCAGTATTATTATGCAGCCAGCGCCAGCAACGAATTCTTGCCGATATTTACCCGGTCTTGAAGAAATCCGGCACCCTCATCTACTCTACCTGCAGCTATTCGAAACAGGAGAATGAAGATATTTCGGACTGGCTTTGCGATTCGTTTGGCTTATCCACCCTGCAGATTCCCCTGGAAGAAAGCTGGGGAATCGAAGAAACACTATCTGATAAGCACAAATGCTATGGTTATCGTTTCTATCCTCACAAGGTTAAAGGAGAAGGCTTCTTTATTGCGGCGTTCCGAAAAACAGAAGTATCACCCGAAGCTCAGATCAAGCGCGCAAAAGAAACGCGAATCAATCAAACTAACGAAGCCGTAATACGGAAATGGCTTCAACCCCAGGAAAATCTTAGAATCCTCGGACTGCAGGATGATTTCTTTGCAATAAATAAAGTGCATGAAGCAGATCTGCAGTATCTTCAGTCAAACCTGTACCTTAAGAAATCTGGGATCCGTCTCGGCAAGGTTATGGGCAAAGATCTGGTACCAAACCACGAACTGGCTCTGAGCCTTATAGTAAATGAACACGTTCAGCGCGTTGAAGTAACGCGCGAGCAGGCGATATCATATTTGAAACGTGATGAGTTGAAGCTGGAAACTGATGTTTTAGGCTGGGCGCTCCTCTGTTACTTAGGACATCCGCTTGGCTGGGCAAAAATGCTGGGTAACCGAATGAATAATTACTTCCCGAAAGAGATACGGATAGTAAATCAGAATATTAGTTAGGGCTGAAGAGTATTGAGTATCAAGTATCAACATTAGGCGGGCAAGTTTCAAGTTTGATTTAGAGGTTGCCCGCGGGAGCGGGCCCGCGCTTTTCGCTGCTATCTTTTTCTGCTGACGCGAAAAAGTATATCCGCTTCAATCGCTAACCCAATACCCGGGTGTCGATGGAATTTATCTTTAGATTGAAATACCTAATACTGCCCGGTCGATAACATTACCAGCGTGCAGGCGTGAAGCACTTCTATCCCATTTTCTTCAGCAAGCTCCTCAAGTTCCTGATTTTCAGTTCCCGGATTGAAAATAATACGCTTTGGCTTTGAGTCTATTATATAATCGTAATATTCCGGTTGGTTTTGAGGGCCAACGTACAACGTCACTGTGTCTATATCTTCATACACGTCGCCTGCCCTCTCAATTTCGACTCCTGCAGCCTTGCCCGTCTTTATGCCCACATTAACTATCGGATGGCCATGGGCCACCAGCCTGTTCGCTGCAAGGTTTGCATATCTTGACGGGTTATCTGTGGCTCCTAATATTAGTGTCTTCTTCATTTCACTTATTCAATAAAGCTATCTGGGCTGAGTGATAAATATGATGCTGAATTATCCCCTTGATTAATTCTTCATAGCTGCCCTTCTCGGCTATCTCCGGATAGCGGTCATCGTTCACTTCCTTTGCGAACATATCTTCATCCATTTTAACAACGGTATCTTTCAAATGTTCATTTGCTGAAATAAACAGCTCGACCATATCCTGCCATGTCATTTGATCAGCGCCTGGCCAGTCGCCCCGGGCTGGATCTGATGCAAATTTGCCTTTCAAGCGCTCAGTAGTCTCTTCTGTCCAGGCTATCATATGCATCAGGATGTCAGCTATACTATGAGGCCCCCGGCTCTTATCGTGTGTTCTGCCGGGATCAACATCTTTAATCAACTTTACCACGGGCGACCCATACCAGGGCTCTCCGTATAAAGTTGCATGAAGTTCAGTTACCAATTTATTTGCTATCATAATTTCAGGAGATGTGTTTGAATACTGCATCCGCACAGTTCATGCCATCAATGGCTGCCGATACAATTCCTCCGGCATAGCCTGCTCCTTCACCGCAAGGAAAAAGCCCTGACATTTCCGTGTGTTGCAGCGTTTCCTTATCACGCGGGATCCTGACAGGCGATGATGTTCTTGACTCAACGCCGACGAGTATAGCTTCATTTGTATAATAACCTTTCATCTTTTTACCAAATACAGGTAACGCCTTCTGCAAGCGTTTATGAATGAATGATGGCAATACTGTACTAAGATCTGCACTTTTGGTTCCCGGGATATAGGAATTTACCGGAAGGTCATTCGATAGTTTGTTGTTCACAAAATCGATCATTCGCTGAGCGGGTGCTACCAGCTTCCCCCCGCCAGCGGTAAACGCCAGCTTCTCAACCCCTGCCTGGAATTCGAGAAGCCTGAATGGATCTTCCGGATTACCCGGCACATCATCAAGATTAATCTGAACTACGGTGCCTGAGTTGGCAAATGGATTATTCCTTTTGGAAGGCGACCACCCGTTCACTACAATTTCGTCTGGCTCGGTCGAGCAGGGAGCAATAATACCTCCCGGACACATACAAAAGGAAAATACACCTCGATCTTCCACCTGGTCGACCAGGCTATAATTTGACGGAGGAAGATACTCGCCCCTAACATCACAATGATACTGCGCCTGATCGATTATTACTTGCGGATGCTCGATACGGACACCCAATGCAAAAGGCTTCGCTTCTACTTTGATATTGTATTTGCGCAAAAGGTAATAGATGTCCCGCGCTGAGTGTCCTGTAGCCAGAATAACCGACTCTGCTCTGAAAGTCCGGTCGCCGCAGATAACACCTGATAATTTGCTATTTGAAATAATTAGATCCGTCACCCTGCAATCAAAGTGAACTTCACCGCCAGCATTGAGGATCCGATCCCGGATACTGCTGATAATCCCGGGAAGCTTATTCGTCCCGATGTGTGGGCGGGCATCTATAAGTATATCTTCACTTGCACCATGCTCTACCAAAGCTTTAAGAACATATTGGATATCGCCGCGTTTATTTGATCGGGTGTAGAGTTTACCATCTGAATAGGTTCCGGCGCCACCTTCGCCGTGACAGTAATTAGAGTCAGGATCAATTTTTCCTTCCCTGTTGATTAGCGCAAGGTCACGTCGCCTCTGTTTAACATCCTTTCCCCGCTCCACAATGATGGGCTTAAGTCCTAATTCGATGCATCTGACGGCAGCAAACAAACCAGCCGGACCAGCGCCTATTATCAAAACCGGCTTTTTGTCGCTGACAATTTGGTAGTTAATGGCAAAGCTTTCAGGTGCCGGTTGCTCGCCAATGTAAACATTGACTTTCAAACGATAAACCACCTTTCTGCCCCGCGCGTCTATAGACCTTTTGAGAAGTTGAATGTGCGAAATCTGCTCTGAGAGGACGTTTAAGTGCTTCAGCACGGCTGCTCTTATTGAGCTTTCATCAGCTGCGTGCTCTGGTAAAAGGACCAGTTCAATCTCTTTTATCATAATAATTTTGCCAGGTACTATCCCGGAGGTGTAACAAAGGTATGAAATTTGATTCCTATGGTGTAGATTTAAAAATTAAACTCACAAACATGAAAAAATTAATATTTACAGTCATTGGATTCTTCGCGGTGCTTTCGCTTAGCTCTTGCGGGTACAACACCATGGTACAATTGGATGAGCAGGTAACTGGTCAGTGGGGACAAGTAGAAAACGTCTATCAACGTCGTGCAGACCTTATTCCTAATCTGGTAGCTTCAGTCAAGGGAGCCGCCAACTTTGAGCAGAAGACGCTTACCGATGTTACCGAAGCACGTGCTAAAGCTAGCTCGATACAAGTAGACCCAACTAACCTGACTCCGGAGTCAATTGCACAATTTCAGGCAGCTCAGGGACAATTAGGCCAGTCTTTAGGACGTTTATTAGCTACTGTCGAAGCTTATCCGGAATTAAAGGCGAATCAGAACTTCCTGGAACTGCAGTCGCAGCTTGAAGGAACTGAGAACCGCATTACTGTAGAACGTCAAAAATTCAATGAGGTTACTCAAACTTACAATTCCAAGATCCGTACGTTTCCAAATAACCTGACAGCAGGTATGTTTGGCTTCAAACAAAAAGGATATTTCAAAGC
>JAZKIH010000140.1:0-9280 GCA_040384965.1 Bacteroidota bacterium | reverse complement strand
AATTTTTGCCACCTCTTCTCTATATCTCTGAATTGATAATCCATCTTGTAAAACTAAGGTGCGAAAATACTTAGAAAAGTTGAAAGTGGATAGTTGAAAGTTGAAAGTGGCTCATGCTACATTAATTATTCTTCTACTCCGAACAATGGCAACTCGCAACCTGCGGATTACCTTTAACAAAATTTAACTCATATTAACATGGCATATTGCTACGTTTATAAAGTGAAATCTTTATTTTCGCGGATATAATCATTGCTCATGGAAGAATTCGAAGCCAGTACCTCATCCAGAAAAACAAAAACCATTTATGTCTCAACTGTGATCAGCATAGCTTTGGTTTTGCTTATGACTGGCTTACTTGGCCTCATCCTGGTTCATGCGAAAAACCTTTCCAATTACGTGAAAGAGAATATCGTACTGAATATTATAGTGAATGAGGGTGCAAAGGAAGTGGATATTGCGGCCCTTCAAAAACAGCTTGATGCAAACAATTACGTGCTAAAAACGCAATACGTCAGTAAAGAGCTCGCCGCCAGAAATCTTACTAAAGATTTAGGGGAAGATTTTGTCGATTTTCTAGGCTATAACCCTTTATTATCTTCCATAGACGTTTATATGAAGGCTGATTATGCAAATAATGCAAGTATTCAAACCTTCACGTCTCAGTTAAGCAAAAACCCGCTTGTTAAAGAAGTGATATATCAGAAATCACTCATTGACATGGTTAACCAAAATATAAGAGGTATAGGACTTGTTATTCTGGCTTTTGCAGGAATATTATTAATTATTGCTGTGGCGTTAATTAACAATACGATTCGCCTTGCAATTTACTCTCAACGTTTCCTTATCAAAAGCATGCAGCTTGTAGGCGCAACGAGGAGTTTCATACGTAAGCCGTTTTTAGCTTACGGCATCTTCCACGGATTGCTTGCTGGATTAATTGCAATAATATTACTGCTGCTCACACTATATTTCGCTCAGCAACAAGTTCCAGAGATGGTGATTTTAAGGAACTGGTTCGAATTTGTTATCGTTTTCCTGGGGGTTATCGGTATTGGAATACTGATCTCGGGCTTGAGCACTTACTTTGCAGTCAGCAAGTTCCTTCGTTTAAAATCACATGACCTTTACAGATAATGGCACAGAAAAACACTCCGGTTAAAGAAACCAATCAGGAACCTTTTGTGTTCCAAAAAATCAATTATATGCTTATGATAGTGAGCATAGTCGTAGTAACTCTGGGCTTCATTGTCATGTCTGGTGATACTGACATTTACAGTTCAAGTAAAATCATTATTGCGCCTATTATTGTTCTTATCGGATTCGCTATTGGCTTTATTGCTATCCTGAAGAAACCGGCTAATAATAATTAATGACTGTATTCCAGGCCATAATTCTGGCAATCATTGAGGGCCTGACGGAATTCTTACCAGTTTCATCCACAGGTCATATGATCCTGGGCTCATCTCTGATGGGAATCCAATCTGATAACTTTGTCAAACTGTTTACAGTTGCGATTCAGCTGGGCGCGATTCTGTCTGTGATTGTATTATATTTCAAGCGTTTTTTTCAATCATTAGACTTCTATTTTAAACTTTTAGTGGCTTTCATCCCGGCCGTTTTTTTCGGCATGCTCTTGAGCGATAAGATTGATGAACTGCTTGAAAGTCCGATTAGTGTAGCTATCGCATTACTCATTGGCGGCGTAATTCTCCTGTTTGTGGACAAATGGTTTAAGGACGGAAATATCGATGACACCAATGAGATTACTTATGGCACCGCGTTGAAGATCGGCCTATTTCAATGCCTTTCAATGATACCGGGAACCTCTAGGTCAGCAGCGACAATCGTAGGGGGCATGGCTCAAAAACTGACGAGAAAGGCGGCAGCGGAATTTTCTTTTTTTCTGGCAGTTCCAACAATGTTCGGCGCCACTGCTAAAAAACTTTACGATTTTTATCAGGATGGTTACGTAATCACATCAAATGAGGTAAACCTGCTGATAATAGGCAATGTTGTAGCATTTATTGTGGCTATGCTGGCCATAAAATATTTTATAACCTTCCTCCAGAAACATGGCTTTCGCCTTTTCGGATGGTACAGGATTATCGTCGGAAGCATACTTCTAGTTTTGCTGCTATCCGGGTATGATCTGCATGTGATCTGATGAACGATAATATCCAAAAAGAATTTCCGGAATTTAATTTTGCCGACGGTGAGATGCTCCTGATTAACAAGCCTTACAAGTGGACCAGTTTCGACGTAGTGGGAAAGATCCGGAATTCATTCAAACCTATGAAACTTAAAGTTGGTCACGCCGGAACGCTCGATCCTTTGGCAACCGGCCTTTTGATCATCTGTACAGGAAAGCTCACCAAAAAGATTGATGAATTTCAGGCGCAGGAAAAAGAATACACCGGAACAATGGTTGTTGGGGCGAGCACACCTTCCTATGATATGGAAACCGAGGTGACTGAAACATTTGACATCAGCCAGATCACCCAAGTACAGCTTCATGAAAACACTTTGCAATTTATTGGAGATCTGGACCAATACCCGCCTGCTCACTCGGCCGTGAAAGTAGATGGTGAACGTTTGTATATGAAAGCCAGAAGAGGTGAAGATGTAGAATTGAAAACCAGGAAAGTCAACATCAATGTTTTTGAACTCACCCGCATTGAGCTTCCGGAAATTGATTTCCGTGTGGTTTGCAGCAAGGGCACTTATATTCGCTCCCTTGTCTATGACTTTGGTCGGTCACTCAATAACGGAGCTTACCTGAGCGCGCTACGTCGCACAAAAAGCGGTAATTACGATGTTGCTAATGCTTTCGGTGTCATGGAGCTGGTGAACCATATTAAGACACTAAAAGAGCAGGATAAGCTTAAATAATCAGCAAAAACATTACTTTTGCCGCTTCCTAAAGAAGATGAAAATATATAACCACATCGATGAATTCTCAAAGATCAACAATGCTGTGGTTACCATTGGCACTTTCGATGGGGTACATATCGGACATCAGAAGATAATCAGCCGCCTCCTGGAAATTTCCCGGCAAAAAAAAGGCGAAACCGTCATTCTTACGTTTTTTCCGCATCCACGAATGATCCTCCACCCGGAAGATAAAGCCATTAAGCTGATCACAACTATGCAGGAAAAGGCTGAGAGACTGGAAAAGCTCGGCATAGATCACTTAATCATCACCCCTTTTACAAGGGACTTTTCTAACCTATCCCCGCAGGAGTACATTAGTAAAATTTTAGTTGATAAAATCGGGACCAAACAGATCGTGATTGGCTATGATCACCGCTTTGGAAAAGACCGCGAGGGCGGACTAGATCACCTTCAAAAGTTTTCGTCAGATTTTGGCTTTGAAGTGGAGGAAATCCCTGAGCAGGATATAAATGATGTAGCAGTGAGTTCTTCTAAAATCCGCAATGCTATTCTCAGCGGCGACGTCAAAACAGCGAGCGCTTTTCTGGGTTATCCTTTCCATCTTACTGGGAAGGTTATAAAGGGCGATCAGATTGGGCGCACTTTGGGTTTCCCCACGGCGAATTTGTTTGTCGAAGAAACCTATAAACTCATTCCCGCCGATGGGATCTACGCTGTGAACGTACAGATCAATCCAGACAGCGAAGATACTAAACCGCTGAATGGAATGGCTTACATAGGGCACCGCCCGACCATAAACGGGATGACCCACAATATCGAGGTAAATATCTTTGATTTCGATCAGAATATCTATGGAAGCACTATCCGAATCAACTTCCTGACCTACATCCGAGGAGACGAAAGATTCGACTCACTAGAAGCATTAAAAGTACAGCTTGCTAAAGATGAAGAATCAGTTAGATCAATTTTGATGTAAAAAGTCTAAATTTATATCATACCTATAGTGAAACGTATTGGCCAAACTAAATCTTGATAAACAGGAAAGTGAGTTTCTGGACGCAGCAATTCGCCAGTGGAGAGCAGAGGGGATTATCGATACTGAAACCGCCGAGAAACTTCATACATCCTACGAGGTTAAAGGTTTCGACTGGAAACGTTTAGCACAATATTCTTTTTGGGTGGCGCTTGCCTGCGGGATCGTTGCAATAGCATCACTTATCATCGACGATGTTGTGATCAGGTGGCTAGAAAAGCTTTACGACACTCCAGACATCATTATAAGTCTTGTTTCGGGATCACTAGCAGGCACCCTTTTGTATGAAGGCAGCAAACGAAAACGCAAGTACCCTGAACGGGTATTTAGCAACGAAGCTATTGTCTTCTTCGGAATTTTACTCACAGCCTGCTGCATAGCTTATCTTGGCAAAACATTCGATAACGGTAAGGGACATTTTTCCATACTTTTCCTTTTGTCAGTGATTGTATATGCCCTACTGGCACTGAAATTCCATTCGGGCCTGATTTGGGCATTTGCTTTAGTTTCTTTAGGAAGCTGGTTCGGTACAGAAACAGGTTATCAAACCGACTGGAGTCACTACTTCCTCGGAATGAACTATCCGCTCCGCTTTGTGGCATTCGGCTTTCTACTGGTAGCTTTCAGTTTTGCAATGATCAGAATAAAGAAAATAAGCGCCTTTCGCGATCTCACGTATATAATCGGGCTGCTTTACCTATTCATTTCACTCTGGCTACTATCTATCTTTGGCAATTTCGCTACGCTGGAAGACTGGATGAAGATCAGGCAAATTGAATTATTTTACTGGGGAATCATCTCTGTGGCTGTAGCAATTGCATTTACGGTCTACGGACTTCGTAAAAAAGACAGTATCGCCCGGGAATTTGGAATAACTTTTCTGCTCATCAATCTGTACAGCAGATATTTCGAGTATCTCTGGGATATAACTGATAAAACTATTTTCTTCTCGATACTGGCATTATCCTTCTGGCTGATCGGTCGTAAAGCGGAAAAGATCTGGAATCTGGAATTTCTGAAAAGTAAGTAGTATTTCGATTTGCCCGCCAAAATCTCTAATTTACAGTCCTAATAAATATCCTATGAAAACGCGCCGTCATTTTATAAAAACAGCTGGAGCACTAGCTCTTGGTTCGATAATCCTGCCTGAGTTCACATTTGCCACAGCAAAAATTAAAAATCCTGGCATTCAGCTTTATACTGTTCGCACCGAGATGCTTGCTGATGCAAAAGGCACCCTTAAGCAATTGGCTGCTTTGGGAATAAAACAAATTGAATCAGCAAGGAGCGTAAAAGGTAACTATTACGGGCTTACCGGCAAGGAGATGAAACAAGCTTGCAAAGATCTTGATATGACGCTTAGAAGTGGCCATGTCGCCGTTGATGCAAAGTGGCAGCAAACTATGGAAGAAGCTGCCGAGGCAGGTCAGGAATATCTTATTTGTTCCAGTATGCCGAAGTCAGGTCAGACTGTTGACAATTATAAGCAAACCGCAGAGGTATTCAACCGCAGCGGGGAAGAATGCAGAAAAATGGGTTTGAAGTTCGGCTATCATAATCATGACTACGAATTTGAGACAGTTGGCGGACAAGTTCTTTACGATGTTTTGATGGACAACACAGATTCAAAACTGGTACACATGGAATTGGATCTTGGATGGGTAGTTGCGAGCGGAAATGACCCGCTGGAATATTTCAAAAAATACAAAGGCCGTTTCCCGCTATGGCATCTTAAAGATATGGATCTTCAAAAAAAGAATAGTACGGAATTCGGCAAGGGCGGGCTTGATATCGTTAAAATGCTTCAAAGTCAAAACGAATCAGGTCTGAAATACTTTTTTATCGAACAGGAAGAATATGCCAAAACTCCCTTGGAGAGTATGAAATATAATATGGACTATTTGGAGAGAACAAGAATATAAAAGCTGAAAGGTGAAAAACTGAAAACGGAACGTTGCGCACCTGAAAACCCGTATCCGTTATGGATAAACATTTTGTTCAAATTCAGTTTTCAGTTTTGGAAGACCATTTTAACAATATGATACCCTGCCAGCAGGAAGAACACTACCGCAATACTTCTGTTAATCACTCTGCTGCTAAATGCAAATCTCCGGTTCAGATACGTACTAAATTCAGCAAATGCCAAAAGACACAGAAATGAACCTAATGCTGATCCAAGGCTAAATATTGCCAAAGCGCCATTGCCTGTTTGTATCCATCCATTACTTATGAGATAAGTTCCTCCTATCATCCAGAAAGGAATCTGCATCGGATTAACTATACCCAGGATCAAGCCATATCTGATACTATCGTTAAGGGAATAATTAATCTCTTTAACTTTTTGAGTATTGAACCAGCTTACAAATCCCAGAATCAAAAAGACAAATATAAGGATCCAGTCCAGCCAGTATAAAAACTGCTGCTGGGCTGCAAACCAGTCGGCGAAGTACATAATGGTATATGTGAAGAAGAACTCCACTACTGAAAAGCTAACAATGAAATACATCGCTGCTTTTACCCCTCGGTTAATCGTAAGCTGAACAACCGTCAGATTTACGTTGCCGAGCGGAACATATCCTACAAAATTGACAATAACGCCAATGAGAAAGTTCAGGAAAAGCATTTCCAAAAGTAACGCCTTCGCAGCACTCCAGGTGACAAAATGTTAAATAATGACCGGGATATGGTCAGGATGGTGTAGTCAAAAAGAAAGGCCATCCGCCCATCACGAATAGCCTTTACAAGATTCTCACAACGACATCAACTGATTATTAATGTTTTGTTGCGAGTGAACCGAATCAATTATTCTGCCTGCTTAGCAAACTGAACATTAATGTTTAATTTAATCTCATCTCCTACCACAATTGCACCCGCTTCGGTAATTCCGTTCCAGGTAAGACCGAATTCCTTACGTCCTATCTTTCCGGTTATTTCAAAACCAGCTTTTTCATTACCATAAAAATCAGTTGCAGTTCCGCCATACTCAACAGCAAGCTTTACTGGTTTGGTTACATCCTTAATAGTCAAGTTTCCCTGTAGGACATAATCATCTCCATCTTTAGTAAATGCAGTTGATTTGAAGTTGATCTTAGGATATTTTTCCGCATCAAAGAAATCAGCTGATTTCAAGTGAGTATCACGTTGCTCCTGATTCGTATCAATCGTATTGACATCCAGAGAAAAGTTAATCTTTGCGTCTGTAAAATCATCGTTTGCAGTGTCTAAACTACCATCAAATGTTTTGAAAGTACCTGTTACTGTAGAGATTACCAGGTGTTTCACCTTAAAGTGAACCTCTGAATGTGTTGGGTCTAATGCCCATTTAGTTCCTGTTGACATATCGTTTTAGTATTGTTTACACAAAGTTAAATAAATAGATGTTGCAACATGTAAGTGCAGTGTCATTTAATGCAGAGTGTTCAGTTATAGCTAACTTATAAGTCGGCTGAAATGTAAAACTGAATAAGAAACAAAAAAGCCAGCCTATTGTTGGCAACCGAAAGCGCCAGGAAAGCTTACATAAAAAAGGTGGAATCAGATTTAGCTAATTCCACCCCTTAGAGTATACTTTTTTTATTAATTAATATTTATCGAATAGGTTATCTCTACCCCTCCTGCTTCAAGCATGTCATGAACTGAACAATACTTTTTCACAGCCAGCTCAGCTGCACGATTCGCCTTGTCAGGATCAATAGTTCCTTTAAGATTGAAAGTCATATGGATCTTGGTAAAGATAGTCGGAATTTTTTCCCGGCGTTCTCCGTCTACAGACACGGAAAAATCCTGCAGATCCTGCTTCTGCTTTTTAAGGATACTTACGAGATCCAGTGAGCTGCATGAAGCCAGAGCCATAAGCACCATTTCCATGGGTCTCACTCCCAATCCCTGCCCGCCAATATCGGGTGAACCATCAATATGCACTTTAACCGTCGATGACGGAGCAGACGCCTCAAAATGCACCGCATCATTAACTCTTTTTAATTCTACTTTCACTTCCTGATCTCCTTATATTATAATTCTCCTTGTGAGGGTCTGAATATCATTTCCTGATTAACATTCCTTCTTATTCCACTGATGCTCTGAACATCAAAGCCCCAACTGTCAAATTAGTACGGCTATCGATAAGTATGGCCCCACCATTTTCCTTGTTCTCATGATAAAGATCAAAAGCAAGCGGATCTGCAGTTTTAATTACGATTCTGCCGATATCATTTAGCTGGAACGTATCTGCTGCAATTTTATCAAGCGTGTTGATATTTACCTTGTGCAGGATCTCCCGGATCTTACACTTCGTTTGTTTGCTGTTATGCTGTATCAGATACATCATCGAGTCATCCAGGGGTCTGGTGTCCATCCAGCAAAGATCCGCTTCGATTAGCTGAGATACAATAGGTTCGTGCGAAGAATTCACAAGAATATCACCCCTGCTTATATCTACATTATCTTTCAGATGAAGAGTAACGGACATACCGCTGTGAATTTCTGCCTGGTCCTGCCCGAATGTTTCTATCCGGCTGATCTCCGACTTGACGCCTGAAGGCAGAACGGTAACCTTATCATTCACATGAAAGCTGCCGCTTGATACACGTCCGGCATAACCGCGATAATCATGCAGCTCATCTGTTTGAGGCCTGATCACCCACTGTACCGGCATACGTGCCTGTGGTAATTTTTCGTCTTCGTTAACCGCGATGGTCTCCAAATGATCCAGCAGGCTTTTACCACTATACCACGGCATGTTCTCCGAAACATTTACGACATTATCGCCCTTCAGGGCACTAACCGGGATATAAGTAACTTCGTTTAAATGAAGTTTCTTAGCTATTTCCGAGTAGGCTTTATGTATATCATTAAAAGTCTGCTCGCTATAATCAACCATGTCCATCTTGTTGATACAAACAACAACATGTTTCAGCTCCAGGAGCGACACAATAAATGAGTGCCTGATAGTCTGCTCAACAACTCCGTTTCTGGCGTCCACCAAAATGATAGCGAGGTTAGAATTTGAAGCACCAGTAACCATATTCCGTGTGTACTGGATGTGACCTGGAGTATCAGCAATGATAAATTTCCGTTTATCCGTCTGGAAATATTTATAAGCGACGTCAATGGTTATTCCCTGTTCTCGCTCAGCCTTTAGTCCGTCAGTTAAAATTGCAAGGTCTATCGTTCCGTCATCATTTTTCCTGTTTGATTGCTGAAGCGCTTCGAGCTGATCTGCAAGTATAGATTCACTATCATAAAGAAGCCTGCCGATAAGGGTACTTTTCCCATCATCAACACTTCCTGCTGTAAAAAATTTCAGTAAATCCATTAAAAATATCCTCCCTTTTTGCGGTCTTCCATTGCAGC
>JAZKIH010000139.1:0-2312 GCA_040384965.1 Bacteroidota bacterium | reverse complement strand
ATGGCGTCCTTTAGCGTTTGGGATTTGTTCAATTTACACCGGCACTAAATGAAGAGAAGCGTATACCTGATTTTTTTGTTTACCGTGCTATTTAATTCAGACTCTTCTGCACAGCAAAACTGGGGTGGAGGAGTAGATAACGAGACACTTCATTTCGGATTCAAATTCCAGTACGTAGCGGCTGAATATAAGATTTTAAAAACTGCAGAATGGCGTGGCCCTTTCCCCGAACCAGGCAGTTCTGTACCGATGATCCCAGCTCAGCTGATGAGTCTGAGCTCACCGGTTTCAAAAGGCTTCGCTTTGGGTTTTGTTTCTGATTATAAACTTACTGAAAATACAAATATCAGGTTTACACCGGGCCTCGTGTTTTCCGATATATCTGCGATCTATGAGTTTGACGATCCAACATTCTCAGTGGAAAAGAAAGTGCAGGCAACATTTGTCGATCTGCCGCTGGGCTTTAAATTAAAATCCAATCGTTTAAATAATTACCGTGGGTATATAATAGCAGGAGCCAAGTACTCTATGGACATTGTTTCCAAGAAGAAAAAGGATGACAGCGCGCTTATCTCATCTGAAAAATACCTGAAGAGTATTCCAAATTCTTTATGGTATGAAGCAGGATTAGGCCTCGACATCTATTTCGAATGGTTCAAGCTATCTCCCGAGATCAAATTTTCACAAACAACTAAAAGTGTTCTTCTGGATAGGGACAGGCTTGAAAATCCTTACATCGCGCCTATTGATAAGATGTTCCTTAGGAATTTTCAGTTCAGTTTGTTTTTTGAATAATGCCTTCCGTAGATTTGATTTGACATAAAGCTTGTCAGATTTTATTGTTGTGTTCACCAGTGTCGGAACAATTTGCTACTGATGCACACTTGTTACTTTATACTCTCCACCTTTTCATTATTTTCGGGTTTTCAATCTCATTATGTCTAAAATTGCCTTAATAACAGGAGCTACCGCCGGGATAGGCGAAGCATGCGCGCGCCTTTTTGCCGAACAAAAATATGATCTGATACTTCTCGCACGACGTGCTGACAGACTGGATTCACTCGCTGAGGTGCTCAGTCAAGAGTTTGGAATAAATGTGAAAACGCTGGTTGCTGATGTCAGAGACAAGGCGGCTGTTCAAACACTGGAGAGCTTACCGGAAGAGTGGAAGAAGGTTGATGTACTGGTTAATAATGCAGGTCTGTCACGCGGACTCGATCCAATCAATTCCGGCGATACTGAAGACTGGGATGTCATGATTGACACAAATGTTAAGGGGCTTCTATATGTCACTAAGGTCGTCTCGAACTGGATGATTAATAACGGCCCCGGGCATATAGTAAATATCGGTTCCATAGCCGGAAAGGAGACCTATATAAACGGTAACGTGTATTGTGCAACTAAGTACGCTGTCGACTCGCTTAATCAGGCCATGCGGATAGATCTTTTACCGCATAAGATCAAAGTGACGGGCATTCATCCTGGAGCTGTCGCTACAGAGTTTTCGGAAGTTCGTTTCAAAGGCGATACCGAGCGCGCAAAGAAGGTTTATGATGGATTTGAACCTTTGCATGCACAGGATATCGCAGAGGCGATTTGGTTCGCTGTCTCACGCCCCGCGCATGTAAATATCAATGATATGATCGTTATGGCCACTGCGCAGGCGAATACCACGCACTTGCTGAGGGAAATATAAGGTAGGAGATGTGAAGTACATCTTTGTCCAAATCATTTCCGTAGTTTTGCAGAAATTAACCAAAACTAAATTTATATTAATCAATGTCGCTCCAGCAAAATATAGATCAGGATATCAAATCCGCCATGTTAAGCAAGGATGGTGCCCGCTTACGTGGTTTGAGGGCTATCAAGGCCGCGCTGCTTGTTGCTAAAACAGAAAAAGGAGCAACGGACGTGTTAAGCGAAGAAGCCGAAGTAAAAGTTCTTCAAAAGTTAGTGAAGCAACGTAAAGAGTCTGCAGAAATTTATCAGGAACAAAAGCGGGATGACCTTTATCAGATAGAACTGGAGGAAATGCAGGTTATAGAAGCCTACCTTCCAAAACAAATGACGCGTGATGAGGTTGCTGTCTATGTTAAGGACGCAATTCAGCGGAGCGGTGCCGGAAGTATGAAAGATATGGGCAAAGTGATGGGCTTGGTGAATAAAGAATTGGCTGGTAAGGCTGATGGCAAGACAATCTCTGAGCTGGTAAAAGAGCTTCTAGCTTAGCCAGAATGCTTATTTTAAGAATCAGGTACAAAAACTTATATTTATAAGCATATAAATTAGTTTTTACACTGATTTTATATTTA
>JAZKIH010000138.1:0-5723 GCA_040384965.1 Bacteroidota bacterium | reverse complement strand
CATTATGACGTTTTCCAAGATATAGATGAGTAATTACGACAATTTTGATTTTAACCGAACCCTCCCTTTGATAAATGAAGATACAGAGTTCTTTCCTTTAATGTCCCAGGAGGACGAAGAGGAAATGAACAATGAAGAAACACCGGACATATTGTCCATCCTGCCATTGCGTAACACAGTTTTATTTCCCGGAGTCGTTATTCCCATTACTGTTGGCAGAGATAAATCAATAAAACTTATAAAAGACGCCTACCGCGGTGACCGGATAATAGGTGTTGTTTCCCAGCGTGATGTTGGCATTGAAGATCCTACGTTCGACCAGTTAAATGAAGTTGGAACAGTTGCTCTCATAATAAAAATGCTGCAAATGCCTGATGGCAATACCACTGTTATTATACAGGGCAAGCAGCGTTTTCGTTTAAATGAAGAAGTTCAAAGTGATCCGTATATAAAGGCTTCAATTCAGAAATTCGAAGAATTGCGGCCCAAGGCTGACAAAGAGTTTAAAGCTCTAATGGCTTCGATTAAGGAAATGGCAATGCAGATCATCCAACTTTCGCCAAATATTCCAAGTGAAGCTGGGATTGCAATTAAAAACATTGAGAGTGCTTCATTCCTGATCAATTTCATTTCATCCAATATGAATGCTGATGTTGCTGCCAAGCAACAGATGCTTGAAGTAGCTAATCTTCGTGAACGAGCTAAAATGGTATTGGAGCACTTAACAGTTGAACTGCAAATGCAGGAACTGAAAAACCAGATACAATCCAAAGTCAGGGTTGACCTTGATAAGCAGCAGCGCGATTATTTTCTTAATCAGCAGCTAAAGACTATACAGGAAGAACTTGGCGGTAATTCACCTGACCTGGAGGTTGAAAATCTTAGAGCCCGAGCATCCAAGAAAAAGTGGTCCAAAGAGGCTGGAGAGCATTTCGGCAAAGAGATTGAAAAATTAGCTCGAATGAATCCGGCAGCTGCCGATTATTCGATACAAATTAATTACCTGGAAGTGCTTCTTGATCTTCCGTGGAATGAATTCTCAAAAGACAACTTCGATCTAAAAAGAGCGGAAAAGATTCTTGAGAAAGACCATTACGGACTTGAAAAAGTTAAGCAAAGAATCATAGAATATCTTGCTGTTCTTAAGCTGAAGCATAACATGAAGGCCCCTATTCTTTGCCTTGTCGGCCCTCCGGGAGTGGGCAAGACTTCCCTTGGAAAGTCTATCGCAAAAGCGCTGGGTAGAAAATATGTGCGCATGGCCCTTGGCGGGATACGCGACGAAGCGGAAATAAGAGGGCATCGTAAAACATATATCGGTGCTATGCCTGGCCGTATTATTCAATCCATTAAGAAAGCAGGTACATCTAACCCTGTATTCGTTTTAGATGAGATTGACAAAGTAGGAAATGATTTCCGTGGGGATCCGTCATCAGCCCTCCTTGAAGTGCTAGATCCCGAACAAAACAATGCCTTTTATGATCATTATGTGGAGGTTGACTACGACCTTTCAAATGTGATGTTTATAGCAACCGCAAATTCATTAAGCTCTATTCAGCCCGCGCTATTGGATAGAATGGAGATAATTGAGGTCAATGGCTACACAATAGAAGAAAAGATTGAAATTGCTAAACAGCATTTACTGCCCAAACAACGGGAACAACACGGCCTTAAGACCAGCAATATCTCCTTAAAGGCACATGTGATTGAAAAAGTAATTGAAGACTATACCCGTGAATCAGGAGTGCGGGGTCTGGAGAAAAAAGTTGGCTCTCTGGTTAGAGGTATCGCAACAAAAATCGCTATGGAAGTTGAGTATAATCCTGCTGTAAGCAAAGCTGATGTAGAAAAAATACTGGGTCCTCCGATATTTGATAAAGATCTGTACGAAAATAACAATGTTGCCGGAGTAGTTACCGGCCTGGCCTGGACACAGGTAGGCGGTGACATATTGTTTATAGAAGCTAGTTTGAGTCCTGGCAAGGGTAAATTATCACTCACGGGGAATCTAGGTGACGTGATGAAAGAGTCAGCGACCATTGCGATGGCGTACCTGCGCGCTCACTCAGCAAAATTTGGAATAGATCATCGGCTTTTTGATCAATGGGACGTACATGTGCATGTACCTGCCGGTGCTACACCAAAAGATGGTCCTTCAGCTGGCATCACTATGCTCACCGCGTTAACCTCTGCGTTTACTCAGCGCCGCGTTAAATCTCATCTTGCAATGACTGGTGAGATAACCCTACGTGGGAAGGTTTTGCCGGTCGGCGGAATCAAAGAAAAGATCCTCGCAGCAAAGCGCGCCAATATAAAAGACATTATCCTTTGCCGGTCAAATCAGAAGGATATTCTTGAGATTAAAGAAGATTATATTAAGGATCTGAACTTTCATTACGTGACAGAAATGAGAGAAGTCATAGAGTATGCTTTGATTAAAGATAAAGTTAAAGATGCAATAGATCTAACCGTTAAAGAGCCTAAGGACGCGGTGACAGTGAATTAATTACATCACTTATTTCGTATGTAATGTTTTAGATCTAATTGTACACAAAAAACTTGCCATGAAAAAGACCTTTTTATTAATCGTTCTTTTTGGATTTTTAATTAATCCTGCACTTAGCTACGCACAAGTACCACCAGAAGATGACCGGACAAAATTGCCTTCAGGCGATCAGTCCCGGGCTCAAAATGTTTTTGTGGAAATTGGCGGACAGGGACTTCTCTTTACTGCAAACTACGATACGCGTTTTTCAAACAAAAGAAATGGTTTGGGAGGCCGGGCAGGTATTGGCTACATTTCGATAGACGGCGACCATGTTACTACAGTTCCTATTGGTTTAAATTACCTGTTAGGGTCTGGTAGGCATCTCTTTGAAGTAGGCCTCGGTACAACTTTTATTGCCACGGGTGGGCGAAATGAATTTTCATTCTTTGAGGAAGATGAAAGTAATTTGCTTGGCACGATGAGTTTTTCTTATCGTCTTCAGCCAGTAAATAGCGGATTTGCATTTAGAGTCGGCTTAACACCAGTATTTGGCAAGGATTTTTTTATCCCATACTTCGGGGGTCTAAGCCTAGGGTATACCTTTTAACTTTTTACACACTTAGTATAAAGCCTTCGGTAAATGCAGGCTTTGGTTTATAATGCTCTTATGAAAAAATACCTTGCCTTAACTGTTATCACCATCATTCTAACAGTATCAATTTCATATGGGCAGGAAACAGTTTACAAGAATGAATTTGGCTTCCGAAGCGATAATGACGCCTATCTCGCATACGGACAGGACAGATATTACACTAATGGACTCTTTATTTATTTCAGGAGGGCAACAGATCAAAGAAAGCTTAATAAGAAGCTCGATAAGGTGATTTGGGAAGCTGAAGCCGGGCAGAAAATGTTCAACGCACAGTCCGGGCAGATCAACGATATTGCTTATGTAGATCGGCCGTTTGCGGCTCACCTCTATGCGGGCGGGAATGTTAACTTTCTTTTCAGCTCAGAGAACGCGTTGAAAGTCAGTCTACAGCTCGGTACTATTGGACCTGATGCGAAGGGAAAAGAAGCGCAGGAATTATTACACAGTATTGTAGGCTTTTATGAAATCAGAGGATGGGAGTGGCAAGTGAATAATGAAGTCGCTGTGAACAGCACTGTAAATTACAAAAATCTTTTGTTTAGAAATTCCGCCCGCAGCCTGGATCTTAGCGTTGATTCTTACGTAAACATTGGGAATACGTATTCGGGTGCCGGTGCCGGGTTGATGTTCCGTACGGGCGACATAAATCAGCTATTTCATTCAGCCAGCACCGAGAGCTCGGTGTCAAACAATAGCAAATCAATCGATCTGACTGAAAGAGAGTTTTTTTTCTATGCTAAGCCAATACTGCATTATGTAGCCTACGATGCGACCATCCAGGGCGGACTATTTCGTGAAGACAAAGGGCCGGTTGTTTTCGATCCAAAGCATATTGTGTTCAGTCAGCAGGCTGGGGTAATGTATTCTAAAAATCGCTGGACAGCAGATTTCTCTCTGATATTTAAGTCGCGGGAAGTTAAAAGTATTGCAAAGCCACACCAATATGGTTCTGCAGCGCTCCATTATAGATTTAATTAAAGAATCAATCCCAGTGGCTGCTTCGCCGGCTTATCTTCTTTAGCGCAGTAGCCTGTTTAAGCTTTAAACGCTTCTCGATTATACTTTTACCTGGCTTAGTCGCCTTACGGATTTTAACTTCATGGAGGGCTCCCTTTAAAAGTGCGACTAATTTATCCAGGCTCCTCTCCTTGTTCTTAAACTGGCTTCTATCCTCCTCAGTGACGATCCGCAAAACGCCCTCGGCAGTGATTCTGTTTGATAATTTATCTAAAATTGTCTGCTTCTGTTTATCTGAAAACAATAATGAAGATTCTATATTTAAATTGAGTTCAACTTTGCTTGAAACCTTATTTACGTTCTGACCGCCCTTTCCTCCGCTGCGTGAGGTTTTAAAAGTTATTTCCCGCAGCAGCGATTCTTTTGAAAAATCCATTTACAAAGGTAATGATAGAGAAGCAAGTATCAAGAATCAGCCTCACGAACCATCACCATATTCAACCAGCTTACCAACCGCTCTGATACCTATAGCTGATACCTAATATTACATACCAGATACGTCAGACTCTATGCTCGATTCTCCAAATAAAGTTTAAATTTGTACCGATGAGCAAAAATGTCGTTATCGCCATTGACGGTTATTCTTCATGCGGCAAGAGCACTATAGCTAAAGCTTTGGCCAAAAGACTTCATTTTATATACATTGATAGCGGTGCGATGTATCGTGCGGTGACATTATATTTTTTGCGAAATAATGTTGATCTGAGCAATCATGATGCTGTCATGTCAGCTTTGGCTGACGTCCATTTAAATTTCCATTCGAGGGATTACAAAAGTCATATAACTTTAAATGATGAGGATGTTTCCGAAGAAATACGGCAGATGCCTGTGTCTGAATTAGTGAGTGATGTAAGCACTATCAGAGCTGTGCGGGTTGAGATGGTGAAGCAGCAGCAGCGGATGGGTAAATCAAAAAATATCATCATGGATGGCCGTGACATCGGAACAGTTGTTTTTCCTGATGCTGACCTGAAGCTATTCATGACCGCTGATCCAAAGGTGCGTGCTGAACGAAGGTTTAAAGAACTTATGATTAAGGGTGAAGACGTTACGATGGAAGAAGTTTTTGAGAATATTGCGCACCGTGATTATCTGGATACCACAAGGGACGAAAGTCCGCTGACTAGAGCCGACGATGCTATCATACTCGACAATACGACCATTGATCAGGCACAGCAGCTTGATTTCGCCCTGGCCAGAATTCTTCCTCTTTTAAATACCGTTTAATCAATCTTTATCCTGTTGACCAGCTTGTTCCTGATCTTTAGCTGGTTCATGCATCTGTTCGTCAAAAGGCTGTTGGTGAACTACAAACTCGTTATCCTTGTCCTCTCCTGTATCCTTCTTTCTGACTTCAACAAGTTTGTCCGCATTCTTACTTACCGATGCGTCTTCCTTTTCTGATATATTTTTCAGTCTGCTGTCAGACTTGTGATGTTCTTTGTTCATGGCAGTTCTTTATAATAACAACGCTACTAAATTGGGAATGTTTGCATTAGCGTATTGAATGATCTTATACTCAATAAAATAAAGAGCGAAAATGTTTTTTAATAAAAATGAATTTTT
>JAZKIH010000137.1:0-5881 GCA_040384965.1 Bacteroidota bacterium | reverse complement strand
TTCATAAAAAGGTAATGACCGAAGTTTACAAACCCAAACATAAATTACGTTTTGTCACAGCTGCTGCTTTATTTGACGGGCATGATGCTACTATAAATATTATGCGGCGAATCCTTCAATCCTCCGGAGCTGAAGTGATCCATCTCGGCCATAACCGGTCCGTTCAGGAAGTTGTAGACTGTGCAATTCAGGAAGATGTGCAGGGAATTGCTATGACCTCCTATCAGGGAGGACATGTTGAATACCTCAAATATATGTATGACTTGCTCCAGGAGAAAGGGGCCAGGCATATCAAAATATTCGCCGGTGGCGGAGGCGTAATTTTACCTTACGAAATTGAAGAGCTTAAAGATTACGGAATAACTCAAATCTATTCACCCGATGATGGGAGGAAGATGGGTTTGCAGGGGATGATCAATGATATGCTCAAACAGTGCGACTTCCTTACCCGTGACAAGCTCAATGGAGAGCTGGCTGGAATAAAGAAAAAAGATTCCAAAGCCGTCGCCTCAGCAATCACGCTTGCAGAAAATCACCCCGATCAAACGTCAGAGTTTTTACAGGAAATTTCCAGTCTCAACAAAGACAAAAATATCCCTGTGATTGGTATCACCGGAACGGGCGGAGCTGGTAAATCATCTTTGGTTGACGAATTGGTACGACGTTTCCTCAAAGAAACTGATAAAAGTATTGCAATTATCTCTGTAGATCCGTCAAAACGAAAAACTGGTGGGGCTTTGCTTGGCGACCGGATCCGGATGAACTCGATTAATAACCCGCGGGTGTACATGCGTTCTCTGGCAACCCGTCAGGCGAATCTTGCACTTTCTAAATATGTCCAGGAATCAATCGATATTTGTAAAGCGGCGGGATATGATCTTATAATCATTGAAACTTCCGGTATCGGGCAATCAGATACCGAAATCACAGACCATTCAGATGTTTCACTTTATGTAATGACGCCCGAATTCGGCGCTGCTACACAATTGGAGAAGATCGACATGCTGGATTTCGCAGATCTGGTAGCTATAAATAAATTTGATAAACGCGGTGCCCTCGATGCAATTCGCGACGTGCGTAAACAATTTAAGCGTAACCATCAGCTATTTGAGGCTGCAGATGATGATCTTCCTGTAATTGGAACAATGGCTTCCCAGTTCAACGATCCTGGTATGAACAGCCTGTTCTCGAAATTAATGTACATTATTAAGGAGAAAACTAAAGTCGATTTTTCAATTGCTCAAGCGTCATCAGGCAAAGCGCAGGAAAAAAATTACATCATTCCGCCCGACCGTGTAAGATATCTTGCAGAAATTGCAGAATCGAATGAAGAGTATTCTGTTTGGGTTGAAGAGCAGTGTAAAATTGCCCAGCAAATGTTTCAGGTTAAAGGTGCTTTAGACATTAGCCAGGATGCATCACTTTCGAACTCATTGAAAGACATGTTCAATTCACTTGAGTCGGGGCTGCATAAAGAATGTAAACGACTATTAGCGAAGTGGCCGGAAACAATTAAACGATACAAGGCAGACGAGTTCATTTTCAAAGTACGGGATAAAGAAATACGGCAGTCTTTATATTCTGAATCACTTTCTAAAATTAGAATACCCAAAATATCCCTACCTCGGTACGAGGCATGGGGCGATATCCTTCGATGGCTGCTAACCGAAAATGTGCCGGGTGAATTTCCGTATGCAGCAGGAGTGTTCCCGTTAAAACGTGAAGGAGAGGATCCTACCAGGATGTTTGCTGGAGAGGGTGGTCCCGAACGGACTAATAAGCGCTTTCACTATGTTTCACTTGGCCAGCCTGCTCACCGGCTATCGACTGCTTTCGACTCAGTTACTTTGTACGGGGAGGATCCGCACGTACGGCCTGATATTTATGGCAAAATCGGTAATTCAGGAGTCAGTATCGCTACTCTTGATGATGCTAAAAAGCTATATTCCGGCTTCGATCTTTGTCATGCGTCCACTTCTGTATCGATGACAATAAACGGCCCGGCGCCTATGCTGCTTGGCTTTTTTATGAATGCTGCCATTGATCAGCAGTGCGAACTATATATCAAGAAAAATGGGCTGGAGAAAGAGATCGACGCGAAGATTAACGACATCTACAAGCAGAAAAAGATCACCCGTCCTGTATATCAGGGAGATCTCCCGGAGGGTAATGACGGTTTAGGGTTAATGCTACTGGGCGTCACAGGTGATCAGGTATTACCTGCAGACGTGTATGAAAAAATCAAAGCCTATGCCATCGCCAGCGTGCGCGGAACAGTTCAGGCAGATATTTTAAAAGAGGACCAGGCTCAAAATACCTGCATATTTTCCACGGAATTCGCATTACGGATGATGGGCGATATACAGAAATACTTTATCGATAACCAAATACGGAATTTCTATTCTGTTTCAATATCCGGTTATCATATAGCGGAAGCCGGAGCTAACCCAATTTCTCAGTTAGCTTTTACCCTCAGTAATGGTTTCACCTTCGTCGAGTATTATCTGAGCAGGGGAATGCACATTGATGATTTTGCTCCCAATCTTTCATTTTTCTTTTCAAACGGAATAGATCCTGAGTACTCTGTAATTGGTCGTGTAGCGAGACTGATTTGGTCTAAAGCAATTAAGAACAAGTACAATGGGAACGATCGCTCGCAGAAGTTGAAATACCATATTCAGACTTCCGGCCGTTCGCTTCACGCTCAGGAAATAGATTTCAATGATATAAGAACAACCTTACAGGCGCTTTACGCGATATACGACAATTGTAATTCCCTGCATACGAATGCCTATGATGAGGCAATTACCACTCCTACTGAAGAATCCGTAAGGCGTGCTATGGCAATTCAGTTGATCATAAACCGTGAATTGGGATTAGCCAAAAATGAAAATCCTCTCCAGGGATCTTTCATTATTGAGGAACTGACAGAACTTGTTGAAGCCGCAGTGCTTGAAGAATTCAAACGAATCAATGATCGCGGTGGAGTATTGGGGGCTATGGAAACGATGTACCAGAGAAGCAAGATTCAGGAAGAATCATTGTATTATGAAACGTTGAAGCACTCGGGTGAATTTCCAATTGTTGGAGTTAACACGTTCCTGAATAAGAATGGTTCTCCTACAATTATCCCATCTGAAGTAATAAGAGCAACTGAGGACGAAAAGCAATTTCAGATACAAGCCCTGGAAGCGTTCCAGAATCGAAATAATGATCGTTCCAGTCAGTTGTTGAAGGCTTTGCAGTCAAAAGCCCTGGCCGGCGATAATATCTTTGATAGCCTGATGGAAGTATGTAAGTATTGCTCGCTTGGGCAAATATCCCACGCCCTTTATGAAGTGGGCGGACAATACCGGCGAAATATGTAACCCACATCAATAAAAAGCCTCCGTGTTCGGGGGCTTTTTTGTGCCCAATTAACATCACTGCCTTTCTATTTATCTTAATAAAATCTATATTTAGTAAATATCAAATTAAAAAATCATGAGGAATTTATTGTTACTAGTATGCTTATTTCTTATTTCCGCAGGTGAACCAGCGATGAAACAGAAAAAACTGTTCAACGGAAAGGATCTTACCGGCTGGAAGATTCACGGAACTGAAAAATGGTATGTTGAAAATGGCTACCTGATATGTGAGAGCGGCCCGGATAAAGAATACGGGTACCTTTCAACTGAAAAAGCGTACAAAAACTTCGAGCTTAAATACGAATTCAAACTTGAGGCTAACGGTAATAGCGGAGTTTTCATTCGCTCGAGTATTGCTGGCACAAAAGTCACAGGATGGCAAGTCGAAGTTGCGCCTCCGGGAAATAGTACGGGCGGCATTTATGAATCATATGGAAGAGGATGGTTGATTAAACCTACACCGGAAGATGAAAAAGTATTAAGTCCGGACGGCTGGAACAAAGCGAAGATTCGCGTGGTAGGTGATGAAGTAACAACCTGGCTGAATGGAAAACAAATGGTTACTCTGAAAGACGCCAAGATAGGTGCCGGAGAAGGATCTATTGCTTTGCAAATCCACAGTGGAGGCGGTATAAAAGTTAGATGGAAAAATATCAATATTAACGAACTTCCTTAATTCCCATTTCCTGATGAGGAACAGTGAAAGTTTATTTGATGGTGAAAGCCTCGCCGGCTGGCATGCCTTCAATAAGCCCGGTAAGGTAGAAAACTGGACGATCATAGACAACGCCCTCGTTTGTCTTGGTGCAGCTGAGGGAGATACTGGCGGCGACATTGTATCTGATAAAGAATACGAAAACTTTGAGCTTAGCTGGGACTGGAAGATTGACGCAGGTGGTAACAGTGGCGTGATGTATCACGTTATCGAGGACCCTAAATACAAAGCTCCGTGGGAAACTGGTCCGGAGTATCAACTGGTCGACGACATTAGTTACCCTCAAAAACTTGAAAATTGGCAGCTGACCGGCGGAGATTACGCTATGAATCCACCAAGTAAAAATAAAAAACTAAATGCCGTTGGTGAATGGAATTCCAGCAAGATAATTTTCGACAAGGGTCATGTTGAGCATTGGCTTAATGGCGATAAGGTTGTCGAATTTACAGCGTGGGACGAGAAGTGGCATTTAGAAAAGAAAACCGGCAAATGGGAAGATTATCCTGACTATGGTTTAGCAAAAAAAGGAAGAATTTCCTTACAGGATCATGGTAACAAAGCCTACTTTAAGAATATCATCATTACAGAACTTTAGTAAACAAAGAAGCCCCGGACCAAATCCAGGGCTTCTTTCTATCTTCACAATTTCAACTGTCAACTGTCAACTGTCAACTATCCCGCTATCCAGGTGAACTTATAATCCAGAGTAGGATTTTTCATTCTCTCCGCTACTCTAAGTAAACGATCAGGAAGATTCATCACATAGTCACGTGCTTTTTCTCCAGCTTCATTAAGATCACGCATTTTCTCAATCTGCCATTCGTCTATGAGTTGCTTCATGATGTCAACATAATCTACCGCAGTATAAACACCCAGACGCTGTGCTGCATCCGTAAAGTGACCGAAAGTTTGACCCATCTTTAATCCCATTTCCCTGAGGAAGTGAGCAGGCATTACGATCTTATTACGCATCATGTCTTCGAAAGCGATCATAGCCTCACTAGGATCAACCTCAAATATGCGCATCATAAAATCTTTATATGCTTTAGCGTGTCGTGCTTCATCAGACGCAATAACACCACACATTTTGGAAAGAAGAGTATCACCTTCCTGTTTAGCTAAAGAAGCCACACGGCGGTGAGAAATATTTGTCGCTAGTTCCTGGAAACTTGTATATATAAAGTTCCGGTAAGGATCATGGCCGGTGCCGATGTCAAAACCATCAGCAATAAGATACTGCGTTGAAATCTCCATCTGACGCATGTCTACGCGTCCGGACAGATATAGGTATTTGTTAAGCAAATCACCGTGGCGATTTTCCTCAGCTGTCCAGTGACGAACCCACTTCATCCATCCGCCTTGCTCATCTTTAGAGATTCCGTCAACCATACTCAACCAAGATTCATAAGTTGGAAGAGCCTCTTCAGTAATAGTGTCACCTATTAACACAGCTACCAGATCATAAGACAGGTCTCTGGCGTTTTCCTTTAGATCTTTAATTTCAGAATAGAATGTATCCCGGGTTGAATCAGGAAGGAAATCAGAAGGCTGCCAGTTAGTATCTATAGGCTTAAGGTACTCATGCATCTTTTCAAGCATATACTTCTCGATATGCATTAATACTTCCCTGCGGGATCCTATATTGATATTCATATGAACTTCTAAATTATTCAAATATACGCAAAATGCCTGAAATTGCCTGTTAATATTTCTACTAAAAGGCTCTCAACCCATCATAATACCATTTAATAACCGATTT
>JAZKIH010000136.1:0-1656 GCA_040384965.1 Bacteroidota bacterium | reverse complement strand
TTTATTTTTGCAGCATGCCAGAAATATCAAGTAAAGGCAGGCAAATGCCCGCCTCCCCTATTCGTAAGCTTACCCCCTTCGCTGATAAAGCGAAACGTGAAGGAAAAAAAGTATTCCATCTAAATATTGGCCAGCCTGATATAGAAACTCCAGAAGGGATGCTGAATGCGATTAAGGATATCGACTTTAAGGTTTGGGCTTACACCCCCTCTGAAGGAACTTTAGCTTACCGTACCAAGCTCGCAGAATATTACAATAAGCTTCACTATAATATTGATCCGTCCCAGATATTGGTTACTGTTGGCGGTTCCGAAGCGATCACAATTGCTATGCAGGCGTGTGTAAACGAAGGTGATGAAATCATTATACCTGAACCGTTTTATGCAAATTATAACGGCTTTGCATGCATGAGCAATGTAGTAGTAAAACCTATCCTCTCTTTTATAGAAAACGGCTTCGCTTTACCAGCCATTAGTGAGTTTGAGAAGCTGATCACACCCAAGACAAAAGCGATCATTATCTGTAACCCGAATAATCCAACGGGATATCTTTATTCCAGAGAAGAACTTGAGGCATTGAAGGTTCTATGCCTTAAATACAATCTTTTCCTTTTCTCTGATGAAGCGTACAGGGAATTCTGTTATGACGGACGCGAGTTCATCTCACCCATGCACCTTGAAGGACTCGAAGAACATGTTGTTGTGCTGGACACCGTTTCCAAAAGGTACAGTGCCTGCGGTGCACGTCTGGGATGTTTGATTACAAAAAATAAAGATGTTATTGCCGCAGGATTAAAATTTGCACAAGCGCGGCTCAGTCCCGGAATGGTAGAACAAATAGCGGCAGCCGCTGCTGTCGACACGCCGGACAGTTATTTTGAAAAGGTTAATAAGGAATATACTCTTCGCAGAAATACGCTTGTAAAACGCTTAAATAGTATTGAAGGAGTATTTTGCCCTAATCCTGGCGGTGCATTTTATGTGGTAGCAAAATTTCCTATAGATAATGCTGATAAATTCTGTCAGTGGATGCTGGAAGATTTTGCACATGACAATCAGACAGTGATGATGGCTCCGGCCACAGGATTTTACAGTTCGGAAGGAACCGGGAGCAATGAAGTGCGTCTGGCATACGTTTTGAATGTTCAGGATTTGGAGTTAGCTATGACCTGCCTGGAAAAAGCTTTACAAGTTTATCCGGGCCGCACCAGCTAATTCCCGCAAGGATACGGGTGGGATTTCGTATCTTTGTAAATACTTTACCACCAAAAATTAACGGGCCCGACCGGAATTGACAGGATGGAGATAGGTATGTAAGCATGCAGCGCGTTGTGAGACTAGCGCTTAAATCTGAACTCTCAAACCACAATTGGCGAAAATAACTACGCCTTAGCTGCCTAATTTAGAATTAGCATAGCTTTTGTCCCGCTAGGTTCCGCTTTGTAGCTTAGCACCAGGGGCATCGAACAACAAAGCTGGCCAGGGTTTAATGGTGTGATAACCCGGTAAGACAAAACACCTACGGAAGAAGGTACAGGCGAGCGGTTGGCCTTCCCCTTCCCGACAATAAAACAACTGCTAAGCACGTAGAAAGCATAATTTGTCCCATGTTTGGACGAGAGTTCGAATCTCTCCGGGTCCACTTGATGATTAAAAA
>JAZKIH010000135.1:0-19118 GCA_040384965.1 Bacteroidota bacterium | reverse complement strand
CTTAACACTGAAAGCGAAGTCATTTAAAAGAAAAAGCTCCTTCACATGAAGGAGCTTTAGTATTTGTAGAGATAGTGTGACTGATCCCATAGCTGCTCACAGCCTAGGCTCATATCTCAAGCCCAATTAGGCTTTGCTGTTATTATTACGAGTGATCGCAACAATGATAACAATGAATACAGCAATACCTACAACCCAAACCCAGGGTTGTCCATACCACACGCTATCACCACCAGCATTCACGTCTACTTCCACTTTGTCAGGAACTGACTGGGCAAATGTTTGAACTGATACCAGCAAACTGCTTAAAATAACGGCAAGCGATAAGATGGCTTTTCCGAATATTGAAAGGGATTTAAGTTGATTGATTGTTTTCATGATGTTTTTGTTTAGTTCTCGATTAATATTAATCACTACAAATAATTCGAGCTTTGGTTTGGACTGGAAATAATTGTTCAAATTCCCACTCTCTGCACCCCAAAAAAGCCTCCTCAAATTATTGCATAAAAATTCTCAATTAAGTATTTGATTTACGGTGATAAAGAGTATTTTTGCAGACCAAAAAACACCCTTCAAAAAGGGCGTAAATTGTTGATTTAATAAAGTTTTACAAAAATTATATGCCAAACTCTGGAAAAATAGCACAGATCATCGGACCTGTAGTCGACGTTAGCTTCACTGACAATGCACACTTACCAAAAATTT
The DNA here is from genome assembly GCA_040384965.1 of Bacteroidota bacterium. Taxonomy (GTDB): domain Bacteria; phylum Bacteroidota; class Bacteroidia; order Sphingobacteriales; family Sphingobacteriaceae; genus Daejeonella. Next base: position 18,413 of record JAZKIH010000135.1, on the reverse strand, counting down.
ATGATGCTCTTGAAATCGTAAAAGATAACGGTCAGAAGATCGTTCTTGAGGTTCAACAACACCTTGGAGAAGATCGCGTAAGAGCGGTTGCGATGGATTCAACTGACGGTCTGGTTCGTGGAATGAATGTAACTGACACGGGCGCTGCTATTAAAATGCCAGTTGGCGATAAGATCAAAGGACGCTTATTCAATGTGGTTGGCCAGGCTATTGACGGTATCGATGATATCGATAACAAAGATGGTTACCCTATCCACAATACTCCGCCGAAATTCGATGAACTTTCTACCGAAACTGAAGTACTCTTCACTGGTATTAAAGTTATCGACCTTTTGGAGCCTTATGCTAAAGGTGGTAAGATCGGATTGTTCGGTGGTGCAGGTGTGGGTAAAACGGTTCTGATCATGGAGCTGGTAAATAACATCGCTAAAGCATATTCAGGTTTATCTGTATTTGCTGGTGTGGGTGAGCGTACACGTGAGGGGAATGATTTACTTCGCGAGTTCATCGAGTCAGGCGTAATTAACTATGGAGATGCTTTCAAGCACTCTATGGAAGAAGGCGGCTGGGACTTAGCATCTGTTGATAAAGAAGCATTAAAAGATTCAAAGGCAACGTTGGTATTCGGACAAATGAATGAGCCTCCTGGTGCACGTGCACGTGTGGCTTTGTCAGGATTAACTGTTGCAGAATATTTCCGTGATGGCGATGGCGAAGGACAAGGAAAGGATATTCTTTTCTTCGTTGACAATATTTTCCGTTTCACTCAGGCAGGGTCTGAGGTATCAGCTCTTTTGGGTCGGATGCCATCTGCGGTAGGTTACCAGCCAACGCTGGCAACTGAAATGGGTTTGATGCAGGAACGTATTACATCAACAAAACGTGGTTCAATTACATCTGTTCAGGCAGTTTACGTTCCTGCGGATGATTTGACTGACCCGGCACCGGCGACAACGTTCGCTCACCTTGATGCTACAACTGTACTTTCACGTAAGATTGCTGAGCTTGGAATCTATCCAGCGGTGGATCCATTGGATTCGACTTCTAGGATTCTAAATGCTGCGACCCTTGGCGATGAGCACTACGGTACTGCGCAGCGGGTTAAAGAGATCTTACAGCGTTACAAAGAATTGCAGGATATCATCGCCATCTTAGGTATGGATGAGCTTTCTGAAGAAGATAAATTAGTCGTTGGACGTGCGCGTCGTGTTCAGCGTTTCCTTTCACAACCATTCTTCGTTGCCGAGCAGTTCACTGGATTAAAAGGTGTGTTGGTTGACATTAAAGATACTATCAAAGGATTTAACATGATCATGGATGGTGAAGTTGATGAATATCCTGAAGCAGCCTTCAACCTGGTTGGTACTATTGAAGATGCAGTAGAAAAAGGAAAGAAATTATTAGCTGAAGCGAACGGATAAGTAGGTATCAGGCAATAGGTATCAGGTAAGAGCTACGTCTGGAACCTGAAACCTGATAGCTGATCCCTGAAAGCATAATTATGAAACTAGAAATATTAACTCCCGATAAAAAGGTTTTTGAAGGCGAAGTTAGATCTGTAACTGTACCGGGTACGATGGGATCTTTCGAAGTACTTAAAGACCACGCTCCTATTGTTTCTACGCTGGAGGATGGTAAGGTAATTATCCGGACAGGCAATACCGAGGAAACAATTCTCATTAAAGGCGGAGTAATCGAAGTGCTCAATAACAATATTATGGTGCTTGCAGAAGGAGCCCAAAACGCATAAAGCGACAGCCATTATAAAAGCCCTTTAGATCGAAAGATTTAAGGGGCTTTTTTTATGGCTAAAAATTGCAGTAATTTCTCCTGTGTGATGAATTTCAGGCAGAATATCACCATTATATTATGCATGCATAGCTTTTTGTACTGAGAACCCAAAACGGTTTTGGTCTAGCGATCAAAATTATTTGTTTGCGTATGACTTTTAAACAGATTTAAATTCTGTCTTTCCTAAAATGTCAATATTTTATTCCGAATAAAAAAATAATTATTAATCCTTGCTATAAATAGACGAAGGGTTTAAATTGAGATATAAATAAAAACGCGATAATATGAACGCTTTGAGTACGAACAGTTTGATATGTATTGCTCCTCAAGTGGGGATCAAATCCCTCGGACTCTTCGTGAACCTGATTCTCTTAAATGTCATTCTCATTCTGACTTCATAAGGCGAAAGATTTTAAAAAACTAATAAAAAATCAGACGCCTTCTTCAAAACAGAAAGGCTTTTTTTTTAGGTCAAATATGAGAAGACGTCAACCAAGCATCAGTATAAAGAAGAGAACACCCAATAACGTTTAAATGGAACTTAACAAATACAGCAAGACAGTAACACAGGACCCGACGCAACCTGCTTCACAGGCAATGCTGCATGGGATCGGATTGACCAAGGCAGATTTAGCAAAGGCTCAGGTGGGTATTGTAAGTATGGGCTATGATGGCAACACTTGTAATATGCACCTTAATGATTTAGCACAGGTCGTAAAAAAAGGTGTTTGGAATAATGATCTTGTCGGACTGATGTTCCATACTATAGGTATTAGTGATGGCATAACTAATGGCACAGAGGGGATGCGTTTCTCTCTGGTTTCAAGAGATCTTATCGCTGATTCCATAGAAACGGTTTGCGGAGGCCACTATTATGATGGACTTATCGCACTCCCTGGTTGCGATAAGAATATGCCGGGAGCAGTAATGGCCATGGGAAGATTGAATCGTCCTGCCATTATGATTTATGGGGGTAGTATTCACTCAGGAAATTATAAAGGCCAGTCGCTTAACATAGTTTCCGCTTTCGAAGCTTTGGGGCAGAAAATAGCTGGAAACTTAAACGAAGAGGATTTTCAGGGGATAATAGAACATGCTTGTCCGGGTGCCGGAGCATGCGGTGGCATGTATACAGCGAATACAATGGCTTCGGCGATTGAAGCTCTTGGAATGAGTTTGCCTTATAGTTCATCTTATCCTGCACTTAGCAAAGAGAAACAAGATGAGTGCCTTGAAGCTGGAAAATACATCCGCATTCTTTTAGAAAAAGACATTAAACCAAAAGATGTCATGACAGAAAAAGCATTTCATAATGCTATAGTTACTGTAATGGTATTGGGAGGCTCTACAAATGCAGTCCTGCACCTTATTGCCATGGCAAAGTCTGTGGGAATCAAACTTGAACTTTCTGACTTCCAGAAAGTAAGTGATGAAACGTCAGTAATAGCTGATCTTAAGCCTAGCGGAAAATACATGATGGAAGATGTTCACAATATTGGGGGCATGCCAGCTGTATTAAAATATCTTTTGAGCAAAGGCTTAATCCATGGAGATTGCCTTACAGTAACCGGTAAAACCCTGGCTGAAAATGTGGCTGAAGCTGTTGACCTGAACTTCGAAACTCAGGATGTGATACTTCCCTATGAGAATCCTGTTAAAAAAACAGGGCACCTGCAAATGTTATACGGAAACCTTGCACCTCAGGGTTCAGTTGCTAAAATCAGCGGAAAAGAAGGTGAAAAATTCACCGGGCCGGCCAGAGTGTTCGACGGTGAATTCGAGCTGATCGCAGGCATTAACAGTGGCAAAGTAAAAGCTGGAGATGTAGTTGTGATCCGGTTTGTGGGCCCTAAAGGTGGTCCGGGAATGTCGGAAATGCTGAAACCAACATCTGCCATATTTGGAGCCGGCTTAGGTTCCTCAGTTGCACTAATCACTGACGGTCGTTTTTCTGGTGGTACACACGGATTTGTGGTGGGTCATATTACTCCGGAAGCATTTGAAGGCGGGAACATTGGACTTGTTAAAGACAACGATGTTATTGAATTGGATGCTACCAAAAACTCAATTAACCTGATGATCTCCGACGAGGAAATGGCAGCCCGAAGAGCAGCATGGAAACAGCCTGAACCTCCGGTCAAAAATGGTGTGTTATTTAAATATTTCAGACAAGTAAAGAACGCCAGCGAAGGCTGCGTTACAGACGAAGCATAAAATACCGAATCTGACGATTATGAAGAGCAGAACGGGACAACAAAATTTAATAATATTATTATGGAAATAGCGCAACAGGAATTAGCCAAGTCAGCCGAGACAAAAACAGTTGAAGTTTCTGGTTCTGTAGCTTTACTGGAAGCCTTAATAATCGAGGGCACTGAGGTTATATTCGGATACCCGGGAGGAGCGATCATGCCCATTTATGACGCTTTATACGACTACAAAGAAAAGCTTAACCATATCCTGGTCAGACACGAACAAGGAGGCATTCACGCTGGACAAGGTTTCGCGCGTACTTCGGGAAAAGTAGGTGTTGTCTTCGCTACCAGCGGGCCTGGAGCTACTAATCTTGTAACAGGATTAGCAGATGCAATGATAGACAGTACTCCTCTTGTGTGTATCACCGGACAGGTGTTTGCGCATCTTTTGGGAACAGACGCTTTTCAGGAAACTGATGTAATCAATATCACTACACCTGTAACAAAGTGGAATTATCAGGTAACTGATGCGAATGAGATTCCTGAAGTGATAAGTAAAGCCTTTTACATTGCCAAAAGCGGCAGACCAGGTCCTGTACTGATCGACATTACAAAAAACGCCCAGATCCAGAAATTTGATTTTAAAGGATATACACCTTGTGATCATATCAGGAGCTACAGGCCTAAACCTATCATCCGCAAAGAATATATTCAAAAAGCGGCTGATGTAATAAATTCGGCAAAAAAACCATTCGTTCTTTGGGGACAAGGAGTTATCCTGGGCGAGGCGGAAAAAGAATTCAAAGCGTTCGTTGAGAAAAGCGGGATCCCCTCAGCATGGACAATATTAGGCGCAGGTGCAATTCCTACCGATCATCCTTTAAATGTTGGTATGCTTGGAATGCATGGTAACTACGGTCCAAATGTACTTACTAACGAGTGTGATGTTTTGATTGCTATAGGGATGCGATTTGACGATCGCGTAACTGGTCGCCTGGATAAATATGCAAAGCAGGCAAAGGTTGTACATCTGGATATCGACCCGTCAGAAATTGACAAAAATGTTCAAACAACAGTACCAGTTTGGGGGGATTGCAAAGAAACCTTGCCGGCGCTGACAGAGCTTGTTGAGCAAAGGACATTCCCTGATTGGCTGCAGAAATTTACAGACCATACAGAGAAAGAAGTTGAGGCTGTTATCAATGCGGAATTGCACCCTACTTCAGGTGAGCTCACTATGGGTGAAGTTATACATCAGTTAAATCACCTGACAAATGGTGATGCAGTTATTGTAACCGATGTGGGCCAGCATCAAATGGTAGCATGCAGATATGCGAAATTAAATCAAACCCGAAGTAATGTGACAAGCGGCGGGCTTGGAACTATGGGATTTGCCCTTCCGGCTGCTATCGGTGCTAAATTCGGCGCTCCGGATCGAACCGTTGTTGCTGTTATCGGCGACGGCGGTTTTCAGATGACCTTACAGGAACTTGGAACTATCATGCAAAGCGGCGTTGATGTAAAGATAATGATCCTTAATAATCGTTTCCTTGGTATGGTTCGCCAATGGCAGGAGCTGTTTAACGAACATCGCTACTCGTTTGTAGACATTGCCAGTCCGGATTTTGTGGCTCTTGCTGCAGCTTACGGCATTTCGGGCAAAACAGTCTCAGATCGTGAAAACCTAAACGATTCTTTAAAGGAAATGATCGATCACAAAGGCTCTTTCCTTCTGGAAGTTATGGTAACAAAAGAGAATAATGTATTTCCTATGGTACCTCAGGGATGCAGTGTGGCAGAGATCAGATTGAAATAGAAACTGCTATAAAAGAGATTATATGAGCACTCAGAACAATACAGAAACTACTCCAGCGAAGCAGGAATTTAATATTACTGTCTACACGGAAAATCAAATCGGGCTCCTTAACAGGATTGCAATTATTTTTACCAGGAGGAAGATTAATATAGATAGTCTTAATACGTCTCCTTCTGAAATTGAAAGTATTCACCGCTTCAATATAGTTGTCAACGAAACAGAAGATGTGGTTAGAAAACTATCACGCCAGATCGAGAAACAGGTAGAAGTACTTAAGGTGTATTTCAACACTAACGAAGATGTGATCTGGCAGGAATTGGCTTTATACAAAGTTCCAACAGATATAATCGCCGAAAAAGCAAGTGTGGAACGTCTGCTTCGCGAAAACGGTGCACGCGCAGTAGTGATTCGCAAAGATTATACTGTGTTCGAAACTACCGGGCATAGAGAAGAAACTGATGCATTAATTAAGATTCTTCAGCCTTTCGGGCTGATCGAATTCGTAAGAAGTGCGCGCGTAGCGATCATTAAACATAGTGATGGCTTTAACAGCAAGCTGCGCGAATTTGAAAGATTAGAACCTGGAGAGGAAGTTTCAGAAAACGAATACCTCAACAATGGTCAGAAGATCTTTACGATGTAAGACAAACAAAAGAAATCATAAACAAGCAACACAACAAAGTAAAAACAAACAACATGGCAACAATCAATTTCGGTGGAGTTAATGAAGAAGTAGTAACCCGCGAAGAATTCCCCTTAGACAAAGCTCGTGAAATCCTAAAAGATGAAACTGTAGCAATTATTGGTTACGGTGTTCAAGGGCCGGGACAGGCATTAAATCTGCGCGACAATGGCATTAATGTTATCATCGGACAGCGTAAAGATTCAAAAACCTGGGATAAAGCTATTGCCGACGGCTGGGTACCAGGCGAAACTCTTTTTGAAATCGAAGAGGCTGCTGAGAAAGGCACAATCATCCAGTATCTTTTATCGGATGCAGGTCAGATCGCACTCTGGCCTACTATCAATAAATATTTGACTCCTGGAAAAGCACTTTACTTTTCGCACGGGTTTGGTATAACTTACAAAGATCAAACAGGCATTATTCCTCCAGCTGATGTGGATGTAATTCTTGTTGCACCAAAGGGTTCAGGAACCTCGCTTCGTCGTTTGTTCCTTGCAGGAAAAGGATTAAATTCTTCATTTGCCATCCACCAGGATTCTACAGGAAAAGGCAGAACACGTGCAATTGCGTTAGGCATAGGCGTTGGCTCAGGTTACCTGTTCGAAACTGATTTCCGTAAAGAGGTATTCTCTGACCTTACTGGTGAGCGTGGAACTTTGATGGGAGCTATTGCTGGTATCTTCGAAGCACAATACAATACCCTTCGTACAAACGGACACTCTCCTTCTGAAGCTTTCAACGAGACTGTCGAAGAGCTTACACAAAGCTTAATGCCATTAGTTGCTGAAAATGGTATGGACTGGATGTATGCTAATTGCTCAACTACAGCGCAGCGTGGTGCTCTTGACTGGAAAGGCAAATTCCGCGATGCTACTCAACCTGTTTTCGATGAATTATATAAGAGTGTAGCATCTGGTAAAGAAGCTGAACGTACCATCAAATTGAATAGCGAACCGGATTACCGTGTCAAACTTGAGGCTGAACTTAAGACAGTTCGCGATAGCGAAATATGGCAGGCAGGTCAGGCTGTAAGAAGCTTGAGGCCGGAAAACCAACCGGAGAAGTAAAAGTGATAAGTACTAAGTTGTAAGTGATAAGTTTCAAACTTAAAACTTACAACTTATAACCTACAACCCATGGCGTTAACACTGTTTGAAAAAATCTGGAATGCACATGTTGTAAGCAGAAGTTCTGGCTTCCCGGATACGTTATTTATTGATACCCATTTTATCAGTAAACTAACCAGCCCGAGAGCTTTCGACTCCTTGCGTAAACGTGATATGCCTGTTTTCAGAACAAAGCAAACAGTAGCAATAAGAGAGCCCGAATATATCTCACATATCCCGCTAAGTGATCTTAGCAGATTCCATTTAGACTTGCTAAACAGAAACTGCAGCGACTTCGGTATTGAGATCAGCAAACAGACCGGGAATTACGATGGGAACTTCATCGCATTACCAGGCCAAACGATTGTGTGTGACCCTGAGAACACCGATAACCTGGGAGCATTCGGAGTAATTGCAATCGGGATAAATGAAGCACAGGTAGAACAAGTTCTGGCAACCCAATGCCTGCTGAAACAGCGGCCAAAAAGGATGAAGATAGAGGTGAATGGAAAGCTGGAGAAAGGTTTGGGCGCAAAGGATATTAACCACTACCTGATTAACGAAATTTCTGCTCAGGGCGCCAACGGTTATTTCATAGAGTTTGGCGGAGACACAATTCTCAGCCTTGACATGGACGGCCGTATGGCCATTTGTAATATGAGCCGGGAAATCGGCGCTGTTGGTGGAATCATCGCTCCTGACGAACTGACATTTGATTATTTGAAGGATTTAGGTATAGGTTCTGAATTTGGAACCCTTGATGAATATCCTGAATCATGGAAAACGCTGTTTTCTGATGAAACGTCGGTATTTGATGAAGTTCTTGAATTTGATGCCGAAGATGTACGGCCAGGAAATTATGGGATAGGCATTTCAAAATTAATAAATGATTCAGTCCAGTCTAACAACGAATTATTCTCTTACGGAAATTCAGGTATTCTGGAGGGATATAATGATACAGATTACATTTTGAGCCAACTGGATGCAATCGAAGAATTCCAAAGATCAAAGGCAAGCAAGAATCAAATGGTGTAAGCCATTACTATAAGGTTATCAGCCTTTATGCTGAAACTGCAATAAACAAAATATGTTACACGACCCGAACCGAATTTACATTTTTGACACCACCCTCCGTGATGGTGAGCAAGTACCAGGATGCCAGTTATCTACTATTGAAAAAATAGAGATTGGAAAAGCCCTGGAAAATCTCGGTGTTGACGTTATTGAAGCGGGTTTCCCTATTTCAAGTCCCGGCGATTTTCAAAGCGTCGTGGAATTGTCCAAAGCAGTTCGTGAACCCATAATCTGTGCATTAACACGGGCAAACAAAGGAGACATCGATAGCGCAGCGGCGGCGTTGAAGTTTGCAAAACATCCGCGCATTCACACGGGTATTGGATCTTCCGATATGCACATCAAATACAAATTCAACAGTACCAGAGAAGCTATTCTCGAACGTGCCGTTGAGGCTGTGAAATATGCAAAAAGCTTTGTTGAAGACATAGAGTTTTATGCCGAGGATGCAGGTCGTGCAGACAATGAATACCTGGCCAAAATGGTCGAAGCTGTTATAGCGGCCGGAGCCACCGTGGTAAATATTCCTGATACAAACGGGTATTGTCTGCCAGAGCAATATGGATCAAAAATTCTTTACTTAAAGGAAAATGTTAAGAATATCGACCAGGCTATCATCTCTGTACACTGCCATAACGATCTTGGTCTGGCAACAGCAAATAGTATCGCTGGTGTAGAGAATGGTGCCCGTCAGGTGGAATGTACTATAAACGGAATTGGCGAGCGTGCTGGTAATACCTCACTTGAGGAGATTGTAATGATCCTTAAAACGCACCGTACACTGAATTACCACCATAAGGTCAACAGCAAACACTTGTATGAATTAAGCGGCATGGTAAGCCGAATGATGCGCATGCCCGTTCAGCCTAACAAGGCAATCGTTGGAAAGAATGCATTTGCTCACAGCTCAGGGATCCATCAGGATGGCGTGTTGAAGCATCGCGAAACTTATGAGATCATTAATCCTGAAGATGTCGGCATTGATCAGTCTGAAATCATACTGACAGCGCGCAGCGGCCGTCATGCATTGAAGCATCATTTAGAGCGCTTAGGCTATAGCGTTGACCGGATTGACCTTGATCAGGTTTATGATCGTTTCCTAACCCTCGCTGATGGCAAAAAAGAAATTAAAGACGACGACATCCTGTTTTTGATGGGCAATGAAACTCAGCAGAACTATAAAAATGGTTTAGCTATTAATTCGCTTCAGGTTGTAACCGGCGACCAGTCTGCACCAGAGGCTACCATTGATCTTAATTATAACGGGAAAGATCATAAGGCAACAGCAACTGGCAACGGTCCCGTTGATGCCACAATCAAAGCCATTGAAAAAATCATTGGACGCAATTTCAACATCAAAGAATTTAACATTCATGCTATTCACAGTGGAAGCGATGACGTGAGTAAGGTGGATATGCGTGTTACCGATGAAGGTAAATCATATATGGGATATGGTTTCAGTACAGATATAGTGAGGGCTTCGGCTAATGCATATCTGGATGCACTGAACAAGTTTGTGTAAGAGCAGCGAGGTAAGAACAGAATTAAAAATTGGCGCAAGCCACGTATAATATAGAAATGTAAAACGTCTGCCTGCCGTCAGCCAGGTATAACTAATAAAGAAATGAGCAAGACATTATTTGACAAGGTGTGGGACACTCACGTGGTTCGAAAGATAGATGGAGGCCCTGACGTGTTGTTTATTGATCGTCACCTGATCCATGAAGTTACAAGCCCTGTAGCTTTCTTGGGATTAAAGAGCAGAGGAATCAGGGTTTTATATCCTGAGCGCACTTTCGCTACAGCGGATCATAATACTCCTACCTGGGACCAGCATTTACCGGTAGCAGATCCCCTTTCAGCAAACCAGTTAAAAGCTTTGGAGTCAAATTCTAACGAATATGGAATTAGTCACTGGGGATTAGGCCATCAAAAAAATGGGATCGTCCACGTTGTAGGTCCTGAATATGGCATTACTCAGCCTGGAGCTACAATTGTGTGCGGCGATTCACATACATCAACTCATGGTGCTTTTGGAGCAATTGCTTTCGGCATAGGAACATCAGAAGTTGAAATGGTGCTGTCTACCCAATGTATCATGCAGCCGAAGCCTCAGAAAATGAGGATTAATATAAACGGAAAGCTAGGTAAAGGTGTGACGCCCAAAGACGTCGCCTTATTCATTATCTCTCAATTATCGACTTCCGGTGCAACAGGATACTTTGTAGAGTATGCTGGTGATGTTTTCGAAAATATGACCATGGAGGGTCGCATGACGGTTTGCAATCTGAGTATCGAGATGGGAGCACGTGGCGGAATGATTGCTCCTGACGAAACTACTATCGATTATGTCAAAGGCCGTGAATTTAGCCCTAAAGGCGAAGCATGGGATAAAGCTCTTGCATATTACAAAACGTTAAAAACTGATGCTGACGCAATATTTGACAAAGAATATACCTACGATGGTTCGACAATCGAGCCGATGATCACGTATGGTACTAACCCTGGTATGGGAATGGGAATCTCACACAACATCCCTGATGCTGAAGATGTAGAAGGCGGTGTTGCAACTTATGAGAAATCATTGAACTATATGGGTTTTCATGAAGGAGATTCCATGATAGGAAAGAAAGTTGACTTCGTGTTTGTAGGGAGCTGCACAAATGGCCGTATAGAAGACTTCAGGGCATTTGCGTCAATTGTTAAAGGAAAGAAAAAAGCTGATCATGTTACAGCCTGGTTAGTTCCGGGCTCTCACATTGTTGAAGCTCAGATCAAAGAAGAAGGATTGCTTGATATCTTCAACGAAGCTGGCTTTGTATTACGTCAGCCTGGCTGCTCTGCTTGTCTGGCCATGAACGATGACAAGATCCCGGCAGGGAAATATGCTGTAAGTACATCAAACAGAAACTTCGAAGGAAGACAGGGGCCAGGTTCACGCACGATGCTCGCAAGCCCGCTGGTGGCGGCTGCGGCAGCGGTAACGGGTGTAGTTACAGATCCGAGAGATCTTATAGAAGAATTAGTTTAATCTGACGGTTCATTCCGTAAAACGATATTAAAATGGCATACGATAAATTCACTGTATTAAAAAGTACGGCAGTTCCTTTAGCAATAGAGAACGTAGATACTGACCAGTTAATACCTGCACGATTTCTAAAAGCAACTGAGCGTGTTGGATTTGGCGACAACCTGTTCCGTGATTGGAGATACAATCCTGATAATACACCAAAGGCAGATTTTGTACTAAACAATCCGCTTTATAGTGGAAAAATCCTCGTTGGAGGTAAAAACTTCGGATCAGGATCTTCACGTGAGCACGCTGCCTGGGCAGTATATGATTACGGATTTCGTTGTGTAGTATCCAGTTTCTTCGCTGACATTTTCAAAAATAACTGCCTGAACATCGGTGTGCTGCCGGTACAGGTTAGTGCTGAATTCGCTGATAAAATATTCAGAGCAATAGAAGCAGATCCGAAAACTGAAATTGAAGTAAGTCTTCCTGATCAAAGTATCACCCTTCTTGCCACAGGTGAAAAGGAAACTTTTGACATCAGCTCATACAAAAAAGATAATATGCTCAACGGCTTTGATGACATCGATTATCTGCAAAACATTAAAGGAGAAATACAGCAGTTTGCAGAAAACCTTCCGCTATAATTATAACCAGACTTTAACGCCACTACAGTGAGAAGGAAAATAGAAATAATGGACACTACACTCAGGGATGGGGAACAAACATCCGGGGTATCTTTTTCCATTACAGAAAAGCTGACCATAACTCAGCTGCTCCTGGAGGAACTCCAGGTAGACCGTGTTGAAGTTGCTTCGGCCCGGGTTTCCGACGGTGAATTTGCTTCAGTGAAAGCTATTATGGATTGGGCAAAAATTCATGGTTATACCGATCGTATTGAAGTCCTTGCTTTTGTAGATAATGGTGTTTCTATTGACTGGATGAACAAAGCAGGTGTTAAGGTTCAGAATCTTTTAACAAAGGGTTCATTGAACCACCTCACACACCAATTGAAGAAAACTCCGGAGCAGCATTTTTCTGAAATTTCCGCCATCATAGAATCAGCCAAATCATACGGAATATCAACCAATGTTTATCTTGAGGATTGGAGTAATGGAATGAGGAATTCACCCGAGTATGTTTACCAATATCTCGATTTTCTATCCACACAATCTATTAAGAGAGTTCTTTTACCGGATACATTAGGCGTTTTAACACCAGCGGAAACTTTTGATTTTATTTCAGCGATCAGAACCAGGTATCCAAACATGCACGTCGATTTTCACGCTCACAATGATTATGATCTGGGCACTGCGAATGTTCTGGAAGCGGTTAAAGCTGGCGCGAATGGTTTGCACGTCACGGTGAACGGAATGGGCGAGCGCGCTGGAAATGTATCCATGTCCAGTGCTGTAGCTGCGATCTACGATTTTATCCCGGAAGTAGAGATTGGTGTCAAAGAATCGTTTATCTATACGGTAAGCAAACTGGTTGAAAGTTTTTCAGGTATCAGAATACCTGCGAATAAACCAATCGTGGGCGAAAATGTATTCACCCAAACTGCTGGCATTCATGCAGACGGTGATAACAAGAACAACCTTTACTTCAATGACCTCCTGCCAGAAAGATTCGGAAGAAAGCGCACTTATGCTCTTGGTAAGACTTCCGGCAAAGCGAACATTGAAAAAAATCTTCAGGAACTTGGCCTGAAACTAAGCGATGAAGATCTTAAAAAAGTAACGCAAAGGGTGATCGAGCTTGGCGATAAAAAAGAAACAGTAACGCGCGAAGACTTGCCTTATATCATATCCGATGTATTGGACAGCAATTCATATTCAGACAAGGTGATTGTTGAATCTTATGTCTTGACCCATTCAAAAGGCTTACGTCCCTCAGCGACAATTTCCGTCCGGATAGATGGAGAAATATTTGAAGAGAATGCTCAGGGAGATGGCCAGTTTGATGCCTTCATGAAAGCGTTAACGAAAGTATACACTAAAAAGGAGCTTTGTCTGCCAAAGCTGATTGATTATGCGGTTCGGATAGCGCCGGGGAGCAATTCCGATGCTTTGTGTGAAACGATCATCACCTGGGAAACTCCCTCAAAGAAATTTATAACCCGTGGGCTCGACTCTGATCAAACTGTTTGTGCGATCAAATCAACCCAAAAAATGCTTAATATAATATAGGTGGCAAGTTGTTAAATGGTTAGTTGGTTAGTTGTTAGACAGCCAGCGTACCAACAGCTAGCTAAATACTCATTGCTAAATACTAAATACTAATTACTAAACACTAACCACTAACATGAAATTAAATATAGCCCTGCTGGCAGGAGATGGAATTGGCCCGGAAGTAATAGACCAGGCGGTAAAAGTATCAGATGCGATCGCTGCAAAATTCGGACACGAAATAGTTTGGACTTCAGCAATAACCGGAGCTTGCGCCATTGACGAAGTTGGTGAACCTTACCCTGACTCTACTCATGAGATTTGCATGGCTGCCGACGCCATATTATTTGGTGCTATCGGCCATCCTAAATATGATAATGATCCGAAGGCACCAGTTCGTCCGGAACAAGGTCTGCTCAAAATGAGAAAAAAATTAGGCTTGTTCGCAAATGTGCGTCCGACTTTCACTTTTCCATCATTGATTGATAACTCCCCGTTGAAGCGTGAGCGCATTGAGGGAACTGATCTCATCATCTTAAGAGAGCTAACAGGCGGGATCTACTTTGGGGAAAGAGGCAGGAAAGATAATGGCAATACAGCTTTTGATACGTGTACTTATACACGGGATGAGATTATCCGCTTGGCAAAATTAGGTTTTGAAATGGCGATGACGCGTAGCAAAAAATTATGCTGCGTAGATAAAGCCAACGTTCTTGAAAGCTCCCGCCTTTGGAGAGAAACTGTTCAGGACATGGAGAAAGATTACCCTGAAGTAACTGTGAGTTATGAATTTGTAGATGCTGTGGCAATGCGTTTAGTGCAATGGCCTAGCTCATACGACGTTTTAATCACCGAAAATTTATTCGGCGACATCCTGACCGATGAAGCTTCAGTAATTTCCGGATCAATGGGATTAATGCCATCAGCGTCGATCGGTCTTCATACGAGCTTATTTGAGCCTATACACGGCTCCTACCCTCAGGCTGCTGGAAAAGATATTGCGAATCCTCTGGCAACTGTATTGTCGGCAGCTATGATGTTTGAGGATGCGTTTGGATTAAAGGATGAAGCTGAATTAATAAGAGATGTTGTTAACCAGAGTTTGGCCGAGGGTATTGTAACCGAGGATCTTTCTGGTGATAAGAAAGCTTATAAGACAAGTGAGGTTGGAGATTGGCTGGCGAGTAAAATAAAATAACCGCTTTAATAGCACATGAATTAAAAAAGGGATGCTTTACGTATCCCTTTTTTAATTAAACTATGATTTTGATTCCGGCCAAGCCGGGAAAATTAATCAAACTCCAAATATCTCTCTATCACTACCTGTACCCCTTGCCCTTTCTTATACATCCCCGGCTTCGTATTAATAGCATGAATTCTGACTCCCTTCCGCTCCAACAATAAGTCTTCATAAAATCCCCTGAAAAATATTTCCTCGATTTCATATTTCTTACTTGTCCAGCTGCTTTTTAGCTGTATCCATTCGGGATAGATCATCACGTTTGCGGCATTGCTTCTTATGCCCATAGTCCTGGCTTCATCTGATGGCAGGAAAAAAGCATTCCCTAACAAACGGGCGGTATAAATATGCGAGGGGTTATCATAAATATTTGCTGGCTCGCCGGATTCAATTAATTTACCTCCCTTTAAGATAAACATTTTGTCTGCCAGTGTTAGGCCATCTACCGGGTCATGAGAAACCATAATAATAGTAATACCGAGTTCATTTCCGAGACGTTTCAAATCTACACGAAACTGTGTTTTCAAAACAGCATCAAGTTGACTGAAAGGCTCATCAAGTAACAAAACTTCCGGCTTTGTTATTATAGCCCTTGCCAAAGCCACTCGCTGCTGTTCTCCACCGCTTAATTCTACAATTCTTTTCTCAGCAAGAGCACTGATACCAAGTAATTCCATGATGTCTTCCGATCTCTGCTTCTTCTCTTTTACGTTTTCATTCGAGAGCATACTCTCGATGTTTTCGTAAACTTTAGCATACAGGTTGAGATTAAAATCCTGGCTAAGCATTTTCATGGAATCGTGACCCGGTATCAATTTTTCATGCGGACCAGGAATGTGTTCGCCGTTTAGAGTAAGTTCTCCTTCATTTGGCGCAAGGGTACCGAAAATAAGCTTCAGCAGCGTACTTTTTCCACTCCCGCTCTCCCCTACTATTGCAACGAATTCACCTTTATCAATGGTGAGATTGATATCACTTACTCCTGCATCAAGATCAACGGAATAATGTTTACTTACATTTTTTAGACTGATAAACGGCTCTGGCATGAGCCAAATATAATAAAAAAGCCCCGTCGTAAACGAGGCCTTTCCATGTAAATATATCCTTATAAGCCCTCAGGGCTGAATCATCAGTCGCGAATCTAAAATCCTAACATCAGACCAAAAGCCAGGTTTTTGAAATCTTTAGGCCCCTGTCCTTCTGCAAAAACATCATTGCCGTAATACTTAACATAAACACCTGTACCGCCATAACCCAGTCTGGCGAAAGCTCCATAACGGAACGGGTTAAAGTTATAGTCATCTTTTGATTTGTCTTTACCATTTTCCGAACTAACCTGTTTGATCTTTCCGTTCAAGAGAAAACCTACTTCAGGTCCAAAAACAAAATTCAATTTGTTTCCTTTGCGGTCGTCCTTGGTACGCAGCTGCACTGATAGTGGAATTCTCAGGTACTGACTTGAAAAGCGATTCTTTTTAAAATCTATGGTCTCTGTGACATAGCTTAGTGTTGGCTTGTCCTTCTGGAAAGTAATGTTCTGTTTTAGACGCATATGATTCCAATCGAGGCCGGCTCCTGCATATATTTTAAAATAGCTGTTAAAACGGTAACCCATTTGAAAAAATTCAAATCCAAAATTGCTGCTCTTCCAAGTTTCACGCTCCAGATAGGAGTTTGCCGGGAGGAGAGTAAAACTTCCGTTATCCCTGTAAGTGCTTAAGCCCAGATCAAACCTTGCAGCTACAAACTGAACCGAAAATCCCGAGGACGGTTTAATTTCTGTTTTTGTTGTATCCTTGCCATTCGCCCCGATACGAATAGTGATACTTTTCTTATTGTGATTTTTAACCGTGTCAGCAGTAATCACCAGCACCGTGTCTTTCTTGTTGTCTTGAGCGAAGATGGGCGCGGTTAAAAATATAACGAGAGCGCTAATTAGTAATCTTTTCATGTCTTAGTCTTTAATCTTTGTTCTTTATTCTCTTTTACTTTATTTGTTTCTGCTTTTCAATTTTATAAGTCCAAGGTTGATTCCTGATACTTCCGACCCTTCATCTCCATCCTTAAATTCAATAATCTTGTCATCCCGGCGATCAACTTTCGAGATCACAAAATTCACCAGACTCCCTACACTTCTTATTCTTTTGGGAGCGGCCTGCTCATGTTCTGGCACAAGATCATCTTTTACCACATCAGCATTAGCAATCATATCAGCCTGGGTAACATCAAGTTGAGACTGGTCTCCGGTATACCTTGGAACTTTAACTTCTTTTCTCTGCTGAACTGCTTCGGGCACAATTCTTCTCGAATTATTCGAAGCTAAAACCTCTTGCTTTGGTGCTGCTTCGTAAGTTTTCTCCGGTAACGTTACCTCTTCCGGGGTATTAAAAGATTTCTCTTCAGAAGCAGCTAATTTAGAAAAGTCAAAACCTTTTATTTCCGGATGGACATGATCCATAACAGCAGTGCCCGTTCCCAAATCAGTCACCGGGCTTTCTATGGTTGTCTCAACCATCTCCTGCTCCGTTCCCTGTAATCTAATCACTTCCACTGGACGATAAAGCCATAAGCCTGCTGCAATTACGACAGCCACACTAGCCGCTGCCATCCAGAAAACAGGAAAACTTCGTTTTACTTTTGCCTTCTGATCCATTTTTGCAGCGATCTTGCCCCACACATCCCCTGATGGCTGATACTCAGCTTCTTCAAACCGCTGCTGAAATAATTTGTCCAATTCCTTATCCGATATTCGATGCATAACCTGAACCCTCCATTTTAATAATTTTTTCTTTTAATATAGCCCTGGCTCTTGAGAGCTGGGATTTTGATGCTCCCTCACTAATTCCAAGCTGCTCAGCAATCTCTTTGTGCGAAAAACCTTCTATCACGTACATGTTAAACACGAGCCGGTAACCATTTGACAAAGCTTGAACTAGTTTCATCAAATCCTTCAATTCGAGTCCGCTCATATCAAATGTACTTTGTGGCTGGTCATACACTTCGTCAATGTCAACCACGTTTAACGACCTGAGGTTTTTTCGATAACTTTCTATGGCCGTATTAACCATAACTCTTCTAATCCATCCTTCAAAAGATCCGTCTCCACGAAATTCTGAGACCTTTTGAAACACCTTCACAAAACCCATTTGCAGCACATCTTCAGCTTCATACGTATCCTTGGCGTACCTCATACACACACCCATCATTTTCGAGGCCAGAGTTTTGTATAGATTCTCCTGCGCTTTCCTTTCTCCCCTCTTACAACCCTCTAATAAACTATCTATAGTAAATTTATGATCCAAATTCATATGCTTTAAAGGTAAGA
>JAZKIH010000134.1:0-80686 GCA_040384965.1 Bacteroidota bacterium | reverse complement strand
TTATTACTGTTATAACTGCGAGCGAAGTTACAAAAAACACCCTTAAAAATGCAGGGTTTACGAGAATGTAAATAGAAAAAATCCCTTCTTACAGGTATTAGGAGATAATTGACCGATATTTTGAATGCTGATGATTAGATTTTTCAGTAGAAAGTGCCATCAGGTTTTGTTGAGAAGGGAAATGATGGAACCGTAAGTTCAAATTCTCGTTGCATGATGAAAAGTCACAATTTGTTGACAAACTTGTTCCACGCAGAAACACAAAGTTAATTATCCTAAAAGAAATGCTTTGATAACCATGCCGCCTCATATGATTAGAGATTGCACTAGTTTATAAGTAGATTTTGCAAAAGCGAGCCTAACTCTTTAAGTGAAGAGATATTTTACTCATTAAATCTTCCATATTGAAAGGTTTCTCTAAAAAGTCATCTGCACCGGCTTCTCTCGCAGATCTCGCAAGATCTGTACTGGCCGAAATCATTATTACAGGAATATTCTTCGTTTGGTCTCTTTTTTTCAATTCCCGGCATATATCTCTTCCATCCTGGCCTGACATCCAAATATCCAGCAAGAACAGATCAGGGAACTCATCTCGTAACTCGAGTACAGTGGCGCCATTCATTGTTGAAGAAACCTCATATCCCTCAAACTCGAGCATCATTTCGACTGCATCGACTATGCCTGGATCATCATCGGCAATCATGATTTTTTTTAGAGCGCTCATCAGCGTCTCTTAGCAATAACTGAGCCTGTATTTTCTTTTTAGGTAATTTATTTTATAAAAGGCTGATATTCTTACTTGTTTTATTTCTCAATATTTAAAGCTTTTAATATTTGATTATATCAATCGAAACTCTGCTCAGTTTTTAGAGCGTTTTGAAATCATAGCCTTGTGACTGAAGAATTTCCAATACGACTGGGAGGGCATGCTTCAGGCGTGGGAAAGCTTTCTCGCTGTCGTGAAAAACAATTATTGATCCGTTTTTTACATTTTTAAACACGTTTTGCACACATCGGTCGGCGCTGATTCCCGGGTCAAAGTCGCCGCTCAACACATCCCACATTATAATTTCCATTTTTGGATGCAAAGCCTGGAGGCTTCTGATTTGTGATGTTCTAATACGCCCGTAAGGGGGACGGAACAGATTAGAGTTGACCAGACCGGCGCATTTCTCTATATTCAGCATATATTCCGTATCCGTGGTCTTCCACCCCTTAAGATGATTGAAGGTGTGATTTCCGACAGTATGACCGCCAGATAAAATCTCATTATAAATTTCAGGATGGTTGCTTACATTATTACCTATACAAAAGAAGGTCGCGTGAACATTGAAGTTTTTTAATGTATTTAACACAAATGGTGTAACAACAGGTATAGGTCCATCGTCAAAAGTGAGATAAACATATTTTTCTTTCCGGTTTTTATGCCAGGTCAGTGTGGGGTACAACCAGCGCAGCCAAAACGGAGAATTTGTGAGATACAAATCGTTTTTTGTTAATTTATCACGAAGATAAATATGTTAAGTAATTTATAGTATTAATTTTATCGAGGAATTCTAACCATTTTGACGTTGTTTAACAATTATATGAAACAAAAAAACCTAACAGGATTTTCAAAATGCTCTGTTTTAGTGATCTGTTTATTGATTTTGAGTTCAGTGAGTTTACGGGCACAGGAAAAGATCACTTTGAAGAGGGCAACTGAACTTGTAGTTGAAAATAACCTCCAGATCAAGCAGGCGCAATTCTCTGAAGCCATATCTGATGAAAACCTCAGACAATCCAAATATGCCTTATATCCTACACTTAATGCTAATACGAGCCTCAACTTTAATTTCGGCCGGAGTATTGATCCATTAACTAATCAGTTTGTTAATCAGGCAATTACATCCAATAATGGAAATATTTCTTCAAACACACCTTTATTCGGTGGATTTCAACGAGTAAATATTATAGCTCAGAATAAGCTGCAGTTAGAGGCAGACAAGAGTTTTACCCAGAAAGTGAAGAATGACCTTGTTTTAGCCGTAGTAACTAATTACTTAA
Organism: Bacteroidota bacterium; assembly: GCA_040384965.1. Lineage (GTDB taxonomy): Bacteria > Bacteroidota > Bacteroidia > Sphingobacteriales > Sphingobacteriaceae > Daejeonella. The sequence continues at coordinate 78,640 of JAZKIH010000134.1, read as the reverse complement.
CAGTCTTAAATTCACAAGATCTGTTGATCGCTGCCAGGCAGCAATTAGATATATCCAAACAGCAATTAGATATCGAACAAAAGTTCTTCGATGTCGGAAACCGTACTCTGGCTGATCTGTCGCAGTCAAAATCTCAGGTAGCGACTGCTGAACTTAATGTTACAAATGCGCAAAATCAGGTTGATCTTGCATTTTTGAATCTTGCCCAGCTGCTGGAACGTGACCCCTCAGTGCCATTTGAAGTGGAAAAGCCGGCAGTTAATGATGTGGCGACAGTCAATACAGCTTATTCCGCTGCTGAAGTATATAAATCTGCTTCAGAGAATTTTCCGGATATTAAGTTAGCAGAACTGAGGAGGCTGGTGCTTCAAAAAGAAATTGATATCGCTAAGAGCGGATATTATCCTTCTCTAAATTTACAAACAGGAATGGGAACACGTTACTCGAACGGCTCCTTTGGCAATACATCATTTGCAAGCCAGATACAGGATAACTTCAACCAATTTATTGGATTTGGGCTGAGCATACCGATATTCAATGGATACTCAGCAAGGTCGGCGGTAAGAAGAGCAAAGATCAACGTACTCAATGGCGAGGTTAATGAGCAACTGGCTAAAAACAATCTGAATAAAGTTATTAATCAGGCTGTTTACGATCTTAGGGCAGCCGAAAAGAGATTTTATTCCGCTCAGACAGCATTCGAATCATCGAAAGACGCATTTAATGTAATTGAGCAGCGATATGCCGTAGGTTTGGTAAATTCACTTGACTTTAATCAGGCGCAGACTAATTTGAATAAAGCACAGTTTGACCAAATTCAGGCGCGTTATGATCTGATCTTCAGAAGCAAAGTGATTGATTATTATCTCGGAAACCCAATAACTTTTTAATTAGAAAAACTTTCCCCTTCATAAAATAAACATGGCAAAGAAAAATAATACGTTAAAATATGTGCTCATAGGAGCAGGAGTGCTATTAGTTGTTGCAGTCGCCGGAAGCAAACTCGGCTGGTTCGGTAAAAGCGAGTCTATCCAGATTGCTGTAGAAAAAGCGGCCTCGCGAACAATTGTTGAAACTGTTTCGGCAAGCGGGAAAGTCCAGCCTGAAGTGGAGGTAAAATTGAGTGCTGAAGTTTCTGGTGAAGTTGTTGAACTTCACGTTAAAGAGGGTGATGTAGTTAAGAGAGGTCAGCTGCTATGTAAAGTTCGTCCGGATGTACTTCAATCAGGATATGATCGTGCAGTTGCTTCATTAAACAGCCAGCGTGCAGCTCTTGCGGGTTCACAGCAGTCACTTAAACAAGCAGAAGCTAACTTTACAAATACTGCGGCTAAGTATAAAAGAAACCAGGAGCTTTTTTCTAAAAAAGTCGTTTCTGCTGCGGAATTCGATGCTGTAAAGGCAGAGTACGAGGCAGCAAGAGCTAATCTTGAGGCGGTACGCCAAAACGTAGTTGGATCGAGATTCGGAGTTGAGCAGTCAAATGCGGTTGTAAAGGAAGCGGGTGCTAACCTTGCGAAGACCACAATATATGCGCCGACAGATGGCGTTATCTCAAAATTGTCTGTTGAGCTTGGCGACAGGATCTTAGGTACTTCCCAAATGGCAGGTACTGAGATTATGAGAATCTCCAATTTGAGTTCAATGGAGGTTAGCGTAGACGTCAACGAAAGTGATATAAACCGTGTCTCAGTAGGAGATGGTGCTGAAATTGAAGTTGATGCTTTTCAAAACCAAAAGTTTAAAGGTGAAGTAACTGAGATTGCAAGTTCTTCCAATGTAGTTGGAACTTCAACTGATCAGGTGACTAACTTTACAGTGAAGATCCGAATTCTGCCTGATTCCTATCAAAAACTTATTCGTTCAGATAGCGCTAATCCATCTCCATTCCGCCCGGGATTGTCAGCGACAGTTGATATTCAGACCGAAGAATTCAAGGGAGTTGCTGTGCCTATCCAATCAGTGACTACACGTGAAGAAAAGAAGGAGGCAAAGACTGAAGGAAATTCCGGGCCAGCTGCTTCTTCGGCAAATGCTGACAAGGAAAAAAAGAAAGACACTGAACCAGTTAAAGAATATGTATTCGTTTTTAGCGGAGGCAAAGTAAAGCAGGTGCAGGTAACCACAGGTATTCAGGATGATACTTACATTTTAATTAAAACTGGACTTAAAGGAGATGAAGAAATTGTTTCCGGGCCATTTACCGCGATTTCAAAAGGCCTGAAAGATGGAGCAATGGTAGAAAAAGTAGATAAGGAAAAGCTTTTTGCAAGCGAAGCTAAGAAGTAATTTCTAAGAAATCATTAACTTGTCCCTCCCCGAAAGGCTGATCTTTCCGGGAGGGATTTTTGTTTATATATCGCGATGAAAAATAGTATAGCAATTGTTGGTGGAGGAAGTTGGGCGACAGCTATAGTGAAGATCTTAGGAGATAACCTGGCCGATAAAGACGTGTATTGGTGGATGCGGAATACTGAAGCCATCGACCACATTAGAAAATACAATCACAATCCTCATTATCTCAGTTCTGTTGAGACCCGTCTCCCCAATGAACATTTGAGTAATAATCTCAAAGAAGTTATTGTCAATTGCAACATGGTTCTGTTAAATGTTCCGGCTGCATTTCTCAAAGAAGCACTAACAGGTATAACCGCGGCTGATTTGAAAGGCAAAAAGATCATTTCTGCGATCAAAGGTATTGTCCCCGATGAAAACCTGATTATTGGTGAGTTCATGAACCGGAATTATGACATCCCTTTTGATGATATTTTGGTTATTAGCGGGCCTTGCCACGCAGAGGAAGTCGCTCTCGAGAAATTATCCTATTTAACCATCGCGTGTCAGGATCTGCAACTGGCCAGTTCCTTCGCCGCTATGCTCAATACACGATATATTAAAACCAATATTTCGGACGACATCTATGGTACGGAATATGCGGCGGTGCTCAAAAATATATATGCTGTTGCCAGCGGTATCTGTCACGGTGTTGGGTATGGTGATAATTTCCAGTCTGTGCTGATCTCCAACGCGATCCGTGAGATTGAAGCCTTTGTCGGGGCTGTACACCCTATTGATCGTGATATAAAGGAGTCGGCATATTTAGGAGATTTGATGGTAACAGCTTATTCTCAGTTTAGCCGCAACCGGACGTTTGGCAATATGATAGGCAAGGGCTATACAGTAAAATCTGCTCAGTTAGAAATGAATATGGTTGCCGAAGGTTATTATGCGGTTTTCTGTCTTCATCAAATCAACAAAGTTTATAAAGTTAATATTCCTATTTGCCGTGCTGTGTATGCTATTCTTTATGAGGGGCATTCACCTCAAATTGAAATGAAATTGCTTTCTGAGCAACTTACATAAGTCGAATGAAGAGAATTTTTGTTCTCTGATCTCATTTTTTATTTTTTAAAACCTTAGCTGCCAGTGTTGTGTTGATAATGAAACACAGCATAACCACTGTGAGCTTGTTGCTGACTATTGCAATGAAGATCGTGCTGGCTGCGCAAAAAATAAAATAATATACTTATGAAAAAGATGACCACAATATTAGGACTTGCTGCAGTTGCAGGAGTAGCCTATAAAGTACTAACACACAAAAAAGCTGACGGGACCACTTTGCTTGATGAACTGACAGAAGCAAGCAAGGGTTGGTCTGATAAGCTTAACGAATTTGCAGAGGCAAATAAAGGCTGGAAGGACAAATTTAACCAGTTTGTGGACAATGTTAAAGATCGGATAATGCCTGATATGAAGGGTCCGAATGGGGAAGATGTTTTTACCGATATGTATAAGAGGAACTATTATACCGATGGACAGGGAAGCCGTGTGTATATGGACGAAGCTTAAGCCATTTGTTCAGTCAATATCAACTAATAAAAAAGGCCATCAGATTTTCTGACGGCCTTTTTTTATATAAGCTAAATTAATTAGATGCGTCTGCGTCTGTCTCCGCCTTCGCGACGACCACCGCCTGAACCACTTCCTCCACGGTCTTCACGACGCTTTCCGGAGAAATCACGGAAACCGCCACCGCTTCCGCCTTCACGACGTCCGCCTCCACCGCTGTTTCCGCCGCGATAACCACCGCCGCCACCGCCGCCTTCGCGACGAGGGTTGTTGCCACGGTATCCACCGCCTGAACCACCGCGTTCACTTCCTGCATCACGATCGCCTGCCATTTCTATACGCACGGCTCTTCCCTGGAAATCAACTGTTTTAAATCCTTCGATAACTTTATTTACTTCAGAATCCTCCACTTCAAAGAACGTGAAAACACCTTTAAGATCGATTTTTCCAACGCTTTTTCCGCTGATTTTTGTGTTGTTGCAGATAAATCCAAGCATATCACCACGCGTGAAATCATCAACAGAGCCAAGATTCATAAACAAACGGGTGTAACCAGCACTTGATCTCGCGCCGCGATCTGGACGATCACCACGTTCTCCGCGCTCGCGTTCAAATCCGCGGTCATCACCTGAAATATTCAGATCAGGAGCTTTTGAATAGTATTCAAGGAAACTATTGAATTCAAGGGAAGCAAATCTTTTGATGATCTGTTCCTTGTCAAGATCTTTAAACTCGTCCATAATACGCGGAATGTATTGCTCGATCTGAGCCTCATTCACTTCAACGTTGTGTACTTTATGGATCAACGCAAATAGCTGCTTTTCACAAACATCAAAACCGCTTGGGATTTCAGCTTTAGTGAACTGTTTTCCAATTGTGCGCTCTATGTGACGAATCTTTCCTAATTCCTTAGAGTTGATAATTGCTATCGAAATACCTGTCTTACCTGCACGGCCGGTACGACCACTACGGTGAGTGTAATTTTCAATTTCGTCAGGAAGTGAATAGTTAATTACGTGTGTTACGTCATTAACATCAATTCCACGGGCTGCAACATCTGTTGCAATAAGTAATTGAAGGCTGCGATCACGGTAACGCTTCATAACCTTGTCACGTTGTTGCTGCGACAGGTCACCATGAAGTGCATCTGCGTTATAACCATCCTTCATTAAAGATTCAGCTATTTCCTGCGTTTCAATCTTTGTACGGCAGAATACGATACCAAAAATCTCTGGGTTAAAATCTACAATACGCTTAAAGGCAGCATATTTATCACGCGCTTTTACAATATAATATTCATGTTCGATGTTGACATTGCCGGTATTTTTGGTACCCATGGTCAGTTCGAACGGATCTGTCATGTACTTTTTAGCGATACGACGAACTTCGGTCGGCATGGTCGCGGAAAAAAGCCATGTTTTTTTATCGTCAGGAGTTGTAGATAAAATACTGTCGATGTCTTCCTGGAAGCCCATGTTTAGCATCTCGTCAGCTTCGTCAAGGACAACGTACTGTACTTGTGTAAAATCAATCGCCTTACGGTTGATAATATCAAGCATGCGGCCTGGAGTGGCTACTACAATCTGTACACCGCGTTTTATCTGGCGTAATTGGTCTGAAATGTTTGCACCACCATAAACAGCAACAACGTTAACGTTCTTCATGTTTTTGGAGTAGTTCTTAAGATCACTCGTGATCTGCAGACACAGTTCACGCGTTGGGCATAAGATCAGCGCTTGTGGATAATTTTCTTCAAAGTCCAGTAATTCTAAAAGGGGGAGGCCAAATGCAGCCGTTTTACCGGTTCCTGTTTGAGCTAATCCGACAAAATCGTTGCTGCCTGAAAGTAATACCGGGATAGATTGTTCCTGGATTGGTGTGGGATTTTCGAATCCCAGTTCAGTTATGGCATTAACAATATCATGACGGATACCCAAGGTACTAAATGGGTTCATGATAATATTTAAAGCTATCAGCCTTATTGCTGAAAGCGCCGCAAAGGTACGGATTAAATCTGATATGTGCTAACAATAGAGTGATATATCGGCAAGCCGGAACCAGTTGGTATTTGAGGCTGCAGTGTAACAATTAAGTGGTTAAAGCACATAATGTATATCAACAGAACATGAGCTTTGAATTATATTTTAAAGTTTGATATATTAGTCATAACTAATTTTTAACTCATTTTGGCATTCAGGGGTCTAAATAACGAAGCCGATCTTTTGACACTGATTTCTCTTGGTGATGAGGGGGCTTTTCGGAAAATTTTCGATTTTTATGGCCGTCGCTTAAACTCTTACGTTCTTCGCATAACGGACAATGAGGAGATGGCGGAAGAGATCGTCATGGATGCATTTTTGAAAATTTGGGTTAACCGTGTGAATCTTCAAAACATTGAAAACTTTGATGCATACCTATACACGCTCGTGCGCAACAGAGCCTTCAATGCGATAAAGCGGATTGCAAAGGAATCAGAGATTATAAAAGAGTTGAGCCATACCAATACCGAATATCAGGAGTGTACAGAAGAGACAGTGATCTATAAAGATTACAAACATCTACTCGACGATGCACTTAATAAATTACCTCCTCAGCAGCGCCTTGCTTATACGTTGAGCCGAAATGAAGGCTTGAAATATGATGAAATAGCAACTGCATTAAATCTCTCGAAGAATACAGTCAAGGCTCATCTTAAAAAAGCGGTCGGCACACTTAGGGTTGTATTTTCCAATTATCTGATGCTTACGTATCTGATCTGCTTTTATTCCTAATCAGGAAAAAAAATAAATACCCGACTAACCCTTTTTCTTTCCTCACTTGTCTTTATAATAGGGGAAGAAGTGAAGCAGCCTGATTATCTCATAAAATCTTAAATATGTCTATTGATAGATTTAAATATCTTTTTCACCAATTCGTAAATAAAACTGCTACGGCTGAAGAGTCAACAGAATTCCTTGCTATGATGAAGGGGAATGACTATAATAAGGCTGCCCAAGTTCTTTTGGACGAATTTTGGAACGAATCTATCAGCTCAAGGGTTATGTCTGAAGATAAAGCAGAGCGGATCTTTAATCAGATTATGCTTTCATCTCAGCAGAGCGAAAGGAAACGTATTCTGCCAAACAGATCGTGGTTTACAGCTGCAGCACTCGTATTACTGGTTGGCGCATCCATTTTCTTCTACAAAAAATCGCCTACATCTGAGAAAATTATTGCTGTCGTCAACCAGCCGGCTAAGCAAGACAAACCCAACCGTCGTTTTATTAATTTGCCAGATGGGAGTTATGTTATCCTCAACGAAAACAGCAGCATAGAGCTTAGTAATTTCGGCAGTAAGGGCAACCGTGAAGTTATTTTACATGGAGAAGCATATTTCGATGTTGTTCACGATAGTTCCCGTCCATTTATCGTTACAACAGGAAAAATCCGCACAACGGTTTTGGGTACTGCTTTTAATATTAATTCTAATACCAAGGAAAGAATTGTGGTTGTAACGGTAACCCGGGGTAAAGTTCAGGTTGGTGATAAGACCAGAGCATTCAGCATTATTGATCCGGATGAGCAGGTTGTATTTAATTCCGACCTGGACAATCATGTTAAGAAACTCGTTAAGGCCGAGGAGTTTGTAGAGTGGACAAACGAGGATATTTATTTTGACGACGTAAATATAAAGGATGTTGCGGGGCAGCTGCAAAAGCGTTTCAACATATCAATAGTCTTTACTAATGAATTAATTAAAAATTGCCGGTTCAGCGCAACGTTTTTAAAGACCCAGACCCTTGAACAAATATTGAAAGTTATCGGGGAGTTTAACAATATCAAATATCAATTTAAAGACAAAAACACTGTTCTTCTTGAAGGTCCGGGATGTAACTAAGTGAAGTGAGATATTATTTATTATACGAATTCAACCAAAACGAGATGCAAATGGAAACTTCAACATAAAAAAAGCCCTCTATATCTTCACTGTAATGAAGATGCTGGAGGGCCTGCCGACCGGATTAACGGAGGCTGTTTTAATTTAATAAATCCCCTAGGAAGGATAATTGATCAACTTAAAACCATGTAAAAATATGAATTATTTTACAATTCCTGCACCGGGGAATGCCCCGGTGAGCTGTCTCTCTACAAACTCTAAACGAACACTAATCACAAGAAAGCTTATGCGGATCGGCTTCATTTTCGTGGCGGTACTATTAACGACCGCGCAGCTACTACTAGCACTGCCTGTCAGCAGTCAGAAGATCAGTACTGTTGAGGTTAAACTTGAATTAAAAAATGAAACATTGCTGGCGGCTTTTAAGAAGATTGAACAGCAAACACCGTTTCGGTTTGTTTATCGAAAAGGAGACCTGATGGCAATTCCAGCCAAAAGCATTCGCGCGTCAACTTATACGGTTGAACAAGCGCTGAATCTTTTACTGGAGAATACAGACTTCTCGTATAAGCAAATAGATAATAATGTGCTCATAGGCGCTAACGATGCACAACCTGCTGCGAAAGCTGAATCAAAAGCTATTGCCGACATTCCGGTCAAGGGCAGGGTCACCGACAAGACAGGCGAAACTCTCCCCGGTGTTAGCGTAAGATTAAAAGGGACTTCGGTAGGGACCACTACAGATATTAACGGGAACTACTCTATTAATATACCCGAGGCAAATAGCACGATTGTTTTCACATACATCGGATATGTCACGCAGGAGGTTCAGGCTAGTAGTCGTACCACCGTTAATGTGGTTCTCGAGGCAACAAACACTGCGTTAAACGAGGTTGTCGTTACAGCTCTAGGTATTTCCAGAGAATCCAAATCGTTAACTTATTCTGCGCAGAACATTAATAGCGATCAGTTAAATAAGACTACCGGGACGAATATGGTTAACTCCCTTCAAGGTAAAGTTGCCGGTCTAACCATTACCAGGAGTACAAACGGTGTTGGAGGGGGATCGACAGTTTTATTACGGGGTAATCGCTCAATTACGGGTAATAACGCTCCTTTATACGTAACAGATGGAGTTCCCGGGGGGATAGGGTTTGAAGATGGTGACAATATCGAAAGTATAACAGTCCTAAAAGGTGCAGCAGCAGCGGCTTTATATGGCAGTGCTGGTCAAAATGGAGTAATCTTAATAACCACTAAAAAAGGAAAAGCAGGTGGTACATCTGTGGAGTTTAATGGCGGTGTGCTTCTTGATCAGGCAAATCTTTATCATGAACTCCAATATGAATACGGTCAAGGTGATGCCGGTCTATATGTAAACAGTTCCGAACATAGTTTTGGACCTAGAATGACTGGCCAAACGGTAACATTGTGGAACGGCCAAACAGCCCCATTGACTGCCCAGCGCAATCAATTCGAAGACTTCTTACGTACCGGAACCACCTTTAACAATTCAATAAACATAAACACCGGTACCGAAAAAATGCAAACCTATTTTTCCTATGGTAATATTCGTGCTCAGGGTATTATGAAAAATAATGATTTGAACAGGCACAATTTGAACTTAAGAATTACGAATAATATTACTAAGAAACTTTCTCTTGATACCAAACTTACATACAACTTCGAACGTGTAGATAATAGTCCGGTAAGTTTTGCAATAACCTCAATTTACCGAACACCAGTGTCTATCCCAAGTAGTGCGATGAGTGACTATTTATACACTGATGCAAACGGAAATCCACGTCAAAATTATTGGAAACCAGGCTCGTCTATTATTGGGAATCCTTACTTCTACATGTATAGAAATCTAAATTATGATGACGTCCATCGGGCGGTTGGCTTAATTTCTGCCAAATACGATTTTAATAGCTGGTTATCCTTGCAGGTACGTGGAAACGTGAATCAATCATTTGCCAGCAACGATTCAAGAATATATTCAGATTCGTACCATAGTCTTGCGGGATCTAATTACAGTTCTGGAAATAGCCGCGGGCTTAATTCAAATGCAGACGGTCTGCTAACATTCAAGCGTGACCTTACCAAGAATTTCAATTTATCGGGTCATATCGGAGGTTACGTGCAGGGGAGCCGGAATGTTGGAAGCTCAGCTAACGCAAACGGATTAAATAAACAGGATTTCTTTTACCTGACCAATGCAAAAGCGCCACAAACAACTAATAGCTTTGCTCAAAGTCCGTTAATTCAATCATTGTATTCAGCAGCAACAATTGCGTATAAAAATTATCTGTATCTGGATCTTACAGGAAGAAATGACTGGTCATCTGCACTTCCAAAGGGCGAAGAATCAGTGTTTTATCCTTCTGTAGGACTGACAGCCATAGTATCTGATATGGTGACTATGCCTTCATGGATATCCTATGCCAAGGCTCGGGTGTCGACAGCAAACGCTGGTAATGGCGGTAATGCATATTTCGGAAAGGAATATTATACGCTCGGTGTTGGTGGCTTGATCTCGACGCCAACTATTCAATCGTTCAATACTTACAAGCCGGAATTGACGAAGTCTTTTGAAGCAGGATTGGATTGGAGGTTTTTCAATAACAGATTAGGCTTTGATGTGACGTATTATAAAACTCGCACAGAAAATCAACTATTGCTAATCGGCGCACCGTCGGCTTCCACATATAATCAGCGTTATATAAATGCAGGCTTAATTAAGAATGACGGTATCGAATTAATAATGAACGCTACCCCTCTCAAAATAGGTAAGTTTTCCTGGGATGCTATGTTGAATTTCTCGAAGAACAATAACATCGTGTCTGAAATCACCCCGGAAATGAAATCTGTGATCATTCAGGATGACGATATCGTAACAACACGCGTTGAAGAAGGCAGAAGTTTTGGAGACCTGTATGTTAAAGGGTGGCAGAGAGATGCTCAGGGCCGGAAATTAGTGGATAATTTAGGCAGACCCCTTCTTACCCCAGGAAAGACAATTTATGCGGGAAATTTCAATCCTGATTTTATGGCTGGTTTGAGTAACACTTTCTCCTATACTAATTTTTCATTTTCATTCCAGCTTGATCACAGGAATGGCGGATATATAATCGGAGGAACACAGCCTTTACTGGATGCTGACGGTCATTCGGCAAGATCTCTTGAGGGTCGTGAAGGCGGAATAGTGATAGATGCTTATCTCGCTGACGGTACAAAAAACACTAAAAGTATAACGTCGCAGGCATACTTCAGCGCCATCGGTGATAGAAAACCTACCGGTGAAGAGTATAATTATTCAGCAACTAATACACGTTTGCGAGAAGTTACTTTAGATTATACTATTCCGACCCGATTATTAGGTAATTCTAAGTACATCAAGGGCGCTAAAATATCGCTGATCGGCAGGAATCTATTTTTCTTGCAAAGATCAGCTCCTTTTGATCCTGATATTGCTCGTGGCAGAGGTGGGAATGAATATACTGCGTTGCCATTCACTAAATCATATGGGTTAAATCTGAGAGCATCGTTCTAATACGATTCTGTTAAGCAATTGATATTAAATAAATTTAATAGTATTCAATATGAAAAATTATAAAAAACGCACACTTGGAATATACATTCGCGTGATATTACTCGTAATAACCGTTTTAGTGGGGTGTACTAAAAGTTTTGAAGAACGAAATACCGATCCTACAAAACTCACGGTTTTAAGCCCTACAGATTTGAAAGCATTATTTCCTAATGCTCAATGGCAAGGTTTGGCTTTGGGAGGAGGTAATGCCGGGTTTCAAAGAGGTGTCAACGCCTTTGCGGACGTTTACGCACAGTATTTTGCTGTTACACAAACGGCATTTGCATCAGATCGCTTTGATTTGACGCAGCCGCGCTTACAAAACCATTGGCTTAGAGCATACGTTTTTACAATGCCGTCCCTCTTGACAATTATCAAGCAAACAACGACGCCTGATACGAAAACTTTAAATGCTATCGCCCGGATCTGGAAAGTTTATACAATGCATCGGATCACGGATTATTATGGTCCGATTCCATATTCTCAAATTGGATCCAGTGAGCAAAACATTGCTTATGATTCTCAAAAAGATATCTACATGGATTTCTTTAAAGAATTAACGGAAGCAACAGCAGTGCTTAAAGATAATATCGCACAACCTTCTTACGGAGCTCAAGACCTGATTTTTAATGGAGATAATTCTAAATGGTTGAAATTTGCAAATACACTGCGTTTGCGCCTGGCCCTGCGAATTTCCAAAGTGGATCCGGCAAAAGCAAAGACAGAAGCTGAAGCTGCTGTAGCTGGCGGAGTAATGACTGCTGTAACTGATGACGGGTATCTTAAGGTAGCTCCGGAACGCCCAAATCCTCTTGGTTACATATCTGGATGGAACGAGTTCAGAATGAGCGCAACGATGGAGAGCCTTCTCAAGGGATACAATGATCCGCGACTTAGCAAGTACTTTCAGCCGGCGATTTCCGATGGACAATATAGAGGCGTTAGAAACGGGATGATCCCTGCAGAGCAGGTCTTAGCGGCAAATGGGTACAATAATATTTCAAATCTCAACGATCGCCTGACACCGCTTCAGATGAATACCGAACCGATGAGCTGCATAAGATCTGGAGAAGCGTATCTTCTGCGTGCTGAAGGGGCCGTTAACGGGTGGAACATGGGCGGTACAGCCAGTGATCTTTACGCGAAAGGTATTGAGATGTCTATGCGCACAAATGGAGTTACAGATGCAACAGCTATTAATAATTATATCGTTAGTAATGCCTTGCCATCAGCTCCTGGTGGATATTTCAACACCCCTGCCTTAACTGATATACCCGTTAGATTTTCGGCCGACCCGGCAAAGCAACGTGAACAGATTGGAACTCAAAAATGGCTGGCATTATTCCCTGATGGTCAGGAAGCCTGGGCTGAAGTTAGGCGTTCAGGATTTCCGAAAAGATACAATGTTATACATTCGGATAATCCAGAAGTACCGGTTGGCAAATTCGTGCGCCGCATAGTGTTCCTGGAATATGATAAAGAAAGGAACGGTGCAGCTGTAAAAGAGGCTGTTTCACTATTGGGAGGGCCAGATATGGCATCAACTCCACTCTGGTGGGATAAAAACTAATTTTTTTGTCTCTGTGCAGAATTTCTATTCTGCACAGAGACTTTTTAATATAACAGGCAGCTACAGGCGCTCGGAATGTCTATTGATATTTTGAGTAAGATGCTCTGACAGCAGTAGTAAACAAGTAACACTTAATCCTTTTAATGCATGAAATATCTGCGGTTGGTTATTGCTGCAATACTAATTTCTTCAACAACATTGGCTCAGCAGACAGCAAATCTTGCAAAGAGCTCTGTTTATGAAGTGAGGAACGTTAAAAAGCCTGGTAAAATCGATGGGAATTGGGATAAACCTCAGTGGAAAAAAGCGAAGGTACTGGAGATCAATAATTTTATCAGGGAGCAACCTCTTTTCCGCCCTGTCGTTCAGGCTAAAATGATGTATGATGATGAAAATTTATACGTCATATTTCGTGTGCAGGATCAATTTATAAGATCCATAACTAAGGATATAAACGGACCAGTGTGGAAAGATTCTGCTGTGGAGTTCTTTTTCTCACCCGATACCAGTTCTTCGCAATATTTCAACCTCGAAGTTAATTGCGGTGGTACACCATTGTTAGGCTTTAAGGCAAAGAAACCTGAGATAGATGATATTAAAAAGATAGAAATAGCTCATTCTTTACCTCAGATAGTTGACCCGGAAATCACTGAGAAAAAAGTCTGGACAATAGAATATAAAATACCCTTTGATATGCTTGAAAAGTATTCAAAAATTGTCCGGCCTAAACGAGGTGTAAATTGGAAGGCTAATTTTTATAAGATCGCGGAAATTAATTCTAATCCCCATCATGCCAGTTGGTCTGTTATAAGCCATCCAAAACCGACATTTCATTTACCTCAATATTTCGGCACATTGAAATTTCAATAATCAAAACATAAAGAATAGTTAAAATGAATAGAAAGGCGATTATACTAGGTGCAGCGCTTGGGTTCGGCTCTTTGGCCTTTCTCGCTTTTACAAGCGTCAATATCCAGGAGCCATGGAAGGCTCCGGAATGGACAGACGGTTTAAAAACGCCAATTAGAAAGATCACACCTGCCATAATCTCGGAAGCTGAACAATTATATAATGCCAATTGTGTGGCTTGCCATGGTAAAAATGGATTAGGAGACGGTGTTTTAGGTTCTGAACTTCCCATCAAACCAGCCAATTTTCACGCCACCTCAGTAAAGAATCAATTAGACGGAGCCCTTTTCTGGAAATTGGCAGAAGGACGTGGTGCGATGCCAGCTTATAAGAATTCGCTAACCGATGACCAGCGCTGGAAATTAGTGGCATATATACGTCAGCTATCGCCACAGAGCCAGGCTAAACCAAAACCCGAGAACTTACTTCCAGTAGCGGGATTTAAAATAGATCCCAGGTTGGCAAGCAAATACATTGCGATCCCTAAACAGGTGCTTAATGTGGTGAAATCGGAAGAGCAGTTGTTTATGGTTGATACAGTAATTTCAGGCCTGACACGTCCATGGAGTATGGCCTTCCTTCCCAATAACACTATTTTGATAACAGAAAGGTCAGGTAATTTGCGAATTGTTAGGGACGGGAAATTACAGCCTGAATCCATTGGAGGTAATGTGCCCAAGGGACTTCGTGATATTAAATTACACCCCCAATTTGCGAAGAATAACCTTGTTTATTTGTCCTACTACATCGAACCTAAAAAGCCAGACGGAGGATATACAGTGCTTATGCGGGGAAAACTTCTGGGAGACAAGATAACGGAAGAGAAGATACTTTATAAAGCGGGTCCGTTTAAAGAGGGGGGCGAGACCTATGGAAGCCGGATAGCATTTGATAAAGCGGGATTTCTTTATTTTACCGTAGGTCAGCGAACTCTGGACGATCGTCACCGATGGAAAACAGTTCAGGACAGAACTAATCCATCTGGAAAGGTAATGAGGTTTAATGATGACGGTAGTATTCCCCGATCTAATCCATTTGTTGACAGCGTTGGCATATTGCCGGAAATTTACACCTATGGACACCGGCAACCACAAGGCCTTATCCGTCACCCTCAAACCGGCGAAATATGGGAGAGCGAGCATGGAGAAATGGGTGGATCTGAAGTGAACCGGCTTAAATCTGGTGGCAACTACGGTTGGCCGGACGTAACATTCAGTCGGAATTATGACGGGACCTTTATATCGCAGGATACGGTGCGTGCAGGGATAGAATCGCCAGCACATCACTGGACACCTTCAATAGCCCCGTCGGATTTTGATTTCTTTTATGGAAATACATACCCGCGCTGGGACAGCAACCTGTTTATTGGAGGAATGGTTCAGGGAAGACTGAATAGGACAGTTTTTAAGAATGGAAAAGCTGTACACGATGAACGCTTATTGGAAGGAATAGGTCGAATTCGGGATGTAAAAGTTGGTCCGGACAAATTAATCTACCTGATGGTTGAAGATACCGGCAAAATTGTGCGGTTACTACCAGTAATGAAATAGTTTATTAATAATTCGAAAAGTATAAAAAACCAATTATGATCTTAACACACAAAAACAACATTAAATTAGGATTCAAGATATTCCCGATCTTCTTTGGTCTCATATTTTTCTGTGCGTGCAATTTGTACGCTCAACAGAATGATATTCTTATAAAGGGTGGGCATGTGATTGATCCCAAAAATAATATCAACTCCATCATGGATGTGGCAATTTCAAAAGGAAAGATAGTACAGGTGGCTGCCAATATACCCGCAGCTAGTGCAAAACGAATAGTAAACGCGAAAGGGCTATATGTTACTCCCGGATTAATAGACATGCATGCGCACCATTTTGCTGGCATCTCGGAGGAAAGACAGGGCGATCCAATGCCTGACGACTTTACTTTTCGCACCGGTGTTACAACCTCAATAGATGCCGGAAGCTCTGGCTGGAAATCGTTTGATGCGTTCAAAGCACATACTATTGATAAGTCTAAAACCAGAGTACTGGCATGGCTTAACATTGTTGGTGAAGGATACCTGGGGCGGGAACCCTGGGAGCAAAACACAAATGATATGGATGCAACACTTACCGCTATGTCAGTCAAAAAAAACAAGGACTACATCATTGGTATTAAAGTGTCCCACTATAAACGCGGTGACTGGATTTCTGTAGATCGAGCGGTCGAGGCTGGTAAAATGGTCAAAATGCCTGTTATGGTGGACTTTGGTGAACACAATCCTCCGCAGTCTATTGAAGAATTATTTACCAAGCATTTCCGCCCGGGCGACATTTTTACGCACTGTTTTGCCGCTGGTGCCAGCAATCGTGAAACTATAGTTGACGAAAATGGCAAGGTTAAGCCATTCGTGTTTGAGGCACAAAAGCGAGGAATTGTCTTCGATGTTGGTCATGGAGCAGGGGCTTTTGCTTTTTCTCAGGCTGTACCGGCGTTGAAACAGGGATTTGTTCCAAACTCTATAAGCACCGATTTTAATAATGGAAGTAAGAATGGTGCGATGAAGGATATCCTGAATGTGATGTCAAAATTCCTGGCTATGGGGATGGATATGCAGACTGTTATAAAGCTGACCACGCAGGCGCCGGCTAAGCAGATTCAACGCGAAGATTTGGGAAATCTTTCAATTGGATCAGAAGCGGACGTAGCTGTGTTCAGTGTTCGCAAGGGTGACTTTGGGTTTACAGATGTAAGGCGCGACAAAGTTAAAGGAACTGAAAAACTTGAGGCAGAGTTAACAATAAGGGCTGGTAATATTGTTTGGGACCTGAACGGAATTAGTATCCCGGATTAAGGTTTTACAACATAGTTGCACGTAGGCACTTTCATCCTAAAAAGTCACATCATGGAAAACAGCATATCTAATGAACCCAGGCTCTGCCCTGCGGATTTCTTTGAACAAGAATGAAGATCGAAATATGTTCGGAATACTATTCATGCAGCTGCAAGATTTTAACTCTATTCACTAACTTGAGTTAGATATGAATCCAAAATTAAAACCAAATGATAACGCGTAATTATATTTGGAGTGCCTGTTGGGTATTTGCCACCATGGTGCTTTTGATCGTTCAGCCGGTAAGTGCTGTATCTCAAGAGATTGATCTTTTATTGAAAGGCGGACACGTTATTGATCCTAAAAATAAGATCGACTCTAAAATGGACGTCGCCATTGTAGCCGGTAAGATATTTAGGATTGGGGTAGATATCCCTGCTAATCTGGCTAAGAAAACGATCGACGCAAACGGGCTTTTCGTGGTTCCGGGCATTATAGACATGCATGTGCACGTTTTCAGTGGAACAGATCCAGGCAGCACTTCCGTAGGTAATTCGGCCAGAAGTCAGCAAGCGGATGCATTTTCTTTTAGGTCAGGAGTTACTACAGTCGTTGATGCGGGTTCGTCTGGCTGGAGAAATTTCCCGCTTTTTAAAGCTCAGACCATAGATAAATCACAAACCCGTGTTCTGGCATTTTTGAATGTTGTGGGTAACGGAATGATAGGCCGCTTTCAGGAGCAGGATGTTAACGATATGAACCCAGTGATGAATGCTCACATGATCAATCGTTTATATCCCAATATTTTGGTAGGCGTTAAATCAGCGCATTATTGGGGGGATTTTGTTTCAGTTGACAAGGCAGTACAGTCAGGTCAGCTGGCTAACGTGCCGGTTATTGTTGATTTCGGAGAACATGAACCTGCCAATTCCATAGAGGCGTTATTTATGAAACATCTTCGTCCGGGCGATATTTTTACGCATACTTTCTCGGAGATAAGTTCCGGGAGAGAATCTATAGTAGATGAAGCTTCCCGGAAAGTAAAGCCTTTTGTATTCGCTGCACAAAATCGCGGTATCATTTTCGATGTAGGCCACGGAGGTGGCGCATTTGCTTTCAGTCAGGCCATGCCGGCATTAAAACAGGGTTTTATGCCAAATACGATCAGCACTGACCTTCATGATCTGAGTATGAACGGTGCTATGAAAGATATGGCAAACGTTATGTCTAAATTCATAGCTATGGGAATGTCGGTACAAGATGTTATCCTTCGGTCAACGTGGAATCCGGCTAACGTGATAAAGCGCCCGGATTTAGGTCATCTAAGTGTAGGCGCTGAGGCTGATATAGCCATCTTTAGTTTAAAAAAAGGAAATTTTGGTTTTATCGATGTTCGCAGGAGCCGAATAACGGGAAATGAAAGGCTTGAAGCTGAGTTAACTATTCGTGCCGGCCGTATTGTTTGGGATCTCAATGGGATCAGCGGAGCCGCATGGACACCATCTCTAATAAATAATTAAAAACAGGTGAATGATGTATAGTAAAATGAATAAAATGTGGTCACCATTTGTTAGAAGGGCGCTTGCGACACTAGTGTTAGTATTACTTATCGGCTATACAACCGGTTACGCACAAACAATAGATATCTTAATAAAGAATGGGCATGTTATCGACGCAAAAAACGGGCTTAACTCAAGGATGGACGTGGCTATCAGTGGAGGGAAGATTTTTAAAGTCGCAGCCAATATCCCGTCAGAAGGAGCTAAAAAGGTTATAGATGCGACGGGACTTTATGTAAGCCCGGGATTAATCAATATGCATACCCATGTCTTCGCGGGTGGTAATACAGGTTTTGTTGAAGGTACATCCAGCCAGTTACCCGATGCGTTCGGGCCTCGCTCAGGTATCACGACCGTTGTGGATGCCGGAACATCCGGATGGAAGAACTTCCCTCAGTTTAAGTCTCAGGTAATTGATAAATCAAGTACGAGGGTGCTGGCTTTCCTGAATATTTTTGAATCCGGGCTTGTGTCTGGAAATGCAACAGAACCAGATCTTAAAAGCTTCGATGTTCAGGCAACTGTGGATGCCGTTAAGGCCAATCCTGGTATCATCGTTGGAACCCGCATTGGGCATTACAGCGGGAAGGACTGGGCTCCATTTGACCGGGCGATCGAGGCTGCTCAAGTTGCTAATGTCCCATTTTTTGTTGAGTGCCATCTGCCTCAATATACATTAGAAGACCAATTAAAAAGAATGCGACCAGGTGATATCATTACACATGCTTACGAAAATGTGCGCGAGCGTATGTCTGTAATTGATGAGCAGGGAAAGATCAGACCTTTTGTAAAGGAAGCCCAGGCAAGGGGGATTCTGTTCGATGTGGGACATGGTGGTGCGGGATTTTGGTTTAATCAGGCGATTCCAGCATTTAAACAGGGTTTGTTGCCGAATTCATTTGGTACAGATGAGCACCGCACAAGTATGAATTCAGGAATGAAGACCATCCTTAATGTCATGTCGAAGTATTTGGCCATGGGTATGAGTATTCAGGAAATCATAGCCCGTGGTACCTGGAAGCCGGCACTTTCGATCAAAAGACCGGATCTGGGTAACTTAAGCGAAGGTTCCGAAGCAGATGTAACGCTGTTGAAAGTGCTCAGCGGTAATTTTGGGTTTGTTGACTCAGGGAACAATCGGATAGAAGGCGATAAGAAGCTCGAGGCCGAAATGACGATAAGAGGAGGTAGAATAATATGGGATCTGAATGGCCTGGGTGCGAATAAATTTAATCAATAATGCTGGCCTGATATATAATTAATCATATAAATGCTTAATATGAAACGTAGAAATGTAATAAAAGGATTAGCGCTACTTCCCTTAACAAGTACCGCACTGTCTTCTGAATCATCCTTTGCCTCGAATATTCCAGCGGCTACTGATGCCATGACAACTGTCGGCAGCGAATCAACAGTCACGAGTTTTATGGCTGAAACAAATATTTTCCGGACTATCAATGTTGAACCATTGATTAACTGCCGTGGAACATTTACCATAATTGGAGGGTCATTAGAAAGACCCGCAGTAAGAGCTGCAATGGAAGCCGCATCGCATAATTTTGTGCAGTATGATGAATTGGCAGATGGGATTGGGCAGAGGTTAGCCGATCTGACGGGCGCAGAATGGGGAATGGTATCAGCCGGGTGTGCAGCAGGACTAAAACATATTACCGTTGCTTGCGTCACAGGGGGGAATCCTGAAAAACTGATCCGAATTCCTAACCTCACAGGTTTTGAAAAAACTGAAGTGATCATCCCACGATATTCCCGCAACGTATACGATCATGCCGTGCGAAATGTTGGGGTGACCATCATTCACGTTACTACCGCTGAAGAGTTGGAGAAAGCTATTAATCCAAAAACGGCGATGATATATATGACCGGTGGCGCTGCATCAGAAACGGGTCAGCCACTTTCATTGGAAGTTATCGCTGGTATAGCTAAGCCGAAGAATGTACCTGTTTTAATAGATGTTGCTGCTCAAAATTTAACAATTCCGCCAGTGCATTTAAAAAGGGGAGCAACTTTGGTTGCGTACAGCGGAGGAAAGGCGATTTGCGGACCTCAGTGTGCTGGTCTTATGTTAGGAGATAAAGATATTCTGATGTCTGCATGGCAGGCGAGTTCACCTCATCACGGTCCCGGACGTGACAATAAAGTTGGACGTGAGGAGATGATGGGAATGCTTGCGGCGGTAGAAGACTGGGTAAAAAGAGATCACTCGGGTGAATGGAAAAGGTGGTTAAGTTGGCTCGATACAATTTCAAAGAAAGTTACAGGGATTGAAGGAGTTACTACAAAGGTTGTAGAGCCGGCGGGTCTGTCAAACAAATCCCCGGTACTTAATATTATTTGGGACCCTAAGAAGTTGCACGTAACCGGGTATGACATTGCCGAGGAAGTGGGCAGAAGTACTCCTCGTATAGCTTTAGGCAGCAGCGAGTTACCTGACGGCAGTACATCTATAAATATTACCACTGGTCAAATGCAGCCGGGAGAGGAAAAAATAGTCGCTGACCGGGTTTATCAGGTTCTTTCGAAAAAACGGGAAGTTAAACCTGAAACGATGGCTTCACCATCGGCCAACCTTTCGGGTAAGTGGGATGTAAGTATAAAATTCTTTAATAGTACAAGCCAGCAAACCTTTACTATAGAACAGGATGGCAACTGGATAGAAGGTACACACAAGGCAGAAATTGATCTAAGAACCGTAACAGGAACGATTGAAGGGAATCAGGTGAAACTGAGAAGTACCGTACCGCTGGTTGGAGATAACATCACTTATCTTTTTTCAGGCACTGTGTCTGCCGACAGCATATCAGGTGATATTCATCTCGGTGAATATCGTACAGCGAAATTTACGGCGAAAAGAAACACTGTTAAAGCACCCCGTCAAAAGGTTATGATTCCTGGAGGTCCGCCACTGGCGACTTAATGTACCCATTCATTTTTATATGCTCGCCTAAGCGGCAGAAACTTATTTATGTTAGTTATGAAAAGAAGTATTCTTTTGCTTTCGATTAGCCTTGGTTTCCTCGCTAATGTATTTGCCCAGATGTCCTCCAGAGATATCATTTATGCAGGCACATCCTCTACACGGGGTAGTAAAGGGATATATGTTTTTGAATTTGATCGCAAAGAAGCAAAGCTCAGGGAACTGCAGACAGTTACGGAAGGAAGTGGTCCCGGATTTTTGGCATTAAACCCGGATAAAAAGACATTGTATTCAATATACAGCAAGGGTACTTTGTTAGATGGTAACGGAAGTGTTATGTCGTTTAAAATTGATCCGAAGTCGGGATTTCTCACCAAACTTAATGAGCAATCGGCAGGGGGTAAAGGCCCTGCCCATGTAAGTGTGGATCCAAAAGGAAGATTTGTTTTTGTCTCGAATTACGGTGATGGCACTTTATCTGTCTTTCCGATAAATAAAGACGGGTCGCTTGCAAAAGCGTCTGATTTTATAAAACATACAGGAAGCAGTATAGTTGTCGGAAGGCAGGAAAGCCCACATATTCACTCAGCAATTCCTTCTCCTGACGGAAAATTTATCTACGTGTCTGATCTGGGGACTGATAAAATAATGATTTACAAGGTTGATCATATGGGCAAGCTAAGCCCTGGAGATGTGCCATTTTCGACAAGTACACCCGGATCGGGTCCTAGGCATTTCGCTATTCATCCAAATGGTAATTTTGCATATTCTGCTGAAGAAATATCCTCAACCGTGGCATCTTTCCGGATAGAAAAGAAAACAGGGGCGCTCAGTGCTCTCGAACGTGTAAATATGCCACCCGAGTCTTTCAAAGAAAGAAACTCTGCGGCTGATATTCATTTCTCACCTGACGGTAAATATTTATATGCCTCAAATCGCGGCCATGAAAGCCTTGTGATATTTAAAGTGGAACCTGATAATGGCAAGCTTTCACTTGTAGGGCATGAAGGCACAGGCGGCAAGCATCCCCGAAATTTCATGATTGACAAGAAAGGTGAGTACGCATTGACCGCAAATCAGAATACTGATAACATAGTAATTTTCAGACGAGATAAGCAAAGTGGAAAACTCAAACCAACCGGTGATCAGGTGACAGTACCTGCCGTAATTTGTTTAATACAGCTTTGATAAAAATTCCTCGCCTTGGCTGGCTACTTAAACAGCAGACTAATATCTGCTGTTTTTTTTTGAAAAAAAAGTCTGGCTTATGCCTTGTTGTTCGGAGGTTGGGCTGTCAAAATAAGAATAAATGGAATTTTACCGAGGCTGTATTAGATGCACCGTTTAGAACTTTTGACCACTAATCGTTATGTTTTCACAATGTTTTTTCAGCTATGGATCTGCCATTCCGACGACATGTGTGATAGACAGTTTATTTTTACATCATATTAATATACATTTGAAAAGTTTCTGATGAAGAGCGCCTACCATTAACGATACAATACAATATGAGCGAAAAAGTTGTCCGAATTAAAGATATAGCTATCAGAGCAGCAGTTTCTACAGGTACCGTCGACAGAGTTTTGCATGATAGGGGCAGAGTTTCAGAGAAAGTCAAAGAAAGAGTTCTTAAGATTCTCAAGGAAATGAATTATGAGCCCAATCTAATGGCTCGGGCACTGGGATCATCTAAAAAATATCAATTCGCTGCTTTGATTCCAGATGAACAATATGATCCATACTGGCACGCTCCAAAAGCTGGGATAATTAAAGCGGAGAAAGAACTTAAGCAATATGGCATCACGATAAGCTATTTCCCATTTAATCCATATAATGCAGCCTCGTTCATAGAAAATGCCACCCAAATTATAAAGCAATCGTTTGACGGAGTAATATTATCGCCGATTTTCTACCGCGAAGTATTGCCCTTTCTCGAACATTGGAAGAAAGAGCAAATTCCTTTTGTACTTTTCAATACACAAATTCCTGATCACGATCCGCTAAGCTATATCGGACAGGATTCATATCAAAGCGGATATCTCGCTGGTAAAATAATTCATTATGGCCTGCCAAATCCATGTTCAATTCTTATAGCACACTTTGATGAGGAATTGAGTAACGCAGCCCACTTATCAAAAAAGGAACAAGGATTTAGGAATTATTTTAAACAAAAACATCTTGATCAGGAATACAATATTCTTGAGGCTGAATTGAATAGTTCTAGTTTCTCCAAGTTTGCGGAGCGTCTGAGTGAAATTATTGAAAACACACCCGATCTTGAGGGTATATTTGTAACGACCTCTAAAGCGTTTAAGATCGCGTCTTATCTTAAGCAAAGACACATCACCCGAATTAAAATAGTGGGTTATGATCTGCTCCCCAAGAACCTGCAGTATCTTGATAATGGATTTATCAGTTTTCTTATCAATCAAAATCCCAAAGGACAGGGTTATTGGGGAATAAATCAGCTGGCAGACCATTTAGTTTTTAAGAAAGAAGTAAGCAGTTTAAAATATCTCCCCTTGGACATCGTCACAAAAGAAAATGTCAATTACTTTATGGACCTGGACAGTAACGACATTACAGTAAATTCTTAATCGCCCTGCGTTCTAACTTCGTCATCGTCCGATCCAGAGTGTCTAAAGTTATTTCTTGTTATAAAAATTGTATTTTCAATACACACGTTGCTGCATTTTATGTGCAATTGCAGCCATTTTTAATTCCACATGGAATATATTCAATTCAATAACTGCCGTGTAATCGGAATATTACCTGCCGTTGAATAAGTTGGGTTTGTTTGGCTGGAAGATTAATAGTCACCATATTTTATCGGTTGTTTTAGTATAAACGCGACGCCAAAAAGCTGTTTGTGTGTTCGCAAACATATTTCTAAAATTTAACGATGTTTAACTTATTGACTTAGTTTAGATATGTGTACTTAATACACTATAGTGGCTCTGGAAACCAAGTTTATCAGAATTTTGTAAAAAAATTTTGTTTGTGTGTGCGAACACATTATATTAGGATATTGAAATTTTAACTGATGGCAAATAAAACTCCTGTTACAAATTCTGCGAAGCCGATCCTAAATCCAATATTCATCATTGGGGCCTTATTCTTTGTTTTTGGGTTCATTACATGGCTTAATTCAGTTTTAATTCCCTACCTCAAAATTGCGTGTGAGTTAAACAATTTCGAATCCTACCTCGTAGCATTTTCATTTTACATTTCTTACCTGGTTATGGCGATCCCTTCAGGGATTCTTTTAAAGAAAACAGGGTTCAAAAAGGGTATGGCAGTAGGACTAGCAGTAATTGCAGTAGGCGCCCTTATATTCATTCCTGCAGCGGCCTCAAGAACTTACGCTTTGTTCTTATTCGGTCTGTTTGTGCAAGGTACCGGGCTAGCAATTTTGCAAACAGCTTCTAATCCTTACATAACCATACTAGGACCTCCTGAAAGTGCGGCAAAAAGGATAAGTATTATGGGAATATGCAACAAACTTGCAGGCGCTATCGCGCCAATAGTTTTGGGTGCGGTTGTTCTTAAAGATACAGATTCACTTTTGGTACGCCTGGAAAACATGGACCTGGCTAGCAAGACTGCGGAACTCAATGAACTGGCGTCACGTGTAATTGTTCCTTACGTTATAATTGTCATTGTATTAATAACATTAGCTGTAGTCCTCCATCGGTCTTCGTTGCCGGAAGTCGATACAGATCATGAGGACGAGACTGCATCAATAGCAAATACCAACAAAACAAGCATCTTACAATTTCCGCACCTGTTACTGTGTGTCGTTGCTCTATTCCTGTATGTTGGCGTAGAGGTCATCGCTGGCGATACCATCATTAGCTATGGATCATCGTGGGGAATTTCGTTATCGACATCCAAATATTTCACCGCAGGTACTCTCATAAGTATGGTAGTTGGTTATATAATCGGAGTGATTTGTATACCAAAATATCTCAGTCAGCAATCTGCTCTTAAATTCTGTTCTATTCTAGGTATTATTTTTTCCCTCGCTGCAATATTTACAAGCGGTTTTGTCTCAGTTGCATTTATTGCGCTGTTGGGTTTGGCCAACTCACTGGTATGGCCAGCCTTATGGCCCCTTGGGCTTGACGGGCTGGGTAGATTTACGAAAATTGGGTCGTCATTAATGATTATGGGCATTGCGGGTGGAGCACTTGTCCCTTTGCTATACGGTCATCTGGCCGATATCACCAACACTCAAACAGCTTATTGGATTATGGTTCCCTGCTACCTTTTCCTATGGTATTTTGCCGTGTCTGGATATAAACTGAGAAGAAGCTAACGAGATAAATACTTTGGAAGATGGGAGCGCGCCTGCTGTTTAGATTGCAAAAGATTGATATCCCCAACTAACCTGGCAGTCTTCGCTAATAAGAATAATTTGAACAATACATCACTACGAAAAAAACTGAGTATTAAATGAACCAACAAAACAATACTTCTAAGCATATCACTACTGTCATTTCTAACTTTTGCACTGAGGGAGAAAGCTATGATTATGAATTGTATGGCTCCGGCCACATAAATGAATCTTTCTATGTTAAGAGCCGCGATAATGGCCATCGGGATTATCTATTACAACGTATTAATCACCACATATTCAAAGATGTTCCAGGTTTGATGAGTAATATTAAACTGGTTACAGATCATCTAAAAAGTAAGCTTCCAAAAGTTGCAAAAGCAGATGTTCATAGTGAGGTGCTTACTCTGGTTCCAACAAAGGACAATCAATACTATTCGCTAGATCAGGACGGAAATTACTGGAGAATGTATGACTTTTTGCATACCAACAGGTATGATGTGTTGGAAACTGAGCAACAAGCTTACGAGGGTGGAAAAGCTTTTGGAAAATTTCAGGCGATGCTTTCCGATATGGATGCGGGGGATCTCATTGAGACTATTCCTCAGTTTCATAATGTAGAAATGCGGCTGAATAGATTTGATAGCGCCGTTCATGCTGATGTAGCGGACAGGGTAAAAGTTGTAGCTGCTGAGATAGATTTTATCCAGAGCCGTGCCCAGGCAATGAAGGCAATTCTGAATAGTAGTGACGAATCTGCTCTTCCGGTGCGGATCATTCATAATGACACGAAATTTAATAACGTCCTGCTTGATAAGCAGGATCGGGCGCAATGCGTTATCGACCTGGACACGGTTATGCCAGGTTACGTGGCTTTTGATTTTGGAGATGCAATCAGGACAATTATCAATACAGCAGCTGAGGATGAAGAAGATCTGGATAAAATTCAACTGAATGTTCCACTGTTTAAAGCATATACAGAAGGTTATCTGGAGCAAGCAGGCTTTTTTCTTTCTCCGGCAGAAATTGAATCACTGGTAAAGGGAGTTCTGCTTATTCCTTATGAGCAAATTGTCAGGTTTTTAACCGACTATATCGAAGGAGATACGTATTATAAAATTCATTTTCCGGAACATAATCTGCAGCGAACACGTGCACAGATTGAGCTGCTTAAGAAATTGGAGGATGAGTATGATACGCTTGAGCAAATCGTGCAGGAGATTACCGAGCAGGCAATACAAAAGAATCACTTAAAAATTGAAACAACCTAATAATTAAACTAAATACGTAATCATGAAAAAAAGTTACCTAAAACTTACCTCATCATGGGTCAGAGTTAGAATGGCAGTCCTTCTTCTTGCTGCGCTTCTGATTGCTGATCAAAGTGCTTCTGCATCCATGAGCTCCGCCTCAGCAGACAGGTTTGCTGATTCCGGAGAATTTAAAGTAAAAGGAAGATCGGCCTTTACAATGGGTAGCCACGGCTACGGTATGAGCGATGTAAATATGCGCAAATTACGTGACCGGATCCTCCGCGGAAAAGTTGTTGACGAAACAGGTGAAGGTCTGCCCGGCGTTAGTGTTCAAATAAAAGGAACAACTGTTGGGGCAGTTACTGATGCCAAGGGGGAATATCGGCTAACTATGCCGGGTGAGAACGGTACTATCGTTTTTAGCTTCCTGGGATTTACTACAGTTGAAACAGTAATTGGACTTAGTAATACCGTTAACGCAACAATGAGCTCATCGCAAGCTGCGCTTGATGAGTTTGTGGTTGTAGGCTATGGAACACAACGCAAAACTGACGTAACAGGTGCTATAGCATCTGTACAGGCAAAAGACCTGATTATGACTACCAGTCCGGATGTTGGCAGTTTATTAAAAGGGAAACTTAGCGGTTTAGTTGTTATTCAGAACAGTGCACAGCCAGGGGGAGGACTCAATATTCAGATACGGGGAGCAACTTCGGTTAATGCAAGTAACAGTCCTCTTATTATTGTCGACGGATTCCCGGTTGCTGACCTCCCCGCTCCGGTGAATGGTGGACGGTATACCAATGCGGGTTCTCAAAGTATTTTGAATTCTATCAATCCAAATGACATTGAAGCCGTTACAGTTTTAAAGGATGCAAGTGCTACATCGATTTACGGAGCACGCGCAGCAAACGGAGTAATTTTAATTACCACCAAATCAGGATCATCAGGAGGTAAGCCTAATGTTACTTATCAAGCGAACTCTGCAGTTTCCAAATACAATCAGGAATTCGATGTATTCAATCTAAAAGACTGGATGGCAGAAAGCAACAGAACAGCTCAGGAGAGCTGGGATGAAGCAAACGGGGTAATTCCATGGGGAACAATACCACGGGCACAGGCAGTAGCTAATCCGGTAAACGGTCTGCAGCCAAATTTCCGTTATACCCAGGCACAGATCGACGCTGCAGGAGAGGGTACTAATTGGGTAGACCTGATTACCGATGACGGAAACGTGCAACAACACAATCTTGCGGTTTCAGGCGGTAGTAAAGCCAGCAATTATTATCTTTCTGGTAATTTTTATGATAATCAGGGCGTAGTAAAAAATGCTGCTTTGAAAAGGTATACTTTTAGGATGAATTACTCACAGGAATTAAGCCCGTTTGTAAAACTAGGTATACAGATGACCGGTAGCCGACAACACACCAAGAATACTCAGCTGGGTGATACACAATTCGAAGCATCTTCACTAATCAAGTCAGCTGTAGACTTTAGTCCGGCTGTACAAGCGATCGATGCTAATGGGAAATATCCCTTAAACCCTGAGCAGGGATTACGGCCGAATCCATATTCGATCCTTCAGATCTCTGACAATAGTGCTATAGAAAGAGCATTGATAAATGCCAACCTGGACATAAAGCCACATAAGGACTTAACAGTGCAGGTTAAGGCAGGATTAGATCGTAACACGAATAGACGAAATAACTATCAGCCTTCTACAACATTTTTCGGGAATCTTGAAAATGGGATAGCTCAAGTATCTCAGAATGGAAATAACAATTTATTGTACGAGGTTAACACAACCTACAACAAGAATTTTCTAAAAAAACACAATGTGACTGCTCTGTTTGGGGTATCTCAGCAAAATTTTAATAATGAGAGCACTAACGTAGGAAGCACCGGCTACATTACTGATGCGTTTTTATATAACAGTATTGGATCAGGCAGTGGCACAAGGACTGTCGGCTCAGGTGCATCAGAAAGCAAGGTTGCTTCATATTACGCAAGACTGTTCTACAGTTTTGACCAAAAGTACATGATAACGATGACTGCCCGGAGGGATGGTGCGAGTGTGTTTGCAAGAAATAACAAATGGGCAAACTTTCCGTCCGCCTCTGTTGCCTGGACTGTAAGCAATGAATCGTGGTTTAGTTCTCTAAAGCCCGTATTTTCTAAGATGAAACTTAGGTTAGGTTGGGGCCAGACTGGAAATTCATCAATTGGTAATAATGCGTTTGCGGCTTATAGAACCCGTAATGGCTGGCTTTCAGGCACAGATGGGATTTTAACGGCTGTTGAGCCAAGCCGGTTAGAGAATCCGGATTTGAAGTGGGAGACTAGTACTGAAAGTAATGCTGGCCTTGAAGTGTCTTTCTTTAATGATAAAATAGATGTGGCTGTGGATTTTTACAATAAGAAAACGACAGACCTATTGGACAGCCAGCCACTAAATTCCTATAATTTTATAAACACAGTTTCAGCCAATATCGGCGCAACCCAATCCAAGGGTTTTGAAATCGGTTTAACGTCCTATAATGTAACTAAAAGCAATTTTCAATGGAGAACAACATTTGCCTTTTCACACAATAAGGACACATGGGTGGAACGTGCACCAACTTGGGTGCCTAAAATTTATGAGAATGTAAAAGATCCGATCAGATCAGTTTACCAACAGAAAGCTGATGGGATATTGCAGGTGGGCGAGCCGGTACCGGCTGCACAACCGTTGCTCAGGCCAGGTCAGATTAAAATAAAAGATGTTGATGGCTTACAGCGCAATTCTGCAGGTAACCCGGTTGTAGGCGCTGATGGGCGTTTTATATTAACAGGTCAGCCGGACGGACGTATAGATGAGGCAGATACTAAATTAGTTGGACAAGAACCGACAAGGCCAAACTATAGTGTTGGACTTCAAAACATCATAAGTTATAAGAATTTCAGCCTGAACTTTGATTTTAACGGACTTTTGGGCCGTCGATTGGCTGACCCTAATTTCCTGTCATTCGGCCTTAACCCATCTTCAACAAATAATACTCTGAGGACCGTATTAAACAGGTGGACTCCTACAAATCCTTCCACCACCCATCCTAGCGCTTTTGGTTCCAATTACGGCCGGGGAGATTTCTTTATGAGAAATGGTTCTTTCTTTAGACTAAACGATGTGATGTTAGGTTATACCTTGGGCACGAAGCAGCTGGGTAATTTGGCGAAGTCACTACAAATAAACGTTAGCGCGAATAACTTATTCATAATAACCGGATATAAAGGAATTGATCCGGAAACAGACGCATATGCAGCTGCTTATCCAAATGTTAAAACCTTCTCTTTGGGATTAACAGCATCATTTTAATTGACAATTAAATTATAGACAATGAAAAAGTTGATATTATCATTCATCGTACTGACATTGGGGTTTTTTAGCAGTTGTACTAAAGACCTCGAAGCTCTCAATTATTCCGATATTAATCCTAGTATCTTTCCTCAAACCGAGAAGGATTTGCAGGCTATGGTAATGGCCTGCTATTACCCGCTGCGGGGTTCTTGGAGCAACGGACTTCATACAACGTCTGAAAGAGGCCTTCTCTGGATGGACGTTACTACAGGAATATTACGGAATAGTTCAAACGATCAGCGTTTGAACTTTACGAAAACAAGTGTTACCGCAGTCAGGATCTACGATACGTTTTATAACAAGATAAGTCTAATGACCACAACCATTGATGAAATACAAAATTCAAAGGTTGGTAGTCCTGAATTCAAGAAAAAAGCGATTGCCGAAATTAGGGGATTACGCGGCTACCTGGGTTATGTATTATTTGACCTTTATGGACCGATTGTAATTGCTCCTCTCGAAGTGTTAAAGAGCCCACTTGAGGCTAAACCGCTGGCAAGGCTTAGCCATGCAGACATGGTCAAGTTCATTGAAGATGATCTGAATGCCGCTGCGGCAGACCTGCCCGCACCAAAAGATGCGGAATATGGAAGAATCAGCAAGGGCCTTGCTAAAATGATGCTTGTGAGACTTTATCTCCATGAGAAAAACTGGGCTAAAGTACTTTCTACTGCCAACGAAATTATCGCATATAATCATTATGTTTTAGATAATAATTACTTAGATATATTCAAAATTGGTGGTCAAAAAGCTTCCAAAGAAGTTATCTGGGCTGTTCCTGCCGATTATCAGGGTACAAGTGAGAACCAATGGCAATTGATGGCCCTGCCGGCGAACTTTCCTGGAATTGCTGGTTTTGGTGGCACAACAAGTACCTGGTGGTTCTATGATACATTTGAACCTGCTGATGTAAGAAAAACCAATCTGATTACTGAATATACAGGTACGACTGGAGTAAAGTATGACAGGTCGAACATTGCTACCTATTCATTTATTAGAAATGGTCCTTTAGCATTGAAAATTGACCTCGATGATAAAAGGACAACAAGTCTGTCTACGGTCGATATCGTTATTTATCGTTATCCTGATGTACTATTGTCCAAAGCCGAAGCAATTGCAAATATTTCCGGGCCGAATGCCGAGGCTCTGGAATTGCTAAATGTGATAAGGAGACGTGCAAAATTGGGGAATTTAAGCCTTGCAAACGTCGGGACACTGCCTTTATTCAATGCGGCAGTTCTGATGGAAAGACAGCACGAATACTGGTGCGAAAACGGTCAGTTACGGGCTGATTTGATCCGGATGGGAGAGTACCAGAATCGCGCCATCCTTGTGGGAGGCACCGCAGCTATCCCATTCGCAACAGCAAATAAAAATGTTATGCCTTTCTCACAAGTAAGGGTAGACGAAGGCAAGGGATTGTTTATTCAAAATCCAGGTTACGATCAATAGTCGATATCGTAACATACAATTGAACTGCAACAGGAATCGTCATTTCGGAAATTTATTAAATAAAATCTTCGGAATGACGATATCTTTTCTTCCTGATTGCCTTACTCTTTTTGAAGGTACTCCTGTGTGGGATGATACTAATTGATCACTGACTTAAATCAATAGCTTACATTACTTAGGAATTATTTAGCGAACCAAAAATGAACGATAATCGTAGAAATTTTTTAAAAATAACCGGTATCGCAGGTCTCGGTATTGCTGGAAGCGGAATCATCAGTGGGTATGCATCCGACATTCTTGTCGGTAACTTATATCTCAGTGAGATAAACTATGAGGGGTCAATGGAAGTAATTTCAAACCCGGAAAGGGGTTTTTTCCCCCAGCTTGCAGTTAATTCTGAACGGGAAGGTCTTGATGTCATTAAATTAAAGGCATTTCGGACCGAAAACATGACGATGATCCTTCGGATTTTTTATCTGGAGAAATTTAAGGATAAACCTCTTAGCGAAGCTCAGTTGTCATTGATGCGGAATGATATGCAGAAACTTCGTGATGCTGGGATGAAGTGTGTAATAAGATTGGCCTATACCAATAATATGAAGGTAGCAGATGCCCCACTGGCAATTGTTGAACAACATTTGGATCAGCTTAAGCCGGTATTTGAAGAAGGCAAGGATGTGATCGCATTTGTTCAATGCGGGCTTATTGGTGCATGGGGCGAATGGCATTCATCCAGTAATGGATTAGCAACTACAGAAAATCAGCGGAAGGTTTTGTTCAAGTTGTTAAGTGTTTTGCCAACAGAAATAATGGTGCAGGTACGGACTCCTGGGCAAAAGCAAAAAATCTTCGATACAACTAAGCCTATTGATAAAAGTATTGCATATAAGGGCAGTAATCTGGCCAGAACGGGACATCATAACGACTGCTTCCTGGCTACCGATACAGATTATGGAACCTATAGCAAAGACAATATTCAGGGCGAAAAGCAATACATCAGTGATGAGGCCTTTTATGTACCAACAGGTGGTGAAACATGCCCCCCAGTACCGAAGGAAAATTTACCCAGCTGCGAATTTTCTATCCAAACCATGAAGCTTCTCAAATGGACATATCTCCATCTTAATTATTATCGCCCAACAATAAATGCCTGGAAAGCTTCCGGATGTTTTGAAGAATTACAAAGAGATCTAGGCTATCGACTCTCTTTATTGACATCAAATCTACCTTCCCAAATTAGGGCAAATAAAGACTTGGATATTAATATTAGAATTGCCAATAAAGGATATGCTCCATTATACAATTACAAAATAACAAGCTTGGTCCTTAAAAATTCCGCTTCTGGAAAGGTTCACGAGATTCAAATTCCTGTTGATATGCGGGAATGTAAACCATCAGGAGAAATATTAATTGATAAAAGGCTTAAAACTTCAGGAATTCCAAAAGGAACATATGATTTATCGCTGAAAATTTCAGATAGAGACGAAAAGCTTAGGATGCGTAGTGAATATTCAATCAGGTTGGCTAATAAAGAAGTTTGGGATGAGAGCAGCGGTACAAATAGTTTGAAGCATAGCCTGAAAATTGTCTAGCTACACGACAATTCTGACAATAAAACAATAAATATGAAGAACAAACTTATCTTACTTCTCGCTCTGATTATTGCTTGTTTATCGTTCGATTGTACTAAATTATTTGCACAAAGCACGCAAACTCCAATTGTTGTGGAGTTTCAGGAAGCTGGCGGATCGAATATCCTTACAACACTGCCGCTTTTTGATACCGACATTACTCCGAATGCAAGAATTACAACATATCGGAATCTGGTTTATCAAGTTACAATTCATGAAATCGATAGGGGAACGCATATCGAAGTGAATGGAGAGTTAGAGCGCTTGGTTGAAGGAAATTCCTCTCTAACTGTTAGGATTAGCTTTCCATTCAGTGGTAAAAGCTGGAAGTGGTTTAGCGGGTTGGAAGAGGTGAAAGATATCAAGCCTGGCCTGATCTATACAGATACGGTAGGAATTAGGACGTTATCGCCCCGCGATGGAGCATTTAACGGGAAAACTCTAGCAGAAGGGGGATACGGCGATTTGGTAGGCAAGGGTACTATGTCATTTTATCCTCTTACTGCTATAAGCATTGACAGTCAAGGGCAAGCCTTGGGGATTGATCTGACTATTCCGATTGTGTATCGTTTTAGTGCTGACGCTAATAAAGGCTTAGTAGCAGAATTCGATGTCTCAACCAGTCCGCTGACGGAAAAATTCCCGAACCGCGCGTTTTTTAAGTTGAGTAAATTTTCCTTCAACCCTAAGTGGGGAATGAGATCAGCCTTGAAGAAATTTTATTCGATATACCCGGAGTCTTTTAAAAAGAGAGTAGTGAATGAGGGCATTTGGTTACCGTTTACAGCTCTGAGATCTATAAATAAGTGGGAGGACTTTGGATTTGCCTACCATGAAACCAGTGCAGGTACCAGTGACACGAAAGATGGAAAGCGCATTCCTACAATTGTATCGGATAAAGGAACTGGGGTCCTGAGCTTTCAATATACCGAACCATGGGATGTGCAACTGCCGATAACGACGATGGATATTCCATATGATACGCTAATATCGGATAAAATTTTGCCTGAACGTCAGCGAGAATATATTCGCAATAGTGCAACATGGGATAAGAATGGACAATGGCAGGCAAGACGATTAAAAACCCCATGGTTTAAATCTGGATGGGCAGTTAGTATAACTACGAATGCAGATCCGGGACTTCCTGGCTTTAACAGACATCAATATGTCCTGCAGAATGAAGTTACCCCAGCAAAAAAGCTAAATGTGGATGGCGTTTATTTTGATTCAATGGAGTGGAACTGGCACCATGATTTAAATTATCGTCAGGATCACTTCAAATTCACGGATTTTCCTTTGACGTTTTCGTCGAATGTGGGTAAACCAGCTATTTGGAATTTCGTATCCGAATTCGAGTCAATGAAAACAATTTCTGACGAAATGCACGCGCAGGGTAAACTAAGCATGGGTAACGGTCATGACTGGAATCCATTTGCGGCTTCAAATCTTGATTTGTTTGGAGCAGAATTGAGCTGGTATTCCGAAGATTCCCACAACACCAAGGCATTGGATTTTAAGAGGGCAATTTCTTTCCAAAAACCCATTGTCTTTTTATTGAATCGAGGCTTCAATGATACCCTTTTTACGAAGGAGCCTTTCAAAGGATATGAGCTTTACTTCGAAAAAATGATGGCGTATGGCTTTTTCCCATCCTTTTTTAGCACCAATGCATCGAGCGATCCCTATTGGAAAGATCCAATAAAAGTGGAAAATGGCCGACCTTTCTTCAAGAAGTATATACCCATAATTAAGCAGATCTCCGCTGCCGGATGGGAACCGGTTACAGGCGCTTCCATCAATGTTCGAAATGTTAAGATAGAGCGGTTTGGCAGTGGAAAGGATATTTATTTTACTGTTAAAAATAATGATGAATTGAAAGATGCACAATTGATTATGTCTGTCGACATAAACGAACTTGGGCTTAACCAATTGTATTCCGCACAGGAGTTAATAGAAGGTCGAACGCTGAAAGTTGAGACAAGCAAAATTTATTTGACTGTTCCGGCAGGCCGGACCAAGGTTATACATGTCAAGACTTTACCAAAATAGATTGATCATTACCACCACAACATAACTTACTTTAATATTACTTATGAAATATTTATCAACGACATTTTATTTAGCTGCAATTATGCTTTGGGCTACTACCTCTTTCGGTCATGATAACGGAGGTAGTGATCCGATAGTTAAAATTGAAGATGGATTCGCAGTCATGACTACAAAAGGAGTTTTAAACATTGTTTATAAACCGTCTGATGAAGATTTTGCTAACCCTGAAAGAGGTTTTTACAGAGCCAGTTCTACCCGGTCTAATAATTATTCTCCCTTAACCGTAGCTGAACTTAAGGAATACCGAAAAGGCCCGGCCGTAGGTTCTGCGCCTGGTGCTTACTCAACACGCAGCTCGCTTCTGTGGCGATATTTTATCATGCCGGACTTTGTTGATAAACCAATTTCTTCGGAGTTTCTTGCTAAACTTCAGGCTGACTTAGATGTGATTCGTGAATCGGGAATGAAACTGATACCCCGGTTCAGCTACAATAACTCTCAAGGCAGGGGCCAATGTCCGGAAGGAACTATTTGTCCGCCTTACAAGGATGCGCCAAAGGCCATAGTTCTGGAACACATTAAACAGCTGGGGCCGATTCTCACCAAAAATGCGGATGTTATTCTTACAGTTCAAATGGGATTCATCGGGCTTTGGGGTGAAAATTATTATACTGACTATTTCGGCGATGCGTCAGCAAACGGTGGTATCCGGAAGTTGTTAGATAAAAACTGGCAGGATCGTATTGACGTTCTAAATGCCATGCTAAATGCCTTACCTAAAGATATGATGGTGCAGGTAAGGTACCCTCAGATGAAACAAAGAACAGTTTATGGCATAAATGCGATGACCACGACGGCTCCGCTGACTGCAAAGGAAGCTTATTCGGGTAGTGCTAAATCCAGAATTGGGTTTCACAACGACTGCCTGCTGGCAAGTGCCGATGATCTTGGAACTTATAAAGACTATGGAAACTCGTCCTCAGCTGCCAAACAGGATATACCTAACTTGAAGCCTTATTTTGCGGAAGACAGTAAATACGTGCTGGTTGGCGGTGAAACATGTTCCGATGCTTTCAGCCCGCAAAATAATTGTGCTCCTGAAGGGATAGCGGACCTGGATCTCAGAAAACTACATTACACTTATTTGAATGCCAATTACAATAACCAGGTAAATGGAGATTGGGTTGAGGGTGGTTGCATGGAAGCAATCAAGCGAAATCTCGGATATAGAATTGCATTGGATAGCGCAAAGATCAATACCGAAGTCAAAGCAGGGAAAACACTATCGGTTAACCTTCATTTATCGAATTTGGGATATGCCGCACCATCAAAAAAGAGACCGGTGTACCTTGTGTTGCGTAATGCATCGGGTGTAACAAAATATGAATTCAAAACAGATGTAAGATTCTGGATGTCTGGAGCTAATCTCTCTGGTTCATTTAAACTTCCGGCTAGTTTGAAACCGGGTTCTTATGAAGTGCTCCTTCACTTACCAGATGCCAATGCCTCGATTGCCTCAAGACCTGAGTATGCGATAAGGTTGGCTAACGATCTGTGGGAGGCTGAAACGGGGATGAACAACTTAAAACAAGTCATTACTATTCTATGATGTCTGAAGCCCTTTCGACGATGTCGGATTTTAAATGAAAACGATAAATAAACATTACAAGAAGTGCGCGAACTTTTATCCTGATTTTGATGATTACTCTTAGTTACGTGAAATATTCAATCCTCACTACGGTCTTTCTTTTTTGCCTTTCACTCGTCTCACTTCAGATAAAGAGCGAAACAACAACGCACAGGAATCCAGCCGACTTTTACACGCGTGAAGATTTCAGTAAAGTCAGAAAGGTTGATGTACACGTTCATATTAATACGAACCAGGAGGTTTTTATAGATTTCGCCAGGAAAAGTAATTTCCAGTTTCTTGATATAGTTGACGACCGGCCGTTTGGCTTAACAATGGATGAGCAGCAAAAACTGGCATTTCATCATCTGCAGAAATATCCTAAAGTCATGGCTGTGGCAACAACGTTTTCCTCGAAAACCTGGGGTAGCCAGGGCTGGGCAGACGAGACTATAAAGGGATTAAAAAAATCGCTTGCGAATGGAGCGAAAGCAGTGAAGATATGGAAGAATATTGGTATGGATCTGCGTGATTCAGACGGTAAGTTCGTAATGGTTGATGATTCCCGTCTCACTCCCGTACTTGATTATCTTGAACAAAACAACATTCCACTGATTGGTCATAACGGCGAACCTCGTGATTGCTGGCTTCCTTTAGACAAGATGACTTTCAGCAAAGGATATTACAGCGAGCATCCCGAGTACCACATGTTTTTACATCCCGAATATCCATCCTATGATGCTCAGATAATTGCGCGAGATAATATGCTGAAAAAGCATCCCAAACTCAAATTTGTCGGTGCTCATTTAGGCAGTCTCGAATGGAGCCTGGACGAGCTGGCGAAAAGGTTTGACCGGTATCCGAACATGAATGTAGATCTTTCGAGGATATCAAATTTGCAACTTCATACACTTAATGACCGACAGAAGACCTACGATTTTTTCATCAAATACCAGGACAGACTTGTGTATGGCTCTGACAAAGCAATCAATGCCACTGAAAATGCAGACCAATTCACTAAAGGTATATATGATGCATGGCTTCGTGATTGGATTTTCTTTGCTACTGATGAAAATATAACATTACGTGGTTTCGGTGATTTGAAGGGATTAAGGTTGCCAAAAGCGGTTATTGATAAGATATATTTTAAGAATGCTGACAAGTGGTTAAACGGAACTTATAGTAAAAATTAAACATAATATTTAGCGACCCAATTGAGCGAAAATGAAAAGTAAAACTAGTCAAGAAGAACAGGCAGCTGTCACAGGAGCAGTTGTTAATCCAGCTATGCCCATTAGCCGGATAGCCTCTGTGGATGTATACCGGGGCTTTGTTATGCTTCTGATGATGGCCGAAGTACTTTCCCTGTCCGATGTTTCTGACGCAATTTCAGAAAGTTCATTCTGGAAAGTTCTGGCCTTTAGTCAGAGTCATGTCGAATGGACCTGGTTGAGCCTGCACGACATGATCCAGCCATCTTTCACCTTTCTGGTGGGAGTAGTTTTACCGTACTCAATTGCTAGCCGTAGAAACAAAGGTGCTAGTGTAGGAAATTTACTGCTGCATACATTTAAGCGCTCGTTGATCCTTATATTTTTGGGGATATTTTTGCGTTCAATGCATGCCGATCAGACCAATTTTACATTTGAAGATACGTTGACACAAATTGGACTGGGTTATACATTTTTAGTTTTGCTGGCATTATATTCTCAACGGGTACAGCTTATTGGCTTAGCAGTTATTTTAGTTGGGTACTGGTTAGCATTTGCACTGTATCCACTGCCAGGGCCGGATTTCAACTATGCAGCTGCAGGGGTTAAGGCTGGCTGGGAACATAACCTGTCTGGTTTTGCAGCTCATTGGAATAAGAATACAAATCTGGCCTGGGCATTCGACAATTGGTTTATGAATCTCTTTCCCCGTGAACGGGAATTTCAGTTTAACCGGGGTGGGTATTCGACCTTAAGCTTCATTCCAACTTTAGGCACGATGATCTTAGGCTTACTAGCAGGCAATATCCTCAATTCATCCGTTCCACAAGTAAGAAAAATGAGGCTGTTTATAATTGCCGGAGTTGCCCTAATTGCTTTGGGTGTCTTATTACATTTAACAGGCGTAAATCCGATTGTAAAGCGGATCTGGACGCCGGCCTGGACAATATTCAGTGGGGGGATATGCTTCCTATTCCTTGCCTTCTTTTTTGGCGTTATTGATATCGCAGATAAGAAGAGATGGTCATTTTTTCTCATGGTGATTGGAATGAACTCTATTGCTGCATATTGTATTGCAGATGGCGGACTCAAGAATGTAATCCATGAATCGCTTTATATCCATTTAGGACAAAATTTCGACAAAGGATTTGGACCTTATGCGGTACTGGTTACTGGCGCACTGGTATTGTTTATAGAGTGGCTGATCTTATATTGGATGTATAAGAAAAAGATTTTCATTAAAATTTAAGGTAGAACAACTAACATGAAAACTATCAAAAAGCTGAAATTTTTAGTCTTACTTGCCATCCTGGCTGGTACACAAAGCTGTAATCAGAAAACCGGGGAAGGCAAAACCCAGGACTCTGTAGCAAACTTTTACACCCTTGACGACTTCGATAAAGTGGAGAAGTACGACACTCACGTTCACATAGGAGTGGAAGACTCCACGTTTATAAAACAGGCTGAGAAGGATAATTTTCGCCTTTTAACAGTAAATGTTTATTCAGGACCGTCGTCCAATATTAAAAATAAGCAGGAGATTGCCTTGAAACTCATAGAAAAATATCCTGACAGGATCGCTTATCTCACAGCTTTCAGCCTGGAAGGCTGGGGCGCAAGTGATTGGCAGGCCAAAACTCTGGCGTATTTGAAAGATTCTTTTGAGAAAGGAGCTATAGGCGTTAAAATCTGGAAGAATCTTGGAATGGAACTTCGCGATAAGAACGGAAAGTTTGTAATGGTTGATGATGCAAGGATTGACCCGATTATTGATTTCATTGAAAAGAATAATGGTACCCTTTTAGGTCACTTAGCGGAACCGCGTAATGCATGGTTGCCGGTGGATCAGATGACAGTAATGGGCGACAAAAGTTATTTCAGCGAGCATCCCCAGTATCATATGTATTTGCATCCTGAATATCCATCGTATGAAGATCAGGTCAACGCACGGGACAGGATGCTGGAAAAACATCCGAACCTGCGGTTTGTAGGCGCCCACCTGGCAAGTCTCGAATGGAGTGTTGATGAGCTTGCTAAGCGTCTTGATAAATTCCCAAACATTGCGGTTGACATGGCCGAAAGAATTTGCCATTTGCAGTACCAGGCAACCAAGGACTGGCAGAAAGTCCATGATTTTATGATCAAATACCAGGATAGGTTGATTTATTCGACAGATAATGGAGTTAGTGAGAAGTCAAATTTTGCTGAAGCAAACAGGGGATTCCACGAAACCAGAGTTAGCGACTGGAAGTTTTTTGTTACAAATGATAAAATGAACGTTTCACATTTCGATGAATCATTCAATGGGCTTAAATTGCCTAAGGAAGTAATTGATAAAATATATCGTAAAAATGCCGAGAAATGGTTTCCCGGTATATAAAAGCTCAATGATAAAATCAACAACTAAATTATTACAACATGAAAAATAATCGCAGAGACTTTTTGAAGGTCGGTGGCTTAGCTGGACTTGGTATAGCTGGCGGTGGTATCCTCAGCGGATTCGCAAGTGAAACCAAAGGCAATTTATTCGCTAATCCTCAAACCGGTCGTCCATACATCCAGCAGTTCAACATGAGTGGATATGGCGCACCAAAGCTCGAGACGATAAGGGCTGGTTTTATCGGACTTGGCTCAAGAGGTCCCGGTCACGTCATGAACCTTACTAAATGTGAAGGTGTTCAGATTGTTGGTTTATCTGATCTTCTCACCGAAAATGTAGTTAAGGTGCAGAAGAAAGTAGAAAGCCTGGGACATAAGCCTACCCTGTACTCCGGTGGCCCAAATGAGTGGAAAAAACTGTGCGACCGGAAGGACGTAGATATTATCTACATAGCTACACCTTGGCATCTGCACGTACCCATGGCATTATATGCCATGGAAATGGGAAAGCATGTGTTTATTGAAGTACCGGCAGCGGTAACAGTGGAAGAGTGCTGGCAAATGGTAGAAACTTCAGAACGTACCAAAAAGCATTGTATGATGCTGGAAAATTGCTGTTATGACTTTTTCGAACTCCTTACGTTAAACATGGCAAGACAGGGTTATTTCGGAGAATTAGTTCATGCTGAAGGCGCATATATACATAATCTTCTGGACCTTAACTTCAGTAAGACAGGTTATCAGGATATGTGGCGTTTAAAAGAAAATGCTACCAGAAAAGGCAGTCTTTATCCAACTCATGGTTTAGGTCCGGTTTGTCAGGTGATGGATATTAATCGTGGTGATAAACTTGACTATTTGGTTTCGATGCAGACCAATGATTTCCAAATGGCTGATCATGCAAAAAAACTTGCTGCTACAGATGATTTCTACAAGCAGTTCAGTAAGGATACCTTCAACGGTAATATGAATACAACGACAATACGTACAAATAGGGGGCGAACGATCATGATTCAGCATGATGTCACTTCCCCGAGACCATATTCACGTATTCATTTGGTAAGTGGCACTAATGGTACAGCTCTGAAATATCCTGAGCCGGGCCGTATTTCCAACAGTCACCGCGGGTGGCTTTCTGCCGCTGAAACAAAACTTGTTGAGGAGAAATATGCTCCGCCTATCGTTAAAAAAGTTGGCGAGCTCGCCAAGCAAGTTGGTGGTCACGGGGGGATGGACTTTCTGATGGACTGGCGGGTTGTTGATTGCTTGCGCAACGGATTGCCACTTGATCAGGATGTGTACGATGCAGCAACATGGAGCGTTGTGTTCCCGTTAAGTGAGTGGTCAGTTAATAATCGTTCTAATTCGGTTGATATTCCTGATTTCACCGCGGGCTCATGGAGATCCAATGCACCGGTTGACATTGATTTAAAATTGGGCGGAACTACTCAGGTAAAACTTTAATAACTAATATTTCTGGCTTCGGCGATGATTTCATCGCTGAGCCATTGTTGGTTCATCAGATCATGAATAAGAAAGTACTTATGTCTATAGTGTGCGGTTTTGGCGCTATAGCTTTAATATCATTCAAAACCACATACCAGACGCAAGAACCCTGGAAAGCTCCTGCTGAGGCTGACACCCTAAAAAGCCCGGTTGCATTTACCCCCCAGGTAATTCGCGAAGGCGAAAAGCTTTTCAGTACATATTGTGTATCATGTCATGGGAAAAATGGGCTTGGTGACGGTTCACCAGGAAAATTCAACCCTCCTCCCGCAAATTTCCATAGTCAACGAGTAGCCGACCAAAAGGACGGAGCGTTATTTTGGAAACTTACCAATGGGAGAGGTATTTCTATGCCTTCTTATAAAGCGATTTTTTCTGATGAACAACGGTGGCAATTAATCGCCTACGTAAGGCAGTTTGCGAAGAGCACGGGTGAAAATCCAAACATCGTAAAAGAGGTTTCGGGTTATCGGATTGATACCAAGTCGCCCGGCAGTTATTTTCCGTTGCCAAAGCAGGTTACTAATGTCTACCGTTCAGAGTCCCAATATTACATGGCCGATACTGTTGTTAAAGGACTAACACGCCCATGGAGCATGGTATTTCTGCCAGATAATCGCTTTTTGATTGCGCAGCGTGACGGTAAGCTTGTGCAGATTAGAGGAGGTGTTGCCGACGGATTAATTGAAAACACTCAAAAAGGATTACGAGATGTTGAGTTACATCCAGACTTCGCCAAAAACAAACTCGTTTACCTGACTTATTACGTGGATCCGGCCGTACGGGGCGGATCAGGACAAGTTTTATTAGTTAAGGCAAAATTAGAAGGCAAT
Organism: Bacteroidota bacterium; assembly: GCA_040384965.1. GTDB lineage: Bacteria > Bacteroidota > Bacteroidia > Sphingobacteriales > Sphingobacteriaceae > Daejeonella. The sequence continues at coordinate 35,857 of JAZKIH010000134.1, read as the reverse complement.
AAGCTTGTCGATACAACAACGATATATCGCGCCGGTCCGTTTAGAGGTAATGGTGAATGGTATGGTAATAAGATTGCATTTGACAAGAAAGGGTTTCTATACTTGACCATTCCGCTGAAAGGCGACCGAAAGAATGCTCAGGATCTATCGAAGCAGGATGGAAAAACTATGCGATTCAAAGATGATGGAAGCATCCCCGCAGACAACCCGTTTGTGAATACTCCAAACGCTTTGCCTGAAATATATACGTATGGACACAGGATACATGAAGGCCTGGTAACAGATCCAAAGAATGGCAGAATATATTCCACAGAGTTCGGAGAACTGGGTGGGGATGAATTGAATGAAATTAAACCTGGTGTTAATTTCGGATGGCCCATCGTTTCATACAGTTTGGAATACACGGGTGCAGTTATTTCGGCAAGCCCCTTTAAAGCTGGTATGGAACCTCCTCTGCATCATTTCGCTGTTGCGCCCGGTGATGTTGCTGTGCTCTACAGTGACCGTTATCCTAATTGGACCGGAGATGTATTTATTGGGGGACTTGCTGCTAAATTATTACATCGTGCTGTATTCAAAAACGGTGTTTTTAGTCACGATGAAAGACTTCTCGAAAATATTGGCCGGGTGAGAGATGTAAAGGTTGGACCCGATAAGTTTTTATATGTCCTAACGGAAGACAACGGGCTAATTGTAAGATTAGTTCCGGTTAAAAATTGAGTGAGTTAAATGATAATATAAGCTAAAATATGTTAAAAAAATATGTTGCCGGAATTGCAATTGCTTTAACAGTTGCCGGATTTACTTTGATTCAAACTGATAAAGTCTTACCCAAAGCAGATCCTCAAAATGGAGGACTTTATTTACCAGACGGATTTGTTGCGAAAGTGGTTATCGACAGTGTTGGATCTACCCGGCATATAACTGTAAATACAAATGGTGATATATATGCCAAACTAAGATCTTCAAGGCCAGGCCAGGGTGGAACCATTGGAATGAGAGACCTGAACAACGATGGTAGGGTCGATTCAGTGGTAAGATTCGGTAATTACTCTGATGTGGGTGGTTCTGCAGTAGGGGTAACTGTACATAATGGCTATCTCTACACAAGTACAGTGAAGCAGGTTTTGCGAAATAAGCTTAAAGCAGGTGAACTTGTTCCGACAAGTGAAACAGAAGTTGTATTAACAGATATGGATCCTAATGTTGCCAGGAACTGGCATACGACGAAGCCCCTCGGGTTTGATAAAAAAGGTAATATGTACGTCCCTTTTGGATCCCCGTCTGATGCTGGCCAGGATTTGGCGAAATATGGTCCGATCGGTATACCGAATGGTAAAGGACTCGATCCTTCGCCTGAACTGGTCAAACATGGAGGGATATGGAAATTCGATGCGAATAAATTGAATCAGACTCAGGATGATGGTGTAAGATATGCTACGGGCATACGCAGTGTAGTTGGCATGACCTGGAATGATGCGGATGACAAACTGTATGCTGTTATGAATGGTATTGATAACTTTCACACAATTTATCCCGACCTGTTCACGCCATGGCAGGCAGCTGTCTTACCATCGGAACCACTATTGCGTGTAACCGAGGGATCTGATTTTGGATGGCCATATGCTTATTATGATCACATGCTAAAAAAGAATGTTTTACAGCCGGGATATGGTGGCAATAGTAAAGCGACTGATGGCCGCGCAGCTAAGTTTACCCAGCCTGTAATGGGATTTCCTGGCCATTGGGCTCCGATGGATGTTTTGTTCTATAAGGGGAATCAATTCCCGGCAAGGTATAAACAGGGGGCGTTTGTTGCCCTGCACGGTTCTACTGACCGATCGCCATATCCTCAAGCCGGATATATTGTCTGTTTTGTGCCGTTCAACAAAGATGGATCCGCTCAGCCATGGGAAGTGTTTGCGGATGGATTTACGGTTGTTGATACAGTGGTGAATACGAGTGATGCAAAATATCGCCCGATGGGCCTTGCTGAAGGACCTGACGGGTCACTCTACCTCTCCGATTCAAATAAGGGAAAGATATGGCGGGTGATGTATAACGGTGACAAGACAAAATTCGGCCCGGCACAACTTGCGAAAATGGCTCAGAGAAAGGCGACCAGATCTTATATTAAAGATCCTGATCCGGTGAAAGACAACCTGAATCGTGGCGACGAGCTTTATGGCAGCATTCTGTATAAAACGTATTGTGCGAGTTGTCATCAGGGAAATGGAAAAGGCGATGATAGCAGATTCCCGCCATTAGCCGGTTCTGATTGGGTACTGGGGGATAAAGAGCGGTTGATAAAAGCAATATTGTTCGGATTGGACGGTGAAATTAAAGTCAATGGTCAGGTATGGAACGGATTAATGCCGGCACACGAAGGTTTTCTTACCGATCATGCGGTTGCTTCGATTTCAACCTATATAAGACAGAATTTTGGAAATAAAGCAAGTGACATTACAGGAGCCGAAGTTGCTAAAGTCAGAAAAGCCGGAAAGTAAAAGATAAATTATGAAATTTATTAAGTGGTATTTGATTGTGCTTCTTTTCAGCATTACTGCGACAAATGCGCAGACGAAGAAAACCTATGATCTGTTTATTGGTACCTACACCAATGCCGATAAATCCAACGGTGTTCATATTTACAGCTTTGATACCGTTACAGGACAAATGGTTCCACGATCTGTTACGACAGGCATCCCCAACCCTTCATATCTGACAGTAAGCAGTGATAACAAGTATGTATACGCAGTCAGCGAGGCTGGCAGAGGGCAGGGCAAGGCTTACTCCTATGCTTATAACAAAGATTCTGGTAGTATGACAATGCTCAATTCTGTCCCAGTTGGTGGAGATGGTCCCTGTTATGTATCAACCGACCAGAAGGGTAAATTCATATTTGCGGGTATGTACAGTTCTGGAAGCTTGTCTGCAATTCCTGTTTCATCTGACGGTAGTCTGGGCACGAATGGTCAGGTCTTTAAGTATGAAGGAAGCAGCATTAATAAACAGAATCAATCCCGACCGCATGTGCACGCTGCGATCCTTTCTCCAGACGGAAAATATTTACTAGCTACAGATTTAGGTACAGATAAGATTCATACCTACCGTTACGACGCGGGAAATGCTTCTCCTCTTACTCCTACCGAACAGAAGTCTGTTTCCGTGAAAGCAGGAACTGGGCCGCGTCATCTCACCTTTCATCCGAACGGAAAATTTGTATATGTAGTGATGGAGTTAACCGCCGAAGTCTTGGTTATGGAATATAAAAATGGCACTCTGAAACCGGGTCAGTATATCACGATGCTTCCGGAAGGTTTCAAAGGAGAAGTAGAAGCCGCTGATATTCATGTTTCGCCAGACGGGAAATTTCTTTATGCTTCTAACCGCGCAGATGGGAACGACATCGTCATTTATTCTATAGCGCGAAATGGTAGTTTAACATACGCAGGCCGGCAAAAGGAGTCAGTCAAAACACCCCGTGGATTTACCATTGATCCGAGCGGGAACTTTGTGCTCGTCGCGAATATGGATGCCAACAATGTTGTAATTTTCAAAAGAAATAAAGTAACGGGTTTGCTTAGCTCAACCGGAAATGAAATTAAAATCGATAAACCCGTCTGCTTAAAATTTGCGACTAATCCCCGCCCACAGTAATCAAATTATAACAACCAAAACAGCTATGACATCAACCAAACTGAAAATGATAAACTTTAGAAACAGAACCGCATTCTTTACTCTTATAGTATTCTGCTTTTTTGCAGGCTCCACTCAAGCGCAACAACAACGACAACAACAGCCAGATGTGCTCATCAAGGGAGGGCATGTAATTGATCCTAAAAATAAGATTGACGGGAAGATGGATGTTTTGATAAAAGCGGGGAAGATCGCCCAGGTTGCAGCCAATATACCGGCCAGCACTGGTTCAACGGTCATTGATGCAACCGGACTATATGTTACGCCCGGCCTTATTGATATGCATGTCCACGTATTCAATGGGAATGAGCCTGGATCCTATATCGCAAACGGTCAGACAAGTGTTCAGGTTGATGCATTTACCTTTCGCGCAGGCGTAACCACAGTCGTGGATGCAGGTTCTTCAGGCTGGAGAAATTTCCGCCAGTTCAAAGAGCAAACTATAGATAAAGCACAAACTCGCGTTCTTGCTTTGTTAAATGTTGTGGGAACAGGAATGTACGGGAGGTTTGAAGAACAGGACGTGAGCGACATGAATCCTGAGATGAATGCTTATATGATAAGCAAGCAATTTCCTCAAATTCTGGTAGGGCTTAAATCAGCTCACTACTGGGGCGGCTTCACATCAGTTGACAAAGCTGTAGAAAGTGGAACTTTAGCTAAAGTACCCGTGATGGTTGATTTTGGCGAACACACTCCTCCAAATTCAATAAAAGATCTGTTTTTGAAACATCTTCGTCCTGGCGATATATTCACCCATACATACTCATATGGTCCTGAGGATCGTGAAACTGTTGCAGATGCCAATGGAAAAGTGAAACCTTTTATTTTTGAAGCACAGAAGCGGGGTATAAAATTTGATGTGGGCCACGGTGGCGGTGCTTTCACCTGGCGTCAGGCTATCCCTTCTATTCAGCAGGGGTTCAAGCCCGATGTTATCAGTTCCGATCTTCACACTGCGAGTATGAATAGCGGAATGAAAGATATGACCAATCTGCTTTCGAAGTTCCTGAATATAGGATTAACCCTGAACGAAGTAATTGAACGCGCAACCGTTAATCCTGCAAATATTATAAACCGTCCTGAGTTGGGCAATCTGAGCGTGGGAGCTGATGCCGATGTCTCCATTTTCAATGTAAGAAAAGGAGATTTTGGCTTTCTGGATGTGAGGCGATCAAAAATAAAAGGCACTCAAAAGCTTGAAGCCGAACTTACTATGCGCTCAGGACGGGTTGTGTGGGATCTCAACGGTTTAAGTTCTTCAATGTCAGAAATACAGCCAGCCAAATAATCGTAGATAGGCAAAAAATATGTGGGCCCAGGCAATGAAAACTTTCCTGGGCAACACAGAATGCTGTGATCGCATTTTCGTGGCATAAAAAGTTGTATCTTTTTTTTGGAAATAACTATGTGAACGAGTTGTTGAAATATTCTTATATTGGTCTTGCTTAACTGACAACGCCTTGAATTATAAGTCTTCAACGGATATAGAATTGCTTAAATATCTTAAAGCAGCCGACCATGAAGCGTTTGCTGAAATTTATAATAGGTATTGGAAGCGCCTTCTCGCCATCGCGTATAGTTTTAGTAAAGACAAATCTGTTGCTCAGGACGTTGTTCAGGAGATATTTACAGGTCTCTGGGCCCGGCATGCTGAACTTGAAATTGAATCTCTAAATAGCTACCTGGCCACCGCAGTAAGATTCTCAGTTCTAAAACTTATTTACCGGCAGCGTAGAAGGCAAGAGATCGAATCTCAGAACTGCAAAGACGAATTATCGACCCTGAGCGAAGATCAGCTGGAAGCCAGATTTACCCAGGAATACATTAATAAAGTTGTCGAGTTCCTCCCAGAAAACTGCCGGCTGGTGTTTAAGTACAGCAGGAACGCGGGTTTATCCATTTCCGAAATTTCCATGGAACTTGGAATATCGAAGAAGACGGTCGAAGGACATCTCACAAAGGGTTTGAAAACCATTCGGCTGAGTTTAAAAGATGGATTTTTCTTCTTCTTTTAGGGCTCTATAGCCTTAACAATACAATTTTTTTTATTTTCTGTTGGAGCAAGGGTAGTGACCCCTGTTATGGTACTTACTTATATAAGCCAAAAGGTGACCTATGCAAAAAGAAGAAGTCCATGCTTTAACTGAGAAGTATCTACATAATACCGCTTCTCAGGAGGAGATTGACAAACTATTCAAATGGTATCAGACTGAAATTTCCGATGAAACGGAATGGGATTTAAATGAGGGGGAGGACGAAGACAGTCTGAAGGCTCTTATTTTCTCTAAAATTTCAGGTGATGATCAAAATAAGAAAGGTCGGGGATATAAACTGGCTTTTTATTCTATAGGAATTGCTGCGAGCGTCTTGCTGTTGCTTGCCGCAAGCTTATATTTTTATACCGATAAAATTACTCCGGAAATCGCTGTCTCTCATAAAGTAGCACCAGCTTCAAAACCAAAAGATATTCTTCCGGGTGGTCACAAAGCCATCCTTACGCTCGCAGATGGGCGAAAGATTGTTCTTGATGATTCTAAGAATGGGGTTGTGATCAATCAAAATGGTATTAATGTTCATAAAAATTCTGCAGGAATAATTGTCTATGAGATTACTGATCAAAGCAGGAAGAATACAGATGAGGCATCAGATCATCTTAAAACCATTTATAATACGATTGAAACTCCCGTTGGCGGCAAATTTCAGTTGGCGCTCGCTGACGGAAGTAAAGTTTGGCTAAACTCAGCATCTTCTCTTCGCTTCCCTGTTATGTTTACAAATGATACACGTGAGGTGGAGTTGAAAGGCGAAGCTTATTTTGAGGTTTCAAAGGATGTTCACAGAAAATTCTCTGTTCGTTCAGGAAATCAATCAGTCGAAGTTCTTGGTACTCATTTTAATATTAACGCTTATTCTGATGAGCCCTCCATTACCACTACACTGATAGAAGGAAAAGTGAGGGTTATTGAACTCAATACTAAAGAATCCCAGATTTTAAAACCTGGCGAGCAATCAAAGGTCGACAGAAACATTTTGGTTCGTCGCACAGCAGATACTCAAACAGAAGTTGCCTGGAAAGACGGTTATTTTTATTTCGAGAATGCTCCAATTGAAACAGTTATGCGTCAGCTTGGAAGATGGTACGGTGTAACAGCCAGATATGAAGGGATATTGCCTAAGCATCATTTTGCAGGTGCAATATCGACGAATTTAACACTTTTGGAAGTATTAGGAATTCTTGAAAAAAGCAATGTACATTTTCGATTGGAAGGGGAGGAGGTTATCGTTATGCCCTAAAAATTGATCGAAAGAAGGCATAAGAAAAAACCAGAAGCGTTGCCGCGCTCCTGGCTAAGTCTGGTCTTCATAAAAATATTATTGAGATAGTTTATTGACCACCAAACCCAACAAATTTATGAATTTATTTACTAAAACTAAAGGCAGTTTAGGTCACGCCGTATTGTTAGACTTAAAGCCAATAACTACCAGCGGGATACGATCCTTAGCATATGGTAGTAGTCAAAGAGACACATTTAGTTCAATTCTCCTTGCTATGAAGCTAACATTCATTCTTCTTGTAGTGTTAATATTAAATGTTCGTGCTGAAGGCTTCTCCCAGAAAGTTACCTACAGTGGAGAAAATGTGCCTATTGAGAAAGTGCTTTCGACAATCAAAAAGCAAACCGGATATGGTTTCTTTTTTCAGAAGGAATTGATCAACCTTGCAAGACCCGTTACATTGAATGTTGTTAGCGAGGATCTTTCAACAGTGTTAACAGCCGTTTTTAAAGATCAACCTCTTGAATACAGTATCAGAAGCAAAACTATACTTGTTTCAAGAAAGATGTTTATTGAAACAAGTCCAGAATCGACTCTTCCTGCGGTTCAGATCTTTGATGTCGAAAAGGATATCGTGATCAAAGGGCAGATAAGTGACACTCAGGGCGAAACTTTGCCAGGTGTAAGTATTAAGCTGAAAGGAACCGCGGTTGGTGCAACTACTGATGTAGATGGCAGGTTTACCATTAACGTTCCCAATGCCAATAGCGTGCTTGTATTCACATATATCGGGTATCAAACACAGGAAGTTACAGTTGGCAGCAGGACTACATTGAATATTAAACTTGAGGCAGCCAACACAGCCCTTAGTGAGGTTGTGGTTACGGCCTTGGGTATCTCAAGAGAGAAGAAAGCTCTTGCATATTCAGTAACTGAGGTTAAAGGAGATGAATTTATTCAGGCTCGTGAAAACAATATCGCCAACGCATTAACCGGTAAAATTGCCGGTGTAAACGCTACAGGTATGGCTACAGGCCCGGGCGGATCAAGTCGTGTGGTTATCAGAGGTAATGGTTCCTTAAGTGGAAACAACCAGCCTTTATACGTAATCAACGGTATGCCTATGAGCAACAATCACCGCGAAATCAGATTAGGTGAGCAGTCTACAATTGTAGATAGAGGTGACGGTATCGCGGCAATTAACCCTGATGACATTGAAACGATCAACGTTTTGAAAGGTGGTCCGGCAGCAGCACTTTATGGCAGCCAGGCATCAAACGGGGTAATATTGATCACTACCAAAAAAGGTAAAATGCAAAAAGGTGTAGGAGTAGACATAAATAGTAGTTATTCTATTGGAAGTCCTTCTATGTATCCTGAGTTTCAATACGAATATGGTCAGGGCCAGGATGGAATCAAGCCAGCTTCAAAAACACTGTCAATTAGTTCCGGCCGCTTATCTTTCGGAGCTAAAATGGATGGTCAGCCTTACATTCAGTTTGATGGAGTAATGCGTCCATATTCTCCGGTTCAGGTTAAGGATAACTGGAAAAATTTCTACAGACCAGCAACCAACTTAACTAATACAGCAGCGTTTTCGGGAGGTACTTCTGAAGCATTGACTTATCGTTTATCCTTGTCAGATCTTGAGTCTCAGGCTTTAGATCCGGGTTCAAGCTATAACAGACAAACAGCGAATTTAAACCTTCGGTCTGTTCTGGGCAAGAAGCTGATCGTCGAAGCCACCATGCAATATAATCTTGAAGGTGGTAAAAACAGACCTGGAAATGGTTATGCTGATGGAAATACTTCGTGGACAGCAAACCTGCTTGCAAATACAGTAGATATTAGAAGCCTTGCTCCAGGTTATGATCCGGTAACTTTTCAGGAAATTCCTTGGCAGCAGGTTCCTGAAGCTCAAAACGCTTACTTCGTTATCAACCGTATGGGAAATAAGGATACTAAGAACAGATTCATGGGCCAGGCTAGTGTACAATACAATATCCTTGACAATTTATTCATAAAAGCTAGTGCGATGAGAGATATCGACCGTTTCGAGTCGATGGATTTTATGCCGGTTGGTACATTGAAAAGACCTTTAGGATTATATAATTCTTCGGCATCTTTTTCACACAGAACTACCGGACAGCTCCTTATGAATTACAATACTTCTATCGTAAAAAACTTAACGGTTAATGTACTCGGAGGGGGATCTATCGAAAGAAATCTAATTGAGGGTACTACTAATAATGGTAGTGAGTTTATTGTTCCAAATTTTATAAGCTATTCAAATTTATCACTTCAGAAAGCTGATGTGCAATTTTCGCAATTCGGTCAAAACTCTGTATTTGGTTCTGCTGACTTTGGATTCAGGAATTTACTTTACCTGACTTTCACAGGAAGACAAGATTGGTTCTCACAATTGAGACCAGGAAAGAATTCGATTTTATATCCTTCTGATGGAACAAGTTTCATTTTGTCTGATGCGATAAAAATGCCGAACGTAATCAGTTTTGCGAAACTTCGTGCATCATATGCTCAGGTAGGACAGGCTACAGTGAATCCTTATCAGATTAACCAGCTTTACACATTTGAACAAGGTGGTCATATCGGCAGACCGGTACAAAACACAAGTTCTGCATTAGCAAATATTGACTTGCAGCCGCTTACTTCAACTACTTATGAAGGAGGTGTTGACTTGCAATTCCTTAACAACCGTTTAGGTTTGGATTTCACCTACTACAGTCGTCAAACAACTGATGATATTATCGCTGTTCCAACAGCTGCCAGTTCAGGTTATACTTCTGCACTGTTAAACGTAGGTGCACTGAGCAATAAAGGTGTTGAAATTTTGTTAACAGGCTCACCGATTCAGGGAAAAGGATTTAACTGGGATGTTAGCTATAACTATGCTTACAATAAGAGCGAAGTGTTAAAATTAGCGCCGGGTGTAGCTTCAGTTAATGGTTCAAGAGTAGGAGACCCGTTCAATACGATCCAGGGTGTAACCTATCTGACCAACGCTGCTGGTGTTAGAGTATATAACAGATTGAGCGGTTATGAGGTTTCTGGCCCGGTACAACCGTACGGAGTTGGTGTTCCTCCAACCACAATGGGTCTAACGAATAACTTCAGATACAAAAACTTTGCTTTGAATGTCCTTGTGGACGGAAAATTCGGAAACACAGTTCAGTCTGGTCTAAGCCGTTATATGTACAGATTCGGACTGAAGAAGGAAACTCTTCCAGGCCGTGAAAATGGACTAACTGTTACTGGAGTTGATCAGGCTGGCGCGCCGTTCACTAAAACTTGGCCAGTTGATCAGATGGACACATACTACAACAACCAGGCAAGTTTAAGCCCTCTCGAGACTTCAGTATTTGACGGAAGCTTCGTGAAACTTCGTAGCGTTATTTTGAGCTACAGACTTCCGGTTAACAAATTACAATTTGTGAAATTGCAGTCTGCAGATATCTCTTTAGTGTCAAGAAACCTGGCGATACTTTATACTAAGATCAAAGATTTTGATCCTGAGTCAAATTACACTATCGACAATACTCAGGGACAGTCTTCGAATACTACGCCAAGACTCCGTGAAATTGGTATGAATTTAATCGTTAAGTTTTAATCTCCACACCAAAAATTTAAAAAATGAAAACGAAGAACTTTAAATATATATGTGTGGCTGCCATTCTTGCTACCATAGTGAGTTCCTGTACAAAGGATCTTGCAAAATTGAACGAGAATCCCAACGGATATGAAATAGCTAACCCATTGTTCCTTTTCACTAAGTCTCAACTAACACAAGTTGGATTGAATCCGGACGGTGCAAGGTTTAATATCAATCAGCAGTTGCAGCAAGAGGCAACTTACAGTGAGGTAACTGCACCTGGTGATAAATACTTTGCAGAGGGTTATGTGCGGAACAACTGGGCTGCATATTCTGGTCCTGTAAATCAAATTGAGCTGGTTATCGCGAATACAAAGGATGCTGAGTCTATCAACAAACAAGCGGCCGCGAGAATCTGGAGAGTTTATATCTATCACCAGCTAACAGATCTTTACGGTGACATTCCATATTCTGAGGCTAGTAAAGCTATAGGAGGGAATTTCAGTCCTAAATATGATCTTCAGATCGATGTTTACAAAGACATGTTTAAAGAGCTCGAAGAAGCAGCAGCTTCCTTTAATGCTTCTAAGCCTGTGTTTGGATCTGCAGATTTATTGTATGACGGAAACGTAGTGAAATGGAAAAAATTCGCTTACTCAATGATGTTACGTCTTGGTATGCGCTTAACAAAGATCGACCCTGCTTTAGCAGAGATCTGGGTTAAGAAAGCGATAGCCGGCGGCCCTATTTTGGACGACGCGGATATGGCTAAAGTTCCATATGCTGACGGTGGTCTTGCGAGCAATAGAAATCCTTATTCAAATCAAATGAGAATTTTGGACTATGTTGATGGCCAGAATCCATTGAACGTTCAGGGTTCGAAGCTTGCTAAAACTTTTATTGATCAATTAAAAGGCAATTCAACCACAACTAAAGATCCAAGGTTGAACGTTATTGCTGTGCTTTGGGTTAAACAACCATCCGGAGTTTATGTAGCTGATACAGCGACTGCTTTGCAACGAGGTATGCAAAATGCTTTGTACAAAGCTTATCCAGCTGATTTCGAAACCTACTCTGAGCCTAATCCCAATACTGTAATGAGGTATGATGCTCCGGTTATCGTAATGTCACCTGCCGAAACCTACTTCTTATTAGCTGAAGCTTCTATAAGAGGATGGAACAGTGGAAGTGCAGCTGCTGCTTATGACAATGGAGTTCGGGCAGCAATGAGACAATGGTCGCTTTACGGATCAGGAGGACTTATTTCTACGGCTCAAATAAATTCTTACGTAGCAAATAATCCTTATAAAACTGCCGGATCATTCGATGCTAGATTAGAGCAGATTTCTATCCAGAGATGGATATTAGGTTATCTTGATCAGATCGAAAGTTTCGCAAATTGGAGACGTACAGGCTATCCTGCACTTACACCTACTAACTACCCGGGTAACATTACAGGTGGCAGAATTCCTAGAAGATTTATTGTGCCTGATAGCGAAGACCAACTGAACACAGCTAATTTTCAGGCTGCTAAAGCCAGACAGAGTGGTGCAAATACACTTCTGAGCCGCGTTTGGTGGGATAAAGAGTAATTTTCTATAACCGGAGAAGATAGAACACTTCTATCCTCTCCGGTTTTTAATAAATTCACAATTAAGATTTCCATTAAAGTAAATGAAGCGCAGAGAACTCATTAAGTACCTCTCAGTAGTGCCCGTGTCTGGTGCTATAGCCGGTGCAGTTTTACCGTTCCAGTCACTAAGTGCCGAAGAAGTGCCGGTTTCTAACCCAGAAGTTCAGTCGGGGCCTAAACGACTTGCGGCAATTATCACTGAATATCGTCCAAATTCACATGCGGATGTTATACTTGGAAAATACCTCGAAGGATTTAACCAGGACCAAATGTCTCCATATCCGGAGTCAAAAATCGTTTCAATATTCACTGAACAGATTCCTGACAACGATATGAGCCGTCCATTAGCAAAGAAGTATAACGTTCCAATCTTTAGAACTGTGGCGGATGCGCTGACTTTAGGTGGGGATAGTCTTGCAATTGATGGTGTAATATTAATTGGCGAACACGGCGTGTATCCAATGAATGATAAGGAGCAGAAATTATATCCGAGATTTGAAATGTTCCTGAAGATTACCGATGTGTTCCGTCAGTATAAGAAATCTGTTCCGGTTTTTAATGATAAACATTTGTCATGGAGCTGGAGACAGGCTAAACGAATGGTTGACATTTCCAGGGAATTGAAGTTTCCAATGCTTGCTGGGTCAACAATTCCTGTTTCTGTGCGTGTTCCTGCGATCGATACACCTTATGGAGTTAAACAGACTCATGCAGTCGGGGTCTCGTACGCTGGCCTGGACATTTATGGTTTTCACCTTCTCGATGGGTTGCAAGCCGTTGTTGAAAGAAGAAAGGGCGGCGAAACGGGTGTTCAATCTGTACAATGTCTTGAAGGACAGGAATGCTGGGATTATATTGATGGAAATGCATGGGTAAAGCGTCTTTTTGATCAGGCACTTTCTCACAGCGAAACACGTGCTGCAGGCGATATCCGAGTGTTAGTCAAAAATCCTTCAGTGTTCATTATAGACTATAATGACGGCTTAAAAGCAGCGGCCTTTTTATTAACAGGCTTAGTGGAAGACTTCACATATGCAGCTGATATTGAAGGTCAGCAAAAGCCATTCTCTACATTAATGAAGTTGCAGGCCGGAAAGCCCCATTACCACTTTGGCTGCCTGGTAAAAAATATGGAAATCATGTTCAAAACCGGGAAGGCTCCATATCCTGTTGAGCGCACCATGCTTAGCAGCGGTATTTTAGACTTTGCACTTGAATCCCGTATATTAGGACATAAAAAGCTGGAAACACCTGAATTGGCAAAGGTGCGCTATGTGAGCTCTCCTGAATCATACTTTTTCACCAAAGGATGGGATTCCAATGGGAAAAGATTAGACTGATAATTTCAACCGCATGTTCGGTGCTGTTATCACAATGCTAGCAGCCGTCATCTAGATTACATCATAAAATGAGAAAATTTTATATTTTTTTTGCAAGTTTCTTATTGCCGCTTGCATTGCTGGGCCAGTCGAAGCCTTACAGCATAATTATTAAAGGTGGTCATATCATTGATCCAAAAAATAATATAAACAGTGTAATGGATTTGGCAATTGCAGATGGAAAGATTGCAAAAATTGCCGCAAATATCGATGCTTCGCAAGCAACTCAGGTAGTTAGTGCGTCGGGGATGTACGTAACTCCGGGGCTTATTGATCTTCACGGGCACGTTTTTGCGGGAACTGAGCCGAACCACATGTATAGCAATGGTTTCAGCAGTGTAATGCCAGACGGTTTTTATCAGCGGGTTGGTGTAACAACGGTTGTGGATGCGGGCGGATCTGGATGGAGAGACTTCCCGATTTTTAAGAAGAATATAATTGATAATTCCCAAACGAGGGTCCTTTCCTTTCTGAACATTGTTGGCGACGGTATGCGAGGCGGACCGGTGGAACAGAATGTTGCTGATATGGATCCTGTTAAAGCTGCCGAGGTGGCAATGCAAAATAGAGAATATATCGTGGGTATCAAAGTGGCGCATTTTACATCGCCGAGTTTCGTCAATGTAGACAGAGGGGTAGAAGCTGGTAAAATCGCTAACATTCCGGTAATGGTTGATTTTGGAGGAACAAAACCGAGGTTATCTATTAGAGATTTATTTATGGTCCACCTTAGACCAGGAGATATTTTCACTCACACATTTGGCGAGCTACTGGACACCAAAGAAGCAATTGTAGACACAGCAACCCAGAAATTGAAGCCATTTGTTCTCGAAGCACAAAAACGCGGGATTATTTTTGACGTAGGATACGGCGGTTCCAGTTTTACCTATTCTCAAGCTATACCAGCCGCTAAAGCTGGATTTCATCCGAATACGATCAGTACAGATCTCCATATAAGCAGTATGAAAGGTTCGATGAAAGATATGCTCAGTGTGATGTCTAAATTTTTGAAGCTTGATATGGATCTGCCTGCAGTTATACGTGCAAGTACATGGTCTGCAGCTCAGGCAATAAAACGCCCGGAGTTAGGGCACCTTTCGGTAGGAGCGATAGCAGATATAGCAGTTCTCGGCATGCGCAAGGGAAACTTTGGATTTTATGATCTTGCTGGTTATAAAATGCAAAGCAACGAGAAATTAGAATGTGAGATGACACTTAAAGATGGCCGGATCGTGTATGATCTTAACGGAATAGTGTCACCTCTAACGAAACGCTAAAAGTTCATTTAAGTAATTAATTTCATTATGAGACGCAGAGAAATCCTAAAAACACTAACAATACTGCCATTCGCAGGTAGCATTACCGCGGCTGCAGCTCCTGTTATATCTTCAGCAACAATTGCTGAACGTGACCTTTTCGCAGAGCTCGGTTTACGAACATTTATTAATGCGGCAGGAAATTACACCGCAATGACTGGCTCAATTATGCCCGATGAGGTCATGGCTGCTGTCAATTCATCGTCTAAGAAATTTGTGAAGCTCGATGAATTGCAGGATAAAGTTGGTGAAAAAATCGCTGCTCTGTGTCGTGCAGAAGGTGCAATGGTGACTGCGGGCTGCTGGTCTGCCCTGACATTGGGTATGGCGGGGGTTCTAACTGGTCTTGATGAAAAAAAAGTAAGTCAGGTGCCGAATCTCGCAGGCACAGGAATGAAAACTGAAGTTATTCTGCAAAAAAGCCATTCTCTGGGATATGATCATGCCCTCACACAAGCAGGTGTTAAGTTGATCAAAGTTGAAACGCGGGCTGAGCTTGAAAAGGCCATAAATCCGCAAACGGCTATGCTCTGGTTTTTGAACAGGGAAGCGCCTAAGGGTCAGATCAAACATGAGGAATGGCTTGAGATTGGGAAAAAATATAACCTTCCGACTATGATCGACATCGCTGCAGACGTACCGCCAGTTGAGAATTTGTGGAAGTTTAATGAAATGGGATTTGACCTTGTCGCTATATCAGGCGGTAAAGCTATGCGTGGCCCTCAAAGCGCCGGTATTCTGATGGGTAAAAAAGATTTCGTAGCAGCAGCCAGATTAAGTAATAATCCGAGAGGCGGCATAGGACGCGGCCAAAAGGTTAATAAAGAAGAAATTCTGGCTATGTATGTTGCACTTGAAAGGTTTATTAACCTTGATCATAAAAAAGAATGGAAACAATGGGAGGATAAAATAGCTCACATCAACAGTGTGATAAAGTCTATTCCCGGAATCTCGACAGAAGTTGTGGTACCTCCCACAGATAACAATATGCCGACTCTTTTAATATCATGGAATCCGCAAACTATTCACTCTACCCACACTCAAATGGGTGAGAAGTTGCGAATGGGAAATCCTTCGGTGGAGGTGATCTCATGGGAAAAGGAGAACAGCATCCGCGTTGGGATGCACTGTCTTCAGCCCGGCGAGGAGAAGATAGTAGCCCGCAGAATTAAAGAAGAACTTGTCAATGCATCCATATAAATAAACTAAATTTCAATGAAGCGATTATTTCTCACATTCTCTCTATTCCTGCTTTGCCTTTCCGGTTATTCTCAAACCTATACCCTGCTTTTAAAGGGCGGTCATTTAATCGATCCAAAGAATGGCATTAATAAATTAATGGATGTAGCTATCCAGGATGGCAAAATTGCTGCCGTGGCAGTAAATATTGATCCGAAACTAGCTAAACAGGTGATTGATATTACTGGAAAATACGTTAGTCCCGGACTGATTGATATTCACGGACACGTTTTTGCGGGCACTGATCACGGTGGCCAGCTGGAAAACGGATTTTCTTCTCTTGCAGCGGATGGATTTACTTTCCGGGTTGGAGTGACCACTATTGTCGATGCAGGTGATGCCGGTGCTGAAACGTTCGAGCTCTTTAAGAAAAATGTAATTGACAACGTACAGACCCGCGTATTGGCTTTTTTGAATATTTCCAAAAAAGGTATGTATGGCGATGAGAACTCTCTGGAGCAGCAAAACAATAGCTTCTTCGATGCCGGTATGGCTGCAGATGTGGCTAAGCATTACAAAGATCATATTGTGGGAATTAAAGTGGCCCATTATCACAAAACAGATTGGGTAGCGGTTGACCGGGCGGTAGAAGCTGGAAGACTGGCGAACATGCCAATTATGGTTGATTTTGGCGGTACAGTTCCGCGCCTGTCTCTTGAGGAATTATTCCTTAGGAAAATGCGCCCCGGCGATATTTTTACACATACATATGGGGAACTTATCAAGACCAAAGAAACCATTGTAGATCTTGAAACAAAAAAGTTAAAGCCGTTTGTTCTTGAAGCACGTAAGAGAGGCGTTATTTTTGACGTGGGCCATGGTGGCGGAAGTTTTACTTTCTCGCAGGCTATCCCCGCTACTCAACAAGGCTTCTTCCCGGAAACCATCAGTACTGATTTGCATACAGGCAGTATGAACTCAGCCATGAAAGACCAGCTAAACGTAATGTCGAAATTCATGGCGATGGATATGCCTCTCACTGAAGCTATTCGCGCGAGTACGTGGTCGGCTGCGAAAGCAATCAGGCACGAAGAACTTGGACATCTATCGGTAGGCGCCATTGCTGATGTCACAGTGTTAAACCTGCGCGAGGGAAAATTTGGATTCTATGATGTTGCCAGATTCAAAAAAGAAGGAAAAAATCTTTTGGAGTGTGAGATGACTATTAAAGGTGGAAGAATTGTCTATGACCTCAATGCTTTGTCTTTTCCAATGGCTAAATAGTTCGGCCAGATTAGCTTACAAATTTTAGTAATGATTTATTTAAAACGATGAAAAATCAAATCTCACTTATACTTTTTTTATTATTAGCAGGATCTCTGGTCTCCTTTTCAGTGAATGCACAATCTGTCGTAAAGGACCCTGAAACCAGAATAAAAGAACTTGGAATTACTCTTCGCGTGCCGGGACCGCCTTCTGCGAATTTCGTGGGAGCTGTCAGAGTTGGTAACCTGGTGTACTTGTCAGGACAGGGCCCACTTAAAGCGGATGGGAAATTTATGATCGGTAAAGTTGGTAAAGAGGTGAGTTTTGAGGATGCGAAATATGCTGCCCGTCTAACCGGTATTAGCCTGCTGGAAGCACTAAAAGCTGAAGTAGGAAATCTTAATAATGTAAAACGAATCGTAAAAGTATTGGGTATGGTTAACGCCGTTCCCGATTTTGACAATCATTCGCAGGTAATCAATGGATTCTCAGATCTTATGGTTGAGGTATTTGGTGAAAGCGGCAAGCATGCCAGGTCGGCTATTGGATTGGGCTCACTCCCGAGAAACATTCCCGTTGAGATCGAGATGATTGTTGAGATGAAGGACTGATTTATAAATTCAATTTTAAAATGAGACGTAGAGACGTTATTAGATTGCTTTCCGCTGCACCAATTGCAGGAGGATTGATAGGTGGTGCAATTCCCTTTCAGGCCGCATTAGCAGAAGAATCAGAACCTGCAGTAGCGGGGCGGGATCTTTTCAAAGAGCTTGGACTTAAGACCTTTATAAACGCTTCGTGCGTCTGCACTTCGTTAACAGCTTCTTTAATGCCGCCCGAGGTTACTCAGGCAATTTCAAAGGGAGCTGAGGAGTTTGTCCTGTTAAATGATGTTTTGGATAAGGTGGGAGAGAAAATCGCTGAGTTATGTCATGCGGAGGCAGCTACAGTTACTGCCGGCTGCTGGTCGGCATTGGTTCAGGGTCTTGCAGGCGCTATGACGGGTATGGATCGGAACAAAGTGATGCAATTGCCGAATGTACAGGGTATGAAATCGGAGGTTATTCTTCAGAAATCGCATGCCAATGGATATCACCAGGCCTTAAAAAATACGGGAGCTACATTGATAATAGTTGATACGTATGCGGAAGCTGAGGCTGCTATCAATGAAAAAACCGCCATGCTTTGGTTTCTGAACAGGGAACTTAACAAAGGCGAAATAAAATATGAGCAGTGGTTAGCTTTGGGTAAGAAGCACAAGATTCCGACTATGATCGATATTGCTTCGGATGCGCATCCTGTCGAAAATCTGTGGAAGTTTAACGATATGGGTTTTGATCTCGTAGCTATTTCCGGAGGTAAAGCAATGAGAGGACCTCAAAGTACAGGTATACTTATGGGCAAGAAAGACCTGATTGCTGCGGCTCGTTTAAGTGCACCGCCGAATAGTGGTATCTGTCGCGGGCATAAAGTGAATAAGGAAGAAATACTTGCTATGTATGTGGCTTTGGAACGCCATATTAAAATGGATCACGAAAAGGAATGGAAAATGTGGGAGGACAGAATGGCCACTGTAGTAGGCATAATAAAAAGCGTAAAGGGAGCACAGACTGAGGTTTTCATTCCTGAAATTGCTAACTACACACCGACCCTACATCTATCGTGGGATACTAATGTGATTAAAATGACTGGCCGGGATCTGAAGCAACGTTTATGGAACGGAAATCCGGGTATCGAAGTTATGGGAGGAGGCACTATGGGCAGCAAAAAAGATGGAATTGAACTTTCCGTATGGCAGCTAAAGCCAGGACAGGAAAAAATAGTAGCGAACAGAGTTAGGGAAGAATTACAGAAAGCTTCCGTTTAAGTTGTACCTATTTAATTCTATCAGATGAAGAAAAGTGTTATTCCCAGAGTTCTGTTGGGCCTTTCATTGTTAAGTCTTTTAATTGCTGTTTACATGGCCGTCAATGATAACATTGCCGGCGCAGGACCATTTGTCATTGCTTTCCTTTTATTGCTTGCAACAAGTTTTAGAGGCTTTCCAGTACTTCGTGGTCTTACTTTTACGACAAGTATACTTGCTGTAGTTGCTACATCATTGTACTATCCCCAATATTTTAAACAATATAATGGGTTCGAATTTGCCACCTTAATAACCCCGCTAATTCAGGTGATTATGTTTGGGATGGGTTGCTCCATGGGTTTGAAAGATTTCGTTGCACTTGCAAAATCCCCAAAATCAGTTATCGTGGGAGTTTTCGGGCAATATACTATCATGCCTTTACTGGGCTTCGTGCTAGCAAGTTTCACTGAATTTCCGTCTGAAATTTCGGCAGGGATTATCTTGCTGGGCTGCGCCCCAACATCTGTGACAGCTAGTGTCATGTGTTACCTGGCAAAGGCAAATGTGGTATTAGCAATTACCATTACCGCAATTACTACACTATTGGCTCCATTCCTCATTCCGCTGCTTATGAAAGTTCTGGCGGGCGGATTTATAGAAATAAATGTGATGGAGATGATGTGGGGA
Organism: Bacteroidota bacterium; assembly: GCA_040384965.1. Lineage (GTDB taxonomy): Bacteria > Bacteroidota > Bacteroidia > Sphingobacteriales > Sphingobacteriaceae > Daejeonella. Next base: position 15,963 of record JAZKIH010000134.1, on the reverse strand, counting down.
ATTATTAAAATGGTGTTCATACCCATCGGTGCGGGGCTTATTTTTAACAAATTCCTTCATGGAAAAGCAAAATGGCTTGACGATGCCATGCCAATGGTATCTATGATTGGGGTAGCCTTCATTGTTGCAATAATTATGGCTGCCGGAAGAGATAGTATTCTCAATATTGGTATTGAACTCATCATTGTAGTTTTTCTGATGATACTTTTCGGTTTTTTCTTTGGTTATTGGTTGGCAAGGCTTTGCAAATTGTCGGAAGACGATTGCCGTACCATTGCAATTACAACCGGGACACAGAATGCCGGACTTGTTTCAGGGATCGCGAAAGTTATGGGTAAGATTGCCACCGTGGGTCTTGCGACCGCTATTTGCGGGCCAATTATGGGCTTTTCGTCGTCAATTCTCGCATCGTACTGGAATAGTAATCCGCCCAAAGCAGAATCTTCAGAGCAGAAGCAGGAACCGCAGGTTGCTTAAATTTTGAATTGTTTAAATTGAATAATTTATATGTCTTTTAGAATAGCCCTTCTCGGAATTTATCACGAGTCAAATACTTTTGTTCCTGAGCCAACAGTTATGGCAGACTTTAAGAACGGACGTTATTTGAGGGGAAAAGCGATAAGAGAAGAGTACGAAAGCGCTCATAATGAAGTCGGAGGAATGATGGAGGTGATGGACAGGGAAGGAATGGAAATAATTCCTATCCTGTTTGCTTCAGCAACACCGGGCGGCACAATTTCCTCAGACACTTACAACGAGTTGCTTACGGACACAATGGCCGAACTTGAAAAAGTACTTCCTGTTGATGCATGTTTGGTCATACCGCATGGAGCCGGTGTCTCCGAAGAATTCCCGGATATGGACGGCCATTGGCTGAGTGTATTGAGGAAAAAAGTAGGAGATTCAATCCCGATTTTCGGCACACTAGATCTGCATGCAAACGTCAGCCCGCTGATGGTATCATCAACAAATGCTCTGGTAGCTTACAAGCAGAATCCTCATGTTGATATGAGACAGCGTGGCATTGAGGCTGCAAATTTGCTGGTACAATTCTTAAAAGGTAAAACAAATCCTGTTCAGGTATTAGTTCAAGTTCCATTAGCAATCAGTATTGAGCAACAGTTGACAGCTAACGAACCGTGCAAAAGTCTGTATGCTTATGCAGATGAATTAAGCCGGGATCCCGAAATCTTATCGCTGAGCATCCTCCATGGTTTTCCTTATGCTGACGTTGAAGAGATGGGAACATCTATTATAGTGGTCGCAGATGGGAATCGAGATGCGGCACTTGAAACAGCCAGAAAATTAGAGAAATATATTCTTGATAGACGGGCAAGCTTTGTCGGCGAAAAAAATGACATTCCCTCATCTCTTAAGATGATTGATGCGAGCGAAAAGCCTGTTTTATTATTGGATATGGGCGATAATGTTGGCGGTGGAGGCCCCGCAAATAATTGCTGTATTCTGGAAGCTTTTGAAGCGGTAAAAAAGTTTAAGTATTTTGTTTGTATCTACGATCCTGCTGCGGTTAAGATAGCGGAAAACTACAAACCTGGTGACGTATTCGAACTGGCAATAGTTGGGACAGGAAAGGATGGAATTAAAACCTGTACGCCGAAGGTAAAACTACTTCGCATAACTAATGGCGAATTCCAGGAAAGCAATCCCAGACATGGCGGGCAGATAAATTTTAAGATGGGCAGAACGGCTGTGGTTGCTACGGAAGAAGGTAGCGAGATCATGCTTACCTCTTTGCGGGTCATGCCTTTCAGTCTTCAGCAATTAATTTCTCAGGGTGTGCAACCGGCAGATTTTGATGCAATTGTAGCCAAAGGTGTAAATGCGCCTATAGCAGCTTATGCACCTGTGTGTCCGACAGTTATTCAGGTAAATACTGCGGGGGTAACTCAGGCTGATATGACTCTTTTTAACTATGAGCACCGGCGCAAACCGATATTCCCCTTTGAGCAATGATAGAATACTACACTTATTCTGCTTACTCAAAGTTTTAAATTTTACCCTCCCGTCCGGAGGCTTCAACCTATCTATTATGAATAAAAGTCAAAACATCTTAAGCTGGAAAAGAAAAGTTCTTCTGATTAGCAGCGTAATTTCATGCCTCGTGTTAATAACTATTCAAGTTCGGGCACAGGCAGCAAAAGATAATCTGCGTCCTGCTGCCCTGGGGAAGAACGGCATGATTGCTACAGCAAATCCACTTGCGACGCTTGCCGGTCAGAAAATTTTAATAAAGGGCGGAAACGCTATCGACGCCATTGTGGCTGCTGCTGCTTCGCTGAATGCTGCGGAACCTTATATGTCTGGTACTGCCGGAGTCGGGTATATGCTTTTTTATTCAGCGAAAGAAAATAGAGTAAGGTCTCTTGTTTTTGGCGGTTGGGTGCCTGAATCATTCAAAATTACAAGATTTAAGAAGGATGTTAAAGTTGCAGACGGTGCCGGGCACGGCGCTATGGAAACTATCGGGCCTCGTATAGCGGCTGTTCCCGGAAATCTGGCGGGATGGGATAGAGCCTTAAAGGATTATGGTACCATGTCTCTCTCTGAAGTTTTTGAAAGCGCTATAGATTACCTCGATAACGGGGTTCCGGTTACTGAGTTCGATCAGGCGATGTGGGCTGGAACAGTAGAAAGGATAGCTCCTCATGCCGAATCAAGAAAAATCTATCTCAAGAATGACAAAGATCCATATGTAGTTGGAGACATTTTTTCTAACAAGCCGCTGGCTAAGACCATGAAGAGGATTGCTGCGGAAGGAATCGATGTTTTTTACAAAGGCGAGATAGCTAAAGAAATGGCTGATGCTTTTGCCAGAGATGGAGGCTTTATTACTCAGAAAGATTTGGCATCCGTGCCAGGTAGAGTTCAGTGGGTTGACCCTATTTCTATCAAATACAGAGATTACACCGTTTACAATAATCCTCCACCGGGAATGGGAATACAGCAGCTCCAGGTGCTGAAGATCATGGAAGGGTTTGACTTGAAGAAAATGGGCCACAATAGTGTAGAATACCTGGCTCATTTACTGGAAGCTAATTACCTGAGCAGATTAGATACCGACAAGTATATCGGTGACCCTAAATTTGTATCTGTTCCAGTGGATATGTTGTTGTCCGATGCCTATATTTCTAAGCAACGCGAAAAGGTTATTGCAAGGGTTAAGGAACGTAAGGCGGGAATGGCAAATAAAAGTTCTCTGAATTTGCCTAATGATCCTTCGGATCCTGCAACCCTGAGTAAGTACAAATACGCCACAACAAGTTTGTCGGCAGTAGATAAATGGGGTAACGCTGTGGTTATCATTCAAACGCATGGCGGAGGTTTTGGCTGCGGATACGTAGCGGGAAATTCGGGTGTTGTGTTTAATAGTGCTCTTGACTGGATGTCGGCAGAACAAGGTCTGGCCAACAGTGCCGTTCCGGGCAAAGCCGTGGGATGGTGTATTGGGGGAATGCTTCAATTTCATAAAGATGGTAAGCCTCAGCTGATCGTAGGATCTCCAGGCAGTTTTGGAATTCTTCAGTCTGTACCTCAGGTAGCCATAAATGCTATCGATTTTGGGATGAATATTCAGGACGCAATCAGTGCACCGCGGTTCCGATGGAAGGACGAGCTCGGCTCCGTACCTGCAAAAGAATTAATCATGGAAACCCGGGTTCCTGCTAATACTATTAAGTCCCTGAGAGACATGGGTTACGTAATAGACACCAGTCTTGGCGACTGGTCTATGACCGTTGGCGGGGCTCAAGGAGTCACAATTGATCGCAAAAGCGGATGGCTTATGGGTGGTGCAGATTTGCGAAGAAATGGTTATGCAGTTGGCTGGTAACTATTCTTCAAATATTAAATAAACCGATATAAAAGGATCAGAATGAAAAAAGAACGCACTAATCCACGCAGGGACTTCATTAGGAAGTCAGTAATTACTGCAGCAGGTTTAAGTCTTGTCCCGGGTTTTGTACTTGGGAAAAATGGAACTATTACCTCGATAACTGAACAGCTGTCCAGAGCGTTCGCAGGTCAGGAAGGAATTAAAAAGATAGCATTCATTACTCACATATACAGGAATAGTGCACATGCCGATGTGATAGGAACCAAATTATTTCTCGGTATCCCTGCAGATGAAGGTATGATCACTCCGCAAATGAAAATTGCGTCGGTATATATTGAGCAAATCGGTGCCAATGATACCGGTGTCAGGATCGCTAAAATGAATGACACTCCGGTCTACGCAACGGTAGAAGAAGTATTAATGCTGGGAGGAGATAAGCTTGCTGTCGATGCGGTTGTTTATGTTGGAGAGCATGGCGAATATCCATATAACAGGCTGGGTATGAAGTTGTATCCCCGAATGAATTATCTCGAACGAATATTCAGAGTATTTGATGCCTCCAAAAAATCTGTACCCGTTTTTACAGACAAGGCACTATCATATAGCTGGCTCGATAGTAAATGGATTTATGACCGCGGTAAGGAATTAGGTGTTTCCATGATGGCCGGTTCGTCCTTACCGTATTGCTGGCGTGATAAGCCTTTAGAGCACCCTCTGGGCACAAAGATATCAGAAGCTGTTGCGATAGGATATGCAACACTTGATGCCTATGGCTTCCACGTTACAGAGATACTTCAATGTATGGTTGAACGCAGAAAGGGAGGGGAAACCGGTGTGGATAGTGTCGAAGGGCTGAAAGGAGATGATGTATGGGCTGCCATTGATTCAGGAAGGATTTCAGGTGCTCTGGTCAACGCAGCATGTGATACCATCCAGGGGAAGGCTACAGGTTCGATGCGTGAAGTGGTAAAAACTCCGTATGCTGTAATTGTCAAATATTCTGACGGAACCAAAGGCTCTATTCTGATGCTGAATGAGTATGTGAATTCCGGTTGGGCCTATGCGGCGAAAGCAAATGGAAAGACGGTGGCTACAGAATTTGTTCTGGACAACAGTATGAGTTACTCACACTTTAGTTATCTGTCTTTAAATATTCAGAAATTCATTGTAACAGGTAAACCTACTGCACCCATAGAACGGAATCTGATGACAAGTGGGATCATTGATATGGGGATCAGGTCGCTGGCACAGGGCGAAGTGATCAAAACGCCATTCTTGAAAATTAAATATAATGCGGAGGGTTACGAACCAATTCGTCCTGTAAATCCGAGGCCAACCGGGCAGAGCATTGGTCCATGGCCGCCAAAAGGATATGAATTCATAATTCCTGACGCTTTCAAAAACAAAAAGTAAATCATAATTCAGCTTGAACAGTTAAGATGCTGGTAATATTTTTAATAATAACTGATAAATAACATGCGTTTATTTGGAAAATCAGTAAAAAGTCGAGAATATGCATGATATTTATTCAGTACCTATTTTAACTCCGAAAAAATGAAAATTAATATCAAATCTTTGTACACGACCCGGTCTAAAACGAAACTTTATGTGTTCGCAGTTTTGGCATGTTTGGTCACTATCAGTTTTGTCCGTTCTAACGGAACGGGTGGGCTTCCGGATAAATCTCCTAACAATGGCGGACTGTTTCTCCCGGGCGGTTTTGAAGCGGTAGTGGTAGCTGATTCTCTTGGCAAAGCGAGACATCTTGCCGTGAATTCTAATGGCGATATTTATGTAAAAATGCGTAACCCCATTAACAAAATGGGAAGTATTGCGATGCGTGATATAGACAATGATGGTAAAGCCGATATCATCCAGTCATTTGGAGATTATCCTGACGAAGGGAATTATGGAACTGGCATGAGAATTCATAAGGGTTACCTGTATTTCACTACAGCGGGAGAGGTGTTTCGTACAAAACTTACTCCTGGTAAATTGATCCCTGAAGGTAAATCTGAACTGCTGGTTAAAGATGACTACAAGAATGATCCGCATGGATCATCTCACATCGCTAAACCTATAGCGTTTGATGATAAGGGTAATATGTATGTGCCTTTTGGTTCTCCAAGTGATGTTTGTGGAATCAAAGATCGCCAGCCTGGTTCGTTAGGTCAGGATCCTTGTCCGGAACTTGCTGAGCATGCGGGCGTATGGAAGTTTAGCGACAGCAAACCAAATCAGACTCAAAAAGACGGAGTACGGTACGCAACTGGTATCCGGAGTATCGTTGCTATGGAATGGAACAAGAAAGAGAATGCTCTGTTCGCATTGCAGCATGGAAGAGACGATTTCGTGCGTCAGTTCCCAGATTATTACAATCCATGGCAAAGTGCTTTGTTGCCTGCAGAAGAATTCTTCAAGGTTACGGAAGGATCTGATGGAGGCTGGCCATATGTGTACTACGATTATATGCAGGATAAGAAACTTTTGAATCCTGAATATGGGGGCGATGGAAAAAAAGAGCCAACCAAAAAATACCTAAAACCAATAGTTGCGTTCCCTGGACACTTTGCTCCGAACGACTTGTTTTTTTATACAGGAAATCAATTTCCGGAAAGATATAAGGATGGTGCTTTTATTGCATTCCACGGTTCAACTATCCGCTCACCTTATCCTCAGGGAGGTTATTTTATTGGGTTCGTTCCTTTCAAAAACGGTGCACCATCAGGCGACTGGGAAGTGTTTGCTGATGGATTCCCGGGTGTTGATACAATCGTGAATACAAGTAATGCGGCTTATCGTCCAATGGGAATTGCTATGGGACCAGATGGATCACTCTACTTTTCTGAAAGTGAAAAGGGAAAGATCTGGAGAGTGATGTACAAAGGTGACAAAAAGAAGTTTGGAACGGCGCAGCTTGCAGGAATGCAAAAGCGTAAAGAGACACAGCCTCACATTAAGACGCCTGATATTGTTAAAGACAATGTTAATACAGCAAAAATAGCTGCTGGTGCAAAGCTCTACAACACATACTGTGCGAGCTGTCACCAGGCTGATGGTAAGGGTGATGGAACACGTTTCCCGCCGCTAGAGAATTCCGAATATGTTAAAGGTGATCGCCGTCGTTTAATCAGTATCGTGTTAAACGGACTTAGCGGGCCGATAACTGTTAACGGAGTCGGTTACAATGAAGTAATGCCAGCAAACAGCTATCTGTCTGATGATCAGATTGCTTTGATACTTACATATGTCAGGGCTAACTTCAAAAACAACCTGACCGGTATACAGCCGCAAGAGGTCGCGAGAATAAGAGAAATGCCTAAAACACCATAAAATGAATCTTGCCAAATATTTACTATTGATCGTCTTGCCAGCATTTTTTGTTGGCAAGACGACCGATAATCCGGAAAGCAAAACAGTTCCTATGAAGGTTAATGAAGTACCCGTTTACAAAGTTGAAAAACTTAAGAAGAAACTCAAGCTAGATGCTGATTGGAATAAGGCGCAATGGAAGAAAATTAAGCCCATCCATATTTCAAATTACATGGGTAAAGTTTCCGCTTTTCAGCCTGAAGTTCAGGCTAAAATGATGTATGACGATACCAACGTATATGTGATATTTCAGGTGAAGGATCGTTTTGTAAAAAGTGTTGTGACCGAGTATAATGGTAACGTTTCCGGAGATTCTTGTGTTGAATTCTTTTTCTCTCCTGATGAACAATTTCCACTGAAATATTTCAACCTTGAGATAAATGCCGGCGGTACACCTCTTATGTTTTACATAGAGAAGCCGATGACTGAATTGAAAAAACTAACTGCAGACGAGCTTAAGCAGATTCAAATCGCTCACTCTCTTCCTGAAAAAGTGAATCCGGAAATTACTGAACCTGTAACCTGGACTATCGAATATAGCCTGCCTCTCTCTGTTCTGCGTAAATATTCTAATCTTACGCAACCGGCCAAGGGAGTAACATGGAAGGCGAATTTTTATAAGACCGGCAGTTTGACGTCCAACCCAAATTATCTCACCTGGGCTGTGGTCGACTTCCCCCGTCCTAATTTTCATTTACCTCAATTCTTCGGAACTATACAATTTCAATAATCCGCTCTTCACTGCATTTCGAATTCTAGAATGGAACGGTTAACGGTTATTGGTTCTGGCACGATGGGGCATTCCATCGCGTTGAGTGCTGCGTGGTCAGGGGTTGTGGTTCGTATGTATGGTTTGACACATAGCGATACCGAAACGGGTATGAGCGGAATTCGGAAAAAACTGGAAGTGCTTGTTATAAATGAACTCATTCTTCCGACGGAAGCGGATGAAATTGTAACTAATATCACTACTACAAATTCTCTGGATGATGCCATTGAGGGATCGGATTTCATTATAGAATGCATACCCGAGGATATAACGCTAAAAAATTCGTTATTCCGCCAACTGGATTTGAAATGCGATGCCAATGTGATTTTGGCAAGCAATACTTCCGGCTTACGGCTGTCTGATATTCTTCAGGGTACAAAACATCCTGAGCGCATAATCATTGCTCATTTCTGGAACCCCGCTCACCTCATCCCGCTTGTAGAAGTTTTGCGCTCTCCACAAACAAGGGAGGATGTGTTTTCGCGCACTATGGCTTTGCTTCAGTTTATGGGTAAAAAAGCAATTGAAGTTAGAAAGGAAGTGCCGGGGCTGGTTGGTAACAGGCTGCAATTTGCACTTTTCCGTGAGGCTCAGCATCTGCTCGACCAGGGCATCGCTACGAAAGAAGATATCGATGCAGCGGTGACTTTTGGAATCGGCCGGAGACTACCGGCAACAGGTCCTCTGATGTCTGCGGATATGGGAGGACTAGATGTTTTCAAGTCGGTGTCTGATAACCTTTTCAAAAGTATCAGTAATGCAAACGAATCTTATTCCGCGCTGAATGAATCTGTAGCTGCAGGCAAATATGGCGATAAAAGCGGTGAAGGCTATTATAAGTGGAATGAAGCGTTTTCCGCGAAAATGAATGGGTTACGTGAAAAGGAGCTTATCCGGCTGATAAAGGCGGATAGGGATGAGCAAGGACAAGTTTAAGAAATCAAGCTAAATAAAGCATACATGGAACAAATCAGTTACTCAAAATCCGCAGAATTACTGGCACGGGCAAAAAAGGTCCTGGCGGGCGGAGTATCATCAGAATTCAGAAAATACAATCATCCGCATGCTATATTTTACACTCATGGAAATGGCAGTAAAGTATATGATGTAGACGGTAATGAATACCTTGACTTCACGCTTAGCCAGGGTCCGCTGATTTTAGGTCATTCACATCCACATGTCCTGAAATCGGTGAACGAATATTCAGAAGAAGGTCAGCTATTTGCCGGACAGCATATTAGAGAAATTGAACTTGCTGAAACGCTGAACAGAATTATACCTTCGGCAGAGTTAATGCGTTTTTGCCTGGATGGTTCAGAGGCTGTTCAAACGGCGTTCCGTGTGGCAAGAGCTAAAACAGGAAAGCAAAAATTCCTGCGTTTTGAAGGCCACTATCATGGCTGGCTGGATAATGTTGCCTGGGGCATTTCCGCACCATCTCCTGATGCTTTAGGGAGCAGGGAAAATCCAAATGTGTATCCGTGGACAGCGGGATTGCCAGATCACGCCCGAGATGAGTTTATCATTTTGCCGTGGAATGATCTGGAACTATTAAAAAGCACCCTGGCAAAACATTCGGATGAAATTGCCGCAATTATTACCGAGCCTATCATGTGTAATAGTGGTTGTATTTTGCCGGAAGAGGGCTTTTTGGCTGGTTTGAGAGATCTTTGCGATCAATACGGAATAGCTTTGATTTTCGACGAAGTTATCACCGGATTTAGAATGAGCCTTGGTGGCTCACAAGTGTACTACGGCATTACACCTGATATGTCGATTTTCGCTAAAGCAATGGGCAGCGGTTATCCGATCAGCGCTATCGTCGGGAAGAGAGAATGGATAGGTTTAATAGAAGATGCGAAGGTTATTCACGCCGGAACCATGAATTCAAGCAACCCCACAATTGCAGCCGCCCTTGCTACTATCCAGGTGCTTGAAAAAGAAAATCCATATGAGCGTATGTTCCGGCTTGGAAATAAACTAATGAACGGACTTAAGGAAGCCGCCGCACAAAGTGACGTGAGTCTACTCGTGCAGGGGCCGGGCCCGATGTTTAACATCGCCTTTACCGACATGAAGAAAGCCAAAGATTACAGGGACACACTGACCTTTGATAAGGCGAAACTCGGGAAATTCATCGCGGGTATGCACGATCAAAAAGTTCGCGTAATAGGACGTGGTTTGTGGTATATCAGTGCGGCACATACTGACGAAGACATCGATCATGCGATAAAGGTATCTGCCGGGGTGTTGGCCAGTATATAAAAAGAGTATCTGTGCAGGAATTACTTGTAAACCTTTAGAAATTCTTACACCTTTAGGGCTTAAATACTTCTTATGGATATTGGAAAGCTTTTGGAGAGTATTTTGCCAAAAGAGAGAATAAAATGCCGGCTGGTTGATCTGGTAGCATATGCTTCCGACGCGGGTTTCTACTACCTGAGGCCAAAGGCAGTCGTCAGGCCGGTTAGTGAAGCGGAAATAATTGCGATCCTTCAATTTTCGCATGAGCACAAGATTCCGGTTACATTTCGAACTGGTGGTACCAGTCTATCGGGGCAGTCCATCACCGATGGAATTTTGGTTGATCTCAAGCAATATTGGAATCACATTGAGATAGAAGATTCAGGAAACCGGGTTAGGGTGCAGCCTGGAATTACGGGAACTATGGTAAATGTGTTCCTCAAAAAGCACAAACGCAAGATAGGTCCCGATCCCTCAAGTATCGATTCAGCAATGATCGGAGGTATTCTTTCCAATAATTCCAGCGGAATGTGCTGCGGAGTAAGCATGAACTCCTACCACACAACAAAACATATTCGTTTCATCCTGCCAAGCGGAAAAAGTTTCTCGACAGAAGTTGAAGAAGATTATCAGCGATTTGAGCGCGAGTGCCCGGAAATTTACTCAGCCATTTTCAGCTTAAAACAGCAGATAGCAGAAAATACAGTACTTGCTGAGCGGATAAGAATGAAATATCTTACCAAAAACACGGTCGGTTATTCTTTGAATTCGTTTATCGACTACGCCCATCCCTTAGATATTTTTTCCCACTTATTAATTGGAGCAGAGGGAACCCTAGGTTTCATCGCAGAGGCAGTTATGGTAACTGTCGCGGATTACCCATACAAATCAACAGCCTTTATTTACTTTAAAGACATCTACTCGGCATGTCAGGCAATCCGGCCGCTTACCGAAACAGGAGCAGAGGCTGTTGAATTAATGGATCGGGCATCCCTTCGGTCTATTGAAAATACAAAAGGGGTTCCGCCAATTCTTAAAACGCTACCTGAACCTACTGCTGCTTTATTAGTGGAATATCAGGCCAATACACCCGATGAACTCGATGTGAAAATTGCGAGTTTGACTCCCTATGCAGAAAAGTTTTTATTGCTTGAGCCGATAGTCTTTACAAAAGATACCGTTGAGCAGGCACTATACTGGAAGCTTCGCAAAGGCATGTTTCCTGCTGTAGGAGCAGTGAGGGCAAGCGGAACCACTGTTATACTGGAAGATATTGCCTTTCCCGTCGAACAGCTAGGGGATGCAATACTTGACCTGCATGTACTATTTGCGAAGTACCATTATGATAATGCAATCATATTCGGTCATGCAAAGGACGGCAACATCCATTTCGTTGTTACGCAGTCATTTAATTCTGCGTCAGAAGTCGATCGATATGACCGCTTTTTACAGGAAGTTGTCGATTTGGTGGTAAAAAAATATGACGGTACCCTTAAAGCCGAACATGGCACGGGCCGTAATATGTCGCCCTTTGTGGAGACGGAGTGGGGTAGTGACGCTTATCAGATTATGAAGACGCTGAAGGCCGTTATCGACCCTCAAAATCTACTAAATCCGGGTGTTATTATAAATGAACATAAGGATGCTCATATACGGGATCTCAAATCGCTTCCAACTGTTGAAGAGGAAGTGGACAGGTGTATTGAGTGTGGTTACTGCGAGCATAAATGTCCGAGCCGAAATATCACAACAACCCCGAGACAACGGATCGTTATACGCCGAGAGCTTGCTTTGCTGAAGAGCAAAGGAGATATGTTAACCCATAAGGAATTGTCGTCTCAATATCAATACGATGGTTTGGATACTTGCGCAGTCGATGGACTCTGCGCGACAAGCTGTCCTGTTGACATCAACACTGGAGATTTGATTAAGCGTTTGCGACGCGAGAACCATTCGGATTTTGCCAATAATGTGGCGCTTTGGGTTTCAAAAAATTTCAGGACTGTTACAGCTGTCGTGAACTTTGCTTTAGCCAGCGGTAACGCGATCAATAACATCTTTGGGAAAAATTCCATGATCGGCATTACGAAGACAATCAAAAAGATTATCCCGGCATTTCCGTTATGGAGCAACCAGCTTCACACAACAGGGCGCATCAAAGGGAATTATTCTGACAAGATCGCAGAGTATACCGCTGAACAGACTTCGGTTGTATACTTTCCAACCTGTATTTCAAGGATAATGGGCGGAGCTGAAAATAAGAAGAGTATCCCTGAGACTTTTCTAAGCATTTCTCAAAAGTCGGGCATTAATGTGATCATTCCCGAGGGAATTGAGGCTCTTTGCTGCGGACAATTGTTTTCGTCTAAAGGATTTAACATGGCATACGCGTCCAAGTGTAATGAAACTGTAGACAAATTATGGCGAATTACAAACGAAGGAAGGGTACCTGTGGTGCTTGATGTAACGTCCTGTTCGCAAACATTGCAGAAGTGCCGGCCGGTCCTTGACGAACTTAACAAGCAAAGGTTTGATCAGCTCAGTATTATTGACAGCATAGATTATTTACACGACCACATCATGCCTGCAGCCAATGTGCCTGATAAAAAAGGTTCCATTGTTCTACACCCGGTATGTTCTCTGCAGAAAATGGAACTCGAACGCAAATTTGTTGCCGTTGCGAATCATTTCACCGAGTTCGTTCATGTTCCGGTCAACGCCGGATGCTGTGGTATGGCAGGCGATCGTGGATTTTTATTCCCTGAATTAACAGCTGCCGCAACAGCACCCGAAGCTGGAGATGTAAAACTTAAGCAATACGATGGTTATTATTCTTCCGGTAAAACTTGTGAAATTGCTATGTCGGACGCCGTTGGAAAGAACTATGAATCTGTCCTTTACCTGGCAGATGAATGTATAAAATAGACGTTCATGTACAGAAAGAAGTTTTTGATTCTTTTTAATAGGCTGCCATAGGCGGCTACCTCAATCTGTCGGCCGATTTAATCAACCGGTCGTCTTTTTTCATTCCGCGTATAGCAAGTATGAGGAAGATGATGGAAATCGACGGGATTAAACTTCCAACTCCATAATTTTCTGCGGTAAGCTCTACATTACCCAGGACGCCTTTAGCTGTCTGGATCAGCCAGAAGCTAAATCCTATAACCAGGACTATCGCCACATAACAAAGCATGATCTGTTTTTTTCGGTCTTTAAACATGAATATTATGCCAAATGGGATCAGGGCAAGTATAACAGTTGCTATTGTCAGCGCTAAAAAGCCTTCTGTTTGTACCTGCTGTCCGGCGATACTCTGATAAACACCTGTGACTTTAATCAGGCTTGCAGAACCATCGGTATTTAGAACCTGAAGATATGGAAATAGAAATAAGCTGAAAATACACGCTGTTGCGAAAAATAACCAGATGCTTTGAATCCTTTGTATCATATAATGGAATATTTAGACGAATATAAGCGCAAAAATAGGATTTATAGGAGAGGATTCATAAGATGCTTATTACATTTGCATCTTGGACACTGCGAAGAGATATTTTATTGAAATTGCTTACAACGGCACTGCCTATCATGGCTGGCAGATCCAGAAAAATGCCAATTCTGTTCAGGGTGTATTGAATAAGGCGCTCTCTACCGTCTGCAGGGAAGATGTAGAGACTTTAGGATGCGGGCGTACCGATACTGGTGTTCATGCCAGGCAGCTGTTCGCTCATTTCGACCTCCGGGGCCAAACCGACGTAATGGACCCGCGCTTTTTATTAAGTTTGAATTCCTTGATGCCCTATGATATCTCAGCAAAATCCATTGTAGAGGTTAAACCTGATTCTCATGCCCGCTTCGATGCCACAAGCCGTTCGTATGAATATCATATTCATTTTAAGAAGGATCCTTTTAAACATAATTTATCCTGGCTGCTACGGGATGTTCCGGATGTGCGGTTGATGAACCAGGGTGCAGAAATTATTAAAGGCTATAGCGATTTTAGTTGCTTCAGTAAATCTAATACCCAAACTTTTACTAACAATTGTAAGATTTCAAAAGCTGAGTGGGTGGAAACTGATAATGGAATGATCTTTTACATTTCAGCCGACCGTTTTCTGCGAAATATGGTGAGGGCAATTGTTGGAACTCTCATGAAAATAGGTAAAAAGGAGATCGAACCTGAAGAGATAAGAGCTATAATAGAAAGTAAGGACAGGTCTAACGCTGGCGAGTCTGTTCCTGCATGCGGTCTGTACCTCACCGAAGTTACCTATCCATATTTATCGTCTTCGCACCGTCTGACATATATTTCAACTGATGGCAAAGGTTAGCGGTAAAGCTGTCGATATTAGTCTCCTGAAAAGGATATTCCAGTATGTAGGTCCCTACAGAAGGATTTTTGTTTGGTCAATTTTACTGACTGTGATTTTGGCCGGTCTGGCGCCAATAAGACCGTGGTTAATTCAGCTTACGCTTGATAAATACATAGTAGAAAGTGACAGCTCGGGATTATTAAAGATGACCCTTTTGATGGTTGGTCTTCTGCTTATACAAACCTTCGTTCAATACTTTCATACCTTCTATACCAATGTTCTGGGCCAATCGGTCATTAAGGATCTGCGCATAAATGTGTTTAATCACATTAGCAGTCTCAGGCTGAAATATTTTGATCGCACACCTATCGGGCAGCTTATCACCCGTACAGTATCTGATCTGGAAACAATTGCGGATATATTTTCTGAGGGACTGATCGTGATCATTGGCGACATCCTTCAGGTAGTTGCCATTATAGCCGTAATGCTTTATACCGACTGGGAACTGACACTTGTGATACTGATCCCGATGCCTTTTTTGATTGTGGCTTCATATGTTTTCAAAGAGGCTATAAAATCTGCATTCCAGGAGGTACGTACCCAGGTTTCTAACCTAAATACCTTCCTGCAGGAGCATATTACTGGGATCAAGATTATACAGTATTTCGCCCGCGAAAATCAGGAGATGCGGAAATTTAAACGTATTAATGCGAAACACCGGGATGCACACATACGCTCTAACTGGTATTATTCTATTTTCTTCCCTGTTGTCGAGATTATTTCGGCCATGTCTTTAGGTTTACTGGTATGGTGGGGATCAGAGTCAATTCTTGCAGACAGGATAACACCGGGAGTAGTCGTTTCCTTTATTATGTTCATCAACATGCTATTCAGGCCGATCAGGGAGCTTGCAGATAAATTTAATACTCTCCAGATGGGCATGGTTGGTGCTGAACGGATTTTTAATGTACTTGATACTCAGGAGAAAACTGAAAACACAGGAAAATATAAACCGGAAACCCTAAAAGGAGATATTGAATTTAAAAATGTTTGGTTTGCTTACAACGATGAGAACTGGGTATTGCGTGATATATCATTTCATGTTAAGCCAGGTGAAACACTTGCTCTTGTCGGTGCCACCGGTGCAGGAAAATCTTCAACTATTAATATACTGAACCGATTTTATGAAATCAATAAGGGGACGGTAACGATTGATGGCGTGGATATCCGGGAATATGAGCTGAGCTACCTGCGTTCGCATATTGCCACTGTCCTGCAGGATGTATTTCTTTTCTCAGATACGATAGCTAATAATATTAACCTTAATAATAAGAAGGTCACCCGGGAACAGCTTGCAATAGCAGCTCAGGAAGTTGGAGCCGAAGACTTTATACAACGACTTCCGGGCGGATTTG
>JAZKIH010000133.1:0-23368 GCA_040384965.1 Bacteroidota bacterium | reverse complement strand
CTGTTAAATTTGCTGCAAATATCCGTTTATTTAAGCGCTTAACCAATATCTATCTAAGAAATTATGTCTGTTGACCTGGAAGCAAGCTGGAAAGAAGTTTTGCGGGAAGAATTTGAAAAAGATTATATGAAGGAGCTTCGAATTTTTCTCAAAAGCGCCAAAACTGAGGGCCGAACTATTTATCCATCGACCCAAGACGTGTTTAATGCATTTTCACATACACCTTATGATCAGGTTAAAGTGATCATTCTCGGTCAGGACCCCTACCATGGGGTTAACCAGGCTCATGGGCTTTCATTCTCGGTCCAGAAAGGCGTAAAGTTCCCTCCTTCACTGCATAATATATTCAAGGAACTGATGTTAGAATTTAAAAATTTCCGGTATCCTTCTAATGGAGATTTATCGCCATGGGCCAAACAGGGTGTATTGCTTTTAAATTCGACCCTTACAGTTGAAGCTCATAAGGCTGGTTCACACCAGAAACGCGGCTGGGAAATCTTTACAGACAAGGTCATACAAACTTTATCAGACAATAAATCAGGTTTAGTATTTCTCTTGTGGGGTAAATACGCACAGGCAAAAGCAGAGCTCATTGATAAAACCAGGCACCATGTATTGATGTCGGCTCATCCATCACCTTTTTCGGCACACAGCGGCTTCTTTGGGAATGGCCATTTTCAAACGACCAACAATCTTTTGGAAGAAGCAGGAAAAAAAGGAATTGATTGGCAAATAGACTAAAGTGTTGAGTTCAAGCCTTTCTGTTTTTAAGGAATTATAAGTTGGTAATCAATATTCCAGAGGCACCGCTGGCTCCTTCTTATTTGTCGACATGATCATCATTGTTTGAAAGGTTTTGACAACGGAGATCTTACTGATCTTATCCATAATTACCCTTTCATAAGATTTAATGTCCTTGACATACACTTTCAACAAAAAGTCGCACTGACCCGTCACGTGATGACATTCAGTAATCTCTTTTATTGCAGCTATCTCTTCAAGAAAAACCTGGATAGTATTATTCTTATGGAAATCGAGTTGGATCTGAATAAAAGTTTTTATACCCAGACCTAACAGTTCTTCATCCACTAAGGCATGGTAGCTTTTTATGTAATGAGCCTGCTCTAACTTCCTGACTCTTTCAAGTGTTGGAGCGGGTGACAATCCAACCTCATGAGACAATTGCAGATTTGTAATACGTCCATTTTCCTGAAGAATTTTCAGGATCTTAAAATCAATCTTATCAAGTTCTATCGCCATAATTGACCAAAAATAGGGTTTTAAACCCTATAACCAAATTTTATTTTTAGAAATGCTCTTAAATGTTGCATATATTTTTAATTAAAAATTTAGATTAATCTAAATTTTTAATTAGGTTTGCTTAATTATCATTTTATGCATTCATTCACAGAAGAGAATTACCTGAAAGCCATCTATCATTTGAGTGATGGCAATAATACTGTGGTAAGTACTAATTCGATTGCCGAGGTTACCAATACCAAAGCCGCCTCAGTTACGGACATGCTTAAAAAGCTGGCTGATAAAAAACTAATCCATTATGTAAAATATCAGGGGGTGACATTGACTGATGTCGGTGTAAAGGCCGCCATAAATATTATTCGCAAGCATAGATTATGGGAAGTTTTCCTGGTCGAGAAACTTGGTTTTAAATGGGATGAAGTCCATGATATTGCTGAAGAGCTTGAGCACATTAATTCTGCGACACTAATAGATCGGCTAGACGACTTTCTTGGAAATCCCGCGGCTGATCCGCATGGAGATCCTATACCTGACAGAACGGGAAACTTTGTTCACAAAAAACTGGTGAAAGTATCTGATTTAAAGGAAGGTCAGGCGGGAACTATTTCGGGCGTTAATGAACATTCGTCGGTTTTCTTAAAACATCTGGAAAAGCTCGGACTTACATTAGGTACCAAAATCAGAGTTACTGACCTGATCGAATTTGACGGGTCGATCATGCTAAATGTCGATGAGATAAAAGAAAGAACTATTAGCCGTGAAGTGGCTAAAAATATCCTGGTTATTTTATGAGCAAAAACGACGAATCACTAAGCGAGGTACACGGTTCTGTAACCACTTCCGGCAAAACCGGCTGGCGAAAGCTGATGGCTTTTATCGGTCCGGCTTATTTAGTAAGTGTCGGTTATATGGACCCTGGCAACTGGGCGACAGACATTGCCGGAGGAAGCCAGTTTGGCTACAAACTGATCTGGGTATTGTTAATGTCAAACCTGATTGCACTTTTATTGCAATCTTTAAGTGCTCGTCTTGGTATAGTAAGGGGTCTTGATCTTGCCCAGGCATCACGGAATGCTTATCCCAAATACATAAACTATCCATTGTATGTTCTTGCGCAGATTGCCATTATAGCCTGCGATCTGGCAGAAATTATCGGAATGGCAATAGGCCTAAACCTGCTTTTTGGGTTGCCATTGATTTGGGGAATCTCCATAACAATCCTGGATACCTTTCTGTTGCTTTTTCTGATGAACAAGGGAATGAGGATGATGGAAGTCTTCATTGTTTCGATGGTGTTTATCGTTGGTATTTCCTTTCTCACAGAGATGTTTATTGTCAAGCCCATTTTGGGAGAGGTTTTATCTGGATTCAAGCCTTCTATTTTGTCAGGGAATGCCCTTTACATAGCTATCGGTATTATAGGCGCGACGGTTATGCCACACAATTTATACCTGCATTCCTCACTCGTGCAAACTAGGAAGATCGATCGCACCAGTAAAGGGATCAAAGAAGCATTGAAATACAACCTGATTGACACAACAATTGCCCTCAACCTTGCATTCTTTGTCAACGCTGCAATTCTGATTCTGGCTGCAACTGCATTTTACAAAAACGGGCTTCATGAAGTGGCCGAAATTCAGGATGCTTATAAATTGCTCGATCATATTTTTGGATCACTTGCACCCACCCTATTTGCTATAGCGTTAATTGCTTCTGGCCAAAGTTCTACAATTACAGGCACTCTGGCGGGTCAGATCGTGATGGAAGGCCATTTGAATCTGCGCATCCAACCTTGGATCAGACGTTTGTTAACGCGGCTTCTTGCTATCATACCAGCATTTTTCACTATCCTGTACTTTGGTGAAGAAGCCCTTGGCGGCCTCCTTGTATTGAGCCAGGTAGTTTTAAGTTTACAGCTTGGCTTTGCCATTATTCCGCTGATCCACTTTAACTCCGATCACAAAAAGATGAAAGAGTATGCTATAAAACCATGGGTAAAAATATTAGCCTGGTTAAGTGCATTGATCATTGTGGGATTAAACGTGAAGCTCGTCTTTCAGGAAGTAACCAGTTGGGTAAGTGGCGGTGAAAATGTGTGGGTTATCTACGCATTTGTTATTCCAGTGATCATAATCGTCAGTATGTTGTTATTGTATGTGATATTCGTCCCGATCTTTAGAAAACAGAATGGCGGTAATCTCTCGAATGTTCCGCACGGCGGGGCTTTGGACATCGGCAATATAGATCATGTTCAATATAACAAAATTGGTATTACGGTTGATTTTTCTAAGAATGACCTTAATACTATTCGCCATGCTCTGATACAGGGCGGGAAGGAAAGTGAATATCTCCTGATACATATCGTAGAAACTGCCGGCGCCCGATTCCACGGCGAAAAAGTTCTGGATCACGAGACACAAAGTGACACCGATAACCTAGAGAAGTACAAGCTTAATCTAAAGGATTTAGGATACAGTGCTGAAATAGCGATTGGATATGGAGTTGCTGCCAAAGCAATTTCAAATATTGTGAAGACAAAGGAATTAGGCCTGCTGGTTATGGGGGCTCACGGACACAAGGGTATCAGCGATCTGATCTTCGGAACGACGGTAGATACTGTACGGCACAACGTGAACATCCCAATCTTGATTATAAAGTAGTGGTGTCTAATTTATAGACTTGCTAACGGCAGATATCTTCTCAAGAGTATACAAAATCGCTGGTGGGGATAAATAACCTTCATGCTGGTATATTATCTCATTTTTTGAATTGAGAATACATAGCGTCGGATAGGAAACTTTTCCGCCATTAGCTGCCAGCTGCCGGGCAAGCTCGTTAGTTCCCGAGTTATATTTAAAAGTTCTGCCTGCAAAAATTATATCCTTTTTTTCTTCGGCGTTAAGAAATATCGTGTGAAATCTGCTTTTTAAAACTGCCGCTATACGCTGATTTTTAAGCATAGCATTTTGCATCGCATGGCAATACTTACACCAATCAGTCATTATCAACACAACCACCGGCCTTGCTTCAGTATTTTGCAATACTGCGAGATCCTCAAAGCTGACAGGCTTATTTTGCCCTGCAGAACGCAGAGCTGAAAACAACACAATTAAAACAAACGCGATTTTTGTCGGCATAATTATTTTATTGTCAGCCTCACACCAAGAAATCCGCGAATACCTTGATTAGGTGCGTAAACATATCCCGGATCAAACGTCAGTGCATAGGGATTTGATGGCGTTGAAATGACTTGCCCTCCAGCGCCGATTTGAACATTTTTATCAAAAGGGTCATTACTGCGGGCTATTAAAAAGGGCTCCGAACGCCCTGGCGTCCAGTTAAGCAGATTTTTCACACCTCCATATATTTCAATCTCTTTTAATCCCGAATACGTAAACTGTATATTTTGAAGGCTCCAAACAGGAGAAGATCCGCTCCGGGGGTCTGAATTACTTAACCTCGGCAAACGCATTGGACCGTAGATGTTACCGGTATAGTCAAACCCCAAATTCAATTTCTCCAATTTATACGAAATACCCCACGTTCCTGTCCATTTTTCCGTCAGCATGGGTCTTATTCTCTGACCCGCGACCTGGTCCTTTGAATAAACATCCAGCAATGACCCGCCAGCCAGAACCTTAATTCCATTTGCGAAAACCATATCCAAGTTAGCACTGAGGCCGCGGGAAACGGCATATCCATCCAGATTACTATAAATTATCTGATTCGAGTTACTCTGATAATCAGGGATGATCTGATTATTAAAATGAGTGTACCATGCAGAAGCATCAACATTTATAAAGCTGCCTCCGGTAAAATATATTTTCTTAATAAAATTAAGATTGGCATTGTAACTCCTTTCTGGCTTAAGTTGTTCCGTAACTATTACTTCCCTTGAACCAGTAAGTGCTGCGTGCTCTTCTGTAAATAAACTTACAACCCTGAAACCCGTTCCGGCGTTGAATCGAAGGATGTTATTTTCATTGAGGATCCATTTATATGCTACTCTCGGGGTTAAGATATTTCCATGAACCGAGTTATAATCATACCTCATTCCCACCAATACTTTGTGCTTTTCGCTTAGTGCGATTTCATCCTGCACAAAACCCCCCGGCAGCCAAACTTTATCGGAGTTATTTGCTCCATTGAAAAGGGCTGTAGCAGGTGTATTATCGTCGTACAAGGTATAACGAAGTGCCGCTCCGAACAGCAAGTCATGATTTTTAATCTTCTTGTCCCAGCTCAATTGCCCAAAGCCAATCTTCTGCCGTGCACCATAAACAGTACTGCCGTAAACAGAATTCTGAGCGTGATCATTGATGGAAAATGCAAAAGTCATCGATTCCTTCACGGGAAGTTGATAAGAGCCCAGAATCTCCCAGCGATTTGTATAAATACTTTCCGCATATCGGTCCGAACCGCCTCTATAGGAAGGGTTCCATGTAATATCACCACCCCATCTGTCTTCATAATTGTACCGCGCTGCCAGACTAAACTGGCGATTCTCACGTCTGGTAAAATTCCACTTTTGAAAAACCGATATCCTATCCTGCTGAGTCACGTCAGTGAAGTTATCCCTGTTATTATCTATTCTATTACCATATTTAAAGTAATTAATCCCCGTGAGCACTTCAGCTTTTTCGCCTGCAGGAAATTTAAAGCCGATGTCTGTATTGACTTCCCCCCATGACGTTGTGAACACATCTCCCGAAAAACCCGGGGCGTTCTGTGGCTTGCGAGTTATTATATTGATCAATCCTCCCACTGCCTCAGATCCATAAAGTGAGGATGCAGGCCCCTTCACGATCTCCACACGTTCTATCAAAGCGTTGGGTATACCTGACAAGCCGTACACTGAAGAAAGCCCGCTTACTATAGGCATCCCGTCAATTAGAATCATCGTGTAAGGTCCTTCAAGCCCGTTAATATGAATATCTCCAGTATTGCAAATATTGCAATTCAATTGGGGCCTGACACCATTCACGCTCTGTAAAGCATCAAAAACCGAGGGAGTCGGATTTTTCCTGAAAAATGCGGGGCTGTAAACTTCAACGGGGACCGGACTTGCTAACCGGCTAACTTCCTTCATCGTCCCAGTTACTACTACTTCATTTAATGAGGCGCTTTCGGCAGTCAGCAGAATAAAATCGAGCTGAATATTTTGACCCGCTTCTACTGTCAGTGCTTTGCTTTGGGTTTTGTATCCAACCGAGGAGACAATAATGTTGTACTTCCCCGGGAGTAGTCCTTCTATTTTGAATCTGCCAGCAGAATCTGTTGATGTACCGTGTTTGGAATTTTGAACTGCAACGGTCGCAAATGCAAGCGGCTGCGTTGATATAACCGTTCCGCTGACACCTCCGCTTTGCGCAAAGCAATTATATACGACAAAAATTAAAGTGGTGAGTAACGTATAAAATTTCATGAATTAGAGTACTAAAAACAAAAATACAGGCATATGTAAATTATGAATTAGATTTACAAAAATACTATTTTAGATTAACCTAAAAAAATATAAACTGTTTTAAATTCCCCGAAATTTCGCTTGTCAGAATTCTTTCTGATATTTGCGTTTTACACAGCTATGGGAAGCGGAATAAATATTAAGAATAAAAGGGCATATTTCGAATATCACATTCTCGAGACTTTTACAGCGGGCATGAAACTTCTTGGTACAGAAATAAAGTCAATTCGCGAGGGTAAAGCCGACATAAATGATGCATTTTGTGCCTTTCTGGATGGCAATCTGTATGTGCGAAATATGCAGATCGCTGAATATTCGCATGGCTCATTCTACAATCACGAAGCAAAGCGTGATCGAGCGCTGCTATTAAATAAGAAAGAAATCTCAAAGCTTCGCACCAAGATTGAAGAAAAGGGATTTACAATAATACCACTGAAAATATTCACGAGCGAGCGAGGTTTTGCAAAGCTGGAAATTGGATTGGCTCAAGGTAAAAAAATCTACGATAAGCGGGAAACATTGAAAGATCGTGACGCCAAGGTTGAGATGGCCAGAGCGATGAAACGTTAATCTATTGCTACAAGCAATGTTTACCAGGCCTGCTCTCCTACCAGCGGTACAAATCTAAAGGTGTCCAAAATGATTTTTTCGTAATCATTTTCACTGATCCTAAGAACCGTAATCATCTTCTGGGATTTCTCATCTCCCACGGGGATAACCAGAATGCCACCTATTTTTAATTGTTTAAGCAGTACTTGCGGGACCAGAGGTGCACCCGCTGTCACAATGATCTTCTCGTATGGGGCATGCTCTTCTATCCCTTTAGATCCGTCGCCAAAGAAAAATTCCGCCCGATAACCCATGTGAGGTAAAACTTGAATAGTCCGGTTGTAAAGATTCTCCTGGCGCTCGATGGTGTAGACTTTTGCCCCAAGCTCAAGCAAAACGCATGTTTGATAGCCAGAACCTGTTCCAATTTCCAAAACTTTATCGCCTTTTCGTATATGCAATAACTCGGTTTGGTAAGCAACTGTATAGGGCTGCGAAATGGTTTGTCCATCGCCAATGGGAAAAGCGATATCTTTATAAGCCTGCTCCCAGAAAGTTTCGTCGAAAAAATAATGCCTTGGAACTTTACCGATGGCCCTCAGAACCTTTTCATCGCCAATACCCTTGTCTTTAAGTTTTTCTACAAGCTTTTTACGAGCCCCTCTTTCACGGTAATTATCTATTAACTTGTGTGCCATTTTGGGTTGTAAAAATAGTCTTAAGCCAGCATATTAGATTGGTTAATTTTAAAAAGAGTGGCATTTTCAACCATCCATATGCCGGGATTTTCGCAAACTTCTCATTTATATGCTATTGACTTTAAAAGGAAGATTTCAGCGGTCATCATCCATTCAAATCTCGGGGATTTACCAGTTAATAAGGATCAACATCTGTTTGTATGTACGAGCCTTTATTGGCTGGATCAGCGTCAAACGATGTTAGAATATCTCGCAAAGCATATTTAATCTTTTGAACAGAAACTCCTTCTTTTTCAATTTTAATCAATATAGTTTGGATGTAATAATTCCTGATCCGACCAATCAACGGTGCTTCTGGCCCGAGCACCCGGTCGGCAAATTGCGAACGTAGAATTCCTGCCAATGACTCGGCTACAGTTACGAGTTTTGACAGATCTTTGTGCTTCACATCCAATTGAATGAGCCGATACAACGGCGGGTAATGAAAGTTCCGGCGTTCAAGAATTTCGGTATCAAACATTTCTTCATAGTCATTTCTCACCACCTGACTAATTACTCTGTGAGATACATCATATGCCTGAATGATTACTTTTCCTTGTTTGGCTCTCCGGCCGGCACGTCCTGATACTTGGGAAAGCATTTGAAAGCTTTTTTCAAATGCCCGAAAATCTGGATAGTTGAGCATGCTATCTGCACTGATTATCCCAATAGTAGTGACATTCCCAAAGTCAAGGCCCTTAGCCACCATTTGCGTTCCCACAAGAATGTCAATCCGGCCTTCTTCAAAGTCGTTAAGTAATAGTTGAAAACTATTTCTGGACCGTGTGGAGTCGAGGTCCATACGTGCTATCCGCGCATTTTCAAAGAGCAACTGGAGTTCATCCTCGATCTTCTCAGTTCCGAAACCCTTTTGTTCAATTTTCGTGGATCCACAAGCCGGACAAGCATTTAACAATTCCTGTTTATAGCCGCAGTAATGGCAGTGGAGCTTTGCACTGCTTTTATGAAATGTAAGGCTGACATCGCAATTAATACATTTTGGCGTGTAGCCACATGTGGTGCACAATAGAACGGGAGTGTAACCCCGTCTGTTTTGAAACAATATTACCTGCTCCTTCCGCGATAAAGCCCCCTTGATTTCGTTCATCAAAACGGATGTAAAGTGAGACTGCATGGTTTTACGTTTTGTTTCTTCTGCGATACTTACCACTTCGATAAGCGGCGACTGCACGCCACCAAATCTACCTTTCAGAGTTACAAAGCCATATTTATTAATCTTAGAGTTGTAAAAACTTTCTAGACTTGGCGTAGCCGATCCCAGCACTATCTTGGCTTTATGAAGATATGCGAGGTAGATTGCAGAATCGCGCGCATGATACCTTGGTGCCGGATCATATTGCTTGTAAGAAGTCTCATGCTCTTCGTCTACTATTATAAGGCCGAGGTTTTGAAACGGAAGAAAGATTGAGGAGCGTGCGCCGAGCACCATTTTATATTCTCCTTTAAGGACCTTCTGCCAGACTTCAGCTCTTTCGGCATCATTAAATTTGGAGTGGTATATGCCGACCTCATTTCCGAAATATTCCCGCAGGCGTTCGATCACCTGAGTCGTAAGCGCAATTTCTGGCAGGAGATACAAAGTTTGCTTTTCCTGAGCCAGCATTTGCTCAATCAATCTGATATATATCTGGGTTTTTCCGGAAGAAGTTTCTCCGTATAACAGAACAACATCCTTGTGCAAAAACTCTTGTTGAACATCGTTTAATGCTATAGCCTGAGCTTCATTAAGTTCAAACTTCAAAAAGGTTTCAATTTCCTCAGTGCTTAAACGGCTTACTACCTTATCCTCCTGCACAAAAATTTCTTTTTCAAGAAGAGCTTTTAAGACTGCGGCACTGCTTCCGCTGGTTTCAATCAGGTCCGCTTTAGAAATAGCTTGCTGATGTTTTTGCAACTTGTAGTATGCCAGCAGAAGCTCTAATTGCTTCGGAGCTCGTTCCAAAACTTCAAACAATGCCTTGCGATTTGCGGGATCGTTATAAATGGAATTTAAAGTAATAAAGGCCTTCTTTCGGGGCTTGAATTTTTCATTTATCTCTTCAGAGATTATAATAATGTTTTTCTCAAACAGGGATCGCAGCAGTGGAAAAACCGTTTTTTGTCCCAGCAGCTTGCTTACATCACTAACTCTTAGTTCCGAATGCAGTTCCAATGCATCGAGTATAAGAAATTCTTTATCTGAGAGGCTGCTCTTTTCAAACTCCGCTGAATGATTTAACGTGACTCGGGTCTCACTGGCTAGCTTCAGTGCGGCTGGTAATGCTGCCTGCATCACTTCACCTAAATGACACAAGTAATAGTCGGATATCCAGTTCCACAGAGAGAGCTGAAAATGATTTACTATAGGTTCATCATCAAGAACATCTATAAGATATTTGGCTTCGTAGAGCTTAGGCGGTGTTTCAGAGATCCGATAAATAATTGCTGTATATATTTTACTTTTCCCAAATTGAACAACAACACGCTTACCAATCTCAATTTGCCCGGCAATGTCGAAAGGCACACGATAAGTATACGTTTTCGATATAGCAAGAGGTAAAATGACCTCTACAAAGATTGTCTGCCGCGTTGTGTCTTGCGCCTGGTGAAACTCAAGCATTATTTATTCTTAATGGTAGCAACAAGAAGACAGATCCAGCCCAGGATGAAAAATAAACCTCCAATCGGGGTCAAAGGCCCCAGCAAACTACCATTTTCAATGTTCAATAGTTCTTTGGTTGATATCAAGTACAACGATCCGGAAAACAACATAATACCTGCAGTAAAGAACCAGGAGGCTGCATTGATTGCCCGGCTTTTGAATCGTGAAAAAGTGGCCAGAAAGAGCATGGCGAGCGTGTGATAAAATTGATATTGGACAGCTGTATGCCAGGTATCTAAAGCTTCAGCACTAACCATTTGTTTTAAGCCATGAGCTCCGAACGCACCTAATATGACGGCTAAAATTCCGAATACAGAAGCAATGACAATTATCCGTTTATTCATAACAATGGTTTAGATTGCTAAAAATAGCCTTCCTGTATCTAGCATGCAAATGCTTCCTGAAAAACCTTCCTCTCAGAAGCACCCCCGTGAATCAATCCTAACATAGTTGAAACAGCAATTTTGAAATAAGTAACTTCAATCACGTTAACACGAAACAAACGACCAAAGAGTTCGTCTGCTAATGCTTAAAACTATAGTTTTGTAAAAAGCCTTCTTAATGAAAATAATACTTGGAATTACAACTGTCTTACTACTTGCTGTATTTTCCGTAGCTTATTTATATTTTACTAGTCTCACTGGGGATAGCAGAAGCAATGATAAAACTCTTGCCACCATTCCTCATGACGCATCATTGATCTTTAATTTCTCAAATGACCGAAGCCTTTACGAAATCTTCACTGATTATAGGGTATTTGACGCGATTAACGGGGACAACAAAAAAAAGGAAATCGCCTGGTTAAAATCTACGCTACTTAATAACCGGGATCTCTACAGTGCGACACAAGGACAAAAAATATTCCTATCATTCCATCCCACATCAGGCGACAGCCTTCAGTTGCTATGGGTAATGCCTTTAAAGGATAACTTAGAATTAGCGGAAATCGAAGAAGTTTTAGTGAAACAAGGCGGCAATCAAGTTAAAACAGCAATCAGTTCAGGCAGCTCATTTATTGAGATAAGGAACAATGCGATAGAAAACCCATTCTATATCGGACTGGATCGCGGAATAGCAAGAGGCAGTTTTTCGAAAGTTCTGCTCCTTTCCAGTCTCGATAAGAATAAAGAAAAAATTAGCAAGGAATACATAAAAGAGATAAACGAGTCAATATTAAAAGATGACGATGCGCTCGCCAGCTTATTTATTAACCATAGTGACCCGGGATTTATGAAGCCTTTTTTTGCCCAAAATCCAACGGGAAACTTTGGCTTATTTAGCAGTTTCCCAGCTTATTCAAGTCTCCATCTTAATTATAAGAGTGATGCTCTAATGTTCAATGGTATTACTCAGATAACTAAAAGGCATGACGGTTATCTCAACTTATTTCTCAAACAGGAGCCAGTAAAAAACACGATAAAGAAAATCATCCCATATGGTGTATCTAATGTAATCTGTTATGGCTTGTCAGACTATAATGTATTTTACAAAGACTTGAGACGCCTTTTTGGGCTTAGGAAAGAACTGGTTGCACTCGACGAACAGATGCAGCTAATAATTAATGAAACAGGTATAAACCCGGATCGAGACATTAAAAATTTATGGGGGTCGGAATTCAGTAACATGCAATTATCCACTTTTGAAAACCTTGCCGTTATTCGTATATCCAACGGACGCCAGCTACAGTTTTTTTTGGATCCGCTTAGCATAACCCATTCGGACGCCATCAAGAAAATGAATTATGAAAACTTATTCTACTACTATTTAGGAGATCCTCTTAAAAAATATACCAAGCCTTATTTTTCGATTACAGATAACTTACTTATAATTTCAAATTCACCCGGTACTGTTCAGCGATTTCTAAATGACTATAACAGTAATCGATTTTTATATAATAATGAAAGCTTTACCCGGTTTGATCAGCTTGTGGCCGACCAAAGCAACATATCATTTTTCCTCAACCTAAAAAACTCCACTAACCTTTTGAAAAGCCTTTTGAAAAAGGATTATCCTGAGATTTTCAAAAGTCAGGAATACGGTTTAAAGGATTTTTATGGTCTATCCTATCAGTTAACCAGTAATAAAGAACAATTCTTCACAAATTTCTATCTAGGGTATGAAAATACCGCAGCACTTTCTTCCGATTCGCTCGTATATAGTGAAGGAAATAATCGTTAATTGCAGCGAAATATTTTTAACAAGGGCTAAACCAGTATTTTTGAAAAAGACGTTTTGGTTAATCTTTATTTTAAGTTGTGCCGGTCCTGTATTAGCGCAGCAGTTCAATCTGTATAATAGCCGGACACTGTATGATGCATTTGAAAATCCATCGCAGAGTGCTTACCAAATAGATACGAGCCGAAGGGTTGCATTCAATTTTTTCATTCCCACATTTACAATTAATGCTGCAGCAAGCGGATCGGTAAATCCGGCTTTGAAACCCTGGATTTACGATGGCGTCCTGAATGGAAATAATATACCAATTGGGCAGAATAAATTTAATACAGTTGCATTTAACACTAATACATACATCCTAATCCTTAGATGGCTGCATACTGTTAGACAATCACAAGAATTGGGTTTATCCTGGCAAGTGAGGAACGACGGACGGATTAAAGCGACCAACGAAACTCTGGCCATCTTTGATAACTATGACCTGTTCAATAGTACCGCATCGGCTAAAGGTTTTTTCAATAACAAAGGCTACAACCAGTCTTACCATCAGTTTAGTCTGTCATATCGCAAGGATGTCACAAAACGACTGGCTGTCGGAGCCAAAGGCAGCTTATTGAGTGGTATAACTTATACTGCTTTTAAGGTACTTGACTCAGATCTTATTATTGATCAGGAACTTGACTTAATTGACGTATCACTAGCTGGAAAGTTACGGTCCAGCTTCAAGTTCGATAATTTTGATGCTCAGGCTATAAAGCCAAATTTCAGAAATCCAGGTATGTCATTTACCGGGAGTGGAAGCTATAAGTTCAGAAACGGGTGGTTTGTCATGGGAAATCTTAAGGACGTTGGTTTTATTAGATGGAATGAAAACTCTTACGAATATGACTTCAATGCCACCGACATACAAATTGAGAACGCATCAAATCGAACAGCGGGGAGCAGGCTGCTAGATAGCGTAGATCAAAGAATAAGCAACACTACAACAAATAAATCTTATATAAGCCTTCTTAACGGTAAGGCCGAAGTGCTGATCAACAAAGACTACGGAAACTATCAGCCTAACCTCATATTATCTAAAAGTATGTTTTATGATGGGGCAGATATTGTGCTCACGAACAACTACCATTACCGTAATTATGTATTCACTGCATCAGCCGATTATAATACCAGTAAATACTTTGCAATCGGCGGACAGGTCATGATCAAATCTCCCAACACAGAATTTTTTATTGGTAGCGATCAACTATTAAAAACCCTGCAAATGGTTAAAGATATCAGGCGTGATACAGGGCCTTACTCATCTGGATATACCGCAATGTCACTTTATATGGGATTCGCTCTGAAATTTGGCCGCGTGCTTGAGCATCCTGCAAACGCCAACTTTGTGCCGGGTTTCAACGAGCCTCGGTCTACTCGGTTTTTCAAGGGCATTTTCAAGAAAAAAGAAAAGTAAAAAACAGCACCTAGGTACGGGGCTTGGTTGCTAAAAAATCTTTCAAATAGAATGGCTCAAAATAAGCCATATTTTCGATATCTCCTGTAATGAGCTTCTTACTGGCCAGAGACGCCATATGAGCTGCAGAATTTTCAAAGTCAACAAATTTTATATTTGAATGGCTTGCAAAAAGCTCCTGGAATTTTTCCGAACCGTCGCCAAACAAGAACAATTCGTCACCATGAAACTGGTCAAATGACGATTGGTCAACTATCTTTGCATTCACCTCCTCTATTACAGTCAAATCGTTCTTATAAATACCTGTATAGACTTCCATTCGCCGTGCATCAATCATTGGAATCAGATAAGCTGATGAAGATAAGTCCCGAGTTCCAAGTAGACCAACGGCCATTGATTCTAATGTATTAACGCTTATTAAGGGAATGTTGAGCGCATAACATAAGCCTTTTGCTGTCGAAACACCAATCCTTAAACCTGTATAGGAACCGGGGCCCTTACTCACAGCCACTGCTTTCAATTCTGAGTATTGTTTACCGGCACTCTTCATTACATCTTCTATAAAAAGAGTAATATGACTAGCATGAATATTCCTTTCGTTAGCTTCTTTGATGGCTATAATTTCACCATCATAGCTTAGCGCCACAGAACAGGAAGTGGTGGCGGTTTCTATAAGCAAAATAAGGTTTTTATTCATCTTGAAAATTTGTTAAAAATCAAGGGACAGGGTCGTACCCACTGCCACCCCAGGGATTGCACCGGCCTATTCTCTTCAAGGTCATCCAGCCACCTTTAAATGGACCATGTTTTTTTATGGCTTCAACACCATAATGCGAACATGTGGGTGTAAAGCGGCAAGATTTAGGAAGAATAGGTGAAATTAACGTTTGATAAATCTTTATTATCAAAAGGAACAAATTGGCGAAGACAGGTTTAACGATATTAGTCCACATGGCGTTCGATAAATGCCTTTTTTAACTTTAAAATCGCGGCGTTAAACTTTTTTTCCATAAACGCATACTCCCCTATCTCGTTACCAATATAATTAATACCAAGAATTATTGTTACCGAATGCTCTTGAAGAAAAGGATAAAGGTGTTCTGTTTTCTGAAGGCGGTAGATCTCGCGCATACGGCGTTTAAGCAAGTTTCTGTCGACTGCACGCTTAAACTTTTTCTTTGGCACACTGATTAGTACCTGCACGGGGCTTTCAGCTGGAAGCGGTTCCTGCAGCCAGATAATACGAAAAGGGTATAATAAAAAAGAAGAACCGCTATGGAAAAGCTTGTCGATAAGCTTTACACTACATAACCGTTCTTCTTTACTAAAACTATACATTTGATTGTTACTTAGCCTGATCAGAAAGCAGATTTTGATCTGCAATATTCGTAAAGGCTACGAATAACACCCAAATTATGCTTTATGGCGACGCTCGTCAGATACAGATAGTCTCTTTCTACCTTTAGCTCTTCTCGATGCTAATACTCTTCTTCCGTTCGCACTGCTCATACGCTCTCTAAATCCGTGCTTATTTCTTCTTTTTCTTTGAGAAGGCTGGAATGTTCTTTTCATGACTTTTAATCTATTATTGCTCTAAAAAACAGGAGTGCAAATATAAGATTGATTTTCCACAAATCAAACAACAGATTAAAAATAGCTGGCTTTATTAAGAATCAACCCTTCTGGTTCTTCAGGATATCGCGTATATCAGTTAAAAGGGCTTCTTCTTTGCTTGGACCAACTATAGCCACCGGCACGGGTTCTTCCTTACGTTTAAGCGAGTTAATGGCTTTAATCAATGCGAAAATGCAAATCGCTACTATCAAAAACTGGATAAGTGTGTTAATGAAATTTCCATAACGTATGGCCACTTCCTCCACTTTATTAACCGTATCGGCATCTACAAGCACAATTTTCTTATCAGCAAAGTCGACTCCACCTAACATGTACCCAATAGGCGGCATAATTATATCGTCCACTAATGACGTTATAATTTTACCGAAAGAAGCCCCAATAATAACCCCAACCGCCAAATCAACTACATTTCCTTTGGAGATAAATTCCTTAAACTCTTTTACTACTGACATAATTTTAAATTAAATGATTATCGGCTCAATCTAATTTAAGTTTAAAACGTTAATAACCAAAATAAATAATTGCTTACCCTTAAATCAACAAGCTGGCGGAGATATTTTTCATCAAGTTTTATTTCATCCCACCATTATTGTGTAATTTTACGCATCATACCATACCATGTTAAGACAAAACCTTCAACAAAAGCTACTTCAGAAACTTTCTCCACAGCAGATCCAGTTTATTAAGCTATTGCAAGTACCTACTGTCTCCCTGGATACCCGTATTAAAGAGGAACTAGAAGACAATCCGGCACTTGAAGATTTGAGTCTTGCTAACATGAACGAACCAACTGAGGAGTATCCAGACCGGGATCCGGACGACGATAACTTCAACTCGGAAGACAGCCAGGAAAGTATGGATGAGTTTAATGTTGACGACTATCTTCAGGAAGATAATTTGAATGACTACGGTTCAAAGTATGATCAGAATGGTGATGATGACGACGAACGGAAAGAAATACCTATAGCTATACAAAGTTCGTTTTTTGAGAGCTTACAGGCCCAGTTAGATCTGGTTCCGCTTTCCGATAAGGATTTTCGCATCGGTCAGCAGATTATTGGAAGTCTTGACGACGATGGATACCTCCGCAGGCCAATAAGCTCGCTTATTGATGACCTTGCCTTCTCGCAGAACGTATTTGCGGAACACGACGACGTGCTTGAGATGCTCAAAGTCATCCAGTCATTTGATCCGGCCGGAGTAGGCGCGAGGGATCTTCAGGAGTGTCTTCTTATTCAATTACGGAAACGGGATCATAGCCATGTAGTGCAGAAAGCGATGATAGTTGTTGAGGAGTATCTTGACGAATTTACTAAAAAGCATTACGACAAACTGGAACGGTCTCTAAATATGGACTCAGAGGAACTGAAGGATGTCGTAAATGAGATTCTTAAGTTGAATCCTAAACCAGGTGATTCAAATGCAGTAACCACAAAGCAATTACAAATTATTCCGGATTTCCATATCAGCAATAATGACGGGGTTTTGTTCCTTACATTAAATTCACAAAATGCTCCGGAATTACGCGTTAGCCGCTCCTACCAGGAGATGTTCGAGCATTATGACAAGACGTCCCAAAAAGATAAAAAACTTAAGGAGGCGGTTCAATTTGTAAAACAGAAGTTAGATTCGGCAAAATGGTTTATCGATGCTATTAAACAGCGTCAGCAAACATTATTGAAGACCATGAACTCAATCATGAACTACCAGTATGAATACTTTCTTACCGGCGATGACAAGAATTTGAGACCCATGATCCTTAAAGACATCGCCGACAGAATTGGGATGGATATTTCTACTGTCTCCCGTGTCGCGAATTCTAAATATGTGCAGACCGAATTCGGCACATTCCTCTTAAAATCTTTCTTTTCTGAAGCTATACAAATGGATAGCGGAGAGGAAGTGTCAAATAAAGAAGTCAAAAAGATACTGGAAGAATGTATTGGCAAAGAAGACAAACGCCGCCCGCTTGCAGACGAAAAACTGACAGAAATCCTTAAGGAAAAAGGATATAACATTGCCCGAAGAACTGTTGCGAAGTATAGAGAGGCTATGAATATTCCGGTAGCGAGATTGAGAAAAGAGTTGTAATCTGTACCTTATAAATTACTAGACGCTTCAATAGGTTAAGAATAACGCACGATTACTTAGTCGAAGGCGTTATATGTTGATGCGAGCATCCAGCCGTATGGCAATTCTACTATAAACTCTCTTCTTGAAATTACCAGCTCTTCTGCGGGCAGCTAACTTTGTAGCGATTATTCAGAAATATGCCGAGGACAATTTCGTGTGACCCATTGCTCACAGTATTTAGGCCCGAGGTTGTGAAATCGTAAGAATACCCCAAGTTCATGATCGAACCCACATTAAAACCAGCCATAGCTGAGAATGCATCATCTTTACGATAGCTTGCACCCATCCAAAATTTATCGCGGTAAGCTAATTTCATGTTCACATCGATAGAAGCTGGCACAGGCGACACGATTTTAACCATAGCAGAGGGCATTGCTGCAAAATCATCTCCCAAATAAACTTTGTACCCGGCTGAGAAAAACAGGTGAGGTACTTTCTTACCCTGATCGTAAGCAACATCATCACTGAAGCCTATCGGGCTTGCTAAAAGCTGCTGAGCAGCAACTCCGGCAAAATATCGTGGCCCATATAACCATACTCCGGCACTTAGATCGGGTTTTAGCTGGTCGTAATCACCGGTTCCAATAGCCTGATCAATAGGGTTCTCGAGCGTTATTTTTGAACGATCCAGATATATTTTTGAGACACCCGCAGCGACTCCCAGGGAAAGATTAACATTTGCGCTTAAGCCCATGTGGTAAGCATAAGTAGCGTTGACATCGGTTCTCGAAATTGGTCCTGCTCTATCGGAAACCGCATGAAATCCAATACCGTGATGAGGTTCAGAAGCCATGTAAGTTTGTACGTAACTCCTGCTGTTGGGATTAGTCCCTCCAGACTGAGGCACAGAAGTTGACGTGCCATATAAAAAATTCTTTCCTAAAGGCGCATGAACTGATATATATGATGTCTCAGGTGCTCCATCCAAGCCTTGCCATTGACTCCTGTACCCTGCCTTTACATCAATGTAATTCTCGATTCCCGAAATCGCGGGGTTAAGGATAAAATTATTGAAAATATACTGGGTATACTGCGGCCGTTGTTGAGGATAGGCAACCTGAATAAAACCAATACATATTATTAGTAGTAAAACTTTCTTCATTGATCAGTCATTGAGCGTTCAACACATATCTACTTTCAGCTCCAAGCGAAGCCAGACACTCGATCTAGCATATATACAATTTTTTATTGTTTATGTAACTTACTATTGTTGAAATTATTGTTCCGGTCATATAACACACATACGTAATAAGTACAATAATAATCTGTCCTATTTCAAAATAGTTACCCAGCCGGAATATGGCGGGATACCCAACTTAGGATCAATAACATAGTAATAAGTGCCAACCGGCAAGTCATTACCATTCAGCGTACCGGACCATGGGTTGGCATAGCCTATTGAAGCATAAACCCTTACCCCAAAACGGTTAAATATGTCAACACGGACTTCCGGGTAACTGTCAAGATACTCAATTTCCCAAACATCATTTACACCGTCACCGTTAGGGGTGAATGTGTTGGGAATAATTGGCTTGTCGACTATCGTAACCAAGATGTCGTCACTAACGACACATCCTTCTTCGGAAGTAATAGTCAGAGTGTAGCGGGTATCCTCAGTTGGCGACGCGACCGGGTTTTTTATGTCATCACGATCCAGTCCAATAGAAGGGCTCCATTTATATTGAAGATTGGTCCCGGTTGCACTAACATTGAAAGTAACAGCACCCCCTCTAATCATGATAACGTCCTGTCCCGCTTCTAAAAACGGCGTGGATACATTAGCCGTTTGTACTGATGTATGCTCGCAGCCTGAACTGCTTGTAACTGTCAGGGATACCTTGTAATTTCCGCCAACTGCATATTTATGATCAAATGGCTGATTGTTTGTTCTTTCCTCCCCGGCACCATCACCGAAATCCCAGCTCCATTTTACAATAGTACCTGCTGGAATAGTTGAATTGTCGCTGAGGGTAATATTAGTATTGTTGCAACCCGGTTTCGATACTGTAAAGGACGAAACAGGAATCGAAGTAATGACGATAGTTTGCGAATACTCAGCCGCCTCACAGCTCGTAGAGTTTTCAACCAAGAGCCTGGCAGTATAGGTTCCGGAAGCAGCATAAGAATGCAGAGGATTCTGCTCGCTGGATTTCTGTCCATCGCCAAAATCCCATTGCCACTTCGTGAGGGCATTGCCATTATCTGTACTTTGATCAGTGAACTGAATGTCAGTAACAGCACAGAAATTAGTTGACGTTTTAAACTTCGATATGGGTGGGTCATAGACATCGAAAATCAAATCAATCTGCTGCTGATTTAATGCGCATCCGCCTATGGACGGATATTTGGCAGTCACTTTTATCGTTTTTTGCCCAGCTGTCTGGTAAGAAATTGTTCTCGGGAAATAATAATCATAATAAGTTGTACCGTTCCTGATGACAGGTGACGAGGTAGTTATCAACTGCTCTTCAACAGGCCCATTTGCCTCGAACTGCCAGGAAAGGCTTGATACCGGAGAAGTAAGAGTTACCTTAATATTAAAAGGTTCTTTGCTACAGGCATTTTCAATTTCTTTCTGAGTGTCTGTACTTATTGCAGAAGCAAATTGATTTGAAGCCAAATTCGTACCGGCAGAGTAAGCGTACGATTCCGCGAACCCAAAGCCGTAAGCAATTGCATTGAACCCGTCCTGTGCTGACAAATTGAAGCTATTTGCACCATACGAGTTTAAATTTAATTGCAGGTAAGAGTATTGAGGTGCAGATTGCATTGGAATGAACTTTTGCGTCGGTGCCGATCCGTTAATTCTAAACGAGGCGGCGGCAGAGGTTTTGATCACTATGTTGATATACTGTTCGGTTATTGCTTCTTTTGTCGATGAATACAGGGTTATATTTTTGATATTATATTCAATCGGATTGGCGATAACCATATCCGCATCACTATTGGTGCCCGATCCACCGGCGCAAGTGACACTAAGTGCATATTGCGCCATTGCTATAGGATTGTTCGAAGTTATGTACGCCGGCTCAGTAACTGGCTGGGGGGTGGTGTAAAATTCGCCGGCATTAAGCGAAGCGACCTGAGTACCGTTATATTGTACCAGCGTATTATTTTCTTTCGCTAAAATTCGCACGAAATTACCATTGGTTCTAACTTTTGCACCCGTTGCACTGGTTGAACTAAACGGCACAAAACCATATGTCTTACCCCAGCTCTCAACCGGATAATTTTGTTGGTATAGGGGATCACTCGATGCGTAACCTGTCATTGGATCGATGCACGGCGTGGGTAAGGTAACACTTGAATTAGTGGTACCGGAAAATACTGCAAACTTCTTGCAAGCGGAAGTTGCAGGATCAACAAAAACTTTAGTACCAGTGAGATCGGAAGGTGACAAAAACTCATAAACATCACCAACATTAGGCAGAAGAACACCACCGGATACCAGATCTTTGCCGTTTTTGTCCTGAAGAAAAATTCTGGTGTTATTATCTGCCGCGGTTATGACAATGTGATTCCGATTCAACTGGTCGCCTGCTGCCGGGCCGATCTGATAATTCATTGTAAAATATTGCTGCCCAAGGGCTTCTTTAGGAAGAATTAAGGACGCGGCAGACCTTCTCCCCGCGAATATGTGCCCATAAACAACAACTTTCGGCTTACCTGGATCAACGGTAATTCTAATAGCTCGATTGGACAGCACCGTACCTGCTTCCTGATGACTTATGTATGCATTTGCACGAGGGATTTTTACTTCTACTACAGTATTACCCTGCGCCAGATCAAATCTTAAATTAACACCTCCCACGGAAACCGTTCCGGATGAAGCCTGTTTTCCGGTAATAAAAATGGAATATTCCGCGAAATTATTCCTGATTATCACATTACCCATCTGATCCGCTGCATTTACATGACTAGGGAATACAGCGTAGAATTCTGATCCTTCATTTGAAACAGCTTGTGCCCGCGAAGTCCGCGACAAAAATATTAAGATTACAGAAAGAGCCAGCCCGCAAATTATCCTGTTACACATTTATCTTTATATTGTTCCTGCAAAAATGTCCCAAAGTTTTTATAGTTAAGATACGTTTAGACGCTAAAAACCTGTTGCTCAAATTGAAAAAATCTCGCAGAATACATATGCACGATTCGGATTGTAATTTTGAAACCAATTTTTAGAACTAAAATTGGTTCTAAGTTAGAACACAACAACAATAATACTGCCTAAAAAAAAAGCCGGAAGATATCGTCTTCCGGCTCGTTCAATTGTACTGTAACGATTATTTTCTAAGCGATTTGATAATATCCAAAGCTTCCTTTGTAGACGCTGTAAGTTCAGAATATTTCTTATTCTCCATTACATCTTTGCTTACAAGTTTGCTTCCCATTCCAACCGCACAAACTCCTGCCTTAAACCAACCTTCGATATTACTTTTATCAAGCTCCACACCACCGGTGGGCATGAATAAAAGATTGGGGAATAACTCCTTGATAGCAGACATAAAGCCAGGGCCAAGAATATTCCCAGGGAATAATTTTACCATCTTTGCTCCGAGCGTTTCAGCTTGGATGATTTCGCTTGGCGTCATACAACCTGGCACCCACAGGATATCATGTTTATCTGCCACTTCAGCAACGCTTTCAACCAATCCTGGACAGATAATATAATCAGCACCTGCGTCAATGAAGGTTTGTGCCATCGAACCGTCTTTAATTGTTCCGACCCCCAGGTACATGCCTGGCATTTCTTCATCTATCACAGATCGCATTCTCTTAAAGTTGTTAAGAGCAGCTTCTCCCCTGTTCGTGTATTCTACTGTACGAATACCTGCACTGTATAAAGCTCTTAGTATTTCAACACTTGTCTCCTCATCTTTGAAAAAATATAGAGGTAAAATTCCTTGCTCAGGTATTAATTTTAAAAGTTCTGCTTTCTTACTCATGTGATAATTTTGTTTGAGGCCCTAAAGTAAAGATTTTATGAAATTTTTTATGTAAAATCTCTATCACGTGAAGATACTGCTATTATTAAGTAACAATTTTCAAGTTATTATGGCTTTGAATCTTAAAAACTTTCAAATACGGGTCATTAATGTATTTTTGTT
The DNA here is from genome assembly GCA_040384965.1 of Bacteroidota bacterium. Lineage (GTDB taxonomy): Bacteria > Bacteroidota > Bacteroidia > Sphingobacteriales > Sphingobacteriaceae > Daejeonella. The sequence goes on along the minus strand of JAZKIH010000133.1, from coordinate 189 downwards.
TAATCCTTAAGGATAAATTAATAAACCTTCTGTTCAACTTTAAACAACAATAACAATGGCTAAAAAAGTCGTAACCCTTGGAGAAATAATGTTACGCTTATCAACTCCTGATTTCAAAAGATTCGTACAAAGCGACAGTTTTGATGTAACGTATGGTGGCGGTGAAGCAAACGTAGCTGCTGCACTTTG
>JAZKIH010000132.1:0-4098 GCA_040384965.1 Bacteroidota bacterium | reverse complement strand
ATTAAACAAAAACTGACTGAATTATATAATAAAAATGAAAGATTTTGAAGCACTGAAGAGTATCTGGCACAACCAGATAGCGCTGCCGAAAGTCAGTCACGAAGATGTATTAAAAAAGGTGAGCAAGGCTAAAACCGGCCTTGCGAGCCGATTATTGCTAGAAATGCTGGCGATGATCCTTGCCACAAGTATGCTTATCTATGTTTGGCTCGAAAGTCCCTTTATCATGTGGACCACTCACCTGGCCATGGTAATCTTTATGTGCTGCTGTATTTACTACATAATAGCTTTGATCGGGAATTATCGACGTATAACTTATGATAATTTTCTGAACAAACCGGAAGAATATATCCTCTATCTCAAGAAATACAAACACGACAGATTTATTTTCAATACCCGAAAATACCGGATCTATTCGATATTTTTCACCGCTGGTTTTGTTTTATACTTTATAGAGTTTGCGTTTCTCGTATCATTATGGGTCACGATAACGGGGGTAGTTTTGACCTTTCTCTGGATAGCGTTATGGTACTTTGTATTGATGCGTATCTACATTAAGAAAGAAGAATCGAAACTAGAAGAAATGATCCAGAATCTGGAGAGACTGGAGAGACAGTTTGCTGACTCGGAAATCTGATTTTTATTGGAGGACTTCTTTATAACTACTTCCTGATTTTTTTTGAAAAACTGCTAGCGAAACCAAAGGTCAATCGCTAAACGCACACCAGCAAATCTTAGTTACCAGTTTTAACCTTTTCATCTTTCTCTACTTCCTTAACGTTTAAACTATTGCTCCTTAAACTGTATTCTAACTTACGAATTTCCCCAGTGGCTTTGTTTAAGGTGTCCTCTGTGCTGAATAAAGGAAATTCCCGCATCAATTTCCCGTCTTTCACATACACTGAATCACTGCCTTTGTAACCTTTTTTCAAAGTACTTCCGAGATCTGGAAACCGAATCTGCTGATTCGAACCGCTCTCATTGTATTCGTAGATATACATGTTAAGATAAGAGCCCTCACCCTCCCCTTTTGATTGGATGTAAAGTTCAGGGTTCCCATCGGAATCAAGATCCATATCCCAGGCATCCGTGATCCTGCCATCCAGCTCTCCGGATATCGAACGGTAATTTAAGTGTGTAGAATCTGATCTTAAGATCATGTATCCGCCGACTGAATTTGAACCTCTTCCCCAACTCACAATATCAAGAGTTAATCCAGGCTTTACCTCTATTGCTTTATGAAAGCGAAATGGTTCCATTATTTTTTTAACTGCTGGTTTATTGGAGACAACTGTGGGTTTTTCTTCAGTAGTACATGATGCAAATAAAACAGCCAATAACGCTATACTTGAGAGTCTTTTTATAAAATTCATGTTTAAATTAAATTAAGCCAGTAAGCTGTATGGAATGCGGCTTTCTCAAATTTAAAAAAATATGGATAAGGAAGGTAGTGTAGCAGGATAATTACTGGCGAAATTGTATACCAACCTTTTTGCCGGAAATATTTTCAAGCATAGGTCTGAAAATCAACCTTGCATTTTCATTGGTTTTACCTAGAATGTTCTGCTTCCTCGCATAATCCAGAATTTGCTTTTCCGCAATTTTATAGATGTCTTCCACCATATCTTTGGAATCTCCAGGAAACCAGGCACCTGACACATCGTAAACTTTAGACTGTTGATGATCCAGTTTGACATAACATATTTCAGGCATCGGAAGAAATACAGTCAGCGAATCTGACCCGGATGGAATGATATCGCTCTTTTTGATTCTCGTGAGATCAATACAGCCAGTCACTTCACCAACTGCGACGAAAAGTATTCTTTTATCCGGCAGGATATTCCTGATTTCCTTTTTCTCAATTACATCTTTCATCGAGTACTTTACGAGTTCCAGCTTACCCATACTTACAATCTTCTCTACCATGACATCATCATTGATTTCCGTGCGGGTGATGAAGAATTGTCTTTTTATATAAAAGAACAAGCCCAGTATAAGTATGATAGTAGTTATTGTAACCGTTAAGAGTACTGCAGTTCTCGTCCGTAGAATAGATTGGTTCATAGTAAGTTAAGTGCAAAAAGAATGCCTGAAAAGGAGCATAAATTAAGAATTAAAATTCAAGCTAGTCAGCAGTACCCCAGCATCCCTACAGGCCTAACTATGAATAACATCAGGCCATACCATTGATCATCCGATCTCGATACCTGATACTCAACACTAAATAGCAACCTGTGCCGGGTGCTCCTTTTCAGCAAGATAACGTTCAGCTTCTAAAGCCGCCATACAACCGGTTCCTGCAGCAGTAACTGCCTGTCTCCACAACTTATCCTGAGCATCACCGCAGGCAAATACACCTTCAATATTAGTTTTTGAGCTGTCGGCCTGAGTAATGAGATAACCTGTCTCATCCATATCTAGCCAGCCTTTAAATATTTCAGTGTTAGGATTATGGCCGATGGCGACAAAGAACCCGCTTACATCAATCACAGTCTCTTCGTTTGATTTGTTATTAATCACCCGTACTCCCGTTACATTTTTGCCGTCACCAAGAATTTCTTTGGTTTCCGTATTATAATGAATGAAGATATTGGGAATACTTTTAACCCTGTGCTGCATAGCCTTCGACGCCCTGAATTCATCACGGCGAACCAGCAAATGAACAGACTTACAAAGCTTAGACAAATAGGCAGCTTCTTCAGCGGCTGTATCACCTGCTCCCACGATAGCAACATCCTGTCCCTTGAAAAAGAAACCGTCACACACAGCACATGCCGATACTCCGAAGCCATTATATTTTTGTTCGCTCTCAAGGCCCAGCCATTTTGCAGAAGCACCCGTTGCGATAATAACGGTATCAGCCGTGATCGTCTTTATCTCATCAATAATCACTTTATGAGGGGCACTGGAAAAATCAACTTTAGTAACATAGCCGAACCGGATCTGCGTCCCAAATCTTTCAGCCTGCTTTCTAAAATCCTCCATCATTTCCGGACCCATGATCCCATCGGGATAACCGGGGAAATTTTCTACGTCTGTAGTCTGGGTTAACTGGCCGCCCGGAACTATGCCTGTGTACATTACAGGTTTAAGATCAGCTCTTGCAGCATATATAGCAGCAGTGTAGCCTGCTGGTCCTGAACCTATTATCAGGCATTGTACGTGTTCGGTTTCTTGAGACATCATTATTATTTAAAAAGCAAATTTAAAACTTTGAATGCGCATCAACAATACGCATTTGTCAGGCTATTCTATAATATTTTGCGGAGTAATTTTTTGAACATCAAAAGTATATTTAAAAACTCTTATCATTACCGAAATTACTGTAACCCTAGCGATGTCCTCATTCATACTTCACGTCAAAGGAAGATTAAAACGTTTCCGGCTTTCTGTACAAATGAGCCCCCTCTCCGGATCTGCATTCTTTTTAATAGTTCTCTTTTCACCTCTTTTCACAATAGCTCAAAAAAAGAATGCTTCATATGAACTAAAGTTAAAGCCAGCATCTTCCGAAATCAGGATAGACGGTGTAGCGGATGAAAGAACCTGGGCAGACGCTAACGTTGCTTCCAACTTTTTTATGGTTCAGCCCATGGACACGAGCTTTGCGAAGGTCAGAACGGATGTTATGATGAGCTACGATAAAGAGAATCTGTACATTATTGCAATATGCTACCATCAGCCAGGATCGTATTTTGTTGAATCCCTTCGCCGTGATTTTGCCTTCAATAAGAATGACAACTTTCTGCTTTTCATGGACCCTTTCAATGATAAAACAAATGGGTTTTCATTCGGCTCAAATGCAGCGGGCGCCCAGTGGGACGGTATTATGTACGATGGCAGCAAAGTTGATCTTAGTTGGGATAACAAATGGGTTTCTGTCGTTAAAAACTACGAAGATAAGTGGATCTTTGAAGCCGCTATTCCCTTTAAATCAATTCGATATAAGCCTGGAATAACAGAGTGGGGTATCAATTTCAGCCGGCTTGACCTGAAATCGACAGAAAAATCGAGCTGGGCACCAGTGCCGCGTCAGTTTGCGACCGCATCGCTTGCCTACACAGGAAACATGATCTGGGACCAGGCACCGCCAGTTCC
>JAZKIH010000131.1:0-15593 GCA_040384965.1 Bacteroidota bacterium | reverse complement strand
ATGGATGCTCCACTAATATTTTTAATTACATCACTTGTTTTGAATGCCATTTGATCGTCAATCACTTCTTTGGTGACATAGCTGATTGCCTGCGGGACATATTTAAGCGGAGTTTCTGTTTTTGTTCCTGAGAAGGAACTGGTGTTTTTGTATTTCTGCTCTTTACGGCCTATGATTTCAACGCTCTGGAGCTGGGTTATACGTTCGGAAAGGATAATGCTGAAGGAATTTTGTGCGGAAGAAAGGCTTACAGCAACTCTTTTTGTGTCATAGCCAATGGAAGATACGTTGAGATTATAGGTTCCTTCAGCTAAGTTGCTAAAGATAAATGCGCCCTGCGAATTAGTTATTGTGCTGATGTTTTTCTCAGTAAGCTTTACTGTTGTTCCCGAAACCGGACGGTCAAGGCTGTCTGTCACTTTTCCGGATAATGTGATCTGGGCATATGACAAGCCGGAAAGTATTAATATCAAACTGAGAGTAAGTAGGTATTTGTACATTGTGTTTATTTAGATTAATTATAAATAGCTCCGCAAATAAAGAGAAAGTTAATCGTAAAGCAAAATTATTTTTAATTAATCTAAATAACGATAAGCTGTAAGGGAGCATAAGATGGTACGGATAACCCAAAACATTCATTTATAGTTGTTGTTGCCTTTGAAAATAGCATACAATGAATTTTAGCACCCCGAACAAAATTTTTAGTTTATTGGCCATTTTATTCTTAATCTGCTCCTGTAAGAGTGGTCCTTTTAACGTTTTTCAACCGACATCGCCCCACGACGCTTATAAGAAAAGCCTGACAAGCTCTGGTCTTGACAAAACCGCAATGGGAAAGACATGGATTGAAATGTCCGATGAAATATTGGAGAGGCCCGTTTCGATACAGATACCTTATCTCGAAAAAGGATATCTTCCGCCGGACAAAGTGCAAGCCGCAGCGTTTAGTTTTAAGATGGAGCGCGGACAAAAGCTGAATATAAAGTTGCATAAAAAGCCTTTGCAAGGCTTTATGATATACACAGACGTTTGGGTGCTTGAAGATGACGGGGGGCTAAAAATAGTGGCTTCAGCTGATACGCTGGGCAAGCCTTTTCAAACTGATATCAACCGTACCAGCATTTATGTGCTAAGACTTCAGCCCGAGCTTTTAGCCGGAGGGGAATATACTTTGGAGATCACGTCAGGCCCGTCCTTAGATTATCCATTGAAAAGCTACCAGAAGAATCAGATTAGAAGTTTTTGGGGAGATGGGCGGGATGCCAATTCGCGTAAGCATGAAGGTGTCGATATTTTTTCTGCTTTTCGTACGCCCGTCGTCGCGATTGCGGTCGGAACAACCAGGGTTAACGAGAATAATTTGGGCGGTAAAGTTGTATGGCTCCGTCCCGAAGGTAAAGACTTTACATTGTACTACGCCCACCTTGATGAGCAAATAGTTACAGATGGGCAGACCGTACAAGTTGGTGATACTCTGGGGCGAATGGGAAATACCGGAAACGCGAGAAGCACTCCTCCTCACCTTCATTTTGGGATTTATACCAGCGATGGTGCCGTCAACCCACTGCCATTTATCAACCCGGTAATTAAAAATGTTCCGGAAATAATATCTCAAACAAAGTTTCTCAATTCAACCTTGCGCACTGCTGGAAATGCTGCATTAACAGGGGGTCAGTCAGCTAGCCAATTAAAGAACGGAACTATACTTCGGGTAATCTCGGCATCTGAAAACAATTATCGGGTAGAGCTTCCTGATGGAACTACCGGATTTGTATCCGCAGGAAAAGTCGGCGCGATTTCCGGAAATCTCAGGAATATTAAATTGGACGCCTCGCAAACGAACCTCTTTGACCGGCCTGATAGTTCTGCTGCTGTTAAACTAAGCCTCCAGTCCGGCAAGATTGTCAGCCTGATTGGAAGTTTCGGAGACTTTGACTTCGTTAGCACCGGGAACGACCGTGGATGGATAAGACGGTGAAAACTCATTTATTAAAATTCGATTATTGCTTGCCGAAAACACTACTTTAGCATTGATGAAAACTGTAAACGGTAAATTTCTTAAATACACTGGTATCATTATACTTTTCGTTTTTTTGTCAGTGGCTTATGGTTATAGAAATTATCAACCATCACAGCTGAAGGATAATAAGGCTGTAAAAACTTCAATTGCCCAGGTCAGCCAGCCAACAGCAAAAAAAATGGTACCTGGCGCAGCGTGTTGTAAATCTTCCTTTTCAAGAGCTAAAATGCTGTCTGGCAGAAATACCCATCCCAATGTCGCGCCAGCGCGTAATTAATTATGCTTCTTGCAGTTAAGTATTCATGTCTGGATCTTCTTACTATCCTTTTTTAAAACTCATTTGTACTGGTAAGTGTTATTCACTTAATCCATTGGGGAAATCCGGGATATGAGAAATTGAAAATTAGCTCAGATGCGTCACTTATTCAGGCTGGCGAAATAATATCTGTGTAATCGTTGTCCGATGTGCGTAAGCACCAAAATATCTCTGGATAAGTTTGAAATTTAATCATCATGAAAGAGAACTTAATTGCAGAAACATCAATTACAATCGGCGCATCTAAGGACGCGGTTTGGAAAGCAATAACTACTCCCTCCTTAGTCAAAGAGTATTTAATGGGAACAACAGTTAAAACCGACTGGCAAGAAGGCAGCCCGATAAGTTATGAAGGAGAATACGAGGGCAAAAAATATAAAGACAAGGGCGTCATTAAAAAAGTCCAGGTTGGAAAAGTTTTCCAGAGTACCTACTGGAGCTCGATGGGAGGGAAGGAAGACAAGCCGGAGAATTACAATCTGGTAACCTATAACCTGTCTGAAGCCGGGGAAAATGAAACGAAAGTTTCACTCACTCAGGATAATGTATTGTCTGAGAAAGAGAAAGAACATGTAACAGGTAATTGGAAAATGGTGCTCAAAAAATTGAAAGAAGTTTCAGAAACGATGATTTAGTGCTGATTAATCGGGTCGATTTGAACGCCCTATTTCTTGCTGTATTTGAAACGCAGAAATAGCATAACTACATCCATTAGAAATCCAAAAGCATTGGTAATAATTATCGGGAGTGAATCAAGCATTATACCATACCATACCCATAATCCATTGCCTCCAATTAGTAGAAGAAACATTAAGGGGCTCACATCAACCTTTTTTTCCTGAATTGATTTAACAAATTGAGGTACAAGGGAGGCTGCGGTAAGTACACCAGCAATGATCCCAACAATCTCTTTATCCATATTAGACTTAATACAGCCAATCGTAATTTGTTTTTGGATGATGCTTATTTGTGATTTGTGATAAAAAATATACCTTGTTAAATATTGTTATGAATACGTATACCGGGAGGGAGAGTTTAAACGAACAGATTGAAATAGTTGCTGCTGGAGCAGCAAAGCTTCCGGGGGTTGTCATAATTCACTCAATTATGGATTGGACAGTTTCCTGGATGTCTGACTATGGTTTGAAGGGCCTTGAAATTTCACTTGATGAGGTTACAAAAATGAGTGCCCAGGAATATTACGGGAGATTTTTTAACGAAGAAGATTCTAAGGATTATGTCCCAAAGATTCTTGGCCTGCTTGAGAGAAACAATGACGATGAAATAGTAACCTACTTCCAACAGGTACGAATTTCAGGAAAATCGGACTGGACATGGCACATGAGCAGTTCCAGGATTTTTATGAGAGATGAAAGCGGTAAGCCGCTTTATACAATCACAATATCATTTCCGATTGATGCAATGCATCACATGACCAGTAAGGCCGCACGGGTTTTGGATGAGAATAATTTTCTGAGGAGGAATTTCCAGCGGTATTCCCGGCTGAGTCTTCGGGAGTGCGAAGTTCTAAAAGAGCTGGCGCTGGGCAAAAGCTCCGCTGAGACGGCAACCGAACTTTTCATTTCGCTTAGTACTGTAGAAACACACAGAAAGAATATTCGTAAAAAACTCGAAACGACTTCTTATTATGAGCTTTGCCAGTACGCCCGGTCATTTGATCTTATTTAAACAGGCAATAATTATTCCTTATTGCAGCACCATTTGATTTCCGGAAAGTATTATTGATCTTAGAGGGAAATACTCCCGATGGTAGCCAAAAGTGCAGTTCGTAAGAGAAATACTGATCACGCTAATGCATCAGAAGTCATTACGTGCCCCAGCTGCCACAATCTAATTCGCAGAAATTTTTGTGAAGAATGTGGTGAAAAAAAACTCAGCACACACGATTTTTCTATAAGGCATTTTTTAGAAGAAACTTTCGAGGGTTTTACTCATTTCGACAATAAATTTTTCCGGACTGCCTATTATCTAATATTCAAACCTGGCCATTTAAGTATTGATTTTTGCGCAGGCAGAAGAGTCCCTTACATGAAGCCATTTCCCATGTTCATTATTTGCAATATTTTGTTTTTCTTATCCATTGGTGAGATAAATATCTTTGCACAACCCCTGAGCAGTTTTTACCAATATACACCTTATACAAATTTTGGAACAAGGGAAATAATACTCTCGCTTGTCAAGTCGGAAGCAGAGTTTCGAACATTAGCTATTGAATTTAATCAGAGAATGGGCGTGGAAGCAAAGGCCTTCCTGGCTTTATTCATACCCGTCCTGTCTTTCGGTTCGATGGCTGTCTTTTACCGGCGTCGTAATTATTTTACAGAACATCTCGTCTTCAGTACTCACTTTTTCACTTTTACGATAATCCTCGACACAGTATGGTCTTTATTTGTAGTTAGCCCTTTTTATAAATGGATCCGGCCTGGACAGTTTGATAGCACGTTCGATCTGATCAGTAGTTTTGTGCATGTTTCCATACTGGGAGTGTATGTTTATATCTCATCGAGAAGGTTTTACAATTCTGGCCATATCAGATCAGTGGTGGGGTCGGTAGTAATAGCACTGATGTTCCTGATAGGTTTAATGGCATATAGAATGATCTTATTTTACAAGATAATTTATAGCCTGCATTAATTAATTGCCCCGAATTCCTAGTGACGGTCCTTTCGCATGTCAAATGCTACACCGTAAACAACACCGACCGACACATACGAAAAGCTGTCCTCAAAATAAATATTATAATCATCCTGACCGCGGTAGCCCGCTCCGATAGCTAAGGCGACATTATCGGCAAACCCAGGTTGATAATTATACTGCACATTGATATTTAGCCGCTTACGAAAATTACTGATTGCATAATTGTTGTAATTATCCGTGATGTAGGTGAATTTAGCATTGATGCGTTGGTGAGTGCGATACTTATCATTCTCTCGACTGCCAGTAAAAATATCGTAAATCCAGCTGCCGTTAATCCTTACAAATCCATAAGTGTGTTTTAGTTCTGTGGAATATCCCCGGTTAAAAAGCCCCGTATGTAATTCTGCGCCTAAGGAGGCATATTGGCTTCTTGCTTCAACCAGACTGACGTGTTTTTTGCCAATGGTATAATCCAGGGTGTAATAATTTGTGGTGAATTTGCCCAAACCCCGATTGAAACCACCGGCAGAATTAAGTGTCGGACCATCCTGACCGTTTGAATGATGAGAGTAGGCAAGTGATAGAAATTGCGGACGCGCTGTATCAGTATTTATCCTGCTATAAACCTTCAAGCCAGGCATATAACTTGGCGATCGGACCGGAGCTTTTCGGGCATTTAATAATCTGAGTTTCACTCTAGGTGAAAACAAAACGAAAAATCTGGATTTGCTTGTATTAAGAACGATGACATTGGGATTGATATCGGCATACAGCGACGTTTTGATGGGATTTCCGTATTCGTTTCCAAAGAAACCGGGACTGACATTTTGCCGATAGATTAAGTTAAACGAACGATTAATATTTCTATTCGCAATAACTGAGTCCTGCATGCCGAACGCTGCATTGCAGCCAGATAAATAAATACTAAATAAAAAAATATGCTGCAGAAGCATTCTGAAAGAGCCCATAACGGTTTTAATGAAAAATACGAATAGGGCAGCCTAACGGTTTTTGTAACCTGCGTACAAATCTGACTAATAGTGGAATGCGAATTGCACAGACCTTAAAAAATAACCTGCATGAAAATTCAAGTAACCGACCCTGTGACAAATACAGATATTGAAATGGATGCCCAGCAACAGGAATACAATGGCGAGGACGCCTGGAAACTGGATTCGGTGGAGCATGGGAGCTTCATTTTGCTGGAAAATAACGGCGATTGGAAAGCGGCCGGCGACAGAAATTTGGTTCCCGAATTTGTACGCGAAATAGGCCTCGTCCTAAGTCCAATGGCCAGATTTAATTCGTCGTCCTGACTGATATGATAGCAAATGGAATTTCAAATTCAAGAACATATCCATTCATCTGATACTGCGGTCCGGAATTTGTCTAATTTAGCCGTATGACAACGCCCGGCAAATCTGAAGTGGAAAAGCACCAACTCCACCCTCGCAACAAACACCGCTTGGCTTACGACTTTCCCGAATTGATCAAGTCATGTGCAGAACTGGAAAAATATGTTTCCCGAAATGACCATGGAAATCTATCAATAAATTTTACCGATGCAGATGCGGTTAAAACGTTGAATAAAGCTCTGCTTCATCATTTTTACAAAATTGAATTATGGGATATACCGGAAGGATATTTGTGCCCGCCTGTGCCCGGCAGAGCAGACTATATCCACTACCTGGCTGATCTCTTGCGAAAACCTGACGGCAATTTGTCAACCGGCAAATCTGTAAAGATTTTAGATATCGGCACCGGGGCGAATTGCATATATCCACTAATCGGACATCAGGAGTATGGGTGGACTTTTGTTGGTTCTGAAATCGACCACCTGGCGCTACGTTCAGCAAAAAATATTATTGAAGCAAATAAACTGACACAGAGTATAAGTATTCGCAAGCAAAGCTCCCCGCAACAAATTTTGGAAGGAGCGATCCATCGAGGTGAGAAATTTGATGCGGTAATGTGTAATCCTCCTTTTCATTCATCGTTACAGGAATCGATGGCAGGGACCGATAGAAAATGGAAAAACCTTGGAAAAAGAGGCAATCTAAACGAACTTAATTTCGGTGGCAAGAACTCGGAACTATGGTGTGAGGGTGGAGAACTTAGATTTGTTTCCACCATGATAAGGGAAAGCACCGCCTTCTCAGATTCAGTTTTGTGGTTCAGTTCACTAATCTCAAAGAAGGAGACGCTACCTTTTTGTTATAGTGAACTCGAAAAAGTAAAGGCAACAGCCGTTAGGACTATCCCAATGTCACAGGGACAAAAAATAAGCAGGATTCTCGCCTGGACATTTAAGTAAGTGTTGTCTGCTGGACCATTTCAGTTATCATCTGCATTAACTTCCCATCTTTTCCTTCAATAGTTATCCGGGGCTGCTGTACTTATCGGCAAACGGCTAAATTAAAAGTCCTCCCCGCTGTATTGTTATTGTGCTGACTATCAATATTCTATTCGTTTAATTGGGAGATTATTTTCCATTAATAATGTATTTTTAATGAGCAAAGCAACCATTATTTGGCTTTCTACGTTTTGTCCCTAGAAATAAAATTGTGATTAGCGGAAATGAACTTGAGCTTTTAATTAGCAGATGCATCAGAAAAGAGCTAAACGCACAGGAATTGCTGTATCGAAATTTTTATGGCTTCGCAATGAGTATTTGTTTAAGATATTCTGCAAATCGTTTTGAAGCCCGTGTAATAATTAATGAAGGATTTTTGAAGGTGTTCACTAATCTTCAAAAGTTTGATGCAGGAAAACCATTTGAGCCCTGGGTTTCAAAGATTATGACTAATACCGCAATTGATCATTACAGGGCGGAATTGAGGCACATGAATTCGGTTGATATTACTGAGTTTGACGAGGTTTTTGAACATGCTGAAATTGAGAATAAATTATATTATGAGGAACTTATCAAATTGATTCAGCAACTGCCACCGTCATATCGCATTGTTTTCAACTTATATGCAGTTGATGGTTACAAGCATGACGAAATAGCTAAAAAACTTAATATCAGCGTCGGTGGCTCAAAATCAAATTTGTTTAAGGCAAGGAAGAGATTAAGGGAACTACTGGAATTGGCGCATATACAGAGTGAGAAAGTTATCAATGAGCCTTATCATCAGATTTTGCGGATTTTGAAGTAAACCTGGTTTGTGATAAGTAAAAGTATTTCTATGAAAAATTGTGATAAAAATCACTCAGACACAGTCTTTAGCACGGTTCTGATGTCTCCCGGGTTGAGTGAAGTTGATGAGGATTGGCGGCTGATAAAAAGCCGCTTAAAGAATCAAAGAGGAGGGGTTAAGAGCCCGATTAAAGATATAGTTACAATAGGAGGAAAGCGTGAATATTAGGGTCGACACGAACAGAAACAAAGTCAAAAAGTAATGAACACATCGCTGCTGCTTGGATTTATCATTTGTCTGATAACAAAACCGGAATACACAAGGTCTGTATTCGTTACCAAGACGGCGGAATTAACTTTGTTTTCAGAAGCTCCTATAGAAGATATTGAAGCCGTTTCGAAGGCCGTTTACGGAGTTGTTAATGCAGACAATGGGGAGCTGCAGTTCGGAGTTTCTATCAGAAGTTTTCGATTTCGAAAAAGCCTGATGCAGGAACATTTCAATGAGAATTACATGGAATCAGACAAATATCCTAGCGCAAAATTTAAGGGGAAACTGACCGCTCCGGTCGATCTAACTAAAGATGGTGAATATCAGGTGACTGTAATTGGTGATTTGGAAGTTCATGGAGTGATAAAAAAACGTTCCATTGCCGGCACGTTAAAAGTTTCGGGTGGCCGGCTGGAAATAAGTTCGGCTTTTGATGTTAAGTGTCAGGATCATAATATCAAGATTCCTGCTCTGGTCTTTAAAAATATTGCAGAAACCATTCGGATAACCTTCAAAGGTACTTTTAGTACTGTTACTTAAAGCAAATTTATGATGAAGATTTACTTCTTATTGATAGCATTTTCCCTATCAGTTTACCAGAGTACTGCCCAAAATATTGACTCATTGATGAAAGATATTTCATCTGATCGGGATAGTAATGTCGCCACAACGTCGTTCAAGTCAAGCCGCCTGATTTTATCACAAACTACGACCATGGTTAAAAAGTATGACCTGGATTTTAAGGTCATCCATCGCTTTGGCGATATTGGTGGTATTGATGGAGGTGCCAGAACCCTCTACGGACTTGACAATTCAGCTGACATTTATATCGGTTTTGAATACGGGATATCTGATAAATTCAATATCTCATTTGGAAGGAGCAAATATGAGCAGCTTCTGGACCTTCAATTAAAATACGCGCTCTTGCAGCAGAAGGAAAATGGGGGAGTGCCTTTCTCGGTAAGTGGCCTTATTAAAACAGGTTTTACGCCTTACAAGGTTAATACCTCTCTTTTTGATAGTTATGGAAACCGTTTTTCTCATTTTGTTCAGACGATCATATCCACAAAGTTTTCCCCAAACTTGTCTCTTCAGGTTACCCCTGGATTATTATTTAGAAGTGTAGTCCTCGCAAAAGGTGATGAAAGAATAATGTTTTCAACAGGCTTTGCAGGCCGTTACAAATTCACAAAGCGTTTTGGTGTCGTAGGGGATTACTATTTTATTAACTCGCCCTACCGAAAGAATAATCCAAACACTAACTTTTATAACCCATTAGGTTTAGGTATTGAAATTGAGACCGGCGGGCACGTTTTCACTATGAATTTCGCGAATGCCAAAGCCATCGCGGAAAATAATTTTCTGGCAAATTCTACATCATCATGGGGAAAGGGGCAATATCGATTCGGATTTACGATCTCCCGAATGTTTACCCTTTACAAACCCAAATTATAAATACTGACCTAGATATAAAATCATGAAAAGAACGGAATTTTTAAGCACCCTTAGTATGGGTTTGGCGGCTGCCTGCACTGGTTGTCTTGCAAGCTGTGGAAAAGGGGGTGAAGCAAACCCTGAAATTAAACCTCCCGTCCCTCCATCTGGAATTAACTTTAATCTTGACCTGACTACGGATATAAAGTCTGTGGGAGAATCTAAAACCACAGATGGAGTCATCGTGGTTAGAATCGCTGCTGGCAACACGGTTTCATCGTTTACAGCGGTCCAGGTGTCATGCAGCCATGAGGGTACTTCCATACAATATAGCGGAACCCAGGGCAGTTTCGTTTGCCCAAATCATGGCAGTATGTTTAGCAATGCAGGCATCGTAACCACGGGACCAGCAACAGTTAACCTGAAAAAATATACAATAGCAATTGCCGGAACAGTGCTAACAGTCACTGGCTGATCTATATACCAGATCGGGCGGCTGGCTTTGGGCTGGCCGCTTTTTTCATCTTATCTGGTTAGTGCATGGTCATCACTGACAGCACCGATTTCTGTAAAAACAGTAGAAGCAGATTATTAGACAGTTTTTTAAAAAACTGATTCAATAACTGATTCGTATGTATGGGCATTTAAGCTAAATGCGCATCCGCAATATGATTTTTAACAGGATTTCCATACATCGTATGTTTTGTGCGGTATTGTTAATATCAGCGTTTATTGCCAAAGTTTCTTTTAGTCATTTTGTAGATGCTGGCACTTCAAAGCTTAGTGCTGTCAGCCATTCAGAGCCTTTTAATGGGGAAAGCGAGGATGGTCAGAGCAATTCCTTAAGCAACAAAATTGAATACAAAGAAATTTTAAGTGAAAGTACCTGGCAGGCAACCGCTCAGCTTACAAGCCCCAATTTCCTCGTCCACGTTCGATCCTTGTGGTCCTCATTAAGCCTCACAGTGCTTATTCAGCCGCCAAAATTAGGGCTGATCATTTCTCGTATCAATAAATTCTTTTTTCACTAAACTTAAAATCATGTTCAAAACACCATTTAAATTGACGATGGCAATAGTTGCCCTTGTTATATCAGTTATATCTACTTCATGCAAAAAGGATAGCCAAGCCGATATGGAAGTGATAGCAACAGGACCCAACCTGAATTTTTACGCATTAACTTCTGGAAATCAACTGCTTCTCCTAAATGCTAATAGCGCTTCTACCATAACTTCTCAGGTAACAATTAGCGGTCTTCAAACAGGGGAGTCTATTCTTAGCATGGATTTTCGGCCAGCCACAGGTCAGTTATACGGTCTGGGCAGCACAAGCAGAATTTATGTAATTGATCCGAAAACAGGAACGTCGAGAGCCATAGGTAGTGGTGCATTTACACCAGCTTTAACAGGAACGATTGCTGGTTTCGACTTCAATCCCACGGTCGATCGGATAAGGGTAGTAACATCAGCTAACCAAAACCTTCGTTTAAATCCAGAGACTGGCACCGTCGCAACTGCCGACTTAAATCTTAATGCTGTTATGAATGCCCGTGTTAACTCCGTAGCATATACTCAAAATCGTGCAGGCGCAACTACCACTACGCTTTTCGATATTGATGTGACCAATAATAAACTTCACAAACAAGACCCGCCGAATGATGGAAAGCTTGTCGAAGTTGGTAATCTAGGATTTGACGCTGAAGATGCAGGTGGATTTGACATTAGTCCTGACGGAATGGTTGCATTAGCTGCAATGTCTGTGGCAGGCAAATCTGGTTTATTCACGATCGATCTTAATTCCGGAAAGGCAACAAAAATTGGAAATTTCGCTGGTGAGGTCATCGCGATAGCAATTCCAACGGAACCTGTTGCATACGCTTTGAATACCAATAACGAGCTTTTGATATTTAATCCGACGGCGACGGCAATTGTTCCTGTTAGCAAGCCAATTACAGGAACGCAATCAGGAGAAACTCTTATAGGTCTGGATATGCGTCCGCTTAATGGCCAGTTGTTTGCGTTGGGGAGTACAAGCAGATTATATTCGATAAACGCGTCTTCTGGTGTAGCGGCTGTGGTGGGATCGGGCGCGCTTAGTACGATAGTGACTGGCACAGACATCGGTTTTGACTTCAATCCAACGGTAGATCGCATTAGAATCGTTTCCAGCACCGGTTTAAACCTTCGTGTAAATCCTGCGGATGCAACACTTACAGTGGATGGCGCTATCAGTGCCGGGACATCTGCTATTACGGGTGCAGCTTATACAAACAACTTTGCAGGTGCAACAACAACAGTACTGTTTGACATCGATTCCCAAACAGACCGGCTGTTCAAACAGGATCCACCTAACAATGGAACACTGGTTGACGTAGGAGCATTAAATGTTAATGTAGAATCATCAAATGGATTTGATATAGGAGGAACAAGTGGTACTGCATACGGGATTTTTAGCGTTGCTGGAGCATCAAAGATGTATACAGTAAACCTAACTTCTGGAGTTGCTACTGCTGGAGCCACGTTTCCACAATCAATCAAAGGATTTACAATAGGCTTGGGCTTTTAAGTTCAAATTTATCCAATCAGGGCCCGTAATCTGCTGACTGCTCAGCCGGCTACGGGCCTTTTGATTTTGTTGAAATAACCATTTTGTATGGTATTAAAGTTGTTCAGCGTTTTGCGCAGCAACTAGGAGAAGCCAAAGTTTTAAGCATTTATTTTTGCTCAGGTAGAATATAGTAGCCATTTCTTACGTTTTATGAATATGTAACCTTATATTGAGTTGATTTTAAGAAGTGGGGATTCTTAATAATTTGGGATCATAGAGTAAAAGTTCTATGATTAGTGTAAACGATAAATATCTGTTGCTTTGGGGAAAAAGTTTTTTAAGAGAGGAATAGCCGGTATAAGTCTGATTGCAGGCGTATTAACAATGATCATTTTATTCGGAGGATTTAATGATCGTATCAGCCCGGCGGAAATCACAGCCGACTTAAATTTGAAAGCAGATGCCCAGCAATCTGCGGTCCTGTTAAATAATACATCCAGCACCATTCCTTTGGTGAACCTCAAAGACCGAAAAATTGCATCCATAAATATCGGACTACTATACGCTCATTCATTCAATGAAGTTTTGCGCCATTATGCACCGATAGATGAAATCGAATTGACCAAAGCTACTCCAGCGGCACTGGAGCCATATACAACTATCATTATTCAGGTAAATTCAGAATCGCTCGCATATCCTGAAACAGTTAATTACATCCTAAATCTTCAGCAGGAAAAAGAAGTGATCCTGGTGGGTTATGGTAACACATTTGCTCTGAAGTTGTTAAGCTCGTTTGCTGATCCAATTATCTGGAATCCCGAGACTTCGGCAACATCGGCCGATTTTTCTGCACAGTTGATCTTTGGAGGAACAACTGCACACAATCGTTTGAAAGAGGAGGTTAGTGCGGTTTACCCTGCAGGTGCTGGATTTTCGACTGAAAAAATCAGATTAAGGTATTCAAAACCCGAAGACGTCGGTATTAATTCAGCGAACCTTAATAAGATTGATCAAATCGTAAACGAGGCTATAAGTCAGCATGCTACACCGAGTGCAGTAGTTATGGTGGTGAAAAACGGGAATGTGATATTTAACCGGGCTTACGGGTCTCATACTTACGGTGGATCACCCACGCAGCCAGATGATATTTACGATCTTGCATCAGTAACTAAAACTGCAGCAACCACGATCGCTGTTATGCGGCTGTATGAGCAGCAGAAACTGGATCTTAACGGAAGCATTGGATCATATTTCCCGGAAGCGAAGGAGACAAATAAAGAGTTTATTCCTATCAAAGAAGTCATGCTTCACCAGGCGGGTTTTATAAACCTGGATTTCCCGAGCTACATGAAATCCCAGGATCATAGCCCGGATTCATCTTATGCCTATCCTGTCAGAGTCGCCGACAACTATTATGTCCGCAGAAATTACTATCAGGAGGCGATGCTGCCGAAAATGCTAAACTCGCCTATAAAAACGCGTGGTCAGTATGTGTATAGTGATATTAGTATGTATATGATGAAAGAAGTCGTGGAGCATCAGTCTGGTGCCTCACTTGATCAATATGTATTAAATGAGTTTTATGCACCATTGGGTATGCGTACCGCTGGCTTCAACCCACGCCGCCGGTTCGACAGAGATAAAATAGTTCCAACAGAACAAGACAATTATTTCCGCAAAACCCTTTTGCAAGGTGATGTTCATGACCAGGGTGCAGCATTGGTAAACGGAGTTTCTGGTCATGCTGGATTATTTGCCAGTGCTAACGATCTTGCAATTTTAAATCAGGTTCTTCTTAACGGCGGAAAATACGGTGGTGTTGAATATTTCAAGCCGGAGACTGTTGATCTTTTTACTTCACGTCAGTCAGGAGTTAGCAGACGCGGACTTGGATTTGACAGAGGCGACGGCGGGAATTATCCAAGCTCACTTGCTTCATCAGGAACTTATGGTCATACCGGCTACACAGGAACCTGTGTATGGGTTGATCCTAAAAATGACCTGATCTATATATTCTTGTCAAACAGGGTTTACCCTTCAGTTAGCAATAAATTAAATAGCCTTAGAATCCGCCCGCGGATCCAGGATGCTATTTATGAAGCTATTTCAAAAGGGGTGGACTATCAGACAGCTGCGGGAGAGTAATTTGCTGTCAGATTTCAAGACCAGATAACAATGTTTAGGGTTAATTTCCGCCCGTCCTAACGGGTTCAGGATTATCGCCAGATATCAATTTGTTATCCCAATCTATTTCGCTTTAAAAATACTGCTCATTTGCTGCCGACCTGTCCGGGTTGATCGCACTTTACGGCCTAGGTTCGGTTCAGATTTTCTTTATAAATCCTGGATATACTGTACATCACAAACGCAGACTAAACGCGGAGGAAACGCGCACGAAACGCGCACAAAACGCGCGTTTCGTGCCTGTTCATCTCGCGTTTAATGCGTGTTTAACCAGCGTTTCCTCAGGGCTTTGTGCAATGCTGATGAGGCCTCTATAATTACTCATGAGCATATGGTGCAAATAGTACTTTAATGTTTAAGTTTTAAGCACCGGGGACAGCTGACCGCTATCCGCATTTCCTGGTTGCTCTCCTGAAAAAAAAGAAGGCAAAAGTCAAAAACAGGGCAAGAACGAGGTAAGCTAAGCCGAGCATTGCCTGGTCTTTAAGGGGGGTGATTTTGATGAGCGGAACTGAATAAAGAAGTAATGACATACATTGATCCGCCGGTTATTCCGCTTGCAATTCCGTCATTTTTAGAAAACCGCACGAGGCAATAGGAAAGAGAGTTTAATTTGATATGCTGATTAGCAAGAGTTTACCTCTTATCCGGCAAAAAAAATAAAAAATGCTTGACAGAATTGCTTTTCTGTCTATATTTGCACTCACCAAAACGCGAAAGTAGCTCAGTTGGTAGAGCACGACCTTGCCAAGGTCGGGGTCGCGAGTTCGAATCTCGTCTTTCGCTCCAATTAGAAACTCCCTCCTCAAAGAGGGAATTTTTGTTTGAATTAATAACCATCTGCTCGGATGGTGGATCCCGATAGCTATCGGGAGGTAGAAATAGTCACAATGACTTTAGAGCAATGACAGCCATCTGCTCGGATGGTGGATCCCGATAGCTATCGGGAGGTAGAAACGTCATAATGATTATAGAGCAATGACAGCCATCTGCTCGGATGGTGGATCCCGATAGCTATCGGGAG
>JAZKIH010000130.1:0-4345 GCA_040384965.1 Bacteroidota bacterium | reverse complement strand
CCGTGAAGGTGGCAGAACTGTTGGAGCTGGCGTTGTTGCAAAAGTAATTAAATAATTAGATCCTAAGGTTTTGGAGATCTGGTTTTCGCTGTAGGAGCGTAGCTCAATTGGTAGAGCACCGGTCTCCAAAACCGGGGGTTGCGGGTTCGAGTCCCATCGCTCCTGCCACCGATCTATTAAAAGGAGATCTGTTTTGGCTGGTACGGGAATATTAGAGTTTATAAGACAGGTACGTCAGGAAACATCAAAAGTTACGTGGAGTACACGTAAGGAAGTGATGGTATCAACTAGTGTGGTACTTGTGATGGTTCTGATTGCGTCTGTGTTTTTTTTGATTGTCGACGGTGTCATTTTTAAGGTTACCCAGGCAATTATGGGTTTTTAGGAGATAGGGTTTCGTGGCTTATAATTGGTATATAGTTCAGGCTCATTCAGGTTTTGAGAAAAAGGTAGCTCAGGCTATCTCGGAAAAAGCTGAAAGAGAAAACCTTGCAGACTCTTTCGAGGAAATTTCTGTTCCGACAGAAAGCGTTGTAGAAATGAAAAATGGCCGTAAGGTTAGCACGGAAAGAAAGTTTTTCCCTGGCTACGTTATGGTAAAAATGAAAATGAGTGATGCAGCCTGGCATCTGGTAAAAACCATTCCGAAAGTGACTGGGTTTTTAGGCGGACAGGGCAGACCTCAGCCGATATCGGACGCTGAAGCGGATAGAATATTGCGTCAGGTTGAAGAAGGTATCGCTAAACCAAAACGCCAGGTGGCTTTTGAGATTGGCGAAACAGTTAAAATTAATGATGGTCCGTTCGATTCTTTCGTCGGTACTGTAGAAGAAGTTGATGAAGAGAAAGGTACTTTAAAAGTTTCAGTTTCAATCTTCGGGCGTACTACCCCGGTTGAGCTTGAATTCCAGCAAGTAGAAAAAGTGTAATATTGTTTTAAGGAAGTGAGTAAATGGCTAAAAAAATAACTGGTTATATTAAATTGCAGATACCACCTGGTGCGGCTAATCCGTCTCCTCCTGTAGGTCCGGCTTTAGGTCAGAAAGGTGTAAACATCATGGAATTCTGTAAGTCTTATAATGCCGCTACACAAGAGCAGCAGAAGCAATTTCCTGGAATGAAACTTCCTGTAGTTATTACTGTTTATGCTGATAAAAGCTTCTCATTTATAACTAAATTGCCTCCTGTTCCACAGTTGGTAAGAAAAGAATCTGGTGTAAAACAGGGTTCCAAAGAAACTGGAAAAGTTTTTGTTGGTACTATCAAGAAAAGCCAGATACGCAAAATTGCGGAAATGAAGATGCAGGATATGAATGCTAATACCATTGAAGCTGCTATGCAAATGGTTGCAGGTACTGCTATGTCAATGGGTATTGAGGTAAAGGAAGGTTAATATGGCTAAAGTTGGAAAAAGACTAAAAGCGGCACAAAAGAACGTTACTCCTGAGAAATTATATTCTCTTGGTGATGCAGTATCTATTATGAAGAAAAACGCTACAGCGAAGTTTGACGAAACTGTAGAAATTTCTCTGAACTTGGGCGTTGACCCTAAGCATGCTGACCAGATGGTGCGTGGTACTGTAGTACTTCCTAACGGAACCGGTAAGACTGTAAGGGTTGCTGTTTTCGCTAAAGGCGCAAAAGCTGAAGAAGCAAAAAAAGCCGGTGCTGACATTGTTGGTGATGATGATCTAGTAGAAAAAGTAAAAAGCGGTGTAATCGAGTTCGACCGTTGTATAGCTACTCCTGATATGATGGGTAAAGTTGGTACTCTTGGTCGTGTTTTAGGACCTCGTGGAATTATGCCAAACCCTAAAGTTGGTACTGTTACTAACGATATCGCTGAAGCTGTAAAGGCTGTAAAAGGTGGTCAGGTTGAATTTAAAGTTGAGAAAAACGGTATTATTCAGGCTGGAGTTGGTAAGGCAAGCTTTACTGAAGCGGCTATACGTGAAAATATCGCGGCAATAATTTCTGCTATCAGCGGCGCTAAGCCAAGTGGTGTTAAAGGCACTTACATGAAAAGACTGGCCGTAAGTTCTACTATGGGACCTGGCGTAAAGGTTGATATTGCAAATGTTTTGGCTGACGCCGCATAACTTTTATTGGAGATACTACAAGTGGACAGGATAGAAAAGAAAGATATGGTGGCTTCTCTGCATACAGAATTCGCTAATGCAAATACAGTTGTTGTAGTGCATTACAGGGGTATGACTGTAGAGCAGCTGACTGAGCTTAGAAAAAAAATGAGAGTGTTGGGAGCTACGCTAAGGATTACAAAGAATAACCTTGCAAGGCTTGCTGTTAAGGGTACGCAATATGAAAAGCTGGCTGACATGTTTGTCGGACCTACTGCCGTTGCGTTTTCACAAGATCCGGTTGCTGCTGCGAAAGGTGTGGTAGAGTTTACTAAAAATACTGAGAACCTGATTATCGTTGGTGGCGCTGCCAATGACGATGTGATGGGGCCTGAAAGGGTTCTGGCGCTTGCCAAGTTACCATCTCTGGACGAGCTTCGTGCGAAGCTGATCGGTATGATAACGACTCCTGCTACGCGTATTGCATGTATTCTTCAGGCTCCTGGGGCGCAGATAGCGCGGGTTTTGAATGCGTATTCGCAAAAAGCTTAATCCAAATAACTAAAACTTTTTAATTTTATAATCTACTAACGAGGAACTAAAAATGGCTAAATTAGCAAAAATTGTTGAAGATCTATCAGGTTTGACAGTATTGGAGGCCGCTGAGCTTTCTAAAATGCTGGAAGAATCATGGGGCGTTTCTGCTGCTGCTCCTGTAGCTGCCGCTGCTGCTGCTCCTGCTGGTGAAGCTGCTGCTGAAAAAACTGAATTCAATGTAATTCTGAAAGCTGCTGGCGAAACTAAAATCAACGTGATTAAAGAAGTAAGAGCTATCACTGGTTTAGGCTTGAAAGAAGCTAAAGACCTAGTTGAAGGCGCACCTAAAGCAGTTAAAGAAGGCGTTAATAAAGACGAAGCTGCTGACATCAAGAAAAAACTTGAAGCGGCTGGAGCTACTGTAGAACTTAACTAGTTTCCTATAGTTTCGTTTCACGTACCTTTGATTATTATGAGGCACTAGGTTAATTCCTGTGCCTCATAACTTGCATTTTGTCGGGTGTATTATTATATAATGGCTTATCTACAGCCAGAGGCACTCGCAACAACTTATTTAGCGGAGACCAGACTTGTCATATTCATTCACAGCTCGCAAACGTATTCGTAAAAGTTTTGGTAAAATTTCAGCAGTTTCTCAAATGCCTAACCTAATTGGCATTCAAAGCAAGTCTTATGAATCTTTCTTGCAGATGAATGTACCACACGGGACGCGCGACGATGTTGGACTGCACGGCGCTTTGAAATCCGTATTTCCAATAAATGATGTTCTCGGAACTTCTACCCTGGAATATATCGGTTATTCTTTCGACCGCCCTAAATATGATGTTGAAGAATGCAGACAGCGCGGCATTAATTTTGCTGCGCCTTTGAAGGTTACATTGCGTCTTATCGTTTGGGATATTGACGAAGATACTGGTTCAAAAGATATTAAAGGCATTAAAGAACAGGATGTTTACCTAGGTGACATTCCTTTGATGACTAAAAACGGTACGTTTATCATAAACGGCACTGAAAGGGTTATAGTTTCCCAGATGCACCGTTCACCTGGTGTGTTCTTCGACCATGACAGAGGTAAAACTCATAGCTCAGGTAAGTTCTTGTATTCTGCAAGAATTATTCCTTACCGTGGTTCATGGCTGGATTTCGAATTCGATGCTAAAGACTTGGTATTCTTCCGTATTGACCGTCGCAGAAAAATTCTGGTGAGCACATTGCTGCGCGCCCTTGCTATGGATAATCAAGCCATACTTGAAGCTTTCTATGACAAAGAAACATATGTGAAAATTAAGAAAGGCTGGTCGATAAAATTTGACGCCGAATGGTTTAAGGGATCAAAAATACATAGCGACCTGATTGACGCTGAGACTGGAAAAGTTGTTGCTGAATCAGGCACAAAAATGAATCCGCGCGTTATTAAGAAGCTGGTTGAAGAAGGCCTAAAAAATGTTCTGGTTGATTCAGAAAAACTAATAGGAAAATATGTTTCTGAAGACATTATAGATAAGAGTACCGGTGAAGTATATCTGTCTATGGGTGATGAACTGACTTCTGCGAATGTTGATTTCATTGAAGGTATGGGCATTAAAGAGTTGCCGATCCTTGCGGTGGATAGCGCTTCAAATTCAGCTTATGTAAGAAATAGCCTTGTTCTTGATAAGAACGTGTCATACCAGGATGCCTTAATGGACGTCTATAAAGTTATGCGCCCG
>JAZKIH010000129.1:0-3146 GCA_040384965.1 Bacteroidota bacterium | reverse complement strand
TATAAAAATTAGTGTTTTCATATGCTTCATTCATTTGTTGAACGGCTGCAAAGATGGGGGTTTAAGCCGGGAAATACAAATGCCGAGGGATTGAGCAGCCTAAACTGACGGTAGTTAGCGGTCGCAAATACTTGATTTAACCTCTAAAACACGAGAAATTCAGGTCATTATTAGCAGCCAATTTAGGATTGTTTTCAAACAAAAAAACCGGCATTAAGCCGGTTTAATATTTTATATGTCCAGATACTTTATACCGGATATTTGCTACTTACTTCGCCAGTTCTTCTGCCATTGCAGCACCAATTTCAGCTGGTGATTCAACAACGCGGATACCACACTCTCTCATAATCTTCATCTTTGCAGCTGCAGTATCGTCAGCGCCGCCAACAATAGCACCAGCATGGCCCATACGGCGTCCGGGAGGAGCTGTCTGACCCGCAATAAAGCCAACAACCGGCTTAGTTCCATTTTCTTTTATCCAATATGCAGCTTCTGCTTCCATGCTTCCGCCAATCTCCCCGATCATCACAATTCCTTTAGTTTCAGGATCGTTCATCAATAATTCTACAGCTTCTTTAGTTGGAGTACCAATGATTGGATCGCCGCCAATACCGATAGCAGTAGTAATACCTAATCCTGCTTTCACTACCTGGTCAACAGCTTCATACGTTAACGTACCGGATTTAGACACGATACCTACTCCACCTTTTTTGAAGATAAATCCTGGCATAATACCAATTTTAGCTTCATCAGCAGTTATAATACCCGGGCAGTTCGGTCCGATCAAACGTGAATCCTTATCCGCAAGATATTCCTTAACTAGGATCATGTCCTTGGTTGGAATACCTTCTGTGATACAAACAATTACTTTTATCCCAGCTTCAGCAGCTTCCATGATCGCATCAGCAGCGAATGCCGGTGGTACAAAGATGATAGATACATTAGCGCCGGTTTTGTCAACCGCATCTTTCACAGTATTGAATACTGGCTTGTCGAGATGAGTTTGCCCACCTTTTCCGGGAGTTACACCACCTACTACCTGCGTTCCGTATTCAATCATTTGCGAGGCATGATACGTGCCTTCGTTTCCTGTAAAACCCTGAACTATAACTTTAGAATCTTTATTTACCAGTACACTCATTGGATATATTTTTGTCTCGCAAAGCTAACAGAATCGCCCATAATGTCAAAAGGTAATTAGGAAAAAGAATTGTAATAGGATTGATGGATTTGTCGGGATTAGGATTCAGAAGATTCTGGGATTACAGGACTTTGAATCACTGGATTAGATTCATAGAATTACAGGATTACACTTTCTGTGCGCCAAGCCAGATGACAGGCAGCTGGCAACTGCCGACAGTCGATTAACCCTCACTAATAAGATCCGCGGTCTTAGGGTCAGTAGCCCTGATGTAAGCATCCTGATCAAACTCTTTTTCGCTTTTAGCGATGACCACCGCGGCTACACCGTTTCCAATCAGGTTGGTGATGGCCCGTGCCTCCGACATAAACCGGTCTACCCCCAGTAAAATAGCGATACTTTCTATGGGAATTACTTTCAGGGCGGTTAGAGTGGAGGCAAGCACAATAAATCCGCTGCCCGTTACGCCTGCCGCCCCCTTGGATGTGATCATTAATACACCAATGATAGTCAGCTGCTGGCTAATAGTCAGATTAATGTTGAATACCTGAGAAAGAAAGATGACGGCCATAGAAAGATAAATGGATGTCCCATCAAGGTTAAAGGAATAGCCTGTTGGGATAACAAGTCCAACAACCGGTTTAGAACAGCCAAATTTCTCCATCTTCTGCATCATACTTGGCAAGGCAGATTCAGATGATGATGTACCGAGGACAATCACGATCTCTTGCCTGATGAATTTGAGATATTTCCAAAGACTGAATTTGTAGATGTAGGCGATAATGTTTAAAACACCAAAGATGAAAAGGATCATGGTCATATAAACCGCGATCATCAATTTTCCCAACGGATAAAGGGTCTCAATCCCATAAGTTCCAATAGTATAGGCCATTCCTCCAAAGGCACCGAATGGGGCTAGTTTCATAATCATCTTCATGATGTTAAAGATGACCTGCGAGAGCTTTTCGAACGTATTAATCAGAGAAGTCCCGGTTGAACCCATACGGCTTAACGCAAAACCAAAAAGAACGGCAAAAAATAATATCTGAAGAATATCACCTTTTGCAAAGGAATCAAAGATGTTTTTGGGAACAATATGAGCAACGAACTCCAGCCAGTTCATTTCGGCTGCCCCTTCCTGGAATGGCTGAATTTTAGAGATATCAGGGTGCGTGGAACTAATATCTACGCCTTTGCCCGGCTGAAAGATATTTGCGACTAAAAGACCGATTACGATCGCCAGCGTTGTAATAACTTCAAAATATAAAAGTGCCTTGCCACCTACCCGCCCAACTTTCTTCATGTCGCCCATTTGGGCAATGCCTAAAACGATTGTAAAAAAAATGATCGGCGCGATAAGCATACTGATCATATTGATAAAGGTTTGGCTGATCAGTTTTGCAGTTGGAGCGAACCCTGGAAAGTTTAACCCAACCAGTACACCGATAACGATTGCAACAAGGACCTGAAAAGTAAGATGGGTAATGACTCGCTTCATGGATGACTAAGGTAGGAAAAGTTGTACGTTGTACGTTATAAGTTTCTATACGCTGTGCAAGTCCTTTCGAACCTAAAACGTATCAGGTATTACGTACTAATCCCTCGCGATTCCTTCAGAATTGAACTGCAGATCGTATAAGCGTTTATAGTAACCATCGATCTTCAGCAGTTGCTGGTGTGAACCCATCTCTTTGATTTCACCATGATCCAGAACTATAATCCGATCGGCATTCTGAATGGTGGACAAACGGTGAGCGATTACAATAGACGTCCGTCCTTGCATCAGTCTGGTGATGGCATTTTGTATCAGCTCTTCCGTTTCTGTATCAACTGACGCTGTAGCTTCATCCAATACGAGAATGCTGGGGTTATAAACCATGGCCCTGATAAAGGAAATCAATTGAGCCTGGCCAACTGATAATGTTGCACCGCGTTCCATAACATCATAATCAAATCCGCCCGGAAGTCGTTGTATAAAGTCTTCGGCTCCAACTTCCTGAGCTGC
>JAZKIH010000128.1:0-2544 GCA_040384965.1 Bacteroidota bacterium | reverse complement strand
TGATCACTGTTTCGTACTGTTGCATTGTTGCTGTTTGTTTTTTTAATTATTAATCCTCCCGAAACCCATTAAACAGGCCTCAAAGCGGGACGCAAAAATAGATATAATTTTCTATTTATCAAATGGTTTTCGACAAATTATTGGACAAGAGATTCGCTCGCCGGACTTAGGTATTCGGATAAGCGTTATTCTCAGAGAGGGAGAGCGAGTGACAGTTTACATTGTATTTTTCTTAACTATAAATACTATAAACCCTATTGTGAATTTCAAATACTTATTAAATGTTTTCATCGCTCATCGCTAATTCCCACAAAGATCTGTTAAAGACTTCAATTCAACCATACCCTGAAACGGGTATTTTAGTTAACACGCTAAAATCCGAAAATGTTTAAATTATTTCAATATCTCTGCTGGTTGTGACCTATCTTACTAATACATAACTAATACATACAGGTACCATGTCCAAAAATCCGGATGCCGATACCTGACACCTCACACCTGATACCTCTCTCCTGACACCTCACATCTCACACTTTATCCCCAATAAAATAAGTTTGCTTTAACCCGTTCCTCTTTCTAATTTAGGACCCGATGGATAACTTCATAGTTTCAGCAAGAAAGTACCGGCCGCTCACCTTCCAAACAGTTGTAGGTCAGCAGCATATAACCGGCACGCTGAAAAATGCTATTAAGAACAATCAGCTCGCGCAGGCATTTTTATTCTGTGGACCGCGCGGTGTAGGCAAAACTACCTGTGCCCGCATCCTCGCTAAAACTATAAATTGCCAGAATCTTAGTCCTGAAGCCGAAGCTTGCGGAGTATGCGATTCCTGCGTTTCGTTCCAGAACGGGAATTCGTTTAATATCCATGAGCTGGATGCTGCTTCAAATAACTCGGTAGATGATATCCGCAGCCTCATTGAGCAGGTCAGAATCCCGCCCCAGGCTGGAAAGTACAAGATTTATATTATAGATGAGGTTCATATGCTGTCGCAGGCGGCTTTCAATGCGTTTTTAAAAACCCTTGAGGAACCTCCTTCCTACGCGATATTCATTCTTGCCACAACAGAGAAACACAAGATATTGCCTACGATCCTTTCCCGATGCCAGATCTTTGACTTTAACCGGATCAAGGTGGATGATATGGCCCTTCACCTGCAGGAAATCGCTGTTAAGGAAGGAGTCAGTTATGATCAGGATGGCTTGCACCTTATTGCCCAAAAAGCTGATGGCGGATTACGCGATGCGCTATCCATGTTCGACCAGATTGTCAGCTTTTCTAACAAGAATGTTAATTATAAGGCGGTTATAGATAATCTTAACATCCTTGACTACGATTATTATTTCAAGCTTACTGATGCTATCCTGACAGAAGATGTTCCGGGCTGTCTGCTGATATTCGATGAAATCCTAACTCATGGTTTTGATGGAAATCACTTTATAACAGGACTGGCTTCGCATTTCAGGAATTTGCTCGTTTCCAAAGATGTTTCCACGCTAAAATTGCTCGAGGTTAGTGAGGGTATCCGCCAGAAGTATAATATACAATCCCAGGCCTCAACGGCCTCGTTCCTGATATCTGCTCTGAACATTACCAACCAATGCGACCTCAATTATAAAACGAGCAAGAACCAGCGCCTCCAGGTTGAACTGGCTTTAATAAAGCTCTGCCACCTGCCATCAATACTCAACCTTTCAAGCGCTCAGCCTGTAAGTCCTGAAACACAGGAAGTAAAAAAAAAACTTGAGCCATTAACAAAAAGCCCGGTTCCCGATGAAGAAATTAAAGTTTCAATTTCCGGGCAGGTTGAAAAAGCACCAGAACCTGTTTCTCAGGAAACTCCCGAACCTTTACCTATAGCTGACGCAAATCAAAATCCCGCTGTGTCTGCCGAGTCAGAACCGCTGTTACCGGAACCGGAAGAAAAGAAAGTTAAGATCAACATTCCCAAGCCATCGTTGACAGGGACAGCTTCTCTAATCCCAAATCTCAATGACCTTGAAGCAAGCTACTCAAAGAAAGAAGAAGAAAAGCCCGAATACCTGAGCGGTGACAGCCGTATCGAGTTTGATGCCGACACGCTGTTAAAATTCTGGAATCAATACGCTGCGAAAATCAAACAGGACGGTAAGATCAATATTTTTACGATCATGACGTCCAACCCGCCGACTCTTCTTGACAATTTCGTAATTGAGCTGATAATAGAGAACAAGGTCCAGGAAGAACTGCTGATGAATGAAAAAGTGGACCTGCTTAATTTCCTGCGCACCGAACTTAAAAACTTCGGTATCGAGCTTACCACGAAGCACGTGGAAAATACCGCTAAAAAGCGATTATATACCTCGACCGAAAAGTATAATCACATGGTAGAAAAGAACCCAAAGCTGGAGGAATTCCGGCGAAGGTTTAATTTGGATATAGATTACTGAGGTCTGAAGTCGGAGGTCCGATGGATTTCCGGCAACTCACAAAAAATTGTAACTTAACTAGTTACCTCAGACCTCAGACCTCAGACCTCAGACCTCAGACCTCAGACCTCAGAC
>JAZKIH010000127.1:17961-32179 GCA_040384965.1 Bacteroidota bacterium | reverse complement strand
TTTCCAGGAGTCGGTTATCGTTCTTTATAATAAGGTAAAAAGTGGAAATTTTGAGTTAAACAGTAAGCTTAAAACATTTCTATATTCCGTTTGTCGTCGCTTGTGGCTGAAGCGTTTAAACGCCCAGAGCCGTAACGTAAGAAACATTGAAGATTTCTCAGATATTATTCCTGTTGAGGATGATATGGAGAAGCATGAGGAGAAGGACAGACAGTTTGCTATGATGGAACATGCTCTTAAACAATTAGGGGAACCATGTAAAACTATTATAGAGGATTATTACTTACAGAATAGATCTATGCAGGAGATCTCTGAGAAATTTGGTTACACCAATTCGGATAACGCCAAAACTCAAAAGTACAAATGCCTGCAGCGATTGAAAAAGATATTTTTTCAATCATAATAGAAGAAAATGAACAAGGATACCGAAATAACTAATTTGATCGACGCTTATTTAAGGGGAGAACTTTCGCCATCTGAACTGGCTGATTTTCAACTTCGGAGAAGCACCGATCCGGCATTTGATCTAAATGTAGTGGAACATGAAAATCTTGTAAACCATTTGACTGACTATGGTAACAGGGTTCGATTAACTTCTGAGATGAATGCTATTCACGAGGAGATTGATGTTGATGCTTTAAAGAGTGAAGTCAAGCCTGAGTTGCCTGTCATCTACAAATTATGGAATAAATATCGCGTGAGTACAGCTATTGCGGCTACCGTTGCAATGATTGCGGTGTTTGGCACTCTATTTTCGACAGGGTATTTTTCAGAATCAGTTTCGCCTAATTATACACAAATGCGTCGTGAGCTGAACAGTATTAAACGCTCGCAGAATGCTTTAATAAAAAATATAAACGGTAAACCAAGCCGGGGTCCTGTTAATCCAGGCCAATTTGGCGGAACCGGATTCGCGCTTTCCTCCAATGGCTATGTAGTTACAAATTATCATGTTATAAAAGGCGCAGACTCGGTATATGTCCAGAACTTGCAAGGAGAAGCATTCAAGGTTAAGCAGATCTACGTTGACCCTGCAT
This sequence comes from Bacteroidota bacterium, assembly GCA_040384965.1. Taxonomy (GTDB): domain Bacteria; phylum Bacteroidota; class Bacteroidia; order Sphingobacteriales; family Sphingobacteriaceae; genus Daejeonella. The sequence continues at coordinate 31,142 of JAZKIH010000127.1, read as the reverse complement.
ACGATATCGCGGTTCTTCAAATCATTGATCCTGCATTCAAATTAGGAGCTTTGCCATATACATTTAAAAAATCTGCCGCAGATGTTGGGCAGGGTGTATATACTATTGGCTTCCCTAGAGACGATCAGGTTTACGGCGAAGGTTATGTGAGTTCAAGAAATGGATTTGCAGGCGATACCGTGGCTTACCAGGTAACAATACCAGTTAATCCGGGTAACAGTGGAGGGCCTTTACTTGATAATAAAGGCAACGTGGTAGGAATTATTAATGGGAAGCAAAAATTTGCTGACGGTGCAGCGTTTGCGATCAAATCAAACTTCATACTGGCATCTATTGATGCAATTGATCAGGACTCACTGGAAAACAAATTAGTACTTAGCAAGCGGAATACGTTAACCGGGTTAAGCCGTCAGGATCAAATAAAGAAACTGGAGCCATATATTTTTATGGTAAAAGTTTACTAAAGCAAGAGGAATAAGTTTAAATAGAATTCAAAAGATCCTGGCATTGCCGGGATTTTTTTTGACCGAAAAATCCGGATTGGGAGGGTCGCAGGGATTTATCTAACGATCTACTTCGCCGAGAACAATATCTATAGAACCCAATATTGCCACCAGGTCGGCTATGAGAACACCCCGCGCAATTTCAGGGAGCACTGATAAATTATTAAAGCTAGGAGCCCTCGCTTTAACACGCTTTGGAATCTCTGTTTTACCGTCAGTCATAAAATAATACCCGAGTTCACCTTTTGGATTTTCCGCGCGCACGTAAAAATCCTGTTCTTTCGGTATGATTTTTTTAGGAAGCTTTGCACGAGGGTCAAATTCTGGTGTACGTTTCAGCTCCTTTTGCAGGCGTTCAAGGCATTGCTCTATGATACGCACAGATTCAACGATCTCATCCACACGTACCTTGTAGCGGTCCCAGCAGTCGCCTGCCTTACCCATTTCGCCCTTGCCCACAGGGATATCAAATTCCAGTTCGGGATAGACTGAATATTCATCAACACGGCGGAGATCCCATTTCAACCCGGATCCCCGGAGCATCGGTCCAGAGCAACCATAATTTATGGCCACATCAAGCGGTAAGATTCCGACTCCGGCTGTTCTGTTTATAAAGATCTGGTTGTCTGTTAAAAGTCCATCCAGCTCTTTCAGCTTTGGCTTAAAGTATTCAATAAATTCCCTGCATCTTTCTTCAAAGCCCACCGGCAGATCATAGAATAAACCACCAACCCATATATAATTATAAAGCATTCTTGAGCCTGAAGCCCATTCAAGCATATTCATTATATGTTCGCGGTCGCGAAAGCACCATAAGAAAGGAGTGAAGGCGCCGATATCAATTCCGTAGGTACCAATGGCTATAAGGTGTGAGCCGATCCGGTTTAGTTCACACACCAAAACGCGAATATATTCAATGCGTTTAGGGATATCTTTATCGATGCCAAGCATGCGTTCCACACCCATAACAAAGGCGTGATCGTTATTCATAGATGCGAGGTAATCCATGCGATCAACAAATGGGATGATCTGCTGGTAACTCAGGCTTTCACAATGCTTTTCAAAGCAGCGGTGAAGATATCCCATGTGCGGAATCACCTCTTTGACTATCTCACCATCTGTGATCAACTCCAGTCTAAGCACTCCATGGGTTGATGGATGCTGAGGCCCCATATTGATGATCATCTCTTCAGGTTCAAGATGCTCCGTAAGCTGGGTATATCTGGTTTTAGCTGACAGCATATTGTTATGAACTCTGGATTTTTAAATTAAGCAGACCTTATGTTGTCTGCACTGAAATCAATTTATCTTAATGCCTTTATATTCTTCTGCAGCTACATAGTCTTTTCTCAACGGATAGCCTTCCCAGTCATCTGGCAGGAGTATTCGTCTCAGATCGGGATTTCCTTCGAACGAAATGCCGGTAAGATCGAATGCTTCGCGCTCATGCCATTCGGCTGTCCTCCAAACCTCACAAACGCTTTGGAAAGATGGCAGAATATCACTGGTTCGATCATGTTCTTTCATCACTTTTAAAGTAAGCTGCGATTTAAAGGGTATGGAAGCCAGATGATAAACTACTCCGAACTTTTTTTCCTCAACACCGTAGTCTACTCCGGTAAGACAGGAAAGGAAATCAAAATAGGTTTGTTCATTGTCCCGAAGTTCCAGGCAGACATTTGCTATCTGCTCCGGATCAATAACAAGCGCGTGCTGCAGTCCGGTAGTTTGTTCTTCCACTAACACGCCGGAACCAAATTTATTGAGGAGAAGGTTCTTAATTTCGCCGAAGTCCATTATTATCAGGGTGCAAGCCGAACTATTTTCCAGCTTTGTTTATCAGCTTTTTTGTATACAATACGATCATGAAGCCTGCTTGGACGACCTTGCCAAAATTCTACCACCTGAGGCCTTACTACATATCCTCCCCAATAGGCTGGTTTCGGAATATCTCGGTTCTCATACCTTGATTCCGTCTCCTGCCAGCTTTTTTCGAGGGCCGTGCGCCCGTCAATTACCTGACTTTGCGGAGACACAACTGCTCCAACCTGGCTTCCTTTGGGACGGGAATGAAAGTATTTTTCGGATTCTTCTTTTGTTAATTTATCGACCGTTCCTTCTATACGTATCTGTCTGCCTAATTCAGGCCAGAAAAATACTAAAGCCACTACAGGATTCTTGGCCATTTCTTTACCCTTCGCACTTAAATAATTGCTGTAAAAAATAAAGCCCCGTTCTTCGTAACCTTTCATTAGTACGATTCGTGCAGAAGGTTTTCTGTCGATACTTGTTGTAGCCAGGGTCATTGCATTGGGTTCGCTGATACCAGCCTCCATGGCCTCCTTGAACCATTTTCCAAACTGTTTTATAGGATCTTTTGCAACATCCTTTTCAGACAAGCTTTCTGAGCTATACTCCTGACGAAGGTTTTCAATAACTTCTTTTTTTACTGACATTCTATAATAATAAGCACAATAAATTCGGGAAAAGTGTTTCCCTATGCAAACTTAACAAATGCTAGTGGAATCTAGTACTTCGTGAGTAATTACGTATATATTTAGGTCGGGGTTAGGTATTAGGCAAATCGGTTAACCACACCGTTGGTATCTAATTTCAAGCGTTTGGGTCCCTCTGCCTAACACCTGATCCGAACATAAACACTTTGCCCAACTTCTTGTTAACTAACTATGCTAAGTCCTGTTAAACCTCAAAAAGGAAGCCTGCTTGTTTCAGAGCCATTCATGCTGGATCCAAATTTCAAACGTTCCGTCGTTCTTTTAACGGAATTTGAAGACCAGGGTGCTATCGGTTTTATATTGAATCAGCGAAGTGATCTTCTTGTCAGCGATCTGATACCTGATTCTGATTGTTCATTACCTGTTTTTATTGGCGGGCCGGTTGCTAATGATACTCTGCATTTCATCCATTCTGCCTATGAAAAACTGAACAGTGGAATTGAAATAATGGAAGGTGTTTATTGGGGTGGTAATTTTGAAGCTCTGCAGATACTCATAAATAATAATCAAATTGACAGCTCTGAAATTAAGTTCTTTGTGGGGTATTCCGGCTGGGCTGAGAAACAGTTAGAGGGGGAGCTTGACCAGAATTCGTGGCTGGTAGCAACTAAATTCAATTCGGAAGTAATTTTTGTCGAAGATGAAGAAAACCTGTGGCGCGAAGTCGTTATTGGTTTAGGGCCAAAATACGCTCACATTGCTAATTTTCCAGAGAATCCGCAGTGGAATTAACAAGGTTTGAGGTTTGCGGTATCGGGTGTGAGGTTAAATTGGATAATATCGATTTCGACTGATACCTGAAAGCGATTACCTATATCTTACAGCTCCATTTCCTTTGCACTTTCTTCAACTTTTCTCCGTAATTCATCCTTGAAATCAATTAGTTTTTGAGACAAGCCAGAATCTGCTGTAGCGAGTATTTGTGCGGCTAATATGCCTGCATTTTTTGCTGCGTTCAAAGCAACCGTTGCTACCGGGATACCATTAGGCATTTGAAGAATAGACAGAACTGAATCCCACCCATCAATTGAATTTGATGATTTAACCGGTACGCCGATGACCGGAAGATGAGTAATTGAAGCTACCATTCCAGGGAGGTGGGCCGCACCGCCAGCGCCTGCAATTATTACTTTTAAACCTCTGCCTGATGCAGATTTTGCATATTCAAACATTCTTTCAGGTGTACGGTGAGCCGATACTACAGTAATTTCGAAGTGAACTCCCAGTTCTTTTAAAACATCAGCAGCATCCTGCATAATATTTAGATCTGACTTACTCCCCATGATAATTCCGACAACAGGGCTGGTAGATAAATTTGAATTACTCATTATATTGACTATAAATCTGTTAAGCTTTAATATTAAACTTTTACTTTAAGTGATGACTGAACGAACTTCGCTTTCTCTATTGCTTTTTCCCTATCATCATCCAATATAGTTACATGACCCATTTTGCGAAAGGGCTTAGTTAACTTCTTACCATAAAGATGTACATAAACGCCTTCAATTTTTAGGATATCATTTAATCCTTCATATTCCGCAAGGCCTTCAAACCCCTTTTCTCCAAGAAGGTTGATCATGACAGCATTACTTATCGAACGGGTATCGCCCAGAGGTAAATTGAATATAGCCCGGAGATGCTGTTCGTACTGTGAGGTATAATTTCCTTCAATCGTTTGATGACCGCTGTTATGCGGACGAGGCGCAAGTTCATTTACCAGAATTTCCCCATCCGTGGTGAGGAATAATTCCACCGCAAGCACGCCTACAATCTTGAGATCTTTTGCAATTTTTACAGCCAGATCATCTGCCTTTTTGAGAATGTCTTCGGATAATGTTGATGGAGAAATCAGGAACTCAACCAGGTTTGCTTCAGGATTAAATTCCATTTCAACACAAGGAAATGTTTTGATTTCACCGTTTTCGTTTCGGGAAACGATAACCGCTAATTCTTTTTCAAAATCAACCCAATCTTCAATGAGGCTGGGTGCATCAAATGCATTATCTAAATCTGATGGTTGACGGACAGAATGAACCCCGCGGCCATCATATCCATCCTTTCGAAGCTTTTGGATGAATGGCAAGGGAAAGTTTCCGTTTTTAAGCTCAGCCCGGTCTTGTATAAGCTGAAATCTCGAACTGGGTATATCATTTTCCTTAAAGAATTGCTTCTGAATGCCCTTATCCTGAATTAATCTGATCACCCTGGATTGAGGATAAACAAGAACACCTTCATTTTCAAGCTGCTCAAGGGCGTCCACATTTACTTTCTCGATCTCAATAGTTATCAGATCAAGTCCTTTACCGAACTCATATACCGTTTGATAATCTGTTAACGAACCAGTCACGAATTTACTGCACAGGTCTTTGCATGGTGCATCACCATCAGGATCGAGAACGTGCGTAGTAACATTATAGTTTATTGATTCCTGTATAAGCATTCGCCCAAGCTGGCCGCCGCCTAAAATGCCAAGTTTCAAATCCCCGTAAAATGATTTCATAGTATAATAATTGATTCAGGGTTAGCCATTAACTGTTTAAAAGGCTTTCCTGTTCTATTTTTTTCTGTAATTCAAGGATACCGCCTATCAGCGATTCAGGACGTGGAGGGCAGCCTTGGACATAAACATCCACCGGAATAATCCTGTCCACGCCTTTCACCACATGATAACCATGCTGCCAATACGGCCCCCCGCAATTTGAGCATGATCCCATTGAAATAACGTATCTGGGCTCGGGCATTTGCTCATAAAGCCTTTTAATACGTTCGGCCATTTTGAAAGTAACTGTACCGGCAATTATTATAACATCCGATTGCCGCGGAGAAGGCCTTGGAAATACCCCAAAACGGTCGAGATCATAAGTTGACGCCATCGATCCCATCATTTCAATCGCGCAGCAGGCAATTCCAAAACTCATCGGCCATAGAGAAGAAAGACGCGCCCAATTCAAGAGGTCGTCCATTTTGGTGATGACAATACCACCGTTTTCAGTTTTTATTTCTAAGCTCACTCTATGGCTTTTTAAATTGAGGCCTGAATGCAGGTTTAACTGCAGCCGGTTTACTATCTGGTGCGTCCGAAATCACCGGCTGTTCCCGGCTTTCCGCACCAAATTCTCTTACTATATATTTCGTCTCGTTTATTTTAGAATACATCGATAAAGGGACCTTACCAGGGCCCACTGGTAATATATTTTCAGGCTTAATCCAATTTAGATCTCCTTTTTTCCAAACATACATCAGGCCGATCAGCAGAATGCCTATAAATATGAACATTTCTATAAGGCTTAACCATCCCCAGCGGCTATCTGCTATAAGCAATGTTTCCTGACTAAAAATAGTTGCCCACGGAAAAATGAACACCATCTCAACATCAAACAACAGGAAAATAAGTGCTACGACATAAAAGCGTGAGTTAAACTGAATCCATGAACTTCCGGTCGGCTCTTCTCCACACTCGTAAGAGCTCAACTTTACAGGGTTTGGCCTTTTTAGGGCTACCAGCCAGCCCAGAAAAAATGTGAACAGGACGAATAAAATGCCCATCACGAGGTAGATAAATACTTTGCCGAACTCTGTAATCTGAGATGGTTCAATCATCAGGTCAAAAATAGTAATAATTGCCTAAGCATGGTTGCAAATTGAAAATTCATCACGCGAATGACAATTCCGGGTTTTGTGGATAAGGTTTTTTTGAATTTAAAACTCTTAACTGCAAATTCGCATCACAATTAGGAATAGGTATGAGTCAGACCAAATTTAAAAAGATAGCGTCAGAGCTATCGGTGAAGGAGAAACAGGTAGAGGTTACTGTGCAATTATTGGATGAAGGTGGCACAGTGCCTTTCATTTCCCGGTACCGGAAGGAAATGACGGGAAGTTTGGATGAAGTCCAGGTGGCAGCTATCCGTGACCGGATGCAGCAGCTAATCGATCTTGATAAACGCCGTGAGGCTATATTAAAATCCATGACTGATTTAAACGTGCTTATACCTGAGCTCGAGACTCAAATTAATAATGCCGAAACAATGGTTGTGCTGGAGGATATTTATCTTCCTTACAAACCAAAGCGAAAAACAAAGGCTTCTGTAGCCCGCGAGCGCGGTTTGCAGCCACTGGCCGATAAAATATTTGAACAAACACCAATTGACATTGAACTTGAAGCTTCGCGGTATATTGATGATGAAAAAGGGGTCTCTTCGTCAGCCGAAGCCTTAGCTGGTGCGCGAGATATTATTGCAGAATCCATGTCTGAAAACGCCGAACTGCGTGCTAAAATGCGGGAACTGTTCTTTACCAAAGGCAGTTTTCATTCAAAGCTTATAAAAGGGAAAGAGGATGCGGGGCAGAAATATAAAGATTATTTCGACTGGACTGAACCGGTAAAATCAGCACCATCTCACCGCGTGCTTGCACTAAGGCGGGCTGAAAAGGAAATTATTCTGACACTGGACATTGAAGTCCCGGAAGATGATGCCCTGTCGATGCTTGAAAGTATGTTTGTTACAGGAAGGAATGCTTCCTCAGGTGAAATGAAGACAGCAGCTGCAGACTCATTCAAGCGCCTTATCAAGCCTTCTATGGAGACAGAAATTCGTCTGCTTACCAAGAAAGCTGCCGATACTGAAGCCATCCGGGTGTTTGCTGACAACGCGAGACAACTGCTGCTTGCCGCACCGGTGGGTCAGAAGCGGATCATGGCGATAGATCCCGGATTCAGAACAGGCTGCAAAGTGGTGTGTTTAGACGAGCAGGGACAACTAATTGAAAATACCAATATCTACCCGCACAACGGAAATGAAAGTTCCAAAGAAGCTGCAAAAACAATTAAGTTCCTCGCAGATAAGTACCGTATAGAAGCAATAGCTATAGGCAATGGAACTGCCGGAAGGGAGACAGAATCATTTGTACGGGCACTAGATTTATCGAACACAATTGTGGTAATGGTAAATGAAAGCGGAGCATCAATCTACTCTGCCTCAGATGTTGCGAGAGAAGAATTTCCGGATAAGGATATCACGGTTAGAGGAGCAGTTTCAATAGGGCGCCGTTTAATGGATCCGCTTGCTGAACTGGTTAAGATTGATCCTAAATCTATCGGTGTAGGGCAATATCAGCACGATGTCGATCAGACACATTTACAAACATCACTGGATGATACTGTGATTAGCTGTGTGAATTCGATTGGGGTCGAGCTAAATACAGCATCGAAGCAAATCCTTTCCTACATATCAGGGCTAGGACCGCAATTAGCACAAAACATTGTAGAACACCGGAATAAGAACGGAGCATTCAAAAGAAGGTCAGACCTAAAGCAAATTCCGCGGCTGGGCGAAAAGGCTTTTGAGCAAGCCGCCGGCTTTCTGCGTATCAGAAATTCTGAGCATCCTCTTGACGGAAGTGCTGTACATCCGGAGAGATACTCTCTGGTTGAGAAAATGGCAAAAGACCTCGGCTGTACCCTGAATGATCTGATTAAAGAAGACAAGTTCAGGAAACAGATTAAACTTCAAAATTATGTAAGTGAATCGGTGGGTTTGCCTACTTTAAATGATATTTTAACAGAGCTGGCGAAGCCCGGGCTGGATCCGCGGGAGCAATTCGAAGCCTTTACTTTTTCAGAGGGAATCAATGCCATAGGCGATCTTCACGTAGGAATGACGTTACCAGGGATTGTGACAAATATCACTGCTTTTGGAGCTTTTATAGACATTGGTGTTCACCAGGATGGCCTTGTTCATGTAAGCCAGTTATCCAATAAGTTTGTGAAAGACCCAAATGAAGTAGTGAAAGTGAGCCAGAAGGTTCAGGTAAAAGTCACGGAGATTGATGTAGCGCGTAAGCGGATTGCATTGACAATGAAAACTGACGAGGCCCCTGTCCCTAAACCAAAGTTCAAAAAGCCGGAAAGGGTGGAAGTACGGCCGGTTCAAAAAGAAAAGCCCGAGGTGGAAACTGATATAGCTATAAAACTGGCTGCGCTGAAGAATAAGTTTTCATAGGTAGAAGGACGTTGAATGGTTTGCACAAGTCTGATTTAAATAGTACTAGATGGATATTAATTCGGGTTTTGATGCTGTTATAATTGGCGGGGGAGCCTGTGGTCTGATGTGTGCGGTACAGGCCGGCTATCTTGGTAAAAAAGTATTGGTTCTTGAAAAGAACGACAAGGTTGGTGCAAAGATCCTGATATCCGGCGGCGGAAGGTGCAATTATGCCAACCTTTATGCAACAGAATCGAATTTTATATCACAAAACCAGCATTTCTGCAAGTCGGCTTTTTCCCAATTTACAGTAGACGATACCATTGGCTTTTTTGAGACTTATGGGATAAGAGGACAGGAGAAAACCTTAGGTCAGCTATTCCCTGAAAGCAATAATGCAAAAGATATTGTCAGGATATTCGAAGACCTATGCGATGACATGGGACAGGATATCATTTGCGGAGCCGAGGTTAAGGGAGTGTCTCAGGACGAATCGGGTGGATTTGTTATTTCTTATGAAAAGAATAATAAACTGAAAACGATTGTTTCGGAAAAAGTCGTTGTCACATCAGGGGGGCTGCCCATACCAAAAATGGGGGCGACAGACTTTGGGTTAAAACTCGCGAAGCAATTCGGTTTAAAGATCGTGCAAACCGCTCCAGCTCTAGTGCCGCTTACCATTACCGGAAAAGACGCAGAATGGTACGCTCAGCTTTCAGGAAATTCCATTTTTTGTCGCGTGTCAAATGACCGGATGAGTTTTGAAGAAAATATTCTTTTTACGCACTGGGGCTTAAGCGGACCGGCCATCTTACAAATCTCATCATATTGGCGGCCAGGGGAGTTAATAAATATCGATCTCCTTCCCAATGCCAATATTAAAGACCTGATTGAAGCCGGAAAATTAACAAATGGACGGAAAAGCCTGTCCGGCTTGCTTTCAGAGATCTATACCAAGAAGTTTGCTGATGCCCTTTCCAAATTTCTTCCGGTTACTAAAAATCTGGCATCCTTAACCAAAGCCGACCTTAGTGAAATTGAAAAAATGATTCATTATTTTGAGGTAAAACCAGCGGGAGATAAGGGGTATGATAAAGCTGAGGTTATGAGAGGGGGCATCGACACTGATGAGCTTTCATCGAAAACTTTAGAGTCAAAGAAAGTACCGGGCTTATTTTTTGGTGGTGAGTGTGTTGATGTAACCGGCTGGTTAGGAGGATATAACTTTCAGTGGGCATGGTCAAGCGGATATATTATGGCTCAACATTTGTAGAGGATAGTATTAAACTCAACATCATGAAACTATATATACTATTAATATGCGTAGTCAGTCTGGCCGCATGTAATGCCATACAGCCCACTGCCGATCTCCCTAAGTTAGGAGAATCCAATTGGAAGCTAATCGCGATTGAGAAAAGGCCGGTTAATTATGGCGATAGAGCTTTTATCAAGTTCGATGAAAAAGAAAACAAAATCAGCGGTAAGGCTGCTTGTAACTCTTTCTTTTCTGAATATGAGATGATAGGGCAAAAGATTACGTTCTCGGGTATCGGTTCAACCAAAATGTACTGTGAAGGTATAATGGATGATGAGAATCAAATCATCACCCAACTTCAAAAAACGAGCAGGTACGAAGTTAAAGCCGATATGCTTTATTTATACTCAGGAGACAAACTTGGTCTTACGTTTAAGCGATAAGTACTAATTCTTTAAACTCTTTCTTAGTCACACTCCGGATGGGTGAATGTGTAGGTCTCTACCATACCTTGTGGAATTGTAAATCCTTCTGCACGGCTCATTTTCCACCAGAATAAGCCACGTGGTTTTTCACGGCTAATGGTCTCATTCATCGTTTCTACGTCATAAACCCGCCCGTTGATAATGACGTAGCGGATCTTCTCTGTGTTTCTGATTTCCTCAAGCGGATTTGCGTCCAGGATAATAAGATCTGCAAGTTTTCCAGGCTCGAGAGATCCGATCTCTTTCGCCATCCCCAAATGCTCGGCTCCGTTTAATGTTGCACTCCGAAGCGCCTGGAGGGGAGTCATGCCACCCTGAGCCAGCATCCACAATTCCCAGTGTGCACCTATCCCCTGTATTTGTCCATGGGCTCCAAGGTTTACTTTCGTACCGCCGTCAGCAAGCTGCTTGGCGGCCCTTGAGACATCAATATGGCCATAATCTGCGAACTCGGAGGTCGTTCTTCGCCTTGAGCGTGAATCGATTATATTTCTTGGAGTGTAGCTTAACAAACGTTCATTCTCCCACACGTTCGTTCGGTCGTACCAGAAGTTTTCTCCGGATTGTGAACCATAACTAACAATTAAGGTAGGAGTGTAGGAAGTGCTGCTTTTATTCCAAAACGTTTTCACATCCTTGTATACAGGAACCTGCGGTATGTTATGCTCTATACTTGTATGGCCATCGGCAATTTGTGTCATATTATGGAAAAATGTCGAACCTCCTTCGGGTACCACTTCCATCTGCAATTCCCGGGCCGCCTGGATTATCTGCTGGCGTTGGTCACGGCGCGGTTGATTATATGATTTTACCGAAAATGCTCCGACGGCCTTCATTCTTCTCAGCGCGGATCGCGCATCGTCAAGACTGTTAATGACCGTTTTAAAATCTCCGTCGGCGCCATATATAATTGTTCCGGTAGAATAAACTCTCGGACCGACCATTCTTCCTGATCTCAGCATTTCTGCCTGGCTAAAAACCATCTCTGTATTAGCTGAAGGGTCATGCGATGTTGTGACACCATAAGCCAGGTTAGCGTAATAACTCCAGTCCTGCTGGGGCGATACTCCGTCACCGCTTGCACGCAAGTGACTGTGAACATCAATAATGCCAGGCATTATCGTTTTTCCGCTGGCGTTGATCACTTTAGCATCAGCCGGAACATTGACGTTAGCCCCAATAGCAACGATCTTATTCTTTTCGATGACCATTGTTCCGTTCTCTATCACTTCATCGCCTTTCATAGTTATAATCCGGGCACCCGTAATAGCAATAATTCCATCCGGGACGTCAGATTTGAGTTTTAGCTCGATATCAATTCCTGCTGTATCCTGTTTAGCTATTTTATCTGTTGCGCCATCCACGAAGGGAAATAAATTCTTAATGTCTCTTGTGAAATATTTTGGGCCTAACGTCCAGTTAAGCCGTTGCGAATCCTTGCTCCAGTGAATGTAGGTTCCAGCGTCTTTAGTAACTTTAGTTAGGGGAATAGCTTTGTTATTCGCAGACAAGTCTATTGCACTCCCGGAATTAGCGAGAGGGGTAATATATACATTAAACAACTCTGAGAACGCAATCCATTTACCATCCGGGCTCGGATTGAAAATGTTCGCATACTGTGATGTGAAATGGGTCCGGATGCCATTACCATTCAAATCTACGCTCTTAAGAGCCTTCTTGCCGGCTTCATTGCTCTGGAACCAGATCCGGGTATCATCTGAATTAAAGATCGGGCGAATACCATTGTTTAATACCATTTTGGGTTTGCCGCCTTCGGAAGGCATCACATAGATCCCTGCATTTTTACCAAATGCAAAACCCAATACCTCATTACCAACACCTTTTCTGAATACGATCTTATCACCCCGGGTCGAAAATCTGGGACTATAGTAGTATCCTTTGTCAGGGGTGAGTTTGGTAATTAACTGAGATTGAAGGTCTTTTTTATAAATAGCACCCCGTTGTTCATCACTCCAGCTTACATACAAAAGAGATTTGCCATCAGGACTAAATTCGGGCTCAAATTCAAAATCAGTTCCTGAGCTGATTCTTACCGGAGCACCGTCGGGAAGTGCCTTCGTGTAAATGTAACCAGCGGCATTGAATGCCAGCATTTTCCCATCCGGGGAAGTAGCCAGCTGGCGGATCATTTTCACATCGAACTCATCGCGAAATACCTTTTGTTCAAAATGAAGAGCCTCAGTTATTGAATGAGTAGCATTGACTTCGAATGGGATGTCAGAAACATACTGACTTAGAATTTCAAGATTTTTAATCTTTCCCTTGGCATAGAAGATGATGTTTTTGCTGTCGGGAGTCCATGAGAAATTTGGATAAAGACCAAAGATGGCCCAGGCTTCCTGCTGATCGTGAGTCAAATCGTCATATACCGGCCATTCTTCACCAGTTTCCAGATCCTGGAGATACAGCACCGACTT
>JAZKIH010000127.1:0-17951 GCA_040384965.1 Bacteroidota bacterium | reverse complement strand
ACGAAGGACCATCGCTCCCAAGGAGTTGCGACCGAAAGCAAGAATCTTGCCGTCCGGTGATATTTGCGGACGCACGGCACCACCGTCGCCGCCCGCTACGGTTTCAATCTCACCAGTTTCCCTGTTCAGTCTCCGGATATTATAAATTTCTCCATTGGGGTCTTTATTATACTGGAATGCAGGGCCAGGGCTTACGTCTTCTGAAAAGTAAACATATTTTCCATCAGGCGATATTTCCGGCTCACCGGCATCCTGCTGATCATTTTTTCTCTTTGTCAATTGAACACCATCACCACCACCGGCAATGTGATACATCCACATTTCTCCAGCGCCAAGCGACCTGCCGCTGGTAAAGTGTTTCCGCGCGATCAAATATTGATTATCGGGAGTCCACACAGCATTGTTTAACAATCGGAACGATTCTTTGGTGATGGCACGTTTTCCTGAGCCATCGGCATTCATTACCCAAATATTATCGCCGCCCTCTTTATCACTGGTATACGAAATAAACTTGCCATTTGGGCTGAATCTGGGCTGAACCTCCGATGCCAGACCACCGGCGAGAAGGGTTGCTTTTCCACCCGTTACCGGGATCTTATATATATCTCCCAGCATATCAAAAACAATTTCCTGTCCGTCAGGGCTTAGATCCAGGTTCATCCAGGTGCCTTCATTTGTTTGGAATGAAAATGATTTAGACGGGCCAGCTGGTTTTTCAACATTCCACTTTGGATTTTGCTGAGCGAATAGGGTCTGACTTAACAGGATGCTTAAAGCTATAACTATGGATTTCTTCATGTACCTCTTTAAATTGAGCCGCAATTTAGCAAAATAGCGAATGAGGAAATGAGTAAATTCGCAAATTAGCAATTTGCTAAGGTGCCAGATTCGTTAATTTCTCTATGACCATACATCAGATCCTGCATAAATATTGGGGTTTCGCGAAATTCCGTCCTTTGCAGGAAGATATTATTCAGTCAGTACTTGATGGTCATGATACACTAGCCTTAATGCCAACCGGGGGCGGAAAGTCAGCTTGTTTTCAGGTGCCTGCCTTATTAAAGCCCGGAATCTGCATTGTGGTATCTCCATTGATTGCCTTGATGAAAGATCAGGTTGAAAATCTGAAAGAGAAAGGTATCAGTGCTATTGCAATAATTTCAGGAATGGGTAAAAGGGAGGTTGATATTGCGCTCGACAATTGCATATATGGTGATATTAAGTTCCTGTACCTCTCACCTGAACGACTGCTTTCAGACCTTGTGAAGGAACGAATAAGGCACATGAATGTGAACCTGATTGCAATAGATGAAGCCCATTGTATATCTCAGTGGGGTTATGATTTCCGACCACCTTACCTGCATATATCTGATTTACGGCAATTGCACCCCAATGTTTCTGTTCTTGCTTTGACTGCAACCGCAACAGAGTCGGTGGCATCAGATATAATGGTAAAGCTGAATTTCCGGAACGGCAATGTTTTCCGGAAGTCTTTTGAGCGCAAAAATCTTGGATATCTTGTATATAACGAAGAGAATAAGATGCGAAAGCTCTTGTCCATTGCCCGGAATGTCAAAGGCACAGGGATCGTCTATGTGAGAAACAGGAGAGAAACTCAGGAAATAGCACGGCTTCTTAATCAGGAGGGTGTGTCTGCCGAGTTCTATCATGCAGGCTTAGATAGCGGAACACGCAGTAAAAAGCAAATGTTGTGGAAGAGTTCGCAAACCAGGGTAATGGTTGCAACTAACGCCTTCGGGATGGGAATCGATAAGAGTGATGTTCGGTTTGTTGTCCATCTGGATCTCCCCGAAAGCCTCGAAGCCTATTATCAGGAAGCCGGGCGGGCTGGGAGAGACGAGAAGAAAGCTTACACCGTATTGCTATACAATGAGTCTGATAAGAACAGACTCATCAAAAAACTCGAACAAAGTTACCCTTCAGTTCAGGAAATTAAGCTTGTCTATCATTACCTCGGAAATTACTTTCAGCTAGCCTACGGAGCCGGAGAGGGGTTGACCCTTGAAATTGACATTGCTGATTTCTGCAACAGGTTCAAGCTCGATGCAATTAAAACACTTAATGTTTTGAAATTTCTTGAACACGATGAGTACATCGCTTTGAGCGAAACAGTGTTCCTGCCGTCGAGAGTACAAATATTAATCGGGCAGGAGGAGATTTACCGGTTCCAGGTTGAGCAGCCCGCTTACGATTCATTTATAAAGATATTATTACGCTCGTACGGCGGATTGTTTGATCAGTTCGTTGGGATTAAAGAAAGCGATCTGGCAAAAAGATTGGGCATAGGCAAGGGAGAAGTGCTC
Source organism: Bacteroidota bacterium (assembly GCA_040384965.1). GTDB lineage: Bacteria > Bacteroidota > Bacteroidia > Sphingobacteriales > Sphingobacteriaceae > Daejeonella. The sequence continues at coordinate 15,627 of JAZKIH010000127.1, read as the reverse complement.
CAATTATTACGCAAGCTACATGCGATGGAGGTTGTCAATTATATTGAGCAAACCGATAAACCTCATATTACCTTTCTCAAGCAAAGACTTGATGAGCAGCACTTGCAAATCAATGCAAGATACCTGGCCGACCGGCATACAATTAATAAAGAACAGGTTAAGTCGGTAATTGCTTATGCGGAAATCCGAAAGTGCCGCAGCCAACAACTATTGAGCTACTTCAATGAAACCCATGCTGCGGAATGCGGCATCTGCGATGTTTGCATAGAGAATAAACGGAATAATAAGAAGGAATCTATAACCGACGAAATCATCAAAGATGTCCTGAACGTTTTAAGTAATAATTCACTGGTTCTTGATGATCTGGTAAATTCTGTGAAGTCAGGGAACGATAAGGAAAAGCTGCAGGTGATCAGGGATTTGCTTGACGCAGGGACCATTAAGGCAAATGGGGAGTATTATTATGTGTCTTAGTTGTGCTCTTCCCCGATCAAGTAGGAGAAGAGATAGCGATCGCTATACATTCCACCAATTTCTTTACCTTGTGTAACCAGATTTTAAATATTGCGTCTAAGTAAAAAACATCACATGAATATATCCACCAAGATTATTGCAGCAGCACTTTCTTTCGGAGTGCTTTTCAGCTCGTGCAACGGAATCAACTGCGTAAGCGGTTCGGGCAATCAAATCACCCAGACCAGAGACGTAGGTTCGTTTTCACGAATAGAAACGAGTGGTTCAATTAAAGTAATCCTGAAACAGGGACCTGCGAGTTCTCTGAAAATTACAGCTGATGATAATATTATGAAGGAACTTGAAACATATGTGCGGGGTAACAGGCTGATTATAGACCTCGACGGAAGTTTCTGTGATGCAGGGCCGATAACAGTTTACGTAACATCGAGTGAATACAGAGGTGTCGATGCCTCAGGAGCAGTTGAAATTTTAGGTGATGGCAAATTAAACGTAAACGATTTTGACCTCGAACTCAGCGGATCGAGCAAGGTTGTTTTGGATATTAACGCAGCAAATGTAAAAACCTCTTCAAGCGGTGCATCAGAAATATCTCTCAGAGGGCAGGCAGGTTCCCATGAACTAGATCTTAGCGGGTCAAGTTCAGTAGATGCACTTGATTTTGTGGTAGGCAGATACCGCATTGAGAGTTCTGGAGCAAGTAATTCCCGTATTAACGTGCTGAATGAGTTAGATATCAGATCAAGCGGGTCCAGTGATGTAGAATACAGGGGAAGTCCGTCGAAAATCAAGAACGATGAATCCGGAGCTTCCAGTTTAAAGAAAATAGATTAAGTTCAGACCCTTTCGCCGCAAGCACAGATAATAAAAGGTTGTGGCAGTGAAATAAACTCTGCCAGTTTGCATTGAACAATAAACATAGTTTTGAGCGTAATTTCTTATATTCAGCTCCGAAACTAATCTTTTGCAGATGCAAAATAACAAAGCTACGATCAAGGCCTGGGCAATGTTTGACTGGGCAAACTCAGCATATAATCTTGTTATTACTTCAACCATTTTCCCGGCATACTACACCATAATCACCACCACCCAGGAACATGGTGATCAGGTTTCCTTTTTTGGGAGGACGTTTACGAACACTGCGCTTTCAAATTATGCCCTGAGTGTGGCGTACCTAATTATGGCTGTATTGTTGCCAGTCCTCTCATCCATAGCTGATTTCCGGGGCAATAAAAAGCTTTTTATGAAGGTGTTCACCTACGTGGGAAGTATCGCCTGCGCGGGACTTTTCTTCTTCAAGCTAGAAACACTGGAACTTGGGATCATTTGCTTTGTACTGGCGGCAATGGGATACATAGGCGGAGTGATGTTCAATAATTCCTATCTGCCTGAAATAGCCAGCGTTGATCAGCAGGACCGTGTTAGCGCGAAAGGATTTGCGTACGGTTATGTAGGAAGTGTGCTGCTTCAGATCATCTGCTTCGTATTTGTGCTTAAGCCAGAGCTCTTCGGGATAACCGACGGCTCCCTTCCCGCAAGGCTGTCTTTTTTGCTTGTGGGTATCTGGTGGATATCCTTTGCGCAAATACCTTTTAAAAAGCTGCCGGCAGGGAGCATGAATCATTCCAGGATTGTTAAAAGCAAGGTTGCAAACGGCTTTGAGGAACTGGTGAAAGTATGGAAGCAACTTAAGTCTATAGCGCAGCTTAAACGATTTCTTCTAGCATTTTTCTTCTATTCTATGGGTGTTCAAACCATTATGCTGGTTGCAGCAGGGTTCGGCGAAAAGGTGCTTAAGCTTGGCACATCGAAACTTATAGCTATCATCCTGGTAATCCAGATCGTTGCGATCCTGGGCGCTTTAGTCATGTCGTATTTTGCCAAAAGAATCGGAAACGTTAAGGTTATAATATTCGTGCTAACGATTTGGATAGGAGTATGCTGTGCCGCATACTTTGTGCAGAATGAATTCCAGTTTTATATTATCGCTGCAGTTGTGGGTCTGGTAATGGGAGGTATACAGTCCATCTCACGATCAACTTATTCCAAATTCCTTCCAGCTAGCACCCCGGATACAGCCTCATTCTTTAGTTTTTACGATGTGACGGAGAAAATCGCTATCGTCATTGGTTTATTCAGCTTTGCCTATATCGAAGAATTTACCGGGAGTATGCGTAATTCAGCGATAAGCCTGGCCGGATTCTTTATCATTGGCTTATTAATCCTTCTCTCCCTGTTATTTTTAAAAGAGAAAAATCAGTCTTCAATGACCGAGAGCTAGTTTTTTTTTCGGAATTTAGCGGCTGATCGAGTACCGAGAATCAAGTATCAAGACTCTTTGGGGTTAAATTTTATTAGGCTTGTCTTTAAAACAGATACATTATAAAACGGCAGACGATGCTAACTACGTCCAACTGACTACCTGATACTCACTAATGATGCTCAATCCTCATACTCATTACCTGACACCACTCTATGACAGTTGAACTATTTATACCGTGCTTTATAGACCAGTTATATCCTCAAACTGCTTTCAATACTGTTAAGATTCTTGAAAAAGCCGGATACCAGGTTTCTTACAATCCAGAACAAACCTGCTGCGGGCAGCCCGCTTTCAACGCCGGGTATTGGGAAGAAGCGAAGGTTGTGGGAGGTAAATTCCTGAATGATTTTTCAGAAACAAACTATATAGTATCTCCGTCTGCGTCGTGCACGGGGATGGTAAAAAATTATTATAATGATCTGTTTACCAATACAGTAGTTCATAACAAGTGCAGGAATATACAAGCTAATATTCATGAGCTTTCTGATTTCCTGATTAATGTTGCCGGCAAAGATTATTTCGGTGCTGAACTTGAGGGCCGTGCGGTCTATCATGACTCGTGCGCCGGACTACGAGAATGTAATATTAAAGCTGAGCCGAGACAGCTGCTGAGTAAAGTTCATGGCCTTGATCTGGTGGAAATGAAAGACACCGACGTATGCTGCGGCTTTGGCGGTACTTTCGCCGTAAAATTCGACGGTATATCCAGCGCTATGGCAGAACAGAAAGTTAACAATGCGCTGGAGATGGAGGCCGATTATATTATCTCAACAGATGCTTCCTGTCTGATCAATATTCAGGCGTATATCGATCAAAATAACTTGAAAATTAAGACGATGCATTTGGCGGACGTGCTGACTAACGGGTGGGGGAATGTTTGAAAGGTGAAAGGTGAAAGCTGAAAGCGGAAAGCGGAAAGCTGAAGGCTACAAGCTGAAAGGGGAAAAGCGGAAAGTTTGCGGTAATTAGAATTAATGTTTCCTCAAAAACGTTCCAAGTTCCTCGATTTTATCAGTCCCAATCAGATCCACACCCAATTTCTTTTGAAGTTTCCATGAAGTGGTGTTATCCGGCGCAGCCCAGAAACGGATTGTTTTACCGGCTTTGTGAACGCTGTCTACTGTATGCTTCAGTTTCTGATAATCAGATTTTACAGGCTTTCCATCACCCTTCCATGCTGAGTAGCGTGTAAAAGCAAGGCTTACCTGACCGACCCGCTTCCACTCATCCGGGGTGTGAGACAATTTCATATCATCATCAAAAAAGAAGTAAGATGGATAGTTTTTATAGTCCGACGGCGAGGGTCTGCTGCCAGTGATCAGAATAATCAGGGGTTTAGGAGATTTAGGGGATGATATAAAAGCTGTTAGCGGTGCTAATTCCTTCATCAGAAGATCAAGGCTCACTTTGTAATTGTCCTTTATATCAACAAGCAGCTTAATTTTGCGAGAGGGATTGGAAGCGAACTCGCTAACCAGCGGATCAATGTAAAGTTTCTTTAAGGTGTTACTATTCGTTATCTCCTTTTTGCTGTGGGCGACTAATAGCTTTCCATCAACCGGATAGATATCTGCTTCGACTGAAGCAAAGCCATTGCTGAACGCATTATAAAAAGGCCGCGAATTCAGATAATCATTGTGTGAATGTGCATTTTCGGTTGTATAGCGGCGGGGCTGAGCCACCGTAAGGTTACAGATGAAGAGCAGTAAAACAACTAATCTCACTTTGATGATACCTGACATAGTTCTTTGGTTGCTAAAGAAGCAAGATACAAAATTGTGATATTGACGGAAAAGCTTTATTCAGTAGACCCTCTTTTTATAAAACTTGAGGGGATTACCTGGCTCTCTTTCGTTAAACTAAACCCGGTTTTCTCAAGAGATTTAAATAACAAAGCAGCAGCCATTTTGCCCATTTCAAAAGCAGGCTGAGTGATAGTGCTGAGCGATGGATTAAGGATTGAGGCAGTTTCCAGGTTGGAGAAGCAAACGAATTTGAGATCTCCAGGAATGTTCAGGCCTAGTTCCGCGCAAGTACGGTATACCGGCGTTGTAAGTTTTTCAACCGCAGCTACAATGCCATTGGGGCGGTTGGAAGACTGTAACAGCTCCCGCAACAGAATATCGTTTTGCTCCGTCTCATTGGTGCAGTGGACAATATATTTCGTGTCATTTAATATACCATGATCGTCTAACGCCTTTTGGTAGCCCTCAAATCGCCGGTTACTGATAGAAAGACATTTTGATATTCCCAGAAATCCAATCTTATCGCAACCCTGCTGAATCAGGTGTTCCGTAGCCTTGTAACCGCTTTCGAAGTCATCGGTTGTGATCTTTGCCGTTTCAATTTCTTCGCAAACCCGGTCGAAGAAAACCAGGGGGAGGCCATTAGCCATCAAGTCGAGGATATGGCTGCTTTCAGACGTTTCAGTTGAGACAGACATGATTACTCCATCCACCCGTCCGCCCTGAAACTCCTTCAGAATGTTCCTTTCATTCTCGAAACTTTCATGCGTTAAACATATCAATACATGATATCCTTTTTCTTTAGCTACAGATTCGATCCCATTTATCGCAAGAGAGAAAAAACTGTCGGCAACCTCAGGAATGACTATACCGATGTTTTTGCTCCGCCGGCCACGCAAGCTACTGGCGTAGGGGTTAGGAACATAATTAAGCCGCCGGGCAGTTTCAAGCACCCTGTTTTTAGTGTCTTCACTGATTTCATAGCTATCGTGAAAAGCTTTTGAGATTGTTGAAACAGATAGATTCAGCTCCCGCGCAAGATCCTTAATGTTGATGTTCTTCATAAATAAACTGTCCGCAATCTGTGTCTGATACTACAGCAACGGACTTATACAGGCTAAAACTGATTTATTTGCGAAAACGGTTTCGCAAATAAAGTCAGAGTAATATACAACAGTATATCATAAAAATTACAAAATTTAGGTTAGCAATTCTTTATAAGATTAAAAATGTTCGCTATGGGTAACGATCAGAAAAGTTTCACCGAAAAAGAATTAAATCCTTTATCCAGCCTGGATGTTTGGGAAGAAGATGTCCTGCAAAGATATCCCGAGCCCGATACCATTGCTACGTCAAAGGCAACGGAGGAATATCGTAACTACGATGATCCTGCACGGGACACGGTGAAAGAGTTTTATCGTTTAAACCATACCCATCAGACTTACGATTTTGTTCAGGAGAAACGGAACAATTTTCTGGGTTTCAATAAAAAGGAGATGCCTGTATGGGAAGCATTTCAGTTCCTGAATCAACTAGTGGATGATTCAGATCCCGATACAGACCTGGACCAGTTCCAACACTTACTTCAAACCTCCGAAGCTATTCGCAGGGATGGACATCCTGACTGGATGGTGCTTGTGGGATTAATGCATGACATGGGCAAGGTACTTTGCCTCTTCGGCGAACCGCAGTGGGCTGTAGTTGGTGATACGTTTCCTGTCGGATGTGCTTATTCAAGCAAAATTGTGTATCCTGAGTTCTTTAAATATAACAGTGACTTCTCGGTTCCGGAGTACCAGACTAAGTATGGTGTTTACGAAAAGGGCTGCGGACTGCGTAATGTGAACATGTCATGGGGGCATGATGAATACGTTTACCAGATGCTCAAAGATCACCTTCCGGAAGAAGCGCTGTATATGCTGCGATACCATTCATTTTATTCATGGCATAGAGAGGGGGAGTATGAGTACCTGCTTGATGACCATGACCGGGAGATGCTGAAATGGGTACAGCTGTTCAATCCTTATGATCTGTATTCTAAAAATCCCGAACCACCTGACTGGAATAAGCTGAGACCTTATTACGAAGATCTGGTCGCCAAATATTTGCCTGCTTCTCTTAAATTCTAATTGTCTAAACGTGTATTGATATTCTCCTTTATTAAGGAGACGGTGCCTATGTATGCCTGTAATTTAACAATAAGATAACCGGCATTTTTACACAGTCTGTAAAAAATGCTCTTTATTCACCTAACGAATTTCACAACAAACTAGAACTTTTATTTATGGTAAAAATTTACTATTCAAGGCGTTGCGTACACCTGGGTCTGGCAGTAATTCTCGCTGCCAATTGTATGTTTACGCCGAATGCGGCAAGTGCAAAGCTGCGTGGAGCTGGCGAAAAATCTTATTCTAAAATCCAGCAAACAATTACCGGAACTATCCTTGACGGCATCGATGGCAAGCCACTGGCTGGAGCAAGTGTAGCCGTTAAAGGCGGCGGTGGCTCAACCAGCACTGACGCTAACGGAGCCTTTACATTGCAGGTGCCAGACAATAACGCAGTTCTTGTGGTCCGGTATATTGGCTATGTAACCCAGGAGGTTGCAGTAGGCAGCAGGACGAGAATTGAAATTACGCTTAAGCCAGATCAGGCTGAACTGGCTCAAGTAGTTGTTGTAGGTTATGGAACGCAGAATAAGCGGGATGTAACCGGTGCTGTTAAGTCGCTTAAGAGCGAAGATTTCAACAAAGGGATTATCACCTCGCCGCAACAGTTATTGCAGGGGAAAGTATCCGGAGTTAATGTAACAGCTGCAAGCGGTGAGCCAGGAGCAGCAACAGGCATTACCGTGAGAGGTCCGGGCGGGTTGAGAACAGGCAGTACGCCTTTATTCGTAATCGACGGGCTGCCTTTAGATAATTCAAGCACGGGCGGAGGCGACCCTTTAGCCTTTATTAACCCTCAGGATATTGAATCTATAGATGTGTTGAAAGATGCTTCGGCTACAGCGATCTATGGATCCAGAGGAGCAAATGGGGTAATACTGGTAACCACCAAAAGAGGAAAAGCCGGAGCGTCAACCCTTGGTTTTGCAAGCAGTGTAGGAATTTCCAAGATCGCAAGGAAATTGCCGGTTTTCTCAGCAGCGCAGTTCCGTACGGAAGTTCCGAAAGTGGGCGGCGTGCTGGATGATAAAGGAGGAAATACCGACTGGCAGGACGAAATTACCAGACAAGGCCTTACCCAAAACTACAACCTGACTCTTAGCGGGGGCGCTGAAAAGCTTTCGTATTTCGCTTCTCTTGGATCTCAGAAAGAGGAGGGGATCATCAGGAAGAATCAGATGGGCAGATATTCAGGCAGGTTCAATGCAACTCAAAAGTTCCTTGAAGACAGACTTATAGTAGACGTAAACATCAATGTTGCGAATACGAAAAACAATCGCCCGCCAATAACAAGCCTGTTAAATGACGCGATTGTTTATAACCCAACCTACCCAACGCGGACCGCTACAGGAGCATTGGCAGCATATCAGGGAACAAACAATCCACTGCTTTACCTGGACCTCAACAAAGAGGTGACAACTATTAACCGGGTGATTGGTAATATTTCACCGTCGCTCCGGATTTTGAAAGGCCTCGTTTATAAAATGAATTTCGGGGTTGATAATTCCACAGCAACCCGGGATCTTCAGGCACTGCCAAGCACGGTTCCGCTAATTGTTGGAAGACTGGACACGTATTATAATAATAACAAGAATACCCTTATTGAAAATTACCTAACCTGGAACTGGAGCAATACGAAGCATAATGTGTCAGCATTGGGCGGGCATTCATTCCAGAAGATATTTGTTCAGGGCCGTAATTACAGTATCAACAAATTCGTAGTCGGAGGTGCCGAACCGATCTACAACCCGGGTGTAGGACAGGAGCTGACGTTTGCGAATAACCTGCCTGGCGGGTTCGCATTCAATAATGAGCTGCAATCCTTTTTTGGCCGCGTAACCTACCAGTACGACAGCAAATACCTGTTAACCGCAAACTTCCGTACTGATGGCTCATCCAAATTCGGAGCGAATAACAAGTATGGTTATTTCCCATCATTCTCACTGGGCTGGAAGCTTTCTGAAGAAAACCTTTTCAAGGATTCATTCTTCAGCAATCTGATGCTGCGCGCAGGTTATGGTATTACGGGTAACCAGGAAATACCGCCAAAGATCACGCAGGCTTTGTTCAGTTCGCTGCCATCAGCCAGCTATCCTCTGAACTCTACCTCCGTTTATCCGGCAGGAACAACTTATTCCAGGTTAGCTAATCCAGATATCCAATGGGAAACTTCCAAACAAACGAATATAGGATTAGACTTTGGGCTATTCAACGGCGCTTTGTCGGGAACTCTGGACGTGTTCAATAAGGTGTCTGACAACATTCTGCTCCAGGTGATCCCAGCTGACCCTGTTCAGCCGGCATCAACTGTATGGACCAATGTTAAGGATATGAACATCACCAATAAAGGAATTGAGTTTGCGCTGAATTACAGCCATACAACCGGCAACAATTTCACTTATAATATTGGGGGAAACATCACCCATACCAAGAATATTGTTGAAAACTCACCATACTCGCTGATCCCTTCAGGGTCGGTATCGGGTGCAGGAATTACGTCATCAACCATTAACGGTTATCTTAACGGTCAGCCGATCGGGACATTCTTCCTGAAAGAATTTACGGGATTTGATGCTAATGGTTTAAGCACCTACCGCGACCTGGATGGTGACGGGAATATCACAGATAAAGACCGGATCTCTGCCGGAACAGCCGTTCCAGATATGCTGTATAGCGTTTTTGGAAGCGTTGGCTTTAAAGGTTTTGACCTTAGTGTGAATATGAACGGCGTTTCGGGGAACAAAACCTATGATTACACGAGTAACGTAGGCTTCTCAAAATTAAGGCTCGCTAAAAATGTGAATGCCACCCCAGCATCGGTTGAGAATACAAAAGAATCCATCAACAATGCTGCGATGGTAAGCACCCGCTATCTAAAGGATGGAGCTTACTTCAGACTTAACAACGCGTCGCTGGGGTATAATTTCAATACCAGTAAAATGGGCATTGGGTGGGCTTCTACATTACGCCTTTCAGTAACCGGACAAAACCTGTTTGTGATCACCAAGTATGACGGATACGATCCGGAGGTAAATGCCGACAGGGCAATCAGCGGAGTGTCCTCATACGGTATAGATTTCTTAAGCTATCCGAGGGCTAAATCACTAATCTTTGGTCTTAACCTTTCCTTTTAATTAACAGACATGAAAACGAAAATATTAAGCCTGTTCCTGGTTTTTATAGGCCTGACAGTAATGAATAGCTGCTCCAAGCTGGAGGAGGATATTCTTGATGAATCATCAACAAGCGGTTTGAGCAATCAGCAGCAGGCAGAAGGGATTGTTGCCCCTGCATATGCTAAGCTGGAAGACATCTTCACTCACACCAATTATTTCTCCTTACAGGAAATTTCCACCGATGAGGCGATCCTGCCATTCAGGGGCGGTACAGACTGGGGAGATAATGGCATCTACCAGCAGCTACACAAACATGAAACGATCAGTACAGATGTGAATGTAAAAAACACCTGGGATCATATCTTAATTGGATTGTCGAGGGCGGTTACGGCTATCAATGCCCTGCCGTCAAACCCTGATCCAAGCGCGAAGCTATATCTTGCAGAGGCGAGAGGTATGAGAGCCTATTACTCTATGCTTACCCTTGACCTTTTTGGATTGATCTTCGTCAAAGAAGATATCAAGGAGACATCAAAGATCCTGCGGGGTGAGGAAGCAATAGCCTATATCAAATCTGAGCTGCTTGCAATTGAGCCTGTTCTTGATAATACCACTGGTCCGGGACGCCTGACTAAAGCAGGAGTATGGGGACTCCTTGCCCGCCTTCACCTGAACGCGGCCGTTTACCGTGATGTTTATGCACCAACTTTTACCTTCAAAACGGAGGACATGGATAAAGTTATTGAGTACAGCGATAAGATCATCAATTCCGGTCAGTATGCGCTGGCATCAGATTATTTCTCGATATTCAATGATAATAACCACACCAATAAGGAGCTTATATTCGCGGTAGATCAGCGGGCTAACCTCAACGGACATAACCGGATGGCATATTTCTCCATTTCAGGGGATCAGTTTCCGCTTCCGCCGTTCCCGGCAGCAAACGGAACTGACGGTCCCGGTATCACACCAGATTTTTACCGTACATGGGTAAATGCAAATCTTCCGCTCGACCCGGCAGTCGCAGATCCCCGTTTCTACAGACAGAATCTTGACATCTATACAAATCCCGCAGCCGAATGCGTTGATGCTGCCGCATTTAACGTAAACCGGGGAATACTGAGAGGCCAGCAATACGGATTATTGAGAGTAAACGGCGCCTTTGTAAAGTGTGCTGACGGAAAAATGAAAGTAGGAAAGCTGTTTTATGATACGCGGAACAGGCCAACACTGCCGGTCGATTTCACAGAAAACATTGACTATACCGTTGCCGGCAGTAATTACAATACAGGTTACAGAGTGCTGAAATATGAATTCAGTAAAACATCCATGAGCGGCCGGAATTTCGGAGAACACGATATCGTGATCCTACGACTGGCAGACATTTACCTGATGAAAGCCGAAGCTAAACTTAGAAAAGGAGATGCTACAGCCCTGGCTGATGTCAATATTGTGAGAGCTGCCCGTACGTTCAGCAAGCCGGCACCGCCGCTAACCTCTATTACACTAGATCTTTTATTCCGGGAACGCGGATTTGAATTCTACTGGGAAATGGTAAGACGTCCGGATATGATCCGCTTTGGAAAGTACGAAGGAACCTGGACTGAAAAAACGAATACTGATAAACAGAAAAGAGTATTCCCAATCCCGCAAACCGCAATCGATGGGTCGTCTAATCTACCGGGGTACTTGAAGCAGAATCCGAGTTACTAGGAGGGGAGGAAAGTGGAAAGCTGAAAGCGGAAAGCGAAAAGCATAAGGCTGAATGCGAAAAGCATAAAGCTAGAAGTAAGAGCCAGGAATTATAGTTAGAGTTCCTGGCTCTTGTTTATTAATGATCAAATATTCATACCTTATTTAAACTTATTCACCGTAAATCACTATGAACCATTTACAATCCCTGGACTATGTAGTTTTCTTTATATATTTTATTGTTGTAAGTGGTTACGGTTACTGGGTTTACCACCAGAAAACAGCCAAACAGAAGCTGGCTGGAGGGATGGATTCGAAAGAGTTTTTCCTTGCAGAAGGATCGCTCACCTGGTGGGCTATAGGAGCCTCCCTGATCGCCTCAAATATCTCCGCTGAACACTTTATCGGCATGTCTGGTTCAGGCTTCGCGCTTGGCCTTGCAATTTCATCCTACGAATGGATGGCAGCAGCCACGCTTATTATTGTGGCCGTTTTCTTTATACCCATTTATCTGAAGAACGGCATCTTCACTATGCCTCAATTTCTGTCGCAGCGCTACAACGATACCGTTGCTACGCTCATGGCGATCTTCTGGCTGCTGGTATATGTATTTGTTAATTTAACATCCATTATTTACCTCGGTGCGCTTGCGATTAACTCCATTTCGGGGATAAGCTTCGAGTGGTGTATGGTTGGACTGGGCATTTTCTCAATCGTGGTAACACTTGGCGGAATGAAAGTGATCGGTTATACGGACGTGATACAGGTCCTTGTTCTAATCCTGGGTGGATTAGTTACCTGTTATCTGGCCTTAACATTGGTTTCAGAGAAATTCGGTTATGGCGGAGATATTCTGAAAGGACTCGCTGTAATTAAAGATAAAGCACCTTCGCATTTTCATATGATCTTCGATAAATCAAACCCATATTATACCGATCTGCCCGGCTTATCGGTGCTGATAGGAGGTATGTGGATCAATAACTTAAACTACTGGGGCTGTAATCAATACATCACACAACGAGCTCTTGGTGCAAGCCTGCCGGTGGCCAGAAAGGGAATTTTATTCGCAGCGTTTTTGAAATTGCTTATTCCGCTAATTGTGGTTATTCCGGGCATCACGATGTATGTGATGTACCAGAATGGAATGTTCCAGGCAGAAATGACGGATGTGAACGGGGTTTTAAAACCAGATCATTCTTATCCGACGTTGATGAACCTGCTTCCAAACGGGCTTAAAGGACTAGCATTTGCAGCACTTACAGCAGCAATTGTTGCCTCACTGGCTGGGAAAGCAAATAGTATATCGACCATATTCTCGCTGGACATTTATAAAAAGTTCTTTAAGAAAGATGCCACCGACAAGCAGCTGGTGCGTAAGGGAAGAGTTACGGTAATTGTAGCTATGGTGCTTGCGAGTATCGTCGCACCAGCATTGAGAAATCTTGACCAGGCTTACCAGTTTATCCAGGAATATGTTGGGTTTATTTCACCGGGAGTGCTTTCTATCTTCCTGCTGGGCTTTTTCTGGAAACGCACTACCTCAGCGGCGGCGTTAACTTCCGCTATATTAACTATTCCCCTTTCTACGGTTCTTAAATTCCTTCCGGCATGGACTGGCGGTGCCTTCCCGGACTTTCCTTTCATGGACCGGATGACGATTGTTTTTGTTTTCCTGATGCTGCTGATGGTGGTGATGAGCCTCGCTGACCGCAGCGGAAAAGAAAAGCATAAGGCACTGGTAATTGATACAGCGATGTTCAGATGCTCGCCGGGATTTATTGTTGGGTCTGTTATTATTGTCGGTATTTTGACGGCGCTGTATACGGTGTTTTATTAGTTGTTGCTTTCGCGGGAATGACTTCCGGAGTCTGTCTCAGCCAGACAAGGGACTTCGCAAGTCAGGGCGGCAATGACAAACCGGTTGTGTTCCAGATTATCATGTTGAAGGTTGAGGTTCCTCCCTGCGGTCGGAATGACGAGTGGTTATGTTTATTTTTGATCAATAAATACGTAGGTCCCTCCCCGCGAAAAGCGGGTTCGGGATGACATGGGATATGCTTCCAATAATTAACTGAGATTTCATTAGTGCGGGTGAGGGATTGCAGCGGAAATCATTTTGTGCCGAAGGGCAAAATATTGAAGCGGAAAGCCCGGCGCCGCCCCACGGCGCAACCCCAAAATCATTTTCTAAACATACAATTAGGATGGCTTTACTGATAAAGCTGCATCTGCCTTCAGTAATTCCGGCACATTCACCAATATCCTTATATTTTTCCCCTCAATTATTCGTATTTTTACACCCGAATTGAAGGTCACTTAGTATATGACCGCTTGTTTCATTTTACATAACTAATAAATCATTTTGTATATGATTAAGATTACCCTTCCGGACGGGTCCGTCCGTGAATATGAAAAGGGCGTTAATGCCCACCAGATTGCACTTTCGATTTCAGAAGGATTAGCACGGAATGTATTAGCAGCACAGGTTAACGGAGAAGTTTGGGATTCGTCGCGTGCGATTGAGAGTGATTCAGAAGTAAAGCTTCTTACCTGGAATGACCTTGAAGGCAAGAATACCTTCTGGCATTCATCTGCGCACTTAATGGCTGAAGCGCTTGAGGCGCTTTACCCGGGTACTAAATTCGGCATCGGGCCTGCTATTGAAACCGGCTTTTACTATGACGTTGATTTCGGCGACCGGGAGTTCTCTTCTGACGACTTTAAGCAGATTGAAGATAAGATCATGGAGCTTGCCCGTACCAAGGCTGAGTTTAGCAGGACGGCTGTTTCTAAAGCGGATGCAGTAAAATATTTTACAGAAAAGGATGATGAGTATAAGCTGGACCTGATCAAGGACCTCACCGATGGCTCGATCACCTTTTATAACCAGGGCAATTTCACCGATCTTTGCCGCGGACCGCATATCCCGAATACGGGCTTTATCAAAGCTGTGAAGCTGATGAATGTTGCCGGAGCATACTGGAGAGGCGACGAAACCCGCAAGCAGCTTACGCGGATCTATGGAGTAACGTTTCCGAAGCAGAGTGAGCTGACCGATTACCTGCACATGATCGAAGAAGCTAAGAAGCGCGATCACCGTAAGCTGGGTAAAGAGCTGGAATTGTTTGCATTTTCAGAAAAAGTAGGAATGGGCTTGCCGCTTTGGCTGCCTAAAGGAACTGCACTTCGCGAAAAGCTGGTAAACTTCCTGCAGCGGGCACAGGTTAAATCAGGCTATGAGCAGGTTATTACGCCGCATATCGGACACAAAAACTTATACATTACATCTGGTCACTACGAAAAATATGGGGCGGATTCATTCCAGCCGATTAAAACGCCGCAGGAAGGAGAGGAGTTCTTCTTGAAACCGATGAATTGTCCGCACCACTGCGAGATCTATAAAACCAAACCCCGTTCATACAAAGACCTGCCGGTGAGATATGCCGAGTTTGGAACAGTATACCGGTATGAGCAGAGCGGCGAGCTGCACGGCCTGACCCGGGTGCGTGGCTTTACCCAGGATGATGCGCATTTATTTTGTCGCCCGGACCAGGTAAAAGAAGAATTCAAGAAGGTTATTGACCTTGTATTATATGTTTTCAAGGCGTTGGGCTTTAACGACTATACCGCGCAGGTATCATTAAGAGACCCGGCAAATAAAGCGAAGTATATCGGTTCAGACGAGAACTGGGATCTCGCAGAGTCGTCGATTATTGAAGCGGCAGAAGAAAAAGGATTGCAGACCGTTGTAGAACTTGGCGAAGCCGCATTTTACGGTCCGAAACTCGACTTCATGGTAAAAGATGCACTGGGAAGAAAATGGCAGCTGGGAACTATCCAGGTTGACTATAATCTGCCGGAGCGATTTGAGCTCGAATATACAGGCAGGGACAACCAGAAACACCGCCCGGTAATGATCCACAGGGCACCATTCGGATCGCTGGAACGATTTGTGGCAGTGCTGATTGAGCATTGTGCAGGAGAATTTCCATTATGGCTTGCGCCCGAGCAATTTATCGTGCTGCCGATCTCTGAAAAATATGAAGATTATGCGAAAAAAGTTTTAGAATCGCTTAATAATTCCGATATTCGCGGCTTGATTGACTCCA
>JAZKIH010000126.1:0-4940 GCA_040384965.1 Bacteroidota bacterium | reverse complement strand
ATTGAGACTTACAAAAAATTAAGTTTGAAATTCCCGGAAAAAAGCACGTACTTTGCCGACCAAATTCGTGAATTAGAAAAGAAATTAAATTAAATAATATGTTGTATACAATAGTTATTCTGGCAATCATAGTTTGCGTTTTGCTGGTATTAATCGTCCTTATCCAAAATCCAAAAGGAGGAGGCCTATCGTCAGGTTTTGCTGGATCTAATAATATTATGGGAGTACAACGTACCGGTGATTTCCTGGAAAAAGGAACATGGGTTTTAGCTGTAAGCCTGATGGTATTAGCGCTTATGATTAACGTCGTAATTGACAAAGGAGGAGCGGAAACTCAGGATGGCAGAGAGATCCAGGAGATGATCAACAAGCCAGCTTCTGCGCCGGCACAATCACCTATGTCACTTCCAGCGGCACCGGCAGCAACACCAGCCGATACAACAAAAAAATAAGCTAAAATAAAATAGAAAAGGCCTTCATTATGGAGGCCTTTTCTATTTATTCGGGTGCTGACATAAAACTGACAGCATGACACCGCAGAATATACAAAATGACCGGAAGGTCGGCTAAAAATGAAATTTTGACAAGAAATTGTTGAGTTCTTGATTTGGCATAATTAGTGACGCCTAAGAGACGTAAAATTCAATTAATTAAATACATAAGTACATATGGCATTAAATATTAAACCTAGCGCAGACCGGGTAGTTATAGAAGCTGCTCCTGCTGAAGAAAAAACAGCCTCAGGACTTTATATTCCTGATACTGCTAAAGAGAAACCACAAAAAGGAACAGTTGTAGCTGTAGGACCTGGTAAATATGCAGAGCAAACAGGCAATTTAATTCCTATGCCTTACAAGGTGGGAGATGTTGTATTATACGGTAAATACGCAGGTACTGAAATCACTCATGAAGGTAAAGAATATCTTATCATGCGTGAAGCTGATATTTTTGCAACTCTATAAAGAAGACGGAGGTCAGAGATCCGGGGTCTGATATCAGGCTTCCGACATCGGACCTCAGACCCAATAAACTTTAAAACCCAGGAGTGACTTATTAGACGAATATTTAATAACTAACTCCACATCTAAACTCATTAAAAATGTCAAAACAAGTTAAATACAATGTTGAAGCACGTGATGCTCTGAAAAGAGGCGTGGATATTCTGGCAAATGCTGTAAAGGTAACTTTAGGACCAAAAGGCCGGAATGTAATTATTGATAAAAAATTCGGTTCACCTTCTATCACTAAGGATGGTGTTACTGTAGCGAAAGAAATTGAATTAAAGGACGCCCTTGAAAATATGGGTGCTCAAATGGTAAAAGAAGTTGCTTCTAAAACTGCGGATATAGCAGGTGATGGAACTACTACTGCCACTGTTCTAGCTCAGGCTATTGTTACAGCAGGTATAAAGAACGTTGCTGCTGGTGCAAATCCAATGGATTTGAAACGCGGTATCGACAAAGCTGTTGCTGCGGTTGTTGCGAATCTTAAAAGCCAGTCACAATCTGTTGGCGAAGACAACAAGAAGATCAAACAAGTAGCTTCGATTTCTGCAAATAACGATGAAGTTATCGGAACTCTGATCGCTGATGCGATGGCAAAGGTTGGTAAAGATGGTGTGATCACTGTGGAAGAAGCAAAAGGTACTGAAACTGAAATGAAAACAGTTGAAGGTATGCAGTTTGACCGCGGTTACTTATCTCCATACTTCGTTACTAATGCTGATAAAATGGAGGTTGAATTAGAAAACCCTTACATCCTTATCTACGACAAGAAGATCTCTTCTATGAAAGAACTTCTTCCAGTTTTGGAAAAACAAGTTCAGACAGGAAAACCACTTTTGATTATTGCTGAAGACCTTGATGGCGAAGCATTAGCTACACTTGTAGTGAACAAGATCCGTGGATCTCTGAAAGTTGCTGCGGTTAAAGCTCCTGGTTTTGGTGATCGTCGTAAAGCTATGCTTGAAGATATCGCTATCCTAACTGGCGGTACTGTTATCTCTGAAGAAAGAGGATATAAATTAGAAAATGCTGATCTAACTTACTTAGGAACTGCCGAAAAGGTAGTTGTTGATAAAGACAATACTATTGTTATCAATGGTGCTGGTAAGTCAGAAGACATCAAAGCTCGTGTAAATCAGATCAAAGCACAGGTAGAAACAACTACTTCTGATTATGATAAAGAAAAATTACAGGAGCGTTTAGCTAAGCTTTCAGGTGGTGTTGCCGTACTTTATGTTGGTGCAGCTACTGAAGTAGAGATGAAAGAAAAGAAAGATCGCGTTGACGATGCATTACACGCAACACGTGCTGCTGTTGAAGAAGGTATCGTTGCTGGTGGTGGTGTTGCATTCATTCGTGCAGTTGAAGCTTTGGCTAATCTGAAAGGATCAAACGAAGACGAAAATACTGGTATTGCTATCATCAAACGCGCTATCGAAGAGCCATTACGTCAGATCTGTGAAAACGCAGGTATTGAAGGTTCTATCGTAGTTCAAAAAGTAAAAGAAGGTAAGGCTGATTTCGGTTACAATGCCCGTACTGATGTGTATGAGAAATTAATCACCGCTGGTGTAATTGATCCTACTAAAGTTGGTCGTGTTGCTCTGGAAAATGCTGCTTCAATAGCTGCAATGCTCTTAACCACTGAAGTTGTGCTTGCAGATGATCCTGAAGAAAATGCAGGTGGCGCAGGTATGCCTCCAATGGGTGGCGGCGGCATGGGTGGAATGATGTAATTCCCCTCGCTAAAAATTAAAAAGGTCCTTTCAATTTCTGAAAGGATCTTTTTTTATGCCTGAATATTCAGCCAGATCTCACTCAATTCAATTCTTTCTTCACCAGGGAATATAATTGTTCCACCCAATTACCGTACATTTTCTGAGAAGGATGAAGGCCGTCAGCAGCGGTATAGCTGTTATCCTTATCGGCTAGTCTCGATGCGACGGTGATGTCAATATTATTTACATTGGCATTTTTCGATTCTTCACGGTTCACTTCATTATAAATATCGACAGATTGAGGTGCTAGTTTGGCGTAATTAATTTTTCCAAATGGGGTTACACTCCAGTCCGGGATAGAGAGGACATACACGGTTGCTCTTCCTCCTTTTGAGTGCCTTATCGCTGTATTTAAAATTTCAATGAAATGAGTTCTGTATTCAGCAAGGGATCGTTTCGTATACTGGTTGTTCACACCGATAAGCACCGTAACAAAATCATACTTCTGGTCTATCGGCACGTTTTTGAGTGCTGCCAGCAAATCGGCGGTTGTCCAGCCCGTCTCCGCAATTACATCGGGGTTTTCCATCTTTACCCCATTCGTTCGTAGTTTGGCAGCGAGCAGGAAAGGAAAGGATTTGTTTTGGCTCAGACCTTCTCCGGAAGTATAAGAATCTCCTAAAGCCAGGAAAGTTTTATTTACATGTTGATCGCTTCCGGAAGAATTATCTACAACGGCTCTATTACAAGATGATATAGAAAGTATAAGAAATATGGAACAGATCAATTTCATTGTGGTTCCATATCAAATAACCTCACTATATTTTCGCGGAGAACTAGCTTCACATCGTCCAGATTCACATCCTTCCCTAACTCCCTTTTCATTGAAGTTACGTCTTTATCGTCGATACCGCATGGTATAATATTCTTGAAATATCCTAAATCAGTATTAACATTAAAAGCGAACCCATGCATTGTCACCCAGCGGCTGCATCGTACACCAAGGGCGCAGATCTTCCTGGCCTTATCGTTATCTGCATCCAGCCAGACGCCTGTATATCCGGGGTATCGTCCGCTTTCTATCCCATAAGCTGCTAATGTATCTATAACGGCCTGTTCAAGTGTCCTCAGGTAAAGATGTATATCTGTAAAGAAATTGTCCAGATCAAGAATTGGATAACCCACAAGTTGGCCCGGTCCATGGTAAGTAATGTCTCCTCCCCTGTTAATCTTATAATACGTCGCTTTCTTTTCAGTAAGCCCTCCCTCGTCGAGAAGCAGATTTTCCGGTTTTCCACTTTTACCGAGAGTATATACGTGAGGGTGTTCGACAAAAATAAGATGATTGGGCACGGGTGTTTCTGAATTATTATTCCTGTTCGCCACTTTCGCTGCAACAGTTGCAGAGAAAATAGTTTCCTGTCTGTCCCATGCCTCCTGATAATCAAGCACACCCCAATCCTGAAAGATTATTTTCTTATTCTTAATCATTGTCAGCAACATAACCAATCATGTATCCTTCAAACTTATCATAATGCACCGTGTAGTGATTTGTTTGCTTGCCGGTATTCAGGCTGGATTGAAAGGATCCTGATCCAGAATATTCAAACGACTCGATTCTGATGTCGTAATGAAAGCTTATATTTTTCTTTCCATGGAGTTTATATATGGCCTCCTTCGCACACCAGCATGCGTATAAATGTTCGATACGATTTGCTGAAATAAACGCAAGCTCCTCTTTGCTCATAAACTTATGTGCTATCCTTTCAATCTTATCTTTTATAAGCTCGATATCAATGCCTACAGCCCTGTCTTTACTAATCATGACGGCAGCATATTCGTAGGAGTGACTTAAGGAGATGTGGTGCTGGAAATTTGTCAGATAGGGCTTACCGCTGGAATCTACCTGACAATCGATATATTCATCCGTGTTCATCATGGTACGAAGAAGAACTCTCGTACTCAGCCAGTGCATGTTTCTCTTACCGTTTATAAGAGTATCAAGGTAAGAAATCTCATGGTGTTTCAGCTGAAGCTGAGCCAGCAAATCTTCGGCACTTTCTTCAATCTTCCAAATAGCGAAAGAAGTGGAGGGGTCTAATTCCTTATGATAAACGAGTGCCATTTTAAAAAATAAAATACCTGCAAAACTATCTCAAATAAATCATAATTTAGGCCAAATCTTAAGCTTATTTATGATACTTTCCGACAAGTTAAT
>JAZKIH010000125.1:0-15422 GCA_040384965.1 Bacteroidota bacterium | reverse complement strand
ACTCTTCCTGTAAAAGCAAAAAGATCCTTACAGATGCATCCAAAGGCCGGCCTGTCACGTCTGGAAGCCTTAAGGAGCGCTACGCATCATTACTGAGTGTTAAAGAGAAAGATTTAGATAATGACAAACTGTATCGTTTTATAGACAGTTGGATGGGAGTTCCTCACCGTAGCGGGGGGATGGATAAAAAAGGTGTTGATTGTTCCGGCTTCACCACCATACTTGAAAAGGAAATATATAACCGTGCGGTCCCAAGAACTGCTAAATCCATGGCCGAATCTGTAAAGAGAAAATATGAAGAAGATCTGAAGGAGGGAGATTTAGTCTTTTTTGATTTTCAGGGGCAGAAATTTAGCCATGTCGGCGTTTATCTTCACAATAATAAATTTGTACATGCATCCACTTCCAAAGGCGTTATCATCAGCGATCTAAAAGATCCGTGGTACTACAAGTATTTTTCACGTGCCGGAAGTATAAAAGACTAAAAATCTTTCACCTGCAAAGTTCGCATAACCCTAAATGTTGTACTTGCCACTTATATTGGTAATTTCGCCAAACATCCTATTTTATGCGTGAGCCTCGTGGCGACTACTCTTTTTGGACAAAATATAAACGGTTTGCATCAACCGAAATATTGCTTTATCTGATCATGATCATAGGTATTACCCTGGGCATCATCATCTTCGGCTGATCTGTACATCTCATAAAAATATAAAGCTAATTTCCGCGTATTATAAATGATTTTGCGATGTTTGTTCAATACACATTATGAAACTAAATTTAAAACGTCCGCTTGCATTCTTTGATCTTGAGACTACAGGTGTTAATGTTGCATCCGACAGAATAGTCGAAATATCTATCCTTAAAGCGATGCCGGACGGCACGGAAGAGGTAAAAACGATGCGTATCAATCCTGGTATCCCCATACCTCTGGAATCCTCGTTGATACATGGTATATATGACGAAGATATTAGCCGGGAACTAACTTTTAAACAGGCGGGAGAAGAGCTGGCGCGTTTTCTTGATGACTGCGATCTTGCAGGCTATAATTCTAATAAATTCGATATTCCTGTTCTTATGGAGGAGTTTCTTCGTGCAGGAATAGATTTCGATATCGACAACAGACATTTCGTGGATGTCCAGAATATTTTCCATCAAATGGAACAGCGTACATTGCGTGCTGCATACCAATTCTATTGCGGGAAGGTAATTGAAAACGCACATTCAGCCGAGGCCGATATCAAAGCTACCTATGAAGTTCTACTGGCCCAGATCGGCAAATATGAAAACCAGGATTGGGAAGATAAAAAGGGCGTGATCTCTAAGCCGGTGCAAAATAATATTGAAGCATTACACAAATTCACTAATCTGAATAAACCAGTGGATTTTGCGGCCAGAATGATCTACAATGATGAAGGGGTTGAATTAATTAACTTTGGAAAACATAAAGGTAGATCAGTTGAAGACGTTTTTCAAGCCGAGCCTAGCTATTATAACTGGATGCAGAACGGCGATTTCCCTCTTTATACCAAACGCTGTCTTGAGAAGATCTGGAAAAGATGGAATGCAAAAAAGGAGGCATTGCGTTTAGAGAAGCAAAGCGTCCCTAAGCCTGAACAAGCCAATCAAGCCCAGCCTAAAAAAGTGGAGGAAGCCAAGCCGGTAGATAATGATATGCTGCAGCAGCTGAAAATGAAGTTCGGGAAATAGTTATTTAGGGATAGTTGGGTGCCATCTTGTGAACGTAAGACAAAAGCATTAAATTGATCCCTGTTTAACTTCATTATGATCACCTGTAAAAACTGCGAAACAGAATTCAAAGGCAATTTTTGTCCTAACTGCGCTCAAAGTGCTAAAGTGCATCGGTTAACTATCGGCCACATTGCCCATGAAGTGGCTCATGAAGCTACACATATCGACGGAGGTGCTCTATTGTTGCTTCGTAAGGTCATGTATGTTCCCGGTCATGTTGCGAGAGACTATATTGAGGGGAAAAGGAAAAGATATTTTAATCCGTTTACGCTTCTGGTGGTGCTCATTGCGTTAATGGTTATAGTGAGTAATAAAACCAACATCTACAGTGATTTTACGCAAAAAATAAAGCAATTCACTACGGATGTAATGAAGAAAACTGCTGGGAATGGTGCTTTGAAGACTGGGAACCTGAACGAGGACCTTAAGAATGTCGAAAAGACCATGGATGAAGCTGAAGGTTCGACAAAAAAAGCTCTGAATAATTCTAAACTAATAAACTTCATCTTCCTGCCAATCATGTCTTTACTGACCTGGCTATTTTTCAGAAAGAGTAAATATAACTACGCAGAAAATCTCGTATTCAACGTGCTGGTAGCCTGTGGTTACACGTCAATCTTCTTAATCGTTTTGATACCACTTTATCTGTTATTCCCCTCACAGGTAATTCTCTTGATGTATCTGTACATATTAGTACTGGTGATCTTTTCGATTGCCGCGTACCGTCAGTTTTATCAACAGTCCAGAACGGCAACGATATTAAAGGGAATTGCGGTACAGGTGATTTACATGGCCATCGTCAGCATATCATCGCCGTGGCTTACATCCCTATTATAAATTGATCAGTTAGTAGTGGGATAGCGAGGTAGTGCTATTACACCTTCGTCGCTTAGAAGTGATGACAAAGCTTCAGATGCTAGAATTTTCTGTACTGAAGTTTTCTTCCCATCTACCCACACCTTATTTTGAACCAGGCGAATTCCATGGCTATAATCAACATGGATTGTGCTGTGTCCGTTATAAAGAGGCTGAATTGCTTTCCCATCCTGTTTATGCCAGCCATAAATAACTACTCGCAGAATTCCTTTATCATTATAGATCTTATTGGAAATGATTACGTCTTTTTTGTTTCCTGCCACAAGACTTCCCAATGGATGCTGATCGGTGGATAATTTTCGCTGTAAATTGACCAGCATATTGTGCTTTTCAAATACCGACACTGTGATCATTTGCGGAGAAGGGGGAATCGGCTCAGGGACCATTTTTACAGCCGCATTCTGATAGATATCATCTGAAATTTTCCTCGTCGGAAGGCTGGATCTGAGCAGATCAGCCACTTTCTGCGCGAGCTGTGGCTTCATAGGGCAATAGAAATAGTCTTCGTTTGATCCTATAGCTAAAAAATCAGGGAGCACAAAATACCGGATGCTGTGAGGCCTGCCGTTTATACTGACCGTCACGTTTACTTCTGTTAGATTTCTATAGAAATCAGGAATGTTACCTGAACGAATCTCTTCGAATATAATCCTCTCCCTTTCAACGAGGGTAATTGCAGTATCTCGTATGCTTTTTGAAAATTCAGAACCGCTTAAGGCAACCGCAGAGCGCTTCTTCAACTTTAGTTTTTGACTGTAACAAAAGGTTGTGCTTATCGCAAGAAGGAAGAAAAGTATGAATCTCATACTCAAAATTAGTTAAAGCTATGGGAATTGTTCACCTCTTATCCAGGCCAACAAGATTTTGCATGTACGATTCGCTTACCGGAATGGTAGATCCCTGTATATGCACCTGATGACGTTCTATGCGATCAATATTGCTTACAGCGACCATATACGATCTGTGAGTTCTGATGAACTTATCTTTAGGCAGGATAGCTTCGAGTTCGGCAAAGGTCATGCGTGAAAGCAAGCTTTTCCCTTTTACAACGAAATTGACATAGTTTCCAGCAGCTTCCAGCCATAGAATATCGCCGAAATTAACCTTTTCCTGCTCATAGCCCGTCTTTAAAAAGATGTAATCAGCTTTACCGCTTTTGTTCCGTAGCTGAAATAATTCGTAGGCTTTATTACATCCCTTAACGAAACGGCTTAAGGAAAAAGGCTTAAGGAGATAATCTATTGCATCAAGCTCAAAACTGGTAACAGCATGCTCTGTATAAGCCGTGGTAAAGATTACCATCGGTTTTTTATTAAGGCTATTCAGGAAATCTATCCCGGAAATATCGGGCATCTTAATATCCAGAAATATCAGGTCAACGCTTTCTTTTTGCAGATATTCCATCGCCTGAAAGGCATCAGTGAATTCGGCCTTTAAGTTAAGGAATGGGACTTTTGAAGCGTGACTGCGCACAACTTCAAGGGCTAAAGGTTCGTCGTCGAGGGCAATGGCATTCATTATGTAAAAGTAAGATTAAATACTATTTCTAAATGGTGAAAGAATCCCGCTAGCCTTTTCCATGTCCAAGCATATTTACAATAAGCTGGTCAACTGCAAATAAAAGAGCTATAAATAGTAGCGCGAGGCCAATTCTAGTCACACGGGATTTTAACGTTGTTTTCTCCGCTGTGCTAAAGGCTGTTAAATCTTTAACGGCGAGAACGATCTTTTCTTTATTAATAAAAAGTATGACCAGCAACATGATAAAATAAATCACTGCGCTTCCTAATGCCCCATACGCGTCCAGAAATATAATGTCAAATACGATTATATTAACCATGATGGGTATAAGTATCATGACACCGATTAGCTTAAATTTTCGGGATAGCAGTAGCCAGGCACCAAGAAGTTGAGAACATCCTATAAATAATATATAGGCATATGAATGACCCATAAACGTCCAGGCCAGTTCGAAACCTTTTACCTGTCCCAGCGGGATGGCTGCAATCTCTGCTGGAATCCGTTTTGGTGTGTAGAATTGTGCTCCCAGAATTTTACCAATACCGTAAACATTAAGAAATATAAAGACATAAAGACGGCATCCTAGTTCCACGATGTCTTTTAACCGGATATTGTTCATTGATTTAGTTTGATTTGAACATCTACAAACTCTGAAATTAATGTCGTCCCTGTTTTAAATACCTCTTGACTGGAATTTATCACAACACAAATCAATAATATCAGCAATACCTTTTTCATCTGCATATTTGTTTTCGACCGTAATTACTCTGGGTGCCTGTCATTAAGGGGTTCATCAGGCTACTAGTCCAGCTGAATAGTTAAGTGTACAAAGAATTCCTTACCACTTTCTCTGATTGATAATTCATGGCGGGTAGGGTACATGAGCCGTAATCTCTGCTGTACATTTGCGAGCCCTATACCGTTATTGTCTTTCTCAGGATCGTTAGCAGGCTTTTCATGCATACTGTTCGAGATGTCGAAGTAAAGGTTCTTGTCTTTCGTCACCAGACTGATCCTGATAGTTGATTTTTCCTTGAGGCTTATGCCATGCTTGAACGCATTTTCTACAAAAGGAATAAGAAGCATCGGAGCAATTTGCAGCACACCAACATGCTCTTCAATTTCGGTGCTGATGGTGATATCCGGAGATGATTGTGTGCGCAGCGACTGCAATGCGATGTAGTTATTTAGATATTCAATCTCCCTGTTTAAAGAGATCTTCTCCTGCAGATTCTCATGCAGCATAAAGCGCATCATATCTCCTAATTTCTGAATACCTTCAGAGGTTCTTTCTGCTTTCTCCTGCAATGAGGTACCGTATAGGGCATTTAAAATGTTGAAAAGGAAATGTGGATTAATCTGTGAGCGTAAAAAGTTCAGATCAGCAGCAGAACGACCGAGTGCAGTTTGCAGACCCTTAATTTCGTAGTCAACGGTTGCCCTATGCTTATAAACATACCATGCCAGGGGAGCAGTGAATAATACCTGGAAGCCTATATTAAACAGGGCAGTGATTATTGAAAGCTCATTCTGATGGTCTGGAACAAGCACCAGTATAATAACGAATATCGGCAGGGAGCTAAGTACAGCAATCCAAAAGAAGTGTTTAAGGTAATTCCTGAAAGGTTTTGCGGCCCGCTGACTTCCCGGTAAAAGAAAATACATAGAATAACAGTATAGAAATATGCCGGCAAGAGGACAAGTGGTCATGACAAGCACAACATCAGAATCTGCCTGACCCATCAGCAAAAGAAACAACCCGATCATCCAAACGATGAAAGCATAGATGCCGTCACGTGTAATCACCCGGTATTTTGATTGTATAAGATCTGAGTTTTCCAGTAAATACACCGCCAGATATTTAATGATATTATATAAAGCGAACATCATCATCAGCCAGAAGGAATAAATTGCGCTTTCCTGGAAGACTTTCGCATAAAGCTCATCCTCGCTGTAGGTACTGAACAGATAACCTTTCAACCAGGTGTCGGTAATTGCAAGCACTACACTGATCAGATAGAAAACTACTACAGTTAATATAATATTCACTGTTATGTTCACGCGTCTGGTAAGCGGCGGGACGATTATGAAGGATAACAGTAAATAGCTGCCGTAAAAGGTTATATAGCGCACCAGCGCCGGTAAAAAGTAGTTATTGAAATAGGAATAGTGTTGCTCCGCTTCCTCGAATGTCTTGGTGTCATATCTCCACTCCGAGATATTAACAGAACTTGATACGAGAAAGAATATAGAGAATACAAACATCGTTGTAGCAGCCCAGTATTCGATTCTGTTGATATCTGAAGGGTTTTTTATGAAATTCTTCATTTTGTATATTTAATTTTATCTGATTAGTGAGTTTATTGAGCACTGTTGGAAACATCATCATTCCTGATGCCGCGTGAATTTTTCTTGATCGTAGATTTTAATTTACCAAACTTATATGAAAGGTTAGTATTGAAACCTCTGTAAAAGGTTTGGTTGTTATTTGTTTGAAAGAAGTCCGGTCCAAATGACTCCCTTATATTACTTCTGTATTTCCGGAATGGGTTGCTGGTGGCAGCAGAGAAAGAGAGCTTATCCTTTATGATATCCTTACTCACGCTAAAGGAACTTCCAAAATACGTATTGGATGAACCCTGAACCGATAAATTGGGACCACTAAAGTGAATATTGCTGTTGGCACGCCATCCTTTCTCAAACCTGTAGCTGGCTGACGATGAAAAATTATACATTAAGCCCTGGTTTCTGACAAGGATGTTGTTCACCATGGCATGCACTCTGCCGTGAGCTAAACCTCCATTAAATGTGAAGTTCATCTTTTTTGTGATCGGGTAGTTCACATTCATATTAAAGGTAAAAAGCCTGGCGCGTCCGGTATTGTCAAATGTGTTCTTTGTGATGTAAGTAACCGGATCAAATACAGAAACCGGCATGATCAGATCTTTAAATAAGCCGTAGCCAAGAACATAGTTAAACGAACCTTTCTTTGATTTACTATAGCCGATATTCAGGTTGCTGCCAACCGTTGGATGAAGGTTAGGATTGCCGCTGGATTCAAAATTTGGATTAGACCTGTCAACAAATGGATTAAGTTGATAAATTCCCGGGCGCTGTATCCTTTGTGAAAATCCAAGATTAATATTACTCATGTTTTTCAGTTTCCTGTTGATGCTCACAGAGGGGATAAGGTTTAAGTACTCCTGTCTGACCTGGGAGTTGCTGGAAACAAAATCAGCATCGATTACGGTTTGTTCAAGTCTGAAACCTCCTTTAAAGCCCCAGTTTTTTGTGTTGTACTGATAGGTGTTGTAGGCTCCCAGAACTTCCTGAGTATTGTCAAATACATTGCTTCTTGCAGGATCTGTTACAAATTGACCGCTTGCTGAGTTCATTGACATAAATTGAAAATCACTCTCATTCTTTCTGCGGATACCTTTCAAACCGGCTTCTATAGTCAGCTTCTTGACAGGATGGATGTAATCTACCTGTAACGTTTGTTCAGCCGAACCACCTTCATTTACCTGATTGTAATTGAATTCATCCAAACTTCTCAATAAGTTATTTTGACCGTTTGTATAATCGTAAAATCTGTATGAGAATGTCAGGAGACGTGTTTTACTCTTCTTGAATCCAAGCTGATAGTTTAATGATGCATCCATGCCCTTACCGTCAGATAAATTGTTGCCGGCCAAGTTGTATCGCTGTAAATTACCTGTTTGATTGCTAAGCTCTGAGTTCTGGTTTGTCAGGCTCTCATTGGAATTCCCATTAACATTAAATTGTCCTGATATCAGGTTTAAGCTATCAATTTCATAACTTAGTTCACCTCCAAGATAACCATTCTTGCTCTCAGACTCCCTGGTAACGAACTGTGAAAGTGTGCTTGCATTATTTCCCGTAGTGGTTCGTAATGTGCTGTTTTGGGTAAGTGGTGTTTCCGATGAATTGGCGCCTCCAAATGCTGAAATCCCAAACTTGCCCTGTTTCAATGTGAAATTTCCACCAAGTCCGGGGCCGCCTGCAGGGAAACGATGACTAACGTTTGCCGATGCATTATAGCCATTATCAACCTTTTTATTGGTGATAATATTTATCAGCCCTGCGATTCCCTCAGCATCATATTTTGAGGGAGGCGTAGTAATAACTTCAATGTTCTGTATGCTTGATGCGGGCATGCTCTTCAAAATGTCTTTTGCGTTACGCTCCATCATGCTCGACGGCTTTCCGTTAATCAGGATTTTGTAATTGGCATCGCCTTTTAAAAGTATATTATCTTCAGCATCCACAGACAATAGGGGAACTTTCCTCATCATCTCCATCACATTATTGGTTTTACTTTCTGGATCAGCCTGCAGATCATAAGATATTCTATCAACTTCCTGTTTGATGATGGGTTTATCAGCCATCACAACAACCTCTTTTAGCTGATTTGTCTTTGTAGAGATGAATATCGTACCCAGGTCTATGCTTTTTACCCCATCACTTAAATCAACTTTGATCGTTTTAGTCTGGTAGCCGACGGAAATAACTGATACTAAGTATTTACCGCCCTTAATGCCCGTAAGAATGAATGATCCATCGGATTTGGTCAATGTTGATTTGACAGGGATATTTTTGTCTGTCTTTAATCCTACTGTTGTATAATCTAAAGCTTTCTTACTTGCTGAATCGGCTGTTATACCTTTTATCTCATAGGCTGGTTCTGGCATCGTCTGCGCAACCAGGCTAAAACTGAAGCAGCAAAGCACTAAAAGTAAAAATGGTTTCATTGTCTTTAATTTTATGGGGTTTTACGTCCCTGTTTTAAATATTGTCTGAATTATGAAACAATATTACCGCGACGGGCTCGCTGCTACCAATAAATGTGACGGGATAGGGGAAAAATGTGACGAACGGCTTAATTAGTTTGCGTCGCCGATATGCTTTGGATGTTTCGACGTGGAAATCCGAAACGAGGTGAGGATAATTTATTTATGCAGACGGCTTCAGGTTATTGGTTTTTCAAAAATTCAATATTCCGCTTTAACCCGCTATATTTCGTGCGTTTCACTGCAGAATTCTTGAACACTTTGCTGAAGGTATCCTGAGTGATCTCCTGCCATTCAGCGGCATTTATCCCAAGCAGGTTATAATTGGTGTTAAAAGCGGGTTCATTGTGCAGGACCGAGAATTTATTCCATGGACACACGTCCTGGCATACGTCACAGCCAAACATCCAGTTATCCATTTTTCCTTTGAATTCAGCCGGAAGTTCGTTTTTTAACTCAATTGTGAGGTAGGAAATGCATTTGCTTCCATCAACAACATAAGGGGCCACAATTGCTTCAGTCGGACACGCATCAATACATCGTGTACACGTGCCGCAATGGTCTTCCGTTGGAGCAATATCATACTCCAGTTCAAGATCTGTGATGAGCTCAGCAAGAAAGAAAAATGACCCTGACTTCTTACTGATGAGGTTTGAGTTTTTACCAATCCAGCCTAAACCGGATTTATTTGCCCAGGCTTTATCCAAAACAGGGGCGGAGTCTACAAACGCCCGTCCGTTAACCTCGCCGATATTTTCCTGGATGGCTTCTATCAGTTGCTTAAGCTTACTTTTAATGACGGAATGGTAGTCCTCTCCATAAGCGTACCGGCTTATCTTCGGAGCATTAGGATCGCTCTGCACCTGATCGGTATAATAATTTAATGACAGCGATATCACGGATTTAGCCCCGTCTACGAGCTTGGTAGGATCGAGGCGCTTATCAAAATGATTTTCCATGTAGGACATTTCCCCATGCGAACCATTCTTCAGCCATTGCTCCAGAAGCGGAGCTTCTTTTTCCAGAAATCCAGCCTTTGAGATTCCACATGCAAGAAACCCCAATCTTTGGGCTTCGTCCTTAATGAACCGGGTATATTCTCTTTTGCTTACCATCCGATCAGCAAAGATAAAAATAAGGATAAGAGCACAATGCTGATTTCCAGTGAAATAGTAAACACAATTTTAAGCCAGTTTTTATTTAAACAACTAAAACGGCTTGTGGTATAGCTTTTGTTATATAGGGCAAACAAACTTTTAGACTATGAATTCAAAATTTCTAAAACTATCAGCCCTTGCTTTGGGATTGATCGTATCTTCAGAAACAATTGCACAGGAAACCACAGTTGCTCCGGTAGCAGTGCCGCCTGTATTCTCGCCATCTTCATCTTTCAGTACCTGGTCATTTGGTGTTAACGCAGGTGTTCTTGCGCCAACAGTTATTGCAGGGAAAAATGATTTCACCAGCTGGAAAGCTGATTTAGGTTATGGTGCTTACATAAAAAAGCAAATATGGCCAGCAGTCGGTATTCAGGCTAATTTTCTGGGTGGCAAGCTAAAAGCTGATAATTCCAGAGAGCTTGGTAATGGTTCAGCACCAGTTAGTCCTTATACAAGTTATGAAACCCTGGTCAAATATTCAGGAAGCCTTAGCGCCTATTGGAGCCTTGCTAATATTTACTGGATGAACAGGACTAATGTTATTCAACCATACCTTACAGCCGGTTATGGCTTAATGGGCTACGATGTAGATCTTACAAGTAGCTCGGGTACAACCCGCTTTAACCCGGAAGCAACTGTACACGAATCATTTATTCCAGTGGGTGCAGGTTTGAAATTCGGCATCTCTAATAACCTGATGCTCGACCTTGGGTACCAGATGAACTTTGTAGACGGAGATAATCTTGACGGATATCGTGCCGGTCCGCAAAGCGATAAGTTTTCATACACACATATCGGACTTGAATTTGCTTTGGGTGGTAAATCTAAACCATCGCTATCAAGCTACAACCCTGTAGCAGCTTTAGAGGCAGATTATATTGCCCGTAATGCAGCTCTTCAGGCTGACCTTGCAGCTGAAAGAAACAAAAATGCAGCGCAAATGGCTCAAATGAGTACTGATTGGGCACGTTTTAAAGCTGATTCTGATGGTGACGGTGTTTCTGATTATTTTGACAAATGCCCGAACACACCAGCTGGAACACAGGTTGATGGTGCTGGTTGTCCAATAAAAGTAACTAACACTACTGTTAACCCGGTACGTGTGGTTGTCACTGAGGAGGACAGAAGAGTAGTTGCTGAAGCAATTAAGAACCTTGAGTTTGATTTCGCTAAAGCGACAATCCGCTCATCGTCTTATCCAAGCTTAAACAGAGTTGCTGATCTTTTAAAATCTAAAGATTTCAGCCTTAAACTAGCAGGTCACACAGATAACGTAGGTAGCGATGCCGCTAACCTTAAATTATCAAAAGACCGTGCAGAGTCGGTTAAATCATATCTTGTAAGCCAGGGAGCAAATCCTTCAAGGATTGAAGCAACTGGTTACGGGGAGAGCCAGCCGATATCTACAAACAACACAGCTTCTGGTCGTCAGAACAACAGAAGGGTTGAATTTACTTTATACTAATTAGCTGTCTGTTAATTAGGTAAATTACAAAAGGCCTTCAGGATGAAAATCCTGAAGGCCTTTTGCTTTATGTAGTCATTACAATGTATGTTAAATACCCTAGAATAAGGAAGGATTCCCCCCGGATTTTATCCGCCCCAGGTGCTTATAAGCAATTTCAGTGCATTCTCTTCCGCGCGAAGTGCGCATAATGTATCCTTCCTGAATCAGGAAAGGCTCATAAACTTCTTCAATAGTGCCTTCCTCTTCACCAACTGCCGTGGCTATCGTTTTTAAACCTACGGGGCCGCCTTTAAATTTGTCAATTATGGTCACGAGGATTTTGTTGTCCATTTCGTCCAGCCCATGTTCATCAACGTTGAGCGCATTCAGCGCATATTTAGCAATTTCTGTATCGATGCTTCCATTACCCTTGATCTGCGCAAAGTCCCGGGTTCTTCGCAGTAATGCGTTAGCTATACGTGGTGTGCCGCGGCTCCTTCTTGCAATTTCATAAGCCCCCTCATCGGAAATTGAAGTTTTCAAAATTTCTGCGGAGCGTAATACAATAGTTGTTAATAGTTTAGCATCGTAGTATTCAAGCCTGCTGTTTATTCCAAACCTTGCGCGTAAAGGAGCCGTTAATAAGCCCGACCGGGTGGTAGCTCCAACAAGAGTGAATGGGTTTAGGGAGATTTGCACTGAACGCGCATTTGGTCCCGTCTCCAGCATAATGTCAATCTTGAAATCCTCCATTGCAGAATAGAGATATTCCTCCACAAGCGGGCTAAGTCTATGAATCTCGTCTATGAACAAAATATCACCTTCTTCAAGATTGGTTAACAGACCGGCAAGGTCTCCCGGTTTATCCAGAACCGGACCGGAAGTGATCCGGATATTGACTCCCATTTCATTCGCAATGATATGCGAAAGGGTAGTTTTCCCTAATCCCGGCGGGCCATGCAGAAGAACATGATCTAAAGCTTCACCACGCAGTTTCGCTGCCTGAACAAATATCTTCAGGTTTGAAAGGATCTTATGCTGTCCGGTGAAATCCTCGAATGCCTGCGGCCGCAGAACTTTTTCAATCTCCCGTTCTACAGGTGAAAGATTTTCATCTCCGGGATCAAGATTTTCATTCATAGGATGCTTTTGAAATTGACGGTATTGGGTCTTGTAAATATAAAGTTTCCGAGCTAAAGTTTCAGGCTCTTAGTTACGATCCTTCGATCTGGAATAATCGCGGAATAAACTGCTTAACTTGATCTGGATAACACCTAAAAAAGCTTCTCTGAAGATCTTCGTGCTCATCTTCGATGTTCCTTCAGTCCTGTCGGTGAATATAATGGGCACCTCAACAACATTGAAGCCGTATTTGATAGTAGTGAATTTCATTTCAATCTGGAAAGCATAACCGATGAACTTGATCTTGTCCAGGGGTATTGTTTCCAAAACGATGCGCCGGTAACATTTGAATCCAGCAGTGGCATCCTGGATATTAATGCCGGTTACAAACCGTACATAAACCGATGCGAAATATGACATCAGAACGCGGCTCATAGGCCAGTTAACAACATTTACACCTTTAATATATCGGGAACCGATGGCCAGGTCAGCACCATCCACACATGCTAATTTTAGCCGTGATAAATCCGCGGGATTGTGAGAGAAATCGGCATCCATTTCAAAAATATACTGATAGCCCCGTTGTAATACCCATTTGAAGCCTTCGATATACGCCGTACCCAGACCAAGTTTCCCCTTTCGCTCAAGAATATGAAGCAAACCATCGTATTCGGCTTGAAGATGTTTCACAATTTCCGCTGTGCCATCAGGTGATCCGTCATCAACGATCAGAACATGGAAGACGTCAGTCAACGAAAACACCTTACGAATAATATTCTCGATGTTCTCTTTCTCGTTGTACGTAGGAATTATGACAATGCTGTCTGATGTCACGAACTAAGGTTTTGAGAGGCGAATATAGGAGTTATAGATTATAGGTTATCGTTTTGGCTTGTTAAATTCCGTTAAATATAATAGCCGGTCCTTTTTTGAGACCGGCTATTAGTGATTACTGAAACAGGTGTAGAACTAGGCTGTTGCCGTTTTGCTCATCGTTTTCTCTGAGAAATCTTCCGCACCATGAGTAAGTCGTTTTAGTGGTTTCCTGATCGCAATAACAAGTCCTGCTATTACCGTACAGAAGATGGCAATACCAGTAAAGATCTCTAGCTCTCCGGCCGTTTGCGACCAAACGCCAACCCAAGCTGCAACGTAATTTCCCAATCCTGTAGCTGCAAAATACACACCCATCATAATGGAAGCATATTTAAGCGGTGCAAGTTTTGTTATAAACGAAAGAGCCACCGGCGATGCACAAAGCTCTCCAACCGTATGGAACAGGTAAGCTAGCACCAGCCAGTACATTGCTGATGAACCATTAGCCTGATATTCCATCGACGCCGCAGACATAAACAGGAATCCCCATCCCATAATTAGAACGCCGATAGCAATTTTAAATATAGAAGAAGCTTCTTTGCCTTTTTGTTTCCAGTTAAACCAGAATGCAGCAACAGGTATTCCCAGGGTTATAATAAAGAATGAATTTACAGATTGAAACCATGTTGCAGGCACGGTGAAGTTCAAGAAGCTGATCACACGGTTTGTTTTCTCAGATGCATACAAGTTCATTAGTCCCCCTGCTTGTTCGAATGCGCCCCAGAATACAATGATCATCAGGAACGAAAGCAGCATCACCATTACCCTGTCTTTTTCGATCTTCGTCAATGGCTTATCCATAACTGCCTGATCGGCTTTAGAAAGTGATTTAGTAGCCTCACCAACTCCTTTTAAGTCTCCGTTTCCTAAAATAAAAATAATGAGCCCGATAAGCATTCCCAGTCCGGCAAGGCCGAAACCGTAGTGCCATCCCATAGTTTCACCTACATAACCGATGATTATCCCGGCAAGGAAAGCGCCCACGTTAATACCAATGTAAAAAATGGTGAATCCCTTATCTCTTCTATCGTCGCCTTTCGGATAAAGACCGCCCACCATGGTTGAAATATTAGGTTTCAAGCATCCTACACCTGCGATAATCAATCCTAAGCCAATGTAAAATGCTGTTATGTTCTGCACAGCAAGAATGCTATGTCCAATAACAAGGAGTACGCCGCCTACAATCACCGCCTTTTTCTGACCTATATATTTGTCAGCCAGGATACCCCCAGGTATAGATGACAGGTACACTAAAAACGTGTAGATACCATATAGCTTTAACGCCTCGCTGCTTGTCCATCCATATCCGGGATTTTCACCGTTTACCGATGAAACAAGAAAGAGGACCAAAAGTGCCCTCATACCATAATAACTGAACCGTTCCCACATCTCCGTAAGGAATAGAATATACAATCCGCGCGGATGTCCGAAAAGCTGTTTTTGCTGAATTTCCATATTAAGTTTTAGTAATCTCCGCCTGGGGAGCTGTTTATTTGGTTAGTTCCTTTTTTACTTCCTATTAAGTTTAAACAGAAGTAAAAAGTTCAATTATAATTAAATTTTGTCTAAAATTGGAGCTTTAACGCTTCTGCCAATAAACTTAATTCTGATAAATGACAGTTCAAACTCCTTTGATAACTAATGATGCCGTTGTATTAGGATTGTTAATGAGCATATTAGGGCTTGTTTTCTGGTCTGCCGAAAGCAAAGCCCCATTTTTTAAAAAATTCTATAATGTTATCCCGCCAATACTGCTTTGTTACTTCTTGCCAGGACTGCTGAACTCGTTTGGCATCATTTCCGGCGAGACGTCATCTCTATATACAATTTCATCACGGTATTTGTTGCCGGCAAGTT
>JAZKIH010000124.1:0-18510 GCA_040384965.1 Bacteroidota bacterium | reverse complement strand
ATTGGTGGTACCCTTTAAAAGAGCGGCGCACGGGACAGGTATTTTGAGATAATATAATCAACCAAAACCTAAACAAATGAAACCCGACGCGTAAACCCGTCGGGTTTTTTTATGGCTGGAAGTATCCTTCGGGAACTACAAAAGAGATATGAAGAATTATAAATTATACACATCACACAAAAAACTACTTGCCGATACAACCACGCCTGTTAGTATTTATCTTCGTTTACGAGATGTATTTCCCAATAGCATACTTCTTGAAAGCTCTGATTATCATAGCCGGGAGAACAGTCTGAGCTACGTTTGTTGTGACCCGATTGCAGGAATTACCCTTACGGGGGATAAGCTCGAAACATATTTCCCTGATGGAACCCGTGACCAGTATCCGCTCAAGGAAGTTGACCTTAAAAAACATGTATCGGAGTTTAGAAACCAATTCGAGTCAACATCTGCAAATGATTTTAAGTTTATTTCAAATGGTCTGTTTGGATATTTTGCATATGAGACTATCGAACATTTTGAGGACATTAAGTTAACAGCTACAGCAGCAGAAGGGCGAAATATCCCTCTAATGCAGTATCATGTATACCGTTATATTATTGTCGTGGATCATTTCAAGAACGAATTATATCTCCTTGAACACCGAACCGACAAAAAAACTCCAGACAGCCTGGAGAAAATTCAGTACCTGATCCAGAATAAGAATTTCCCTGAGTATAAATTCAATCTGAACGGAGACGAAAAGTCAAACTTTACAGATGAAGAATTTATCAATACTGTGGAAAGCGTTAAGAAGCATATATTTCGTGGAGACGTTTTTCAGATAGTGCCGTCAAGGGCTTTCTCAAAACCATTTCTTGGTGATGAATTCAATGTTTACAGGGCCTTAAGATCGATAAACCCTTCGCCTTATCTTTTTTATTACGACTATGGTGATTTCAAATTGTTTGGATCATCGCCAGAAGCTCAGCTTACCATCAAGAACAATGAGGCTACTATCTATCCAATTGCGGGGACCTTTAAGAGAACAGGCGACGGCCTGCTCGATGCTCAGCTGGCAGAAAATCTTAAACAGGATGTCAAAGAAAATGCTGAACATGTCATGTTAGTTGACCTGGCGCGGAATGATCTTAGCAGGCACTGCGATAAAGTGGAAGTGAGATCTTTCAAAGAAATACAATACTATTCTCACTTAATCCATATGGTCTCAAAAGTTACAGGTCAGCTGCAAAAGGCGGTCGATCCTTTTGATGTTGTTGGCGATACTTATCCGGCAGGTACCCTTAGCGGTGCTCCCAAGTATATGGCGATGACGTTAATAGATCGATTCGAAAAGCAAAAACGCGGATTTTATAGTGGAGCCATAGGTTTTATGGGTTTCAACGGAGATTTTAATCATGCGATCATGATACGCTCATTCCTAAGTCAAAATAATGTTCTGCATTATCAGGCAGGAGCCGGTATAGTTGCTGATTCGGACCCTCAAAGTGAATTAAATGAAGTTAATAACAAGATAATGGCGCTGCGAAAAGCGCTCGAGATGGCTGAAGAACTTTAGATTGACAATAGAAAGCTGAAAGTGAGCACAGCACTGGTCCTAATACCTAACACCTAATAGACATATAACAATGAACATACTCGTCATAGATAATTATGATTCCTTTACCTTCAATCTGGTTCACCTTTTAAATGAAACCGGGCATGAAGCTACCGTATGGCGTAATGATAAGTTCAGACTGGCTGATGTAAATTCCTTTGATAAAATTCTCTTATCACCCGGACCGGGAATACCTTCTGAATCCGGCTTGCTCCTGGACGTTATACGAACTTATTCTGCAAGTAAAAGTATTCTGGGTATTTGCCTCGGATTGCAGGCAATCGGGGAAGTTTTCGGCGGGGAGCTTTATAACCTTTCCCGCCCGGTTCACGGTCGGGCTACTGAAATAAAAGTTCTGGATGAAAAGGAAAAACTATTTAAAAATTGCCCGACCGAATTTAAAGTTGGGAGATATCATTCATGGGCTGTAAAAAATGATAATGTACCAGCAGATATCGAAATAACTGCTATTGATAGTGAGGGTGTTATTATGGCTTTGCGGCATCGCACTCTAGATGTACGCGGTGTTCAGTTCCATCCGGAATCGGTGCTTACTGAGCATGGGAAACTATTAATCTCTAACTGGCTTAGCTGATCGTAATTTGAATATGAGTAATAATGAGATAAAGTCCGCCAAGGACCAGGAAAATATTCTTGATAGGATAGTAGCCAAAAAACGCCATGAAATTGCGGCCGACCGGAGAAGGACGGCGATTGTAAGGCTGGAAGAATCTGACAATTTTTTTCGGGAATGTTTTTCATTCCGGGACTCTATTCTTGATCCAGCCCGCACGGGTATCATTGCTGAATTCAAAAGGCAATCGCCATCAAAGGGAATAATAAATAATACGGCAAGTGTTAAGGAAGTAACAAATGGTTATGTGTCGGCCGGAGCTTCTGCGCTCTCTGTATTAACCGACAGGAGTTTCTTCGGAGGAAGAAAAGCAGATCTGATAGAGGCGAGGAAAAGAAATCAAATCCCTATTCTCAGGAAGGAATTCATGCTGAATGAATACCAGGTTGTGGAAGCGAAAGCTCTCGGAGCTGATGTTATCTTATTAATTGCAGCCATCCTACAGCCTGAAGAAATACAAAAGCTGGCCAAACTGGCTAAGGGATTAGGTATGAGCGTTCTTCTGGAAGTTCATAATCGCGAAGAACTTGAGCGAAGTTTGTTTCCAGAACTTGATGCAATCGGGGTAAATAACCGAAACCTGGGAACTTTTGAAGTTTCTGTTCAGCATTCTTATGACCTCGTCGAGCAGATCCCTTCGGAGTTTTTAAAGATTTCCGAAAGTGGATTAAGTGATCCCAAAACTATTACGGAATTAAGGTCGGCAGGGTTTGATGGATTTCTGATCGGGGAAAACTTTATGAGGCAATCAAATCCTGGTCAGGCGATGAATGAATTCGTGCAGCAGTTCTAGATTCGTCAGCTGTCGATAACAGCTGCAGAATTAGGTAGGCATTGCCAAACAGGATGGTACTTGCCAAACTCTTATCTTTGACAATTGTTAAGTAATTAAATGCCAAGACAAAAATTTTTTGATACAGCGATAAAGCCTGAAAAAGCGGTTTTAGTGGGGATTATAACTCCCGGAGAAACAGAGGAACAAACACGAGAGTATCTCGATGAATTGACTTTCCTGGTTGATACTGCAGGAGGAGAAACGCATAAATCATTCACGCAACGAATGCAGCGCCCGGACCGTGCTACTTTTGTGGGAACTGGTAAGCTCGAAGAGATTAATGCATACGTTAAATCAGAGGAGATCGATATCGTTGTTTTTGATGATGAGTTGTCGCCATCACAACTTAGAAATATAGAGAATGAACTTCAGGTAAAGATCCTGGACAGAAGTAACCTGATCCTGGACATATTTGCCAAGCGGGCTCAATCATCTCAAGCCAAAACCCAGGTTGAGCTTGCTCAGCTTCAGTATTTATTGCCGCGGCTAACTCGTTTATGGACTCACCTTGAACGCCAAAAAGGTGGTATAGGTATGCGTGGGCCTGGAGAGAGCCAGATAGAAACCGACCGTCGTCTAATTTTAAATAAGATCTCATTATTGAAGGAACGTCTCAGAGAAATTGATAAACAAAATGAGACTCAGCGGAAGAACAGAAATCAGCTTGTCCGGGTTTCCCTTGTCGGATACACGAACGTTGGTAAATCTACGATCATGAATATGATCTCGAAATCTGAGGTTTTTGCCGAGAACAAACTTTTCGCCACACTGGATACAACAGTAAGAAAGGTAGTTATAGAAAATCTGCCTTTTCTGCTTTCGGATACGGTAGGATTTATTAGAAAGCTTCCTCACCACCTCATCGAATGTTTCAAATCAACTCTTGATGAAGTTCGCGAAGCAGATATATTAATTCATGTGGTGGATATATCTCATCCCAACTTTGAAGACCAGATTAATACTGTTAACGAAACCTTAAAAGAGATGGGTGCAATTGACAAAGAGATCATCATGGTTTTTAATAAAATTGATGCCTATGTGCCGGCAGACTTTGATCCTCAGGAAGAGCATCCGCCGCTGACCTTGTCTGATTTTAAAAATAGTTGGATGAATAAAAACAGGACACCAGCCATATTTATTTCGGCGTTAAATAAGGAAAATATTGAGGAGTTCAGATCATTGCTTTATGAGAAAGTTAAGGAAATCCATACTGCACGTTACCCTTACGATAAATTATTATACTAATCCGTAGCCTTATTAATTATGGAATCAAAACGTCAACAGAAGTTTGCAGGAGTTATCCAGAAGGATTTGGCTGAAATATTTCAGCGTGAGGGATCAAATTTGCTTCCCAATACCATGGTCACAATAACCAAAGTTCGAGTTACATCTGATCTTGCAATAGCTCGCGTTTATTTAAGCTTCTTCAACAGCTCGAATAATACTCTTGCCCTCAATACTATCAAAGCCCATGCGGGCGAGATTCGCTACAAACTTGGCAGCCGTATTAAAGATCAGGCAAGAATAGTCCCTCAACTTGAATTTTTCGTTGATGATACAAATGAATATGTAGAGCGCATGGATAAGATCTTTGATAAAATCAGCAAAGAACCCCGTCAGCCAGAGCAGGAAGAATAGGTAATGAGGACAATTCGGGAGCCTGTTAATTTCTACACGCACGTAATTCCGGCGATTTTAGCGATTCCCGGAACTTTTTTATTGCTGATGCGCGCCAATTCTCAGATTGAAAATACGGCTGCGTGGATCTATGGTATATGTACGTTTGTTCTTTTTGGAATTAGCTCCACATATCATAGTTACCCTGTAACCGAAAGAGAAATTCGTTTTTGGCAGAAATTTGATCATTGTTGTATCTATCTTATGATAGCCGGTTCATATACGCCCACCGCATTATTAGTTTTTGACGGTTACATCCGGTGGTCGCTTTTTACAATGATATGGACGATTGCACTAGCCGGATGCCTTCTAAAGATTTTCAACCGATTAAAGAATACCGTACTTTCTTTGATTATTTACATCGCTATGGGTGCATTAATTGTACCTCTACTAAGTGAGATGTCAGCGAAACTACCGATGTCGGCCATTGCATGGATGCTGCTTGGAGGTTTGTTCTACGTAGGAGGAACGTTTTTTTACTATAAAGACAAACCGATGGGAAAGTTGCTGCATAGCCACGAAATTTGGCACCTTTTTGTAGTCGCGGGCGCGCTTTCTCATTACGTTTATAACTATTTCTTTCTGTTTGCATGAGTGACGAAAAATCAATCCGGCTCAGGCAGTATCTTGAAACGTTTCCTGAGAGTATTGCCCCCGTTGTTCCGTTTAACAATGGGTCGGATAAGCTATATCCCTTTAATTTTACCGCTTCAAATAATGAATTGGATGCAGATATTGTTACAGATACTGAAGCCTTTACTAATTGGGTCCGGCAAAAGCTCGCATCAGAGGGTTGCCGTTATGGGATTGGGGGTTATAATGAGCATCGGACAATATATTCCCGAAGCGATCTGTTTGACTTGGATGAAGAACCCCGCCGTTTACATCTTGGCGTAGATATCTGGGGACCAGAAGGCACAGCAGTTTATTCGCCCCTTGTTGGAAAGATACATAGTTTTAAATTCAATGATAATTTTGGAGACTACGGAGCGACGATAATTTTGGAGCATCAGGTTGATAATCTGATATTTCACACCCTCTACGGTCACTTGAACCTAGCAAGCATCGACGATTTAGTGAAAGGCGCTTCAGTTCAAAAAGGGCAAAAAATAGCAGAGTTTGGCGATATTATGGAAAACGGGCATTGGCCTCCACATCTTCATTTCCAAATCATATTTGATATGGGCACGTTTGAAGGGGACTATCCCGGCGTTTGCAGTTACTCTCAAAAATCATCTTTTCTTAGTAATTGTCCTGACCCTGAACAAATTTTAAAGCATACATTCAGATATTAGTTCCGCTTATTTTTCGTTAATTACGATATGTATCTGAACTTAATACTCAGTTTTCTTGTGAGTCTTTCCGTTCTTTTTGCTCCATTGCGACAACGAATTACGGTGGCAGATGAACAGCCGGTTTTCAAAGGGCGGCAGAAGGGCCTGATCAGCTTTATCGATAATCATTTAATTTACCCCGAGTTCTCAAAAGACAATTGCCTTCAGGGAACGATTCAGGTAAGTTTTAAACTTAATCCAAAGGGGGAAATCTTCGATTCCAAAATACTAAAGGGCTTTGGTGTAGATCTGGATATAGAAGCTCTTCGGGTAGTTCGGCTTACCTCGGGTAAGTGGGTTATGCCCGCCAGCCATGATACATCGGTCTCTCTGGTTTTGCCCGTAAATTTCGCACTTCGCGATTTTAAGTGTGAACAGCGTTCAAAAGATGATATTAACGCCGCAATCAGTGCGTATCATGCACGGCTGGGATTAAACAATGCGATTTACAATTTTTACGATAAAAAAGCAGGGGGTTCTTATGACCAGACTGATGAGGTCAGAATAATAGCATTGAAAACCCAGCTAGGTTACGATGATAAATTTATAGAGCGACTTTTAAAACAGGCACAACGTAAATTAAAACAGGGTGACAAAGAAGGTGCTTGTGAAGACGCGCAAACTGTTCGTCGTCTTGGCAGCGATCTGTCAGCATCGATGATCGCACAGAATTGTAAGTAACACTTTCCATGTTTTACCAATTATCTGATACTGAGATCTGGTTCCCAAACCCGGAACTTGCTGACGAAGATGGATTGTTGGCTGTTGGAGGAGACCTGTCTCCTGAACGATTAATACTTGCTTATCGTCACGGAATTTTTCCATGGTATTCTGATGAAAGCCCAATCCTGTGGTATTCTCCGCATGATCGCTTCGTGTTGTTTCCCGACAGACTTAAAGTTTCCTCGTCAATGGATAAGGTGATTAAGAGCGGAAAGTTTAACGCTACATTTGATAGCGCTTTTGATGTTGTCATCGAAGCCTGTTCCAGCATACCACGTAATGGAGAAGCTGGAACATGGATAACGCCGGAAATGAAAAAAGCCTATATTCATTTGCATCGGTTGGGCGTGGCACATTCCGTTGAAGTTTGGGAAAATGATGTTCTTGTAGGGGGTTTATATGGCGTAATTGTCAATGATGTATTTTGCGGAGAGAGTATGTTCAGCAAAGTCAGCAATGCTTCCAAGGCAGCGTTAATTTGGTTATGCCGTAATAAAGATTTTTCTATGATAGACTGCCAGGTATATACGAATCATCTTGAAAGCCTGGGTGCAGAACTAATCAGCAGACAAGAGTATCTCACATACTTGAATAAAATTTATAAATTACCTTAATAAAATATTAAGTGCAGTTACCTTACTACATCGATCTTTTAGGCACACTTGTGTTTGCTGTCTCTGGTGCGCTGGCAGCGTCGGACAAAAACATGTACAAGGATATTTTTGGGGTAACATTTACAAGCTTTGTAACAGCAGTGGGAGGAGGTACTTTACGGGATATGATTCTTGGAGTGCGGCCGACATGGGTTGTCGACGGTAATTATCTGATAGCGATCACTATTGGAGTAGTGTTTGCGATTACATTCAAATATTATATAATCAAATATCGGCGTACATTTTTTCTGTTTGACACAATAGGAATTGCGTTGTATACGGTAGTGGGTGTTCAGAAGTCACTTGAACACGGCGTTTCTCCACTCGCAGCTGTAATTATGGGTATGCTCTCAGCGGTAATGGGTGGTGTGATAAGGGATACCCTGATCAATGAAATTCCCCTTATTTTTAGAAAGGAGATTTATGCAACCGCCTGTTTATCCGGAGCAGCAATTTTTGTTGTACTAAAACTTCTGGAAGTTGATGATAATATTAATTCGTTCGTGAGCGTCTTCGTAATAATTATCATCCGGGTGTTATCAGTCAAGTATCAACTAACATTGCCGAAATCACGGTGAGCATTAGGAAGTGAAGGTTTCATCACGTTAAGGTACCTGCAGATACCCGGTGATTAACTCAGAATATCTGCGATATCCTTGGCCGTTAAAGATTTTACAAAACTTTCTTCTGTGGTAATCAAAGATTCAGCAACCTTTCTCTTTCTGTTCTGTAAAGCCAGAATTTTTTCTTCGACCGTGTCCTTTGTGATGAATTTATAGATAAAAACATTTTTATTCTGACCGATGCGGTGAGTTCTGTCTATAGCTTGCTGCTCAACAGCTGGGTTCCACCATGGGTCAAGAATAAACACGTAATCAGCCTCGGTTAGATTTAATCCAACCCCGCCGGCTTTTATAGAGATCAGAAAAAGCTTGATGTCTTTATTCGCCTGAAACTCTTTAACAACTTCACCGCGTTTGGACGTAGCTCCATCCAGATAGGCAAATGGGATATGCTGATCATTGAAATATCTCCTGTAAATATCCAGTTGCTTGACAAATTGAGAAAACACCAAAACCTTATGACCACGGGACAGAACGTTTTCAAGAGTATGGATCACATTTTCAAATTTACCCGAATCGCCTT
Organism: Bacteroidota bacterium; assembly: GCA_040384965.1. GTDB lineage: Bacteria > Bacteroidota > Bacteroidia > Sphingobacteriales > Sphingobacteriaceae > Daejeonella. The sequence continues at coordinate 9,911 of JAZKIH010000124.1, read as the reverse complement.
CATAACCCTCATCAATCATTAGTGGATGATTAGCGATCTGCCTCAGTTTGGTCAGGCCTTGCAGTACCTGTATTTGAGATCGTTTGAAAGCGTTTTCCTCAAGATTTACGAGCAGCGCATTTCTATACTCAGATTTTATCTTTTCATAATATTCTTTCTGATCTTCGCTCATCTGGCAATAAAACAGGTTCTCAGTTTTAGCTGGGAGCTCTGTAGCCACCTGGGCTTTGGTACGCCTTAGAACGAATGGCTTTATTAAGGCCTGAAGCTTCGCCGCTTTTTCCTCGTCCTTTTTCTTTTCAATTGGAACGACAAAATCGGTGTAGAAAAAATGCTGATTCCCGAGTAACCCCGGATTTATAAATGACATCTGGGTCCACAGATCATTCACCGTGTTCTCAACAGGCGTACCGCTTAAAATGAGTTTATGTTTTGACTTAAGAGTCTTTACAGCTTTGAATGATTTTGAAGCCGGGTTTTTTATGTTCTGGCTTTCATCCAAAATTATATAGTTGAAGTATAGTGTTTTTAAAAGTTCAATGTCAACGCGCGTTATTCCATATGTTGTGATCACTACATCGTAATTTGAAAACAACTCAACTTCTTTGTTTCGAAAGCTTCCCGTATGGGGATGTATTTTCAGTTTAGGAGCGAACTTTTTCGCCTCATTCAGCCAATTGTAAACCAGAGAAGTAGGCATGATAATAAGGGATGTTGTGTGGATTCCTTCTTCATAATTCTCTTCCTTAATCTTTTGAAGCAAGGCAAGTGTCTGAACCGTTTTTCCGAGACCCATATCATCTGCCAGACATCCCCCGAAATTATACTTGCGCAGGAAATGAAACCAATTATAGCCAGCTTTTTGATAGGGACGCAGAACTCCATTGAAAGCTTTTGGAATATCAGAATCTTCAATTTCTTCGAAATCCGAAAGTTTCTGTAGCTTCCTGTCCATACTGACATTTGCCAATTCACTGTTAGCAAAGTCATTGACGAGACCAATGTGATGCTTCTTCAACTTTAGACTTTTCGTGCCCTCGGTAAATTGAAGAAGATTGCTGTATTGTGCGAACCAGTGCTCGGGAATCACTGCAATTTCACCCGACGGAAGCTTAAACTCCCGAATCTTATTGATAATATGATTCTTAAGGTCGATGAACGGAATTTGATAAGGGCCGAAATGGACGACGGCATGAATATCAAACCAATCGTTATTCTCCCTGATCTCTAAATCGATTTTACTTTTTCCAATTACAAAGCGTTTTTCGCCATCAGTCTGCTCAAAAGTAAAGCCTTTGGTTTCGAGTTCGTCATGATGTTCATTCAGCCAGTTGATAACGCTAAAAGGTGAATCCTCCTCAAGGTCAGCAGGGTCGGTCGTGAATACACTCAGGAACAACGACCCTGTTGACTTAAGCCCAAGTTCCTGAAGTATGTTAAGCTTATTTTTTTCCCAGCTCAAAGAACGCTTGATCCGATGGAAAATATAATCATTGTCTTTCTTCTCAGTCCTTACCGATATTCTACGGTCGCTTCCAGCTGGAAAAATGTAATCCCCATATCTAAAGTACAATTGGAGTTGAGGCTTTTCACTGTCCACATACAACAATTTGAGGACAGGAGTTGCATCGAATTTTTCTGTGCGTATCTCAAACCCTTCTGCATATACAGCATGTTTTTCTATGAGAGGTCCCACAAACTTTTCAAAGTATGTTTTTTCAGAGGATTTGGGAATAGATATGAATCGTTTATTTAAAAAAGGCTGTAATTTTTTGCCCTCTACCTCTTCTTCAAAATAGTATAGTACGTCGTCAAGCAGAAGCCATGCAGGTTGATTACAAATAATCTGTGCATCCTTGAACATGAACTCTATTCTGAGCCCCTGAAATTTAATCGTTGGGAAGTAACGGGTTTCCGTCATTCCTCGTCTGAAATGAAATAATACAGATGCTGCTTCCGCAGCAATCGTTATTTGCCGTTCCACGGGCCAGCCTTCTTTACTCATTAAATAAAGCTCTTTGTTTGCAAGGAGCTTAAAAGCATCAACTAATCTTTTCTCAATTTTGGGTCTTAGAGTTTCGTAAAGCTTATCATTGAAGATTGTGCTGAAGTACTCAAGAGGCCTGATAGCTTTTTTGTGATATCGTTTGATAATATGCCCCTGTTCGGTTTCTTCAAGCAGTTTTATGAGTTTGTGATCGGTTTCATCTAAAAGGGAATCGAATTCGCTGGCGGTAGTGCTGAAAATGCGTTGATATGTTAAAGAGAAGCCGCTGTCAGGATTTAACTGAACGATATGAGGTTCAATCAGAAATCCCAGGAAGTCATGCTTGCAAATGGAGTATACAATTTTACAGGGTTTGCTGCTGTCAACTCTTAACATAGGTATTCAGACAAATTTTATGCAAGTTGAGCATTAAAAAATTCTAAATCTAAATAGAATTTTATCAGTTTTCAAGTTAATAGCATAGAAATTTGATGTTTTGAGAAGAATTATGACAATGTTGCAGGATTATGACGCAAAGCAATCATTAATAGCCTTTTTGAGCGAGAAATTCAGATTGAATTTCTAATAATCACACATTAATTGCACCTTCAAATACAAAAGCCGCCGGGCCCTCAAGAAAAATCCCTGTAAACTTTTCCCCATCGTACTTAAACCTCACTTTTAAATCTCCTCCAGGTACACGCAGAGAAGTGGTGATTTCACCTCTTAAGTTTTTAGCCTTGGCCATTGAGATAGCGACTGCGGTAACGCCTGTACCACAGGCAAGAGTTTCATCTTCCACACCCCGTTCGTAAGTTCTCACGAAATAATGGTCGCCCATATCTTCGACAAAATTCACATTGATGCCGTCTCGTTTATAACGTTCGCTGTAGCGGATGTTCCGACCATCGTTAAAGACATCTTTATTTTTAAGATCGGTAACCCTTAGAACATAATGCGGGGATCCGGTATTCGTTACCGTAGCACTTCCATCGTCTCCAATGTCGCACACATCGATCATTTTCAGGCTAACCCACTTATCGTTTACGGAAATTTTGGCATAGTGGGGGCCGTCGACTGCCAGAAAGTTAGTTTCTTGTTCTATTAAACCCAGACGTTTCGCGAACGCAACAATACAACGTCCGCCATTACCGCACATCGTTCCTTCTTTACCATTCGCGTTGAAGTAAAGCATCTCAAAATCATAGTCGTTTTTTGACTGCAATGACATTAAGCCATCTGCGCCAATCCCAAAGTGCCTGTCGCACAACACTTTGATCGTGTGTGGCTTTAGAATTTCAGCTAAATCCCCTTTTCTGTTGTCCAGGATGATAAAATCATTCCCAGCACCCTCATATTTGTAGAACGTTAACTTCATTTTGGCCTTTCTAAAAAATTATAGTAGGTCTGAGATAGACAGGTTCACTAAACATTTTTTAAATTTCGTAATTATAATTTAAATGAGAGGTTCCCGAGTTGTAAACGGCACTGTAACAATGGAATGTATTTAACATATTTTAACATATTTTCGATACATCAAATGTTTGATCTGCGTTTAACTGGTACTAATTTTGAACAGTCTTTAGAAGATAAAAGAAAATAATAATTAAATAAATATGAAGAAGATAGGTGTTACATTTTTGGCAGCTTGCCTTGGCGGGGCGGTTGCTGTTGGCTCTTACAAGCTGATCGAAAATAAATATCAGGACGGAATGACGTTTGAAGAAAAGCAAAAGGTTCATTTTACAAATAACCCAATGCCAGCGATTAACTCTTCGACGGGAGATCTGGATTTTACACAAGCTGCTGCTGCGGTTACTCCGGCGGTGGTACACATCAAAACAACGTATAATAACCCTGGGACCACTGCAGGTCGGGACCAGATGCAGGATATGTTTGAAGACTTTTTTGGCGGAGGTGGTCGTCGGTCACGGGGCCCTGCAATGGGTTCTGGCTCTGGTGTGATTATTTCTACTGACGGATATATTGTTACCAATAATCATGTAGTTGATAAGGCTGATAAAATAGATGTCATACTTCCGGATAAACGTTCGTTAGTGGCTAAAGTTATTGGACGCGATGCTAATACCGACCTTGCATTGATTAAGATCGAAGGTTCAGGTTATCCTATAGTCAAACTAGGTAATTCAGATGACGTTCGCATTGGCGAGTGGGTTTTGGCAGTGGGGTATCCATTTGCATTAAATACAACGGTGACGGCTGGTATTGTAAGTGCTAAAGGAAGACAAATCGGGATACTTGATAATACGGAACCTGCGGAAAACGGTGAGCCTCAAGCACGGACCGCGATCGAATCTTTCATCCAGACGGATGCGGCAATTAACCGTGGTAATAGCGGGGGAGCACTGGTAAACACAAGAGGGGAGTTAATTGGAGTTAATGCTGCAATAGCTTCGCAAAGTGGTAGTTATGAGGGATATGGATTTGCTATTCCAATTAACCTCGCAAAAAAGGTATTGGATGATTTCAAAGCATTTGGTTCTGTAAGACGTGGATTTATAGGTGTTAATTTTACCGGCCTGGATGCAGAGCAGGCAAAGCGCTTTGGTGTTAATGAGATTAATGGACTATATGTAAATGGTGTTGTACCAGGCGGCGGTGCTGCGCAGGCAGGATTAAAAGAAGGAGACATCATAACCAAAGTGGAAGGAAAACAGATTTACGATCCGTCGGACCTTCAGGAACGAATAGGACGTCTTGGCCCAGGCGATAAGGTAAACCTTACTTACCTTCGGGATGGTAAAGAATTTGGCAAGAGTGTTACTTTGAAAGGCGAAGAATCCATTAAAAATAATGACACGAGAACCGCGAGCGTGGTTACAAAGAATCTCGGTGCAAGCTTTGCTCCTGTAAGCGATGTAATAAAAAAGAAGTATAGCATTGGATCTGGGGTGATAGTAACCGCTGTACAGCCTGGAGGTTATTTTGACCAGATAGAAGTACCTCAGGGAACAGTTATCACAACGGTTAACGGCCAGTCTGTAAGCAAAACTCAGGATATTGAGACAGCAATAACTACAAGCAAGAATAATATGGTTACGATTAGTGGCTTCACTCCTGATGGTAGTTCTATGAGATATCAATTTCCAATAAAAAGATAGATTCTGTCTTAGAGAATCTTAAAGCAAAAGCCTTCCCAAATTCGGGGAGGCTTTTGTATTTTTGTGCAAATGACCTCCGAACCTCTTTCTTTCAATTTTTTAGGCCAAACACTACTTCTTTTACCAGAAAAAGCAATTTTTTGGAAAGAAGAACGGATATTAATTATCGCAGATATTCATCTGGGGAAAGTAGGACATTTCCGTAAAGCAGGTATTGGAATTCCCAAACAAATGGAGCAGGATGACCTTGCCCTTATTTCTGATCTTATACATGAATATAATCCCGCGAAGATCATATTTCTGGGTGACCTCTTTCATAGTGACATGAACAACGATTGGGATTGGCTGGTTATGTGGCGATCGATGTTTAAAAAGATTGAAATGATACTGGTCCTCGGCAATCACGATATATTAAACAATAAGTTTTATATCGATTTGAATTTCGAGCTCCATGATACTTTGAATGTCGGACCATTTTTGTTTTCGCACGAACCACTAAAAACGAAAGCTCTCGTTGAAAATGTTGCTTATGTTATATGCGGACACATACATCCAGGTGTAACCCTCAAAGGCAGTGCAAGGCAAATGTTAACATTACCCTGTTTTCATTTTGGAGCAAAACAGGCAATTATCCCTGCATTCGGAAAATTTACCGGTAAAGTGTGCGTAAAGAATATTAAAGGTGATAAAGTGTTTGCTGTAGTAAAAAATAAAGTAATCAGTTTTTGAGGTTATAACGCCCGCCAAGCAAAAAATTTAGATCGATTCTAAATAGACAATATTTGCCGGTATACCCTTTGTTACAACGAGTTTTTTACCATATAATGATAAATTTGCTCCTGAATAAATATAATAACACTAGGTAATGAGCAATTTCGCAAAAACGTTCTCATCCTCATTGGGAAAAAAACTGATAATGGCCGCTACAGGTCTATTTCTCTGCACTTTCCTGATCGTACATTTAGTTGGGAACCTTCAGTTATTCAAAGATGATGCAGGGCAGGCATTTAATGCTTATGCATATTTCATGACACATTTTGTTCCGATCAAGGTTGTTTCTTATTTACTGTACGCGTCGATCATAGTCCATGCTATTTATGCCCTTGTGATTACCATGGGAAATAAAAAGGCACGTCCTATTGGATACGCGGTTCAGGCTGGTAATCAGAATAGTCCCTGGACATCAAGGAATATGGGAATCTTGGGCACCGTGCTTCTTGTATTTATCGTAATCCATATGAGTAATTTTTGGTGGAAATACCATAATGCGGAACTGCCGTATGCGAAGTACGAAATTAGCCTTGATGATCCGAGTGATATCACTGTTTCAGAACTTCCGTGGGATGCTAAAAGACTTGTTCATTCTGACTATGTAGATACTCAAGCAGGGAAGCAGGTAATAGTTTCAAAAGATCTTTATAAAGTTGTTGCACATTCATTCAAAACCGGATGGTATGTGTTGCTCTATGTGATTTCAATGGCAGCATTGGCCTTCCATTTAATTCATGGTTTTAGGAGCGCGTTTCAAACTGTTGGATGGGATAACAAGAAATATGTTCCGATCATCCGCTTTTTTGGTGTTTGGATATTTGGCGTAATAATCCCTGTACTGTTTGCTGCGATGCCAGTTTACTTTTATTTTTTTAAATAAGATTTACATTCTCTGAGTGATCAGATTAAAATAAATTTCTGAGATGAAATTAGATGCTAAAATTCCGGAAGGCCCGTTAGCCCAAAAATGGTCAAAACATAAATTCAACCTGAAACTGGTTAATCCGGCTAACAAGCGAAAGTATACAGTGATTGTAGTTGGTACGGGCTTAGCAGGAGCTTCGGCTGCCGCTTCACTTGCTGAGCTTGGTTACAACGTAAAAGCATTTTGTTTTCAGGACAGTCCGAGACGTGCGCACTCAATCGCTGCACAGGGAGGAATAAATGCTGCAAAGAATTATCAGAATGATGGTGACAGTGTGCACCGTCTTTTCTACGATACGATTAAGGGGGGTGATTACCGCGCAAGAGAAGGTAATGTATATAGGCTGGCTGAAGTCTCCGTAAATATTATTGATCAATGTGTAGCTCAAGGCGTTCCTTTTGCCCGGGAATATGGTGGATTGCTCGATAACCGTTCGTTTGGAGGATCTCAGGTATCACGTACATTTTATGCACGGGGTCAAACCGGACAACAGCTATTATTGGGTGCTTATTCAGCCCTAAACCGTCAGATCAATCTTGGTAAAGTTAAGATGTACACCCGTCATGAAATGATGGACGTGGTTACTGTAGATGGTGAAGCTAAAGGTATCGTTACCCGGGATCTGATCAGCGGAGCTATAGAAACTCATGGCGCGCACGCGGTGCTTTTATGCACAGGAGGATATGGAAACGTCTTCTATCTTTCTACAAATGCAATGGGCTGTAATGTGACGGCCGCATGGAAGGCACACAAGCGTGGTGCTTATTTTGCAAACCCATGCTTTACACAGATTCACCCAACATGTATTCCGGTAACGGGCGACCATCAGTCGAAATTAACTCTCATGTCAGAGTCATTACGTAACGATGGAAGAGTTTGGGCTCCTAAGACAGTTGAGCTTGCGCAGAAGCTTCGTAAAGGCGAATTGAAAGTTACCGACCTAAAAGAAGAAGACAGGGACTATTTCCTTGAACGTAAATATCCAGCATTTGGTAACCTGGTTCCACGCGATGTTGCATCACGTAACGCCAAGGAAATGGTTGACGAAGGTAGAGGTGTGGGCGCATCTGGCATAGCTGTTTATCTTGATTTCGCTGAGGCGATCGGTCGTTTGGGTGAAGACACAGTTCGCGCAAAGTATGGAAATCTCTTTGACATGTATCAGCAGATCACTGACGAAAATCCATATAAGCAGCCGATGCGGATTTATCCTGCTGTTCATTATACTATGGGCGGGCTTTGGGTAGATTATAACTTACAGACAACAGTTAAAGGGCTTTATTGCCTGGGCGAGGCTAATTTCTCTGACCACGGTGCCAATCGTTTAGGTGCATCTGCTCTAATGCAGGGACTCGCGGATGGATATTTCGTAATTCCTTACACTTTGGGTGATTACTTGGCCACGATCGGACCGAAAGGTGTTGATACCAGTCATCCAGCATTTGAAGAAACCAAAAGGAACGTTGTTGAGCGCATAAGTAAGTTATTGTCCCTGAAAGGAAATAAAACTGCCAACGAATATCACCGTGAACTTGGCCATATCATGTGGGAATATTGCGGAATGGCTCGTACGGAAGAAGGATTGATTAAAGCAAAAAGTTTAATTAGTGCACTTCGGGCTGATTTCTGGCAAAATGCACGTGTTTCTGGTATCAATGAGGAGTTTAATCAAAATCTCGAAAATGCAGGGCGTATTGCAGATTTCCTCGAACTTGGCGAGTTAATGGTTGATGATGCACTAGATAGAAAAGAGTCGTGTGGCGGTCACTTCCGTTTAGAGAGTCAAACTGATGAAGGAGAAGCATTGCGTGATGATGATAATTACGTATATGCAGCTGCATGGGAATATAAAGGAGATAACCAGCCTGAAGAATTACACAAAGAAGAACTGGTTTTCGAAAATGTTAAATTATCACAACGGAGTTATAAATAGTCATTAGTGCTTACTAACTGCAAAACACTACACATATGAGTGAAAATATGAATTTGACGTTAAAAGTTTGGCGTCAAAAAAATGCCGACACGAAGGGTAATTTTGTTACTTACAAAGCCGACCATGTATCTCCGGACATGTCATTCCTGGAAATGCTTGATGTGGTTAATGAAGACCTTGTAAAAGCAGGTGACGATCCGATTCACTTTGATCATGATTGCAGAGAGGGTATCTGTGGCTCTTGTTCGTTACATATAAATGGCAGACCTCATGGTCCTAAACAGGGGATAGCAACATGTCAGCTTCACATGCGCAGCTTTAAAAACAACGATACTGTTGTTATAGAACCTTGGCGTGCAGAAGCATTCCCGGTAATAAAGGACCTTGCTACAAACCGATCAGCTTTTGACCGTATTCAGGTTGCAGGGGGGTTCGTTTCAGTGAACACTGGCGGTGTGCCTGATGCGAATGTTGTGCCGATTCCTAAGGTGATCGCCGATGAAGCATTCAATTCAGCCACATGTATTGGCTGTGGTGCTTGCGTTGCCGCGTGTAAAAATGCTTCGGCAATGTTATTTGTTTCCGCAAAGGTATCACAAATGGCTTTATTACCTCAGGGTCAGCCCGAGCGCTACCGAAGAGTGCAGGCAATGGTTGCTCAAATGGATGAGGAAGGTTTTGGAAGCTGTACAAATACTGGAGCATGTGAAGCAGAATGTCCTAAGGAGATTTCGATCACAAATATTGCCCGGATGAACAGAGATTATTTTACAGCGAAATTATTCAAAGAAGAGGAAGTATAGAAGACTTTAATTTATCAAAGAGAGCCCCGACATTCTAAATGTCAGGGCTTTTTTATGGACTTTCCGAGCATATTGAGTATAAAATTCCCCACTCTGGGTAGGCCGTCCCACTTTTTTTTTACTTCATTTTTTAAAAATGCGCTTTCCGGGGCTGTGGGCATGATTTAAGTTTCTGGACTTTCGTTTGTCTATCTATATGCAACACCGACATAACTGAAACTTAAAGACCTTATAAATTATAACATGAAAAAAGTATTATTCTCAATCGCATTTGTTGCAGCAACAATCATCGGCAACAGTTCATTTGCTCAAACCGCAAATGCAAACATCACCTTATCAGATGTATTATCATTTTCAGTAAGCCAGCCAG
>JAZKIH010000123.1:0-4317 GCA_040384965.1 Bacteroidota bacterium | reverse complement strand
ATAATTCTGTGCAAAGAAAAATAAATTCTGTCAATTTTCAAACCTTTTTGTTTTGGCCGGACATATATCATACAATTTAAAGCCTAAAGCGTTTTACTTTTGTAAATTTAACTTTTCTTATTGTATTGAATAAAACTACGTTAAAATTTGAATTGGACCTTGACTTTGTGTTAGTAGCGATTACTGCTCAACTTAAGGATTATATGTTTTGTTTTAAAATCAACAAACAGCTGGGTACGGATTTCTCTAAAATTACTGATTTAGAGATGTTATTTAGTAATGATGAAGAATTATTTTATTTCAGCCGGTATTTCTACCTGACACCTGAAACAGAAACAGAATATTACATTATTGCGAACAAAGGGACAGAAGGTTTTCTGGTACCTGAGATGAAAACAGTTGATTTCTTTTTACTGATACGTAATTACATCGATAAAGAGGACTTAAAGCGAATAATAACTGGATTAAATAAGATTCCAGAGGTGCTGGTGGCTGCGGAAGTTGATCCTAAAAAATTGAAATCCAAAGAAAATCTCATATTTTAGCCCGTTCGATGGTGTACTCGGTACACTAATGTGAGATAATTATTAAAATAAAAGACATAAAAGATGAAAGCGGTTCATAACAGAACTAAAATTGTGGCCACACTCGGCCCGGCCTCCTCTAAGAAAGAGGTCTTGTTGAGTATGATAAAGGCGGGAGTAGATGTTTGCCGATTGAATTTTTCTCATGGAGGACAAGAGGACCATCAAAAAGTTATTGATATTATTCGTGATATAAATAAAAAATACAAAACTAACGTTGGCATTCTTGCCGATCTTCAAGGGCCGAAAATTCGAATTGGGCTTGTGCAGGATGGCGGTATCAATCTTGTAGGCGGTCAGAAGATAGAAATTACAACAAAAGAACTGCTCGGTGACGATAAGCAGATTTATATAACTTATCAAAGCTTTCCAAGCGATGTTCGTGCAGGCGAAATTATTTTGCTTGATGACGGCAAGATCCAGATGAGAGTTATCTCAACTAATAGTAAGGATTCTGTGCAGTGCGAGGTTGTTTACGGTGGTAATTTGACTTCCCGGAAAGGTGTAAACCTGCCCAATACAAAGGTTTCGATCCCCAGTCTTACAGAAGAAGATTTAGCGAATCTTGAATTCGCATTGCAAAATGATGTTGAATGGATCGGGCTGTCTTTCGTCCGTTCGGTTGACGACATCATTGAATTAAAACGTATCATAGCCAGAAGTGGTAATGCCGCGCGTGTAATTGCCAAGATTGAGAAGCCTGAAGCAATTGACAACATTGATGAGATAATCGAGGCAACTGACGGTGTTATGGTTGCCCGGGGAGACCTGGGTGTCGAGATGCCAATGGAGCAGGTTCCGATGCTTCAAAAAATGATCGCTAAAAAGTGCCGTGCTGCTTCTAAACCGGTGATTGTTGCAACACAAATGCTGGAAAGCATGATCACTTCACCGCGGCCAACCCGTGCAGAAGTTAATGACGTTGCGAATTCGGTTCTTGATGGTGCTGATGCAGTAATGCTTAGCGGTGAAACTTCAGTGGGTGATTACCCGCTCATCGTTATTGAAACCATGCAGAAGATTGTAAGGAATGTTGAGGAAACGGATTATCCGTTCAACAACCCTAAGGTTTTGAATAAGGAATTATCGACCTACATGGGCGATGCTGTTTGCGGATCTGCAGTTTTTTTGGCAGAGAAGACTAACGCGGTAGGAATCATTTCTATGACATCGTCTGGATACACCGCATTCGAAATATCGAGTTATCGGCCAAAGGCTGCTACTTTTATTTTTACAAGTAACGTTAAGCTTTTGAACACCCTGAGTTTATTATGGGGAGTAAGAGGGTTTTATTATGATAAGTTTGAAAGTACTGATAAGACAATTCGTGAAGTTAACCAAATACTCAAGTCAGAAAGATTGGTGGAATCGGGTAACGTAGTTATCAATACTGCGGCAATTCCTATCGAGAAAAAAGGTAAAACAAACATGATTAAGGTCACTGTGATCGACTAATCGGGGATACTAAATTCAAATAAAAAACTATAAAAAAGCTGGCTTTTGCCGGCTTTTTTTGTTATCATCTCTGTGTAGGAGAAAGGTTGAAATTTGTCGCTTTTTTTGAGTTTTCCACACACCTAACGATCTTTAAACCATACCGTTACTTACTGATTAAGTGTTGAGGTGTCGATACACTAACAAGCTGTGGAAAACTCTCGTTCGATAAAAATGCCGTCAACTGATAGATTTGATTAAAAACCTCTAAACTTTTTTTTAGAAGGTAAATCACTCAGTAACAATACCAACGAGCTCACTAACGACATCAATTATAACATTATGGGTAAAGCATCTTCCAACACAGCGGCAAAAGGAACCGGAAAAGGTCTTGGTTTCCAACGCTACTTCACAAAAGCAGGCGTTGACGTATACGATCTGTTCAATTACGAAAAACGAACTTCGGTGATCCGTAACCCGGCGGGTGATGCTGTGTTCGAAATGAAGAATGTTGAAGTTCCCGGTACCTGGAGTCAGGTAGCTACCGACATCCTTGCCCAAAAATATTTCCGTAAAGCAGGGGTTCCTCAACCTGATGGATCGACATCCTCTGAAACCAGTATCAAACAAGTAGCACATCGTATGGCTAACTGCTGGAAAACATGGGGTGAACGTTATAACTATTTTGCGAGTAAAGAAGATGCTAACGTATTTTACGATGAGCTTGTTTATACAATCGTTGGCCAGCTTGCTGCACCAAATTCACCACAGTGGTTTAACACCGGGCTTCACAGCTCGTACGGAATCACAGGCAAACCACAGGGACATTATTTTGTAAATCCAGAAACTGATCAGCTGGAGAAGTCAACTTCTGCTTATGAGCGTCCTCAACCGCATGCTTGTTTTATCCTTTCAGTAAGTGATGATCTGGTAAATGACGGTGGTATCATGGATCTTTGGGTTCGTGAAGCACGAATTTTTAAATATGGTTCTGGTGTTGGAACTAACTTCTCGGCTATCCGCGGTGAAAGCGAGAAACTTTCAGGTGGTGGTTACTCGTCAGGTTTGATGTCGTTCCTTAAGATCGGCGACCGGGCTGCTGGCGCGATTAAATCGGGTGGTACAACCCGTCGTGCTGCAAAGATGGTTTGTCTTGATCTTGATCATCCGGAAATTGAAGGGTTCGTAAACTGGAAAGTAGAAGAAGAGAAGAAAGTAGCGGCGTTGATCGCAGCAGGATACTCATCGGATTATGAGGGAGAAGCTTACCGCACAGTATCTGGACAGAATTCAAACAATTCTGTTCGTGTGCCTAATACATTCTTTAAAGCATTAAATGATGGTGGAAACTGGGATTTGATTGGCCGTATTACCGGTAATCCCGTTAAATCTATCTCTGCAGAAAAACTTTGGAATGATATTTCATTTGCGGCCTGGGCATGTGCTGACCCCGGCATCCAATACGATACTACCATAAACGAGTGGCATACTTGCCCTGAGGGTGGCCGTATCAATGCATCTAATCCATGTTCTGAGTACATGTTCCTGGATAATACCGCTTGTAATCTGGCATCTATTAACCTGGCGCATTTCTTCGATCCTCAAACTTTAATTTTTGACGTAAAAGGTTTCGAACACGCCTGCCGTGTTTGGACGGTAGTTCTTGAGATCTCCGTTTTAATGGCTCAGTTCCCGTCAAAGGAAGTTGCCCAATTATCTTACGATTACCGTACTCTTGGTTTAGGTTATGCTAACCTTGGATCAATGCTTATGGTGGCAGGGATACCTTACGACAGCGATAAAGCCCGTGCAATTGGCGGCGCAATCACTGCTGTAATGACAGGTACCGCGTATGCTACTTCAGCTGAAATGGCTAAAGAGCTTGGTACATTCAAGAAATACAACGAGAATAAAAAACATATGCTGCGTGTGATGCGTAATCACCGCTATGCTGCTTACAATAACGATGCTTACGAAGGCCTTGAAATTGCGCCTCCGGGAATCGATCCTAAATTCTGTCCTGATTACCTGCTTTCTGCAGCTTGTAATTCATGGGATAAGGCGGTTGAACTGGGAGAAAAATACGGCTATCGTAACGCTCAAACTACCGTAATTGCTCCAACAGGAACTATCGGACTTGTAATGGATTGTGATACAACTGGTATCGAGCCTGATTTTGCTCTGGTTAAATTCAAGAAATTATCAGGTGGTGGTTATTTCAAGATCATCAATCAGGGAGTGCCTGCTGCTTTGCGCAACCAGGGTTACAAAGAGCATGAGATCGAAGCGATCGTAAATT
>JAZKIH010000122.1:0-2473 GCA_040384965.1 Bacteroidota bacterium | reverse complement strand
TTTTAACTGAAATACATTAATTTTTGATCAGACGTTTCTTTTTCTGTTAAGTTAAAAGATGCGGCGTAGAATTAATAAAATGTATTTCTATTGGATAATAATTTTTGTATTACTTATACAAAAATATCATAATGCTTTAGGACTTAATTTATAGTTCAATTTAAATAAAAAAGGCGGTTGCAGTTATTACTTGAATCCGCGGATTTCTTTCAGGGTAAAAATCCAATAAATGAACTTAGTGGATGTGGCGAGTTGAATTTGCGATTTGACAGTGCTTTTTGTTAAAATTTTTTAAAATCCCCCCTGCGCCCCTCTTTGTAAAAGTGAGTAGAGCAGTGTTTTACACACTGCCCCCTCGTTAGAACCCATCGTGCCCTATTAAGGCAATGGGCTCAAGATAACTCCGTTCGCTTAATTATATCAGAATAGTTTATGGTGAATTTTTGCATCGGGTGCCGGGTGTTTCTTCATGAACAGCTCGAATTTTTCCCAGTTAAACGATTTACGTTGACTGCGTCGATTGAGCCATTTAAAAAGTATGCGTTTAGTTTCATGAGCAAATTTACTGATCGCTTTCATGTTGAAGCTCACTCCATAGTATTGGATGTGTCCTCGCAATTTGGCACAGTAAAGTTTCCATATGTCGCTAAGCTTCCCTTTATTTCTTATCTTTTGCGCCCACTCATTCACTTTTTTAAGTTTCGAGCGATAGCGTTTGCCTATCGTTTTCAGTTTCGGGATAGCCCTTCCTTTTAACGATCTGCCCAGATAAAAAGTGAATCCCAGAAAGTCGAAAGTTTCCTGTTTTATACCCAGCTGCGCTTGTCTTTTCGAAAATGTAACCATTTTGGTCTTTTCTTCGTTAAGTTTCAGCTTGTACTTTTCAAGACGTTTTCCGAGTGCTTTCCGAACTCTGACAGCATCTCTGCTATATTGACAGCAGATCACCAGATCATCGGCGTATCGAAACGCCTTGATTGTTCCTTCCGTCAGCGGCTTCACCGTTTCTTCTATCCACACATCAATAATGTAGTGCGCCGCCACATTCGCAAGAACGGGACTGCAGCAAGAACCTTGACTCGTTCCTTCATCGCTGACAATCAGCTCTCCATTCGCTAACACCCCAGCTTTAAGCATGCGGCTGATATAGCGGAGAAATTTCTTGTCTTTGATTTTTCGGTTAAGCATTTCAAGCAACATTTGATGATCGATGGTTCCGAAAAAGTTAGCCAGATCAACATCGATGACTGTTTCCACCTCTTTTGCGTACAAATGAGTATGAAGTGCCTTAATTGCGTCATGACAGCCTAACCTCGGCCTGAACCCATAGGAGCAGTCCAAAAATATGGGGTCATAGATGCTTTCAAGGATCTCTTGATATCTCTTCTGTATCAACTTATCTTCGAAGTTACTGATGCCGAGCGGTCTGGTGGCGCCTTTTTTACCTTCCTTCGGAATCAGTACTTGTCGTACTGCCTGGGGTCGATAAGCCATGCGTTTCATCCGTTCAATCAGTTCTTCGAGATTCGCTTTTAAATTTTCACCATACGCATCCTTGCTAATCTTATCCGTTCCTAAAGCTTTCCTTCCATCCAGCCGTTCGAAACAGCGACGCAGTGATCCCACGTTTATGTGATGCATCAGGCTTGTAAATTCCTGTGCTGGATTCTGCGTCGATAACCATGCTATCTCCGCTAATTCTGTATCCGTATTTATCTGAGTCTTTGATATACCCATTACGTTTCCTCATTAGAGTTGAAATTACCCACGAACCTTCCCCATGTGCTTGGCTTTCCCAGACTCAGAGTACTACGTTCGATCTGACTTCCTATGAACCTTTTCGGCATCCTCGGTTTTTTACGCTTGTTTGCCGATACTCACTTCCTGCAAGAGTCCATAGGATCTCCCTCCGTTTACACCTTCACTTTCGTTGCATGCCATGCTCTCTGACCCCGGGGATGATAAAAGCCACTCCCAATTTATCGCGACTTTTATTGTTGCCTTCTGATATATGCATTTCATCAGCCATCCCTCAAGAGGTAATTAACGGGGCTCAGTCACTTCTGCCTTTCGGCTTACGGCCTACAACTTCCTTTGCCTACGCTTAACCCAGCACGTTACCGTGCTGAGCCCAAGGCTAAGTACGAAATGCGTTTGGTCACGCTTTTCCGGTAGCACTTTCAGCTACGAGCGGAGGTGCACTTTCGTGGCGCACGCATATCATTACCCACAAGTCTTGCAGAGCTTGAAAATGCTAGTTCGGAGTGCCTTCCCCCCTTGTGGGGGAAGGTGCCGACAGGCGGAAGGGGGGTATTAAAGCTATAAAATTGCAAGAAATGTCCGGATTGGCAAAGAAAAATTTATTGAACAGACAAGAAAGTGATTAAGAATCTTGTTTTTAATGTTTTTTAAGGCCCCTTATTTAAATTTTGTTGGTTTGATGTAGTTGGCAAAGTACCCCCCTTCCGCCTGT
>JAZKIH010000121.1:0-10167 GCA_040384965.1 Bacteroidota bacterium | reverse complement strand
GTAAACTCGCCTAATATACATTTGCTGATGGCCTTTTATACGTTAGTTTAGATACAAATTAATACGATATGCAAAATCTAAAAAGCTCCAATCAAAAATCAGGTAAAGCTCTTGTGGGCATAATATTACTTGGCGTGGGATGTATATTATTACTCAGAACACTCGACATATTTTTTATACCAGGATGGGTTTTAAGCTGGCCTGTATTTATGATAGCAATTGGCTGCTTCATCGGATCCCGTCAGGGCTTCGACCGACCGTCGGCTTTTGTCCCGCTTATCATCGGCTTTATTTTCTTAAGTAATAGAATTTTGCCGGATATGGATCTAAGCAGATTTTTCTGGCCGTTCCTGGTCATTGCGTTTGGTGTGTGGATGATCATGGGCAGGAAAACTCCGAAAATGGATAGTTTCAGAAACTGGGGTAAAAGATCAGATTATGATGCTACTTCCTGGACTGCAACGTCTGTTGACCCGGCATCAACCACCGCCAGTGACCCTTTAAACTCTGACCAACCTGGCGCAGCACCCTTTCCAGAAGACAGGGTAGAATCCGTTTCCATATTCGGAGGTATCAAGAAAAATATCGTTTCCAAAAACTTTCGGGGCGGAGAAATAGTCAATTTCTTTGGCGGATCAGAAATCAATCTTATGCAGGCTGATGTAACAGGGCGTGTACACCTTGAGGTGGTTCAGGTATTTGGAGGAACAAAAATTATAGTCCCAGCGAACTGGACGGTGCACTCTGAAATGGTTGCCATATTTGGGGGCATTGAAGATAAACGCCCTCCTCAACTAAACGCCACTGCTGATAAAGTTCTGGTAATTCAAGGAACATCAATATTCGGCGGGATTGACATAAAAAGCTTCTAATCATTTAGTTAGAAATTAAATATTAATCTACCAGTCAAAAACCTAAACGGAGGTGTCTCAACATCAAATAAGGTCTACAACAATCTCAGGCTCGGTTCTTTCCAGGAATAAGATCATCCTGATCGTTATTCAGTGTATTGTAGTGTGCGTTATGGCGCAATCGGCGATACTATTCTGGTATGGCTTTACACCAGCAACATCGGTAATCGACGGGTCGGTCAGTACAATTCTTCTTGCAATTGCCTGTTACTTGATAGGTAACAATTTAAGATACTATCGGCCGGAAAAGAACAGATATCTGCTTATGCTCATGTACTGTGCAATCCTGGCTTCAATATGGCTGCTAGTTAACCACTGGATACTTGATTCTCTGGTTTTAACTGACCCGCATTACGCTGATTTCCTCTATAACTCGTTGCCTGTCAGGTTTTTCCTTGGCCTCTTGATTATCAGCTTAATGGCTATGATAAGCGTAGTTTATTATACTCAGCAAGATCAAAAAGAAACAGAAAAACGCAAAATTGAAGCAGAACGGTTAGCAAGGGATGCCGAACTTTACAATTTAAGACAGCAATTACAGCCCCATTTTCTGTTTAATAGTCTCAATTCTATAACTGCGTTAATTGGCAGCAGGCCGGAAGAGGCCAGGAAGATGATCCATCAGCTTTCAGACTTCCTGCGCGGCACCCTAAAGAAAGAGGATCAGGCACCAGTGACCCTGGAAGCTGAACTTGAGCACCTCCAACTATACCTCGATATTGAAAAAGTGCGATTTGGACATCGATTATCCACCGAGATCTCATTTCACGACTCATGCAGAGCGAAGCTTTTACCTCCAATGCTGCTGCAGCCTATCGTTGAAAATGCCATAAAATTCGGTCTTTATGACACCACCGGCGTTGTAACCATCAGTATTTTTGCAGAGTGCGTTGAGAATGAGCTGCATGTAACTGTTCAAAACCCATATGATCCTGACACCACCCGTCCAAAGCACGGAACCGGCTTCGGCCTAAGCGGAGTCAAGCGAAGATTACATTTATTATTTGGTCGCACCGATCTATTGGAAACTACATCTTATACCCATATATTTACAACAACTGTAAAAATCCCTCAGGTATAGAAATGCGTGTTATTTTAATTGATGATGAGCCTTTGGCTCGTTCAGTAGTGATAGAATATCTACAGTCGTGGCCTCAAATTGAAATTGTTCAGGAGTGCAGCGACGGGTTTGAAGGTGTTAAAGCTATTGCACAACATGAACCGGACTTGATATTCCTTGATATTCAGATGCCTAAGATCAACGGCTTTGAAATGCTTGAACTCATCGATCAGCCACCGTCTGTTATTTTTACAACCGCCTTCGATGAATATGCAATAAAAGCTTTCGAAGAACACGCAATCGACTATCTTCTAAAACCGTTTACGAAAGAACGATTTGACAAGGCCGTTCAGAAATGGCTTGACACAAAGCCAACCATTGAAGCTAAGAAAGACACAACTGAAATTCTTGATAATATTCAGACTTCATCCCCCAAAAATGAGCGAGTTGTTGTAAAAACTGGGAATAAGATTAAGATCATACCTGTAAATGATATTATTTTCCTTGCTGCCGACGACGATTACGTAAAAATTCACACTGCCGAAGGTTCATTTCTTAAAAACAAAACCATGGCTTATTTCGAGAAACTTTTAGGTGAAGATGATTTTGTACGTGTCCATCGTTCATACATCGTAAAGATTGATGAGATTACGAGGATTGACCCATATGAAAAGGAGTCGCACTTAGCTATTTTGAAATCCGGAGAAAAAATTCCTGTCAGTAAAACCGGTTACCCGAAGCTTAGACAGGTTCTTGGCCTTTAAGAGGTAAAAGCTTTTCGCTTCTGCGGATATTGAAACACGCATCAGTTGACTCAGGACAGAAGAACCTTCCATGCCTCTGCAACTCTGCCCTCCTCTAGCAACTTCCGTGCGTATTGATGTAGTTCTCGTTCACGGTTGGTATTATCACCGATAGTAGCATCAAGTATTTGTTTAAGTTCAGGATTTGATTGAAATTGACTAATTTCATCGTCCGAAGGCAATTGCTCTACATTTCCAAGCTGCCCTAAATTATTGCCTGTAAGAATAGCTGAATTTCTGATTGCTGATGAGATTGCGTCCACTCCTATCCCTAAAGTTCGCACTGGCTTTTCCACTTGAAAAAGATTTTCCTCTGTCACCCTGCAGTACCAGTCTCCACCCAGTCTTGCGACCAGATCAATTTTCACCTGATCGATCTTTCCCGCATCGTCGAGAATTTCTTCGCGGATGTGAATACGTTTTATCTCGGCTAAAATGAGGTTTCCGGCACCGGCATTATCTCCCAGAGGAATTACTTGCTTAACTATGCACTCCATTTGCACTGGGGATTCAGCCACGCGCGGAGGTTTTACAACCTCAGATGCCAGTTGGGTAAAACCCGCTTTAATAAATTCGTTAACTCCCTTCGGATATTCTACACTTGAAAGAGAAGTTTGTCTAACCATATTGTAATTCACAATATTAATTACACACTCAGGTACTTCAAGAACATTCTCAAGGCTATGTTTAGTGGTATTGTCCCTCACTCTTCGGGCAGGCGAAAAAATACAAACCGGTGGATTTGTACTGAACATATTGAAAAAGCTAAACGGACTGAGATTGACATTTCCAGCGCTGTCGACGGTTGACACAAAGCATATAGGCCGTGGAGCAATAGCATATTGCAGGTAGTTTTGCAACTCAACGGTTGTCAGCTCTGAGGGATTTATGGATAGCATATAATTCGCTTACGAACAAAGTGCACGAAACCAGGAAATGAAAGTTTCCGCTAAGGCGGAGCTGTGAAATCCTTACTCGTTAGTCTTTGTTACTTGTGCTTTTTTTAATTTAAGTATAGACCAATCTGTATTGGCTTTACGAATCGTATTAGTAAGTCGTCCAAGTCCGGTTATTTCCATTTCAACAATATCGCCTGCCTGAAGCCACTGAGGCTTATAATTAGGATCGTTTAATAAGCCAGTACCGTTCAGCTCCAGGAAACACCCGGTTCCAACAGTACCTGATCCGATCACATCTCCAGGTAAAATATCGACGCCGTATGAGCATCGTTCAATTATCTCTGCAAAAGTCCAGTCCATATCTGCCATATTCCCTGAGGATACTTCCACACCATTTACCCAGCACTTCATCGCAAGGTCATAAGTATTGCCTATATGGCCGTCCTTTGGAGAAGTTTGAAAGCCTTCAAGCTCGTCCGGGGTTACTAACCAGGGGCCAATTACAGTCGAAAAATCTTTCCCTTTGGCAGGGCCAAGGTTCAGAAGCATTTCTTCCATTTGTAACGTACGCGCGCTCAGATCATTCATAATCATATACCCGGCGATATATGAATCCGCTTCTGCTGCAGTAACATTCCTGCCTTTTTTTCCGATAACAATAGCCGCCTCCAGCTCGAAATCGAGCTTTTCAAAGTGGTCCGGCATACATTCAATGTCTCCAACTCCCTGGATAGCATTATGATTTGTAAAATAAAATATCGGGTATTGGTCGAATTCGGCAATCATTTCAACCCGTCTGTTCTTTCGGGCAGAAGCCACATGCTGGCGAAATGCATAGCCATCTCTGCATGACGAAGGATGTGGAACCGGAGCGAGCACTTCATAGAATACCTCTTCTTTAGCTTCCTGCTTCCCCGATTTAATCTGTTCATTTACTTTCTTCGCGCGCTCCATAAGTTCTTCGCCCCCGCTTAAAAACTCATTCATATTATCAGGGATAAGCTTATCGCACGAGTTGAGATTGTAAATATGCCCTTTTATAAAAACACCCAGGTGTTCACGGTCTTCTGTTTTATAGGAAACTAATTTCATAGAGGCTCAATTTGGTTAGCGGCTTATTCAAAACTAGTAAAAACAGTTGAGAGTTGACAGTTGAGAGTTGAGAGTTAAAAAATCTGCAGTATAAAATGAAGATTTAATTGTTGGTGTTTAGTGGTTAGGATGGGCGGAAAAACCGGCTACCAGTAATTTGATTACGAACTCGCAATGTCTTGATAGTTGATAATCATAACAAAACTTTCATTCATAGAAAACGTTACCTTTACACTACCAATTATATAACCAATAAATTCTAATCTATGCCTGTTTATCATACATTAGGATCTATTCCTCATAAGCGACATACCGTTTTTCGTAAACCGGATGGAACTCTCTATGCCGAGGAACTGGTCTCTACTGAAGGATTTTCCAGTTTATATTCGCTGGTTTATCACACTCACCCACCAACTATCGTTAAATCGCTGGGAGAGCCATATTCTGTCGAACCGAAGATTGCAAGGGAAAAACATCTAAAACATACCAGCCTTATTGGTTTTAATATCCAACCTGAGGACGATTTTTTAGAGAGCCGCAAGCCAGTTCTGGTAAATAGCGACCTCCATATTTCATTGGCGGCGCCGCGAAAATCGATGACTGATTATTTTTATAAAAACAGTCAGGCTGATGAAGTAATATTTATTCACGAGGGTACTGGAACTCTTAAAACAGGCTTCGGCAAGATTAAATTTGCCTATGGCGATTATTTGGTAATTCCACGCGGCACCATTTATCAAATGGAGTTTGATGATGAGAGTAACAGGCTTTTTATTATCGAAAGCTTTAGTCCGATAAGAACGCCAAAACGCTACAGAAATGCATGGGGGCAACTGATGGAACACTCCCCATTTTGCGAACGTGACATTCGAAGACCACAGGATCTTGAAACGAAAGATGAGATTGGAGATTTTAAAGTTTTAATCAAAAAGCAAGGCCTCATCTATCCTTATGTATATGGAACCCATCCATTCGACTTCATTGGCTGGGACGGATTCCATTATCCATGGGCATTTTCAATTCATGATTTTGAACCGATAACAGGCCGGGTACATCAACCGCCACCAGTTCATCAAACGTTTGAAGGACACAATTTTGTAATCTGCTCCTTTGTTCCGCGTAAGTACGATTATCATCCTGAATCTATTCCTGCGCCTTACAATCACAGCAACGTAGATAGCGATGAGGTGCTCTATTATGTAGATGGAGATTTCATGAGCAGGAAGAGTGTTGTCAAAGGACAAATCACCCTGCATCCTGGCGGTATTCCCCATGGTCCGCATCCGGGAACAGTAGAAAAATCAATTGGCAAAGAGAAAACCGAAGAGCTTGCGGTTATGATCGACCCATTTAAACCTTTAATGCTAACGGATTACGCCATTAGTATAGAAGACGAATCTTATCACAAAAGCTGGCAGGAAAACGTAGAGTAGCCGCGTAAAATTTTTTATCATGAAAACTGAAACAATCGAAAATAAAACTCAAAACGCAGATTTTCTGCCGTTAAACGGTACTGACTATATAGAAATGTACGTGGGAAATGCAAAACAGGCTGCTCATTTTTATAAAACAGCCTTTGGGTTTCAAAACCTGGCTTATGCAGGCCCGGAAACAGGCGTTAAAGACCGTGCATCATACGTGCTGATACAGAATAAGATCAGATTGGTATTAACTACACCATTGTATCCTGAACACCCTATTTCAGAACAACTGACAAAACACGGAGATGGAGTAAAGATCATTGCACTTTGGGTGGATGATGCCTACAAGTCTTATCATGAAACGGTTTCGCGCGGAGCTGAAAGCTATATGGAACCTCAAACACTTGAGGATGAAAATGGAGTCCTGAAAATGAGCGGAATATATACCTATGGTGAAACCGTGCATTTATTTATTGAAAGAAAAAACTACAACGGTCTATTCATGCCCGGATTTGTAAAATGGGAAAGTCACTACAATCCGGATGAAGTCGGCTTGTTATACGTTGATCATTGCGTTGGAAATGTAGGCTGGAACCAGATGGATAAGTGGGTGAAATTTTACGAAGACATCATGGGCTTTAAAAACATCCTCACGTTTGACGATAAGCAGATTTCAACCGAATATTCTGCACTCATGAGCAAGGTAATGAGCAATGGAAACGGGTACGTTAAGTTCCCTATCAATGAGCCAGCGGAAGGCAAAAAGAAATCGCAGGTTGAAGAATACCTTGATTTTTACGGTGATGAAGGTGTTCAGCATATTGCTATTGCCACAAGTAACATCGTTGACACCGTCACAAAACTTCAGGATCGGGGTGTTGAATTTCTAAAAGTGCCAACTGTTTATTACGACGATCTGGAAGCCAGAGTAGGAAAAATTGAAGAAGATATTGAGCCGTTAAAGGAATTAGGAATTCTTGTCGACAGAGATGAAGAAGGTTATCTCCTTCAGATATTTACCAAGCCAGTTGAAGACAGGCCAACACTTTTTTTTGAGATCATACAGAGAAAAGGAGCGAAATCTTTTGGTGCAGGTAATTTTAAAGCCCTTTTTGAAGCTTTGGAAAGAGAGCAGGAATTAAGAGGGAATCTGTAAAAGAGGATGAGCAAATGAGTTAGCCGGCAAAGCAGCGGGTTTTGCTATGTGAGCGTTTAGGCGCGTTAGGGATCGAAGTGAAAATCCTTTTTGGGCGAAGCACAAAAAGATTGAAACGAAGAGCCCGCGCCCGCTACCGCGGGCAACGCCATGAAACAAATTTACCTGACAAAATCATTCCGTAAATTCAGGTTCCTTTTTTTTGTACTTAACTATAGAGTTCAATAAAAGCCTTTCATTTTATTGCTAACATTTCACTCTTTCCGCTGTTATATCCACATAATTCCCAAATCATTTCTATAAAACGCTCAAAATAATATCTTTGTTAAAAAACATATAGTTTGAAGAAACGAATAGCCATTTTTGCCTCAGGTTCCGGATCTAATGCTCAGAAGATCATGGAGTATTTCAAAAAACATGATGACGCAGAAGTAGCTATAGTCCTAACAAATAATCCGGAGGCCTACGTTTTACAGCGTGCAGATAATTTTGAAATACCGTCTCATATTTTTGATAAGCATGAGTTTACAAAAAGCGATGACGTAGTTAATCTGCTGAAAAATCTCCAGATAGATCTGATCGTTCTTGCGGGTTTCCTATGGCTGATTCCACAATCTCTTTTAAAGGCTTTCCCCAACAAGATTATCAATATTCACCCGTCGCTTCTTCCTAAATTCGGGGGGAAAGGCATGTATGGTGACAAGGTCCATAAGTCTGTACTTGACGGCGCAGAAGAAGAATCTGGTATTACTGTCCACTTTGTAAACGAACAGTTTGACGAGGGGGAGGTAATCCATCAATCCAGATTCCGAATTGAAGAAGGTGATGATCTGGAAATGATCAAATTTAAAGGCCAGCAACTGGAGCATTTACATTACCCGAAGGTAGTTGAAGCTTTGTTGAAGAAGATGAAGAGTTGATTAAACGGACAGTGGAAAACTGAAAATTCTGACGGACAGCGTACCTAACTGGAAAGTCGTCTTACCTTCATCATTTTGCTCACAACTCATTTCCGTTTTCCAAAGCCAGCTTTAGTTTTCAGCTTTCAATTTTCAGTTTCTCTTCTAGGTTTCCCGGCAAAAAAACTATCTTTGCGGCTTCACGTAAAATTTTTCAATGAGCCATCCTGTTAAGATTAAAAACGCCTTAATTTCAGTCTATTATAAAGATAATTTAGAACCTCTTATCCGCCAGCTGCATGCTGATGGAGTTACTTTTTACTCTACAGGAGGTACTGAGAAATTTATTCGCGATTTGGGCATTGATGTTATAGCGGTTGAAGACCTTACAGGCTATCCTTCTATCCTTGGCGGACGCGTAAAAACACTCCATCCGAAAGTTTTTGGAGGCATTTTGAATCGCAGGGAAAACAAAGAGGACAAAGCGCAGATCGGCGAATATGAAATCCCGGAGATTGACCTAGTTATCGTTGACCTTTACCCTTTTGAGGAAACCGTCAAGTCGGGAGCTAAAGAAGAAGATATTATTGAGAAAATAGATATAGGCGGCATATCACTTATCCGTGCTGCAGCTAAAAACTATAATGATGTCGTAATCATTGCATCGAAGAATGACTACACAACGTTAAGTAACATATTAACAGAAAACGGTGGTTACACAATGCTATCGCACCGTAAGTCTTTTGCACGTCAGGCTTTCAACACCTCGTCGCATTATGATACTGCCATTTTCAATTATTTCAATCAGGAAGATCCGTTAGCTGTTTTCAAGTACAGTGAACAGAAATTAAGTCCGCTTCGCTATGGAGAAAACCCGCATCAGAAAGGTTTCTTCTATGGTGATCTGACAGAAATGTTTGACAAATTAAACGGCAAAGAGCTTTCGTATAACAACCTGGTCGACGTGGACGCTGCAGTTTCATTGATCGATGAGTTTGAAGAACCTACTTTCGCTATTTTGAAGCATACAAATGCTTGCGGTATCGCTTCAAAGGCTTCGATTTTCGATGCCTGGAAAGCGGCTCTTGCCTGCGACCCGGTTTCAGCGTTCGGAGGAGTTTTAATCTGTAACCGTGAAATTGATGCTGAAGCTGCGGCAGATATAAACAACCTTTTCTTTGAAGTTTTAATAGCACCTTCATATAATAATGATGCCCTTTCAATCCTTACGGGAAAAAAGAACAGGATAATTTTAAAGAGAAAAGACGTTCAACTCCCGGCAAAGCAGTTCAAAACGCTTCTCAATGGAGTGATAGAACAGGATAAAGATCTTCAGATAGAAGGTCCGGAACATATGGTACCGGTTACCGAACGCAAACCAGATGAGCAACAGATGAAAGATCTGGCATTCGCCAATAAAGTTGTAAAACACACCAAGTCGAATACAATTGTTCTGGCGAAGGATGGCTGCCTGATTACAAGTGGCGTTGGCCAAACATCGCGCGTAGACGCATTGCAGCAGGCAATAGTGAAAGCAAAGGCTTTTCATTTTGATCTTACGGGAAGTGTTATGGCATCAGACGCCTTTTTCCCCTTCCCTGACTGTGTTTCGATAGCGGCAGACGCTGGAATAGTTATGGTGTTGCAGCCTGGCGGCTCTATTAAAGATCAGGATTCAATAGACATGGCAAACAATAAGGGAATAGGCATGGTTACAACAGGAGTACGGCATTTCAAACATTAAAAGTGTCAGGCACTGAGATTTAACTGCCATAACTAGATTCCGGCAATTAAAACTATAGCACGCCCACAATAACGATTAACAAAAAAGAGTTTATCTTAGCATACATTTTCAACATCTAACATCACACGAATGGGTTTATTTAATTGGTTTACACAAGAGATCGCGATTGACCTGGGCACCGC
>JAZKIH010000120.1:0-8415 GCA_040384965.1 Bacteroidota bacterium | reverse complement strand
TCTTTAGAAATATGCTTTTGGGTAACCTTGTGTATTCAGCGGTATTATTTGGAGCATTCTACCTTTTGGCAAGACGTTATCCAACACTCGCAAAAGCATAATTTGAAAATATAAAAAAGCCCGTCCCCATATGGAGACGGGCTTTTTTTATGCCTCCAAGCCTAGCAATCGCTGAACGAGCTTCGGAACTCCGCTCGATGCTGGTTCAATTATTTTTTCAATATCTTTTGATACCGCAGCCTCGTTCAGGTCCACGATGAATTTCGGCGCCTGTCTGGGTACAAAATCTATTAATCCTGCAGCAGGATAAACCTGAAGTGAGGTGCCTATGACTATAAATATATCAGCTCCGGAACACAATGCGGCTGCACTCTCTATCATCGGTACAGGCTCCCCAAACCAAACTACATGTGGCCGGAGCTGTGAGCCTGTTTCGCAAACTTCACCCATTTTTAATTCCCATCCGGCGATGTCGTAGGTAAGATCAGGTCTTTTTTCAGACTGGGATTTGGTAATGATGCCGTGGAGGTGCAGAATTTTTGACGATCCGGCTCTCTCATGAAGATCATCTATGTTCTGGGTGATGATTGTAACGTCATATTCCTTTTCAAGCCTGACAAGTGCGAAATGTGCCTCATTTGGTTTGGCAGCAATTACAGACTTGCGCCGCTCATTATAAAATTGCTGCACAAGAACAGGATCCCTTTGCCACGCTTCTGGTGTTGCTACATCTTGTACATTGTGGCCTTCCCATAAGCCGCCAGCATCCCGGAATGTCTTTAATCCGCTTTCTGCGGATATCCCTGCTCCTGTTAGAACAACAACCTTTTTACTCATATCACATAGTGTTTAAACAAAAATAGCGATGGAATTTTAAATCCACCGCTATTTTTTTAGGGCTATAATGGGGGTCTGCTATGATTAGCGGAAATCAAGTTTAAATCCGGCATTAAAATTCAAACCTTTAGTGCTGTAACCACTAAAGTCGATATAATTCTCATCCAAAAGGTTCTTAACATCGGTGAACAAAGTAAGCCTCGCTGCCGGCTTGTATTGTGCATATAGATCCACCATATTATACGAAGCCATATTTGCATCAACTGTCTTGAATGTGGAGCTGTCAAAATAGCGGTCCTTTCTATCGCCAGTGTACTTATAAATTAAACCAAAATTCAGGCGTTCAGTTACATCAAAACCTGCGTTTAAACCGAACGAATCCTTAGGTCTCCTAAAGAGATTAAAAGTTTGGCTGGCAGGTGTGGTCACTTCACCGTTAACATGAGCGTAGAAGGCATTTAAACTAACAACCGAAGACGGTTCATATCCTAATTCTACTTCAAATCCATTGTCCTTCTGATTATTCTGATTTATATATCCGAATTTGCCCGGGCTAACTTGTCCGAAATCAATCACATTGTCGATATCGCGCTTGAAATAAGAGAAAGCAAAATTCAAATTAGACGTAAAGTTGAAATCTACGCCGGCTTCGTATGATACTGAGGTTTCAGGCTCCAGGTTCAGATTTCCGTATTGCGAAAATAACTGGTACAACGATGGCACCCTGTACGCTGATGAAACGTTAACAAACAGCTTATACCTCTCCGCTATCAGATATGAAGGGTTGATCGTATAAGTGAAATTACTGCCATACTGACTATGATCATTTACACGACCGCCTAACTCGGCTTGAAAACCGCTATTTGACCTGATAAATAAAGAAGTGAAAAGGCTTTTAATATTGTTGTCTGCAAATAATGGCGGGCTGAAGGAATTATGCTGGTCAGTTTTAGAAAAGCGATAACTCGCACCGCTCGCAATATCAATAAGGCTGCTGAACGCATAATTGAAATTCGCTTCTACATGGCTGATCTTCCCGCCATTGTTAGTAACTGACCCATTGTTATTATAGGTATTACGCACATTATTCTGGCTGATGTTGAAACCTAATGCGCCTTTATCAAGGGAATACTTTCCACCCAGACCAGCTAGTAAGGCAGTCTTGCTGTATGTGTAGTTTTTAGCGTCAGCGAATGCGCCATTGTCGAGATCAGCCTGGTTATTATTGCCCTGGAAATTGGCTCTTAAACTAAATTTATTGCTTAACTGCTGCCCGAGGTTTAATGAAACCGACTTTTGATGGAAGTCGTCTTTGTCGAAATTAGTCTCGCCTTTCCCGGGAGCTGCAGTCGAAAAGCTCTTTGAATCCAGGTTTGATGCATTAAAAGAAACTGATGTAGTTCCAATTTCACCATTCAAACCAAGCACTTGCTTGTAGGTATTGTAACTGCCACCGGTGGCCAGCACACTCGCAGCCAACTTCCCTGCTCCTTTTTTAGTTATAATATTGATTACCCCGGCAACTGCGTCAGAGCCATAAAGCGTTGAATTTCCGCCTTTCAGAATCTCAATGCGTTCAACCTGATCAACAGGAATAGCCGAAATATTGTATTCTCCGGTAATTTCCGATGCATCATTTACCGGGATGCCATCGATCAGGATCAGCGTATTTGCAGCTGACGCCCCACGTAGAAAGACAGATTTAACATCACCCGGATTATTACCATTTCCTCCAATAGTGATCCCTGCAACATTGTTTAATACTTCCGGCAGAGTTCTTCCCTGACTTTTGCTAAGCGTTTCTCCGGTGATAACGCGGGCAACTTTACCGATCTCAGAGATCTTCTTAGGGGAACGGCTTGCGGTAACCACCACTTCGCCGAGAGTTTCAGGAGTTCGGTCCTGTGCAGATGCATTGCTGTAAAGCAACACGGAATGTGCCAGCCCAAGGCTTGCAACGACATAAAATTTAGTTCTTTTCATTTTGTTGTGAGTTTGTTTATCCCACAGCAAACAGATAATGAAGGAATACAGAAATGGCCCTGTTGTACACCAGTACCATTCAAGCTTCAATCCCCGAAAGCTATGAATTGTTAAGCCAAGGCAGGTCTTCTGACTTACTCCCGGTTTATCCGGCCTTCCCATCTCCGCCTGGCGGAAACAGTGACCATAAGATTGGATAACCGTTGTGGAGAACACAGCAGCGGGACTGTCCGGGATTCTAACCCGGTTCCCTTTTAATCCCGATCGTGAAATCGGGAACCTAAAGCGATGCAAATGTAGTACAAGAATTATTAATTGCAAACGTCAGGCTCCTCTTCTAGTAAGTTTAGCACTAAATCATATATTTAGTACATGAAACAGCCTATCAAAAGTTATAATCCTTTCTCTATGTTTTCTGAGTCTGCGAAACAAGCAAACTAAATTTTATATTACACGTTCATGGAGTAACTAAACCATTTTATGAAAGATATGCCACTTACCGTTAGAAGATCGATAGAATTGCTGGGCCTTTTCCTTTTAGGAGCCCTAATCGTGCTTGGGAAAGGCATTATAATGCCGGTGCTCATGGCATTTTTTGTCAGCATCATGCTTCTCCCGGTATATCGTTTTTTGAGAAAGAAAAAAGTGCCTGAAGTTCTGGCAATACTGCTTCCTATTTTGCTTCTCGCGATGTTCATGGGCGTTATCATTTGGTTCTTCTCGGCGCAGATAAGCAGGCTTGTCGCTGATTTACCTTCAATTCAGAAGAATGTTGGCATACACCTCAACAGCCTGAGCGATTGGATAAATCAGAAGACGAACTTCAGCACTCAGGAACAAGTGAAATTTCTGAAGGATCAAAGTGCCAAAATGCTCTCGAATGTTGGCACAATGGCCAGCGGTGCAGCAGGGTCAGTAGGCTCTGTTTTCGTGTTTTTCGGACTTATGCCCATATACATATATCTTTTCCTGTTCTATAAAAATCTTCTCCTGCGCTTTGTATTCATTTGGTTTGAGCCCAGTCAGCACAAGAAAGTTGAGGAAGTGATGAAGGAAACTGAGATTATCATCAAAAGCTATCTGATCGGTCTCGTCATTCAAATTGCATATATCACAGTTCTTCTCGGCGGTATATTAATGCTGATCGGAATAAAACACGCCTTGCTTATTGGGGTTATTTTCGCCATTCTAAATCTCATCCCATACGTTGGAGCTCTTGTTGGGAACTTGATTGGAGTGTTATTGACCCTGACATCATCCCAGGAGATCGGCCCTATTTTCATTGTCCTTGGGGTTATAGCATTTGTTCAGTTTCTTGATAATAACATATTGATGCCTAGGATTGTAGGATCAAAAGTGAGGATCAATGCCTTTGCAGCTATTCTCGGTGTATTCATTGGAGGAAGTCTGGCCGGAGTGCCGGGAATGTTCTTAGCCCTTCCAATGATTGCAGTGTTGAAAATTATCTTCGACCGGGCAGATATGTTTAAACAATGGGGAGTACTACTTGGTGACGAGAGGCCGCAGAAAAGTCCGATGAGTTTCCTTAGACTGAGAAAAAAGAGTGATAAAGTTACTGAGGAAATTCAGGCTAAAAATGATATTAAGCCTGTAAAAAAGGAAAAGTAATAGCGGCTTTGAATTAAAAGAGCAAATGGCACAATTTCCATTTGCTCTTTTTTATGAATTCTTACTTCAGGCTATATAGCAAAGTTGCTCCTTTATAATCTGGATTGACTGAAGGGCTCAGGCTAAAATTGCTCGTGCTGCCTTTTTTATGTAATTGCGGAACTAATATTCCCACTCCTGCTCCTAAAGCATATCCCAGCAAGTTATCACTTAGAAAATGTTGACCGGCTCTTAATCTTAGGTAACCAACTGACGCTGGCACCAGCGCTGCAGCTGCCCAAACGTAAGGTTTAGCTTTTGAATCAGGGTTAAAGTCCTGAAACACTTTGGCAAGGAAGAATGTTGCGGTTGCTGTTGCAGCAGTATGTCCGGCATAAAACGCCCGTTGCGAATCTTTGTCCATTCGCTTGGCTAGCGGTGCTTCTGTACCATAAACGAATGGGCGGCTTCTCTGTACTGATCCGGCGGTTAAACTAAACATCGCCCCTGTAATTGCCATAGATTCGGTAAACAGCACCATGATCTGCCCTGCCTTTTTGCTTTCGTTCTTATTTAAAAGCATCACTACGGGTGCGGCAAATGATGCATAAAATGGTATATAGCTGTCTTTGTCAGCTCTATCAGAGAAATCGCCTGCACTAAACCTGTCAAATCCATTCACGTCATCAGGTGTTTTCATCGCAGCTTCTGCGGCGGTCAGACCATCTTTGTTTTTTATCATGTTCAATCCCAGGTAACCCAAACCAAGGCTGCCAAGAATTATTGGGCCGTCGGCTTTTAACGAAGTTTTGTAGGGAGACTCATTTTGGGCGATTGCCGAGAATGAAATTATTAAAGAAAGTAAAGTTGTAGTGATCAGTTTCATAATATTTGATTTTGGAATTGTTCTTCAATTCCTAAGCCAAATAATGCGAAATCGTATTTTACCGGGTCTGACGGATCAAATTGACGAAGGTTGCCGGTTAATTCAAGTGCTGTTTGCCAATCCACTTGTTTTCGGGTAATAAGCTTTAGTTTCCGCGCAACGCGTTCAACATGCAAATCAGTTGGGCAGATCAGATCGGCTGGTCTTATAGACTTCCAGATACCAAAATCTACTCCCCTGTCATCATACCTTACCATCCATCGTAAAAACATGTTTAAACGCTTGCAGGTCGACTTTTGCAAAGGAGACGATACATGTTTTATAGTTCGTCGGGGGAAATCTGGCAATGAAAAGAAATAGCTCCTGAAATAATTGAGCGAATTTTCAACCACTTTCGATTCCATTTCGTTTGCATAACATGGTGGAGATGTAGCTGCGCCTGGCACCGGATTATCCGGGGTATTCGTTAGAAAATCATCTCGAAATACAGCAGGTTTGGCTGTCTTTAAGTCAGGAATAAATGCAGATTCAAGCGATGGATGTTTCTTATAATGTTGTTTAAAAAACTCAACAAAATACAGCGTATCCGTATCATTAAAAGTACGGTGTTTAAATTCACCGAAACGTCTTAAGTCTGTATCCTGATGGTTTATGATAAAATCATAGGGTGCTCCGTCCATCAGGCGGATAAGCTCATTGCATTTATTAATTATAGTTTTTCTCTGACCCCAGGCCAGCATTGCCGACCAGAATCCCATAATTTCAATATCCTGCTTGCGGGTGAACTGGTGCGGAATACATACAGGATCGTTTTCAATAAAGCGCGGCTGGTTATAGGTATCAACTTTCAGATCCAGAAAATCCTTAAGATCGTGATAAGTAAGACTTAACCCATTTTTTTCAGCCATATTTCCGCCATCCTAAGCTAAGGCTTGCTTGATATCTTCCATCAAATCTTCAATATCCTCCACACCCACACTTAATCTAAGCAGGTTATCTGTAACACCAACCTTTTCCCGTTCTGCCTTGGGGATTGACCCATGTGTCATAGAAACCGGATGATTAATCAAGGACTCTACCCCGCCCAATGACTCGGCAAGGGAAAAAACCTTAAAGGAAGATGCAATTCTATACGTTTCTTTGAGATCTGCCCCTTTCAAAGTAATGGAGATCATGCCGCCAAAGTCGCGCATTTGTTTTTTGGCAATATCGTGATTTGGGTGGTCGGTAAATCCGGGCCAGTATATCTTATCCACCTTTGGATGATCTTTAAGAAATTCAGCTATCTGCTTTCCATTCTCGCAATGCGCTTTCATTCTTAAATGCAGGGTCTTCAGTCCGCGTAGCACCAGGAAGCTGTCCATCGGTCCCGGAGTTGCTCCGCAGGCATTGTAGATGAACCAAAGACGCTTGTAAAGGTCGTCGTCATTTACCATCAGTGCACCCATTACCACATCCGAGTGCCCACCCAGATATTTGGTTACAGAATGCATTACGATATCTGCACCCAGATCAATAGGGTTTTGAAGGTATGGCGAAGCAAAAGTATTGTCAACAGCCAACAGAACGTTGTTAGCTTTAGCTATATCAGCAACAGCTTTAATATCCACAATCTGCATCGTGGGATTCGTCGGAGTTTCTATCCAGATTAGCTTAGTCTTTGCATTGACATACTTGCTGACGTTCTCAGCTTTGGTCATGTCAACGAAATGGAATTTGATCCCATAGTTAGCAAATACCTTAGTAAAGATCCGGTATGATCCGCCGTAAAGATCATCACCCGTTATCACTTCGTCGCCCGGGCTGAGTAATTTCAGCACAGCATCAGTCGCTCCCATACCGCTTGAAAAAGCCAGTCCGTGCTTGGCATTTTCCAAAGCCGCTAAACACGACTCTAAAGCCTGACGGGTCGGGTTTGTCCCGCGGGAATATTCAAAACCCTTATTATCCCCCGGTGATTTTTGCCAGTAAGTCGACGTTTGATAAATCGGGGTCATAATTGCCCCGGTTGAAGGATCAGGTTCCTGACCTGCGTGTATAGCTTTGGTTCCGAATTTCATGTGTACTTATTTTTAAATGTGTATTCAGCGGTTGTTAAACCGATGAAAACCGTAATATCTGGTTAGTTCGTTGTTAGTTAATTGTCAACCCGATAGCTATCGGGTGTCCACCGTCAACTGAACCCTACTTCTTTTGATTGTTAGGGATTACTCCCGGATCTAGTTCCGTTCTGAATTTATAGCCCATCCGCTTGCCAGTTGGGTAGCCTGAATTTGCCCCCATAAACTGCTTTTCTTCCAGGGTGATTTGTCTCACACTCTCAAAGGGAGGTGTCAGGAGGTCAAAATCCATACAGTAAACAATTGCCAGCTGCAGGATCTCAAGTATTTGGCTCTGTTGTAGTTTTCCTTTTCCAAACGAATTAAACAGGAATCCAAGCTGACTCTGCCCCTCCACAAAAAAGTGTTCTTCGGAGTTGATAAATATCCTGCCCAGTAAATACCCCATGTCCGAACTCCGGTTGTATTTAATCGAGTCTGCTAAAAAATTATGAAAGTGAATTACTCCGCAATACTTTCGCGCAGGCTTGTCTTTAACATATTTAAGCTGATTTACGGCATGTTCCGGTGGAAAACTGAATACATTACTGTGCATCGAAATCACCAGCACATCACCCGAAAATTTTAACTGTGCTTCAAACTCCCCTTTCTCTGAATAATGAATCTCAACGTCCGGATCTTTTTCCTTGAAATCCGCTCGCATTTTATCACCAAGTTCTTCTAGCTGCGTTTTAAATCTGTCGAAGACCGTTTTCGTCGTTCTGAAAATCTGCTGCTTCATAACAGCTTTGTGTTCGAGTAACTTCAGAATATGTTGATACGGCGTAAGGTCTTGCATGGACGATATTAATTAGTAGGCTCTCGCAAATAAAACTCTTTGGGTAGATGGCTTCCCGGTAACCATACACACTCCCTCTTCCTGCTTATTGTCCAAAGGAATACAGCGTATAGTAGCTTTTGTTTCATCCTTGATCTGTTTCTCCGTCTCAGGAGTTCCGTCCCAATGGGCGGAAACAAAACCTGCTTTTTCATCGAGGATGC
>JAZKIH010000119.1:0-9216 GCA_040384965.1 Bacteroidota bacterium | reverse complement strand
TAACCAACCCGATTGCCCTTAAGATCACATGCAAGCATAGGCACAAATGCTACATCAATTTCCAGAGGGTCAATTACTTTACCATGTATTGGTTCAGGGATGTCATATCTGTTTCTTCCCAGTATTGTGAATTCATGGTCATATAAAATATTTTGGATAGACAGATCCTTAAAGTTTGTTCGTGGGACCACAATTTTGACATGTGGCTGCTCTGCTTTCAGATAGTTCAGTATGGAAAAAGTATCAATTTCATTGTTTATCCTGATGGGCAGAAAAACATGCACCGTAAGGACATCAGTCCAGTTCAACAGTGCAATCTGCTCCATAATTTGATCTGTCAGGATCCAATACTTTGACCTGGGAATATTAAGTCGCTGATCTAAAAATTGCCGCCTTAGTGTAGTTTTATCCACAACACTAATGTATGAAACTCCGCCAAATATGGGCAATAAAAAACGGCCTTTCCACCTCTGGAAAGACCGCATAATCAACCTAAACCTAAAACTAAACTATAATATTATTTAACTCTTTCTATATAATCGCCAGTACGCGTATCGACTCTTACTTTATCACCCTGATTTACAAACAGAGGAACTTTGATCTCAATACCTGTCTCAACCGTAGCGCTTTTCAATGCATTCGTAGATGTATCTCCCTTTACTGCAGGCTCAGTGTAAACAATTTCCAACTCAACATTGGTAGGAGCCTGAGCCATAATCGGTTCATCACTTTCGAAAGAAACAATGACGTTCATACCCTCTTTAAGGAACCTCGCTGCTGAACCAAATAAGGTTTTTTCGATGCTAAATTGCTCGAATGAAGTGTTATCCATTACCACGAAATAATCGCCTTCTTCGTACAAATACTGATAATCACTAGTCTCAACACGGCAAATTTCAACCTGCTCATCAGTACCAAGACGTGCCTCAACTGTTTTACTTGTCTTGATGTTTCTGAATTTACCGATGTAAAAAGCGCCGCCTTTACCTGGAGTACGATGAACTATTTCGTCAACAGTTACTAATTCGCCGTTGTACCTTAAAATATTTCCTGTTTTTATTTCTGACGCTTTTGCCATGATATTCGTGGTTTCGAGCGGCAAAGATAAGGCTAAAAAATTAATTTTCAAAGGAGTGGTCCGGGAAGGCTACTTGTACGCTTCCACGCTAATCTTCTCATCACAAAATGCATATTCATGCTGCTGATTAGAGCAGACGATAACGAGCCGGTCCGTTGAGAATTGCTTTACAAGTGAGAGATACCATTCAACACCCTGCTGATCAAGGTTCGAAGTAGGTTCATCAAGCAAAAGCAACTTTGTGTCAGCACAAAATGCTAGTGCCAGCTTGACACGCTGTTTCATTCCGGAGGAAAAGTTTTTGAGTGCTTTATGCTCTGAATGCTTCAGATTTAGGAGTGATATGAGCGTTTTGGCATCATAACCGTCCCGGTATTTCTTAAATTGGAAATGGAAATCGATATGTTCGCTCAAAGAAAATTCTTCGATAAGATCGAGATATGGCGCAGCAAGACTCAATTCCGGGAAAACATTTTCAATATCGAGGGGAGAATTACTTCTAAAATAATTAACAGTGCCTTCTGAACTTGTCAGACTACCAGAAATCACTTGAAGAAGTGTGGACTTCCCGCTTCCATTTGCACCGAGGATAGCATAGGATTTTCCGCTTTCGAAAATATAATTGACATCCCTGAAGATCCACTCCCGGTTAAAGCGCCTTCCGATTTTTTCCAGGATAATCTTCATTTAATCTGGGAAATTAAACTCCGCTTCCGAATCCTTTCATAACGCCACGGTTTGAATTCCTGATAAAGTCAAGGATTTCATCCCTGATCTCAGTTGGCTCCCTTTCGGTTTCAATAATGTCAAGCGCTCTGCTGATATTAAATTTCTTTAAAAATATCGTCCGGTAAATGTCCTGAATTTCATATATCTGTTCAGAAGAGAACCCCCGTCGTCTTAGGCCCACAGAATTAATCCCTACGTAAGAAAGCGGCTCTCGTCCAGCTTTCGTATAAGGTGGTACATCTTTACGAACAAGCGATCCACCAGAAATTATGGAGTGTGCACCAATAGACACAAACTGATGTACAGCAGATGCACCTCCTATAAATGCAAAGTCCTGGACTTCTATATGGCCGGCCAACTGAACAGAGTTAGCGATAATAACATTATCGCCGATCACACAATCATGTGCAACGTGAACATATGCCATGAGAAGGCAATTTGCACCAATAGTTGTCGTGTTTTTATCAAGAGCCGTTCCACGGTTTAAAGTAACGCATTCACGGATTATAGTATTATCGCCAATGGTAACCGTAGAAGCCTCCCCTTTGTATTTTAAATCCTGAGGTTGAGCAGAGATAACGGCACCGGGGAATATCCGGCAGTTCTTCCCTATTCTGGCTCCATCCATGATGGTTACGTTCGACCCTATCCAGGTTCCTTCACCGATTACAACATCTTTATAAATAGTAACAAACGGCTCAATTACTACATTTTCTGCAATTTTTGCCTGTGGATGGATATATGCTAATGGCTGGATCATACGGTTACATCACTTTCTTTAACTCTGATAATTTGCGCCATCATTTCTGCCTCCACCACTATTTTTTCACCAACCATTCCCACGCCTTTCATCTGGCATATTCCGCGTCTGATAGGTTCCATAAGATCGCATCTAAATATAATAGTATCTCCCGGTAAAACCTGTGCCCGAAATCTCACTTTATCAATTTTTAGAAAATAGGTCAGGTAGTTTTTGGGATCAGGTACTGTACTCAGCAACAAAATCCCTCCTGTTTGAGCCATCGCCTCAATCTGGATTACTCCCGGCATCACCGGGGCACCAGGAAAATGTCCTTTGAAAAACTCTTCATTCATTGTGACATTTTTCACTCCCACCACATAGGTTTTGGACAGTTCTAATATCTTATCAATAAACAAAAACGGTTGCCTGTGTGGCAGCATATTCATAATCTGAACCACATCATACAAGGGCGTTGCATTAGGGTTATAGATTTGAACGTGTTTTTTGCTCTTTTCCTTTTTTATCTGTGCTTTAATTTTCTTTGCAAAAGCAATATTTGCAGCATGTCCCGGGCGTGCTGCCATAATGTGACCTTTAAGCGGCACGCCTACTAAAGCCAGATCACCGATCATATCCAAAAGCTTGTGTCTGGCTGGTTCGTTCTGATGCCGAAGCTCTATATTATTAAGTATTCCTTCTTTAGCTACATCGATGTCATCCCGGTTAAAAAGCTTCGCGAGGTTCTTCAGTTCATCTTTACTCACCTGCTTGTCAACAACAACGATAGCATTATTGAGGTCGCCCCCTTTTATCAGATTATGCTTTAGAAGCATCTCCAGTTCATGCAAAAAGCAAAATGTTCTGCAGGATGCAATTTCCTTTTTGAACTCGGAAATCGTGGTAATTGCCGCATGCTGGCTGCCCAGAACAGGAGAATTATAATCGATCATACAGGTGAATCTGTAATCATCTAACGGCATGGCAACCATTTCAACTTTACGGTCTGGTTCAGAATAATGTATATTGTGAGGTATAGTGTAATACTCACGATATGCTTCCTGATCGATGATCCCGGCTTTTTCCAAAGCTTCCATGAACATAATAGAGCTTCCATCCATAATGGGAGTTTCTGGTCCGTCAAGCTCAATTACAACATTATCAACCTCTGCTCCGACAAGGCTGGCAAGAACATGCTCAACTGTATTTACACTTGCGCCATTTTGAGAAATGGTAGTTCCGCGTGACGTATCAGTAACATTATCAACGTCCGCATCAATTACCGGTGATCCCGGGAGATCAATCCGTTTAAATTTATAACCATGATTTTCAGGTGCAGGCTTGAATGTCATAGTAGCTACCTGGCCAGTATGCAACCCAACCCCCGTAACCGAGATCTCAGATTTAATTGTTCTTTGTTTTACATTCATAGCATCAATGTTAATCAGCGTGGCCGGCCGATCACTTAATTTGGTCTTTTATGATTTTTTCGAGTTCGAGAATCCTCTTCTCGAGCTCTGGTAGTCGCTTCATGACCACCTGAACCTTGAGCGAGTCACGGTAAGTCCCAAGGGGAACACCATTCCAACTCATATTTTCTTCTTTAATTGAATTATTTACCCCCGACTTTGCTCCAATATTGGATCCATTAGCAATTGTGATATGGCCCACAACTCCTACTTGTCCTCCAATAACGCAATTTTCTCCGATCTTTGTACTTCCCGATATTCCAGTCTGAGCCGCAATAACGGTGTTGGCACCAATCTCAACATTGTGAGCGATCTGGATAAGGTTATCAAGTTTTACACCTTTACGGATGATGGTAGAGCCCATTGTGGCCCGATCTACTGTCGTATTTGAACCAATTTCAACGTTTTCTTCAATGATTACATTACCTATCTGGCTGACCTTTCGATAGCTGCCTTGACCGTCAGGTACGAACCCAAAGCCATCCGCACCGATGATAGCGCCGGAATGAATAATGCTTTTGTCCCCTATCTCACAATTGAAATAAACTTTTACACCTGCATATAAGGTTACATTCTTGCCAATAACAACATTATCGGCCACATAGGTATTGGGGTATATTTTACTGCCATCACCTATTTTTACATTTGGTCCGATATACGAAAAGGATCCAATGTACACATCTTCTCCTATGGTTGCTGTGGGATGAATAAAGCTAAACTCTTCAACTCCTTTCTTGTTCGACTTAATCATTTCATCATACTTTTCCAGCAGAATGGAAAAAGCACCGTATGAGTTCTTGACCTTAATTAGTGTTGCATTTACAGGCTGAGAAGGTATAAAGTCCTCATTAACAATAATTACGGATGCAAGAGAGGTATAAACATACTGCTCATATTTCGTGTTTGCCAAAAAAGAAAGCGAGCCCGGCTGGGCTTGTTCAATTTTAGAGAGTTGATCTACTGCAACTTCAGGATTACCTTCTACAGTACCTTCCAGTAATACTCCAATCTGATGTGCAGTTAATTGCATTCGGCAAATTTAGATGTTATTAGTTAACGAACAAATTTTGTGCTGGTAAGTGTATTCAGGATAAGACATGTTAGTTGTTAAATAGTTTCATCGCACTTCTTTAATATAACACAATATATACTTCTGAACAGTTCCAACGAGAGCTTCGAGATTTGAATTGTCAGATGCTGTTGTGATATCCTGTATCGAACCCTGTTTCATCAAAATTTTGATACTTCCATTACCAACGCTATAAGCATTGTTCTTTATTGTATCTGTAAATACGAAATAAGATGTGTCATCGTCTTCAATTTCATACTCATTTATTGCATTTTCTGCCAAATCGTTAATTCTCTCCACGGATGGTGGTTCGTTTGTTATTTCAACCTGGTAAAGATTTCGCTGAATTAAATGCTGACACAGGGTGGATAGAATGAGATCTTCATCATCGCACCAAACCTTAATTGAGGTAAATATATCGTTGTCGTCGAGCTTTGTAAACCGTTGCAAATTGCTGGGGTCATCCCTGAAATCGTCTCTGGTAATGGAATTGTTGAGAAAGTAGGCAAAACAAGGGCTTGCAAATAGTTTTCGACCTTCTCCGGAAATTTCTTTTGCTCTTTCGAGAATCTTTACGAGCATTTGTTCTGCGGCAATCACCGTTTTGTGTAAATACACCTGCCAGTACATCAGCCGGCGTGCTATCAGGAATTTCTCGATAGAATAAATACCTTTTTCTTCAACCACTAGCTGATCATCTACAATGTCCAGCATTTTAATTATCCGGTCAAAGCTAATCACGCCCTCAGACACCCCTGTAAAAAAGCTGTCACGGTTCAGGTAGTCCATCCGGTCAATGTCTAATTGTCCGGATACGAGTTGATGTAGAAACTTCTTGTGGTAGCGATCATTAAATATCTCCAGAGCCAACTGGAGTTTTCCCCCAAACTGTTGATTAAGGTCATCCATCAGAAGTTTCGAAATATGTTCATGCGAGATCCCTTCTACTATCGTATGTTCCAGCGCATGTGAGAATGGCCCGTGACCGATATCATGTAAAAGGATGGCTATTGTAACTGCCTCCTCTTCTTCCTGAGAAATTGCCTGCCCCTTGCTTTTTATGGTGTCTATAGCAAGGCTCATTAGGTGCATCGCTCCTATAGCATGATGAAATCTGGTGTGTAGTGCTCCCGGATAAACCAGATGCGTCATCCCAAGCTGCTTGATATAACGTAGGCGCTGAACGTAAGGATGCTGAATAAGATCGAACACCAATTCGGAGGGAATTGTGATAAATCCATAAACCGGATCATTAATTATTTTCTTCTTATTCAAGCTTTAGAACCCTAAGGCACAAAAATTGTTAATTTTAATGACAATTGGGCTTTTTAAAAAGTTCAACGCACTTATATTGCTAAAATTTACATTCAAATGCAGGAAACCAACATTTTATGGGCAGACGACGAAATCGACTTACTCAAACCACATATACTCTTTCTGAACGAAAAAGGATACAAGATAAAAACAGTAACAAATGGCAATGATGCTTTAGACTCTTTTAAAGCTGAGAACTTTGATCTTGTTTTTCTCGATGAAAATATGCCCGGACTTACCGGCTTGGAAACTCTCGCAAAGATAAAAACTATCAATCCCGACATACCCATTGTGCTCATCACTAAAAATGAAGAAGAGTATATGATGGAGGATGCCATTGGTTTCAAAATAGACGATTACCTTATAAAGCCCGTTAATCCAAAGCAGATACTTTTGACCATCAAAAAGCTTATCGATAATAAGCGACTTGTTAGCGAAAAGACTTCAATGGCCTATCAGCAGGATTTCAGGACGCTTGGAATGACTCTTAACGATAATCTAAGTCACTCTGAATGGGTTGACGTTTATAAGAAACTGGTTTATTGGGAACTTTCTCTCGAAACTCTGGAAGATGAGGGGATGCATGAAATTTTAACTGTTCAAAAAGCTGAAGCGAACGTACAATTCTCCAAGTTCGTTGAAAGGAATTATTTAAGCTGGCTTAAAAACCCACAGGAGGGTCCAATAACATCTAATCAACTGTTTACAAAAAAAGTATTCCCTTCGCTTGAAGCAAAAAAGCCCACTTTTTTCATCCTTATAGATAATCTCAGGTATGATCAATGGAAAATGATCAATTCTATTTTAACCGATTATTACCGGGTGGATGAAGAGGATAGTTATTACAGTATACTTCCTACAGCCACCCAATACGCCCGTAATGCAATCTTCTCCGGGCTAATGCCTCTTGAAATGGAACGACGCTTTCCTGACATGTGGCAAAATGATGAGGACGAGGGAGGTAAAAATCTATTTGAGGAGAAATTTCTCGCAGATCAGATCCAGCGCGTTATGCGCAAAGAATGCAAACACTCCTATAATAAGATCTTAACTTTCGAACAGGGTAAAGCGATCAATGAGAACATCAATAACCTGATGGGCAATGACCTAAATGTTATTGTTTACAATTTTGTTGATATGCTATCTCACGCCCGTACGGATATGGCCATGATACGGGAGCTGGCTAATGACGAGGCGGCTTACCGCTCGTTAACTCTGTCCTGGTTTGTACACTCTCCGTTACTTGATGCATTAAAAAAACTTTCTCAAAAAGATATTAAGCTTATAATTACTACGGATCACGGAACAATTCGTGTGAAACATCCAAGTAAAGTAGTCGGCGACAGGAATACCAATTCAAATCTGCGTTACAAACAGGGTAAGAATCTGAATTTTAACTCTAAAGAAGTCTTTCACATCAAAAATCCTCATGAAGCAATGTTGCCAAAGCTGCATATGAGCTCGGGTTTCATTTTCGCCAAAGAAGATGGATACTTTGTATACCCAAATAACTATAACCAGTTTGTAAACTACTTCAATGAAACGTTCCAGCATGGCGGCATTTCGCTCGAGGAAATGATAGTTCCGTATGTGACATATAGTCCGAAATAGGCATTTGAATTCAGGTTATTTTCTATTTTTACGGTATGGAAATTCGGGTTCAGGATATAAAAGAACTTCCTGATGTTGCAAAGCAATTGTTGAGGTTTTCTTGTGAAGAAAAAATTTTTCTTTTCGAGGGCAATATGGGGGCTGGCAAAACAACATTAATTAAAGCGATATGTAGTCTGTTAGGTGTTACAGATGAGGTATCCAGCCCCACTTACTCATTAATCAATGAGTATGAATCCAGGGATGGGACAATATTTCATTTTGATTTTTTCCGCATTAAAAGTGAAATTGAAGCTTATGACATGGGCTTCGACGAATATTTATACTCGGGTAATTATTGTTTTATAGAGTGGCCCGATAAAATTCAAAGCCTATGGCCTTCTAATTTTATAGAAGTAATAATAGATCAGGATGACAGCAGGCAGCGAACCATAAAAGCTCGTAAAGTTTGAGGTAATAATTGTCGTCTAAAACTCCATCTTTTTTAAATTTTTTGTACCTTCCAATCCCTATTGACATTTTATGATGAGTGAATTATCTGACATTGCAAAACAGGCCATGATGCAGCCGCAGGAAGCAATGTTGGAAGTGAAAAATAAAAAGAACAATCTGTTCATAGGCATTCCAAAAGAAACGTCTTTCCAGGAAAACCGGATCGCCTTAACTCCTTTATCTGTTGGCTTATTAATCCAAAACGGCCACGAGGTTTTTATTGAAGCCGGAGCGGGGTTAGCGGCA
This sequence comes from Bacteroidota bacterium, assembly GCA_040384965.1. Lineage (GTDB taxonomy): Bacteria > Bacteroidota > Bacteroidia > Sphingobacteriales > Sphingobacteriaceae > Daejeonella. The sequence continues at coordinate 469 of JAZKIH010000119.1, read as the reverse complement.
AATTTCAACGATGATCATTACAGCGAGCAGGGCGCCCGCATCGTGTATGATAAAAAGGAAGTTTATAAAGCCGATATTATTATTAAAATAGCTCCGCCGACGGATGAAGAGGTTGAGATGATGAAAATGGGTCAGGTACTGTTCTCTGCGCTTCAAATGTCAACTATGAAAGCTGAGTTTCTTCAGTCCCTTATGAAAAAGAAGGTGACCGCTTTTTCGTTCGAGTATCTTCGGGATGAGGGAAACGTATTGAGTGTGGTTCGTGCAATGAGTGAAATAGTGGGAGCAACTTCAGTGCTGATTGCCGCGGAATACTTAAGTAATGTACTTGAGGGTAAAGGCTTGATGCTCGGCGGGATTACCGGCGTGCCTCCTACAGAAATAGTAATCCTGGGTGCAGGAACCGTTGGTGAATACGCTGCCAGAACAGCCATCGCCCTTGGGGCAGAAGTGAAAGTTTTTGATAGCT
>JAZKIH010000118.1:0-1162 GCA_040384965.1 Bacteroidota bacterium | reverse complement strand
TGGCTTACGCTGATAATGCGCCCAGCAAGAAACAGATTCTTAATATTTTTACTGTAAAGGCATCGGTAAGGAATTTGGAAGATTCCCTTACTGTGCCATTGGTTACATGGCGAACGCTTGCTGAATACACCATCGGCAGGATGCAGGTCAATAGACCATCCACCATAGGCAACAGCGTCTTCATGCTCTTTTTGTTCGATCAAATCAGATTGGGAAAGTATGTAATCTCCTTCAAATCTTCGGCTTTCGCGCTTTCCGGGGATCATTCCTACCCATTCTAAGGTATAATTTTCTGCCTCAGGGAAGTTGCCCGAATTTTTAATATAATCCCATACACCGTAAATCACTTTCCATAACTCCCACTTAATTTCCTCTGTATCATGCACGGTGTCCATTCTGCCGCCGTGCTCTACCCACCATAGTTTACAGCCATGTTCTTTGGCATTAAAGCTCTTATAGCGAGGGATCTCTTTTTGCACATCCATAGCAAATGCTGGAGCAGTAAACTTAACTGGCTTTTCTGTATCTTTTGTATAAAAATAAAGTGAATGCCCTAATAGTTCGCCATAGCTTGCATCTGGTGCCATAGGTTCATTAAATTCTTCGGCCATTTCTGCTCCCATTCTAAAGGCCGCGCCCGATAGAAAACCTACAACTCCATCGCCTGATGCATCACAAAACAAAGGGGATTGGATAATATAGGTGGTAGCATTCTGACTGCAAAAAGCCTTGATACTTTCGATTGTATCCGTTTGCTTTTTTTGTACTTCATACACTGCAGTATTTAGCAAAAGTGTAATATTGGGTTCCTGCTTCACTTTATCTAGCAAGATCATGTCTAGTATTACAGGGTTTCCTTCTGGATTTCGGTACGTGTTTTCTACCAGAACCTCGTCTATTACCCCTCCTTCTCTGCTCCAACGGTTATTATTGCCCATGTGCGAAGTCGCTCCCAGTATCCACAACCGCACCTCGCTAGACGCATTGCCACCCAGAACGGGCCTATCTTGCACTAACACCACCTTTAAGCCTTGTCTGGCTGCCGTAATCGCAGCACACACGCCAGACATTCCCCCGCCTATAATAGCAAGATCGGTAAAGTACTCTTCAATTTTTAAACTCCGGCTTTCTTCTGCCTCTTTTCGTATCATGATGTGATTTC
>JAZKIH010000117.1:0-8910 GCA_040384965.1 Bacteroidota bacterium | reverse complement strand
TTAAGTTATTTTTCTTTTCGGTATTAAGAGGGGATTCGGCTACAGCTGCACTCATGAATATTTTTTTAGAAGAATTAGCAGCAGTAAATTATAAATTTTTTTGCTTTTACCGTTAGTTTCGGACGAATGGGTTGAAATTTACCTTGCTTCTCTCCCATTATCAAGCCTGAGCACCCTGGTTACAGAATTTGGTTTCTCAGCTTCATAATGGCTGACATATATTAAACTCACCTTGCTTCTCTTGCAGATCTCGTCAACAAGGTATTGGAAGCGCTCCTGCTGTTCCTGATCCATTCCCTGGCACGGTTCATCAAAAATTAGCAGTGGAGGGTTTTTTATGAGCGCTCTGGCGAGCAAGCATAATCTCTGGACGCTCACAGAAACATTTTTAAATAGTGATCCGGCAAACGTATCTATTTGCAACAGATGCATCCACCGAAGACATATTGATGCTTTATCTTCATTCGATCGCCTGAAAAGGCCTAAAGTGTCGTAGAATCCAGATTCTATAACATGCATGCATGAGCTTTCCATCGGAAAATACTGGAACAGCTCGGGGGAGACAAAACCGATCTTCTTCTTAATCTCCCATATACTTTCGCCGCCGCCTTTCTTTTTGTCGAAAAGTATAATGTTATTCGCAAAAGCCTGCGGATTGTCACCATTGATGAGACTCAATAACGTGGATTTACCAGCTCCGTTGGGACCGCAAAGCATCCATCTCTCGCCCTGCGTTATTTCCCAGTTTAGATTTTCAAGGATTGTCTTATCTCCGTACTTAATGGTCACATCTTTCATTCCAACAATAACCTGATAGTCCGGTGCTTCACTAATGGAGAGAAGGCTTTCAAGCTCAGGTGTATCAAGATCCGGCGAGAGAGCTTTGTACTCTTCGTGTTTAAAGAGATCCCGTGGTAATTGCTCTTCTATTTTTCCGATGCCCAGGACCGCGACATGTGTTATAGCGTCTGGTACTTCCCCCGGAGATGTCGCCATTATAATGCTTATTCCAGAAGACTTGATCTCGTGGAGAAGGCCGTTAAAGTCGGCCCGGGCAGAGATATCTAAACCGGTTAAAGGATTGTCCAGCAACAGTAATATTGGATTTCTGATAAGTGCAGCAGCCAGCATCAATCGTTTCGTCTCACCATTTGACAATTTTATCAGCTGCTTATCCAGTAATGGTTCCAGATTCAGACGCGTAACGCTTCGTTCAAACGACCAGTATCCTCCTGTATTGTAAGACTTCACTTCTGACAGATATTGTTCAACGGTCGGCGAATCTTCCGAATCCATAGAGTTGAAACGTTGCTGATAATAAAGATCAGTAGTATTGGAAAGGTTAGTAAAACGATGTCTTGAAGATACCTGCGAAATTAATTTGAACCGATTAAAAAGCGGATCATCTGACTCTGAAGCTTTGATATACTCATCGAACGCGGGATAGGCTGCAACACCTGATGGAAATGAAGTTTTTCCTGCCAGTGCATCAAGAAATACGCTTTTACCAGATCCGCTTCTCCCAACAATTGCCCAGTGTTCCCCCGCTTTCAGAGCAAAGTTCAGTTTTTCAAAAATCACTTTATTGAAATTCCTGATGGTGATGTTGTCGAAAGATAGTATGGTGTCTGTCACGAGCGGCAATTCATTGTTATGATTCAATAATAGAGAATTTACGAATGAAAAGCATGACCCTATAGCAATAGAAATTAAAAGTCTATGCCAAGTCTTTTCAGCAGGAGTGACGCATTAAAAGTCTTACACTCCCCTTCCTTAAGTTTATAATCAAACTTCATCTCTCCGCCTTCCATCTGTATATCAAAATAAAAATTCCGTACGTAAGAGGGATATTTTTGTTCAAGTTCTGCGATCTGCAGGTCATGGGTAGCAATAATCCCCACAGCCTCCTCGGAAATGAGCTTCTCGATAACAGCTTTCGAGCCCAGATATTTGTCCATCGAATTTGTCCCTCGGAGCATCTCATCAATAAGAAAATAAACTTTGTCCTCAGTTTTAAGTATCTCAAGCAGTGCTTGTAAACGGTCCAGCTCGGCTTTGAATGTGGATGTGCTTTCGTTAAGCGAATCTTTGATCCGCATATAACTGAATACCAGCATCGGACTTACTTTCATCTCTTGAGCACACACCGGAGCCCCGGACAAGGCAAGTATCGTATTTATTCCCAGTGTGCGAAGAAACGTGCTTTTGCCTGCCATATTTGACCCGGTAATAATGTCTATTTTCAGTTCATTAGCGAGCGAGTAATCATTCACAATTCTTAGCTCAGGCGATATCAGGGGATGTCCAATTGACCTGGCATTAAGGGTGTAATTTTCACTTTCAGCGATCTGGGGAAATACCCAGTCCGGATAATTACTTTTCAGGCTGCTTATACTTATCAGTGCTTCAAAATTTGCGATAATATCAAACGCGCCTTTCACATTTAATTTGTTCGCCTTCTTCCAGTCTTCAATGGCAAAAAACAATCTGACATTCCATGGCATAATAAAATTTAACACTGGACCAATGGAACTGAGTCCCAGCGAGAGCTGATTTATGAGAAGGGATAAGCGGTTTAGCTGTCCGATCAATTGTTCCTGGCCGTTATCGGTCAATTCAGAAGCTAATCGAATGCATTCTTGGGAATTCCAGTTCTCTGACCGGATGCTGCTTATCGCATCGGAATAATTGCTGAGTATCTTACTCATCTTTCCGATCAGGCTGTCTGTCTTCATTACAGCAGAGCTATATGCCTGGGTTATCAAAAGATTAGCTATACCCATAGAAATAATCACCAGGATAAAGGGTGAGTAAAACCACGCCAGGATCGCCGAAAGCAAAAATATCCAGGGACTCAGTTTTGTATAAACTCTCAGCAGTTTAGCTTCATCCCGTGGCTCCGATCGCAGGTATTTGAAAAGGCCATTCACCTGATCTTCCTTCGCTTTGTTTGAAAATAAAAGCACAGTCTGGAAATTGTATTTCCAGTCCTCTTTCGAGGCCAGTTCATCCACAGCTTTCTGCCTTTGACGGATCTCTGTTGCCGACGACCGTTGTTTAAGCCATTCGGCCAGTTTTGCATTTCCCAAAACCGTAGAGCACCGGTTTACTAGTTCAAACAATGAACCCCTCCCAAAAATATCGAGGTCAGATGTATACGGATGAAAATCATCTTCCCACTCCGAGCCATCACTGTACATGTTCTTACGGCTGTTTATGCTTTCGATTTCATTGCTGTAAACTTTGGCCAGATCTCTGTAATAGTTGCGCTTTTTTTCAAAGGCATTCTGTTTTCTTACCAGCAAAGAAAAACTAAAAATTACACTAAAAAATACCAGCACGGGAAGCCATGAGCCTTCGAATTTTAACGACTGATAGAAGAAAAAAAGACCAGCAGCAATTATGACCAGGCGAAGAACTGAATATCTATTTATCAGACTTTCATATTCCCTGACACGCTCATTTGAATCGTTAAACTTAACCTGATAATGGCTGATAACTGTAGCGGTCATAATTTAAGTATTGCTCTTTTTGTTGAGACGGCAAAGGTAAGTGATTATTACAGACTGGAAGTAACAAGCTAAGCGGTAGATTTTAACCTAAGTGACTGACTCGCGAAAGTTCCTATATTTATACTATCATGAAATCCGCCACATTCAAACTGCTCTTTCTTGTATTATCTTTTTATCTCTCTTCGAATGCTTTTGCTCAGAAAGATTTTATCACGGTTACCGGAATTTCGGAATCCGTAAAAATTGATCCATCCCAACTTAATCATACAACCTTAAAAGCCATCGGCCACGATAACAAAGAACATATCTACACGGGCGTGCTTCTTGCGGACATTCTCCAAAAAGCCGGAATTACTTTAGGAAATAAAAGAGAAAGCATTAGCTCGTATCTAATCTTCAGAGCTAAAGACAATTATAAATCCATATTCTCCCTGGCTGAAATTGATCCGCTCTTTAGCAAACATAGCATACATATCGCTGATAAAATAGACGATAAGAATCTTGATGCATCAGATGCACCCTTTCAGGTAATTGTTCCCGGAGATAAAATTCAGACTCGCTGGGTGAGACAACTAGTGTCAATAGAACTGGTTCAGGTAAAATAATGTTTAATTTATTTGCATCTACGAACTTTTCGTAATACATTTACGAAAAGTTCGTAGATATGGAAAAACTAACACCTAACGAAGAAGAAGCCATGCAAGCCGTATGGAATCTGGGCAGTGGCACAATCAAAGAATTCCTGGAAATCATTCCAGATGTTAAGCCTCCATATACCACTCTGGCCTCCACGGTAAAGAACCTCGAACGGAAGAAATTCATTTCAGCAACAAAAGTCGGGAATACGTTTTCTTATACGCCGCTGATAAAAGAAGAGGAATATAAAAAGACCTTCATGGGTGAATTTGTGAATGATTACTTCAGCAATTCATACAAGGAACTGGTGACATTTTTTGCTAATCAGGAAAAGATAAGTGCGGACGATTTAAAGGAGATCATTAAGATGATCGAGAAAGGAAAGCAACCATGATGCCTGAGATGATACTTTACTTATTAAAGGTGAATATAGCCCTGCTATTATTCTATGCCGGCTATTATTTTATCCTGCAACGCTATACCTTTCATACACTTAATCGTTTTTATTTACTGGCTGGCCTTATCTACTCGGCGCTTTATCCGTTGATCGATCTGTCAAACATTTTAAATCGCAATCAGCAATTAAGAGAACAAATCAATTTATTAAACCCTGACTGGCAGGGTTCGGTTACTTATGTGATAAACCGTGCAGAAAATGGAGCCGGCGATTACTGGGAGCTTACTATTTTGATCTTCTGGACAGGAGTAATCTTTATGTCGCTGCGGCTGATGATCCAACTGGTATCTCTACTGGCTTTGCATATCCGATCATCGTCAAGTTCCATGGGGCATTTCAAGTTCAGGAAAATCACTCAGGCCATTAACCCCTTTTCGTTTTGGCGCACAATTTATCTCAACCCGGAATGCCATGATGAAAATGAGTTACGTTCTATTCTTGAACACGAGCAGATACATGTTAAACAGCTGCACACTTTAGATGTGATGCTGGCCGAAATGAGCACAATATTTTACTGGTTTAACCCGGGAGTTTGGCTTATGAAAAAAGCTATTAAAGCAAATCTCGAATTCATTACCGATCAGGAAGTAATACGCTCAGGTATAGATTCCAGGGAATACCAATATGCATTATTAAAAAGCCACGTTCTTCCTCAGAACTCTATGCCGGTTAACAATTTCCATTTTTTAACTATTAAAAAGAGAATAGCCATGATTAACAAGAAACCTTCGAACAGAATAAACTTAAGCAACTATTTTGTCCTCTTGCCGGCGATAATGTTATTAGTGCTTATAACAGGCATTTCAAAAGCTGCTTATGAAAATACAACAGTCAAAAAAGCGGTTAATTCCTTAGCTTCAATCTCTGACTTTAGTGAGTTTTTACCTGACCCTATAAGTAGTGGTGATCAAACCTCTTCTTCAGATGACAAAATGAAGAAGTCAAGCAATTTGCGTTCAGTAAATATCAGCTCTCAAAATGAATTGGCTCAATCCGATACTAATAAAATTGAAGTGAAATCCTTGAATGGCGAAGGTAATAACATAACCGACCTTATGATTAAGATCAGACGGACAGACACTTTAAAAACCATCCCTAAGGAAGTTATATATTTCATAGATGGGGTTCGCGTGAATAAAGGGATTGCTCACATAAATCCTGACAGTATTTTCAGCGTTAATGTAGTGAAAGGTACAGGTGCAACATCGATCTACGGCATTAAAACCACGAGTGGAGTTGTTGATATAATTGACATTAAAACCAAATCTGCGCAAACAAACCAGGTAACCTCAGCGACAGCTCGCGTAAAAGATATAATCCGTATCCAAAGTCAGAATCAAAAAATCTCCTTAAGTGATATCGACACAGAAATGATCATTCTGGATGGTAAAGAAATCACAAAAGACGGCCTTAATGATATAAAAGTTACCACCATTGGAACAATAGAGGTTTTTAAAGGTGCGTCAGCTGTTGTCAAATATGGCGAGAAAGCCAAAGATGGCGTGATCGTAATTACAACGAAACAGCAGTAATTGACTTTTTAGAACATTTAGTTCTTATCACACCCCGGAATGAGGATCAAGTACTCAACTCAGATTCTCGATCCGGTAGCTATCGTATCTCCGCCTCTACAGTACCAGCTCTTTAAACAAGCGCTCAAGAGTCACCGCAGCATCCTGGGTAAATCCAGGATGCACCTTTGAAGTCTGAACAACGGTACTACGCGTTGCTGTAAGCCATCTGAAACGTGATGCAGCATCCAGTTTGCCAATAGGTCCGCCGTCTTTGCTCCCGGCGCTTATTTGACCGAAGGCTCGAAGGCTTTCTTTAACGTCATCTTTGTCGGTATCTTTTGCAAATGCGCTTAATCTTTCTTCATCGAGATCACACTTTGACTGCAAAAATTTCAGTCCCTTACAATACAGGATCACACCGACATTTAGAAATTCTTCACGCTCCACCCTGGGCACAACGCGAATCACGGCGTACTCAAATAAGTGCTTGTCTTGCATTTTGGGCTTCATTTACAAAAATTTCTGAATTCGCTATTCGTGTCTCCAAAAATACAGCATAGGCATCTCTGTATTCCTGCTTCGTTTGGAAAGTATTTTCATCATTCAGCCATTCGTCGGGGATCATCTGAACAATAGCACGAATATCCGCACTGGTCAATATCTTCCGGAATTCTGAATCTACAGATTCAAGCTCTGATGCCTCAGGAAGCAACACGTGTTCTTTGATAAGAAAAAACGGCTTAGTGGCTTGTTCTTCCCAGTTCTGCCAGGAGTGATGAAAATATAACGACGCCCCGTGATCTATCAGCCACAATTCTTTATGCCAGATCAGCATATTGGTATTCCGGCAGGTGCGATCCATATTGGTTAGCAGGCAGTCTAGCCAGACGATCTTTGAGGCTAATAAAGGATCAACTTTATTTACCACCGGATCAAAAGTGATAGCTCCGGAAAGATAATGCAGGCCAAGATTCAAGCCCACACTGAACTTCAACAGATCCTGTATCTCTTCATCCGCCTCTGTACGGCCGAATGCTTCATCCAGGCTGGCAAAAACCAGTTCAGGTACAGGCAACCCGAGCAGTCTCGCAATTTCACCTCCTATAAGTTCAGCGATCAATGCCCGGGGTCCTTGTCCGGCCCCTCTGAATTTAATCACATACAAAAACTCATCGTCAGCCTCCGCAATTGCAGGCATAGAGCCGCCCTCGCGAAGCGGTGTAATATACCGGGTAACCTGGACTGATCGAAGAGGATGAGACATAAGGTAAAGGTCGGGGATTTTTTTGGAAGAGCGAAGGATTTGATGTCGGAAGTCTGAAGTCTGACTGGATTTCCGACATTGAACTTATTACTAGACCAGCAATCTGAAGTCTGGGTTTTTCCGTTAACTCAAAAATTTGGTTTGCGACTTGAGTGTTTTCTTAAGATACTTAACTTAGGATAAGTTGTGGCTTATGATCAAATCTTATTCAGACCTGGAAGTATACAAGTTGTCCTATAAACTTGCGATGGAAATTTTTAATCTGAGTAAGGACTTCCCAGCTTCAGAAAAATATTCTTTAACCGATCAAGTTGTCCGCTCCACCAGATCTGTTAGCGCAAATATTGCAGAAGGTTACGGGAGAAGAATGTATACCCAAGACTTCAAAAAGTTTCTTATTTATTCAGCAGCGTCTTTAGAAGAAACCAAAGTTTGGCTAAACTTTTCGAAAGACTGCAATTACATAACAGTTGAACAATTCGATTCGGTTTACAGACTTGCGGACGAAATTGGCGCGAAAATCCATAGACTTTATACCGCCTGGAAATAAGTTCGTAACTTGAATATCCAAGCTGCCTCAGACCTCAGACCTCAGACCTCAGACCTCAGACCTCAGACATCAGACATCAGACCTCAGACATCAGACATCAGACATCAGACATCAGACATCAGACCTCAGACCTATTTCATCTTATCATACCTCGTTAAAGCTTCCAGATAGTAATAATCTGCATAGACCAGCGGTACATCAATCTCACTGTTGCCCGGCTTATGGCCAGTTGAATGCTTCAAAAGAAAATTGTTGTTTTCTCCCAGCTTAGCGCGGTAAGTTGGAGATGACAGGCTTTCCAGCATTTTGATGGCTACATCTGTATATTGTTTTCTGCGCGCCGGATCGGCATAGCCCGCCAGCTCAAATAGACCTGACGACGCTATCGCAGCGGCTGATGCATCCCGCTCTTCATTGGGAATATTTGGAGCATTAAAGTCCCAGTAAGGTACTTTATCAGCTGGCAAGTTAGGATGGTTTATAAAAAAGTCGGCGATCTTAATTGCCTGATCGAGGTATTTCTTATCCTTTGTATCCCGGTAAATCGCAGTGTAGCCATATAAAGACCAGGCCTGACCTCGCGACCACGCCGACTCATCTGCAGCGCCCTGGGCAGTCTTACGGCCATCTACTGTTCCATCGGCGCCGTAAAGCAATACGTGGTAACTACTGTTGTCAGGGCGAAAATGATTCTTGATGGTAGTATTCGCATGGGTAGTAGCGATATCATAATACTTCTTATTGCCTGTCTCCCTGGAGGCCCAGAACAAAAAGTCGAGGTTCATCAGGTTGTCGATAATTACCGGATATTTGTGGCCGCGGAAATCGTTCCATGATTTAATCACTCCCCTGTTAGAATCGAAACGGGTCGATAAAGATTCCGCCCCATTTAACATTGCCTTCTTATAAACAGGGTTTTTTGTCAGCCTGTAGCCAGTTCCGAACGGAATATAAATCATGAAGCCCAGGTCATGGGT
>JAZKIH010000116.1:0-1684 GCA_040384965.1 Bacteroidota bacterium | reverse complement strand
TCGGTGCGCTTGGTTTAACAACGGCTTCAGAGGATAATGATGGTGACGGAACAGCCTCACCTGTGACTACCCAAAAGCAACAGACTCCGGCAAGTGAACTGCCGTGGTTGAATATTCGTGAGAAGGACGGTTCGCTTACAGAATTGGGTGTAACGATAACGAGCGCTATTGCAGCCGGTACCGAAACGATCGACAGTTTAAAACAACAATACAGGATTAGTAAAACGACCGCTGAGCAATTGTCAGCTATTAAGCCAAGTTCTGCAGAAACCCCGGGACCTATTTCTGGTCACTGGTATGCTAAGCTTGACAAGTGCAAAAGCAAAGATGATCTTGATAAGTTGGCTCTTGATAACAAAGAAACCATACAGGCGAATCCTGAATTGAAAGCTGTTTTTAAAGAGTATTACGGTGCGCTAAAAGCGGGGTTGGCATGAGTTGGTTCTGTACAAAATGCGGTAACAATTGGGCAGCACTTCATTCGATAGATGAAGGTGAAGAGAGCTATGAGTTTTGCCCACTGTGCCGTACCGATAGCTTCCTAGTTGAAGGGACTGGTAAAGGTTGCTACATAACGCTCGATAATAAAATAATCGACGTTGCAACAGGGAAAGAAGTTATGAAAGAATTCAAACCAACTATTGTACAAGAACGAGAGCCTTATTATTTAATCATGCAGCGAAAAGAAAGAGAGATGCAAGAGCGGGAAGATCGGGCCATGGAAGCATACCATAGCTTATTTGAAAGCGATATGACAGCAGCAAAACAGGCATATAAACAAATAATCAGTAAACAACAATAAAATATGGAATTACAAGTCATTGACATTAGCCCTGAAAAATACGGGTTAAATACAGCTACGGCACACAGTATCATTAAAGACTTGCCAGCTATTTTAGACGAACGCTTGCCGCTTGCAGAGCAGTATAGGGAAATCATAGAAATGGATATTGAAGATCCAGCAACAGCTAAACGTGCAAAGCAGGTAAGGTTACTTCTTAAAAATAACCGCACTAAAGGAATTGAGAACTGGCACAAGGTTAATAAAGATTTCTTCCTGAAAGGTGGGCAGTTCGTTGATGCAATCAAACGGAAAGAAGTCGCTGAAAAAGAACGCATGGAATCAGCACTGGAAGAAATTGAAAAACATGCTGAAATAAAAGAGCAGGAGCGTATAGATAAACTCACATTAGAGCGTAATGAAATAATTCAACTTTACGTAGACGACATAACCGGCTTGCAACTTGGCAATATGGATGCCGATGTTTGGGACGCTTATTTAACCGCAAAGAAAGCCGCTTACAATGATCGTATAGCTACACAGCAGCAGGAAGAGGAAGAAAGACTGGCAAAAGAAAAAGCTGAAGCAGAAGAACGTGAGCGCATCCGTTTAGAAAATCAAAAATTAAAAGCTGAAGCTGCTCAACGTGAAAAAGAACTTACTGAAGAACGTGCGAAAGTTGAACAGGAGCGTAAAGCCGTTGAAGAAAAGGCAAGGAGTGAACGTGAAGAAGCGGAACGTAAAGCAGCAGAACAGCGTAAGTTACAGGATGAAGAATTACGTAAAGAACGTGAAGAAAAAGAAAAGCTTTAACTAGCCTTGAAAGAAAAAGCCAGGATGGAGGCCGAACAGGAACGCATACGCATTGCAGAGGAAGATCGCATAAAAAAGGAAGCAGCAAAA
>JAZKIH010000115.1:0-24563 GCA_040384965.1 Bacteroidota bacterium | reverse complement strand
CTTTTGCATATGGAAAATCACTCTGTTTTTCAATTATAAACTGGCCTAAAGTTAATATTCCCGACATACTTAGTGTACTTTATACATTATCTACCGCTAATTCAATGACCTCCAAATTAAGAATTTTTTCCTCAGAAATGCAAAACCGAAGCAATGTACGAACTTTATGCCATCCGTACTTACCGGCCGCACCTGGATTTAAGTGTAAACAACCAATATTTTTATCATACATCACTTTCAATATATGCGAGTGCCCGCAAATGAACAAACCCGGTCGTTCAAGCTGGAGCTCCGCCTTGATCCGCGGATGATATTTCCCGGGGTAACCGCCGATATGAGTCATCCATACATTCACTTCTTCACACTCAAACTTCAAATCTTCCGGATATACCGAACGAATATCCCTTCCATCAATGTTTCCGTATACACCTTTTAGTGGCTTAAAACCAGCTAGAGCATCCGCCACCTTAATTTCACCAAAGTCTCCCGCATGCCAGATCTCATCACAATTATCAAAGTGCCTGAAAACCGATTCATCCAGGTAACTATGAGTATCCGATATCAAACCAATCCTTGTCATAATGGCGCTAGAATATTGTTAGATATTCTTTCAGCAGTGTGCTATACTCTTCTGTATACACATTCTGTTTTTCGTAAATGACGAATTTTTGAGCATCGTTACTCATCGTCCCTATTCCAATAACCAGAATGCACCGATAGGGTTTGGATTCGGGGAAAGAATGAATAAATATTGTTTTCCTGACTGCCAGATTTCCTGATTTCGCAAGCAAGTTCTGAACAACATCAGCAGTATCCAAAGGCAGTATTAACCACATGAGCCCCAATGATTTTAAATGATTTGCAGCTCCAGATACTAAGTTTTTAAAAAAACTTTCATTTGTGTGCTTCGCCAGACGCTTAACTGGATCGTCGGACTGCAGAGCATTAATAAAATACGGAGGATTCGATACTATCAGGTCGTATTTTGTGTCACTAGCATTGAAATGCTCTTCAAAGGAAGAGCTTATAAGACTAATCCCGGGCGCAAAAGGAGAATTTCGAAAATTGAGCCCCGCAGTTTCAGCCGCCATTTCATCAATTTCAACAGCATCAATTAAAGCAGAGGTATAACGCTGAGCGAGCATTAGTGAAATGACGCCGGTGCCGGTGCCGATTTCGAGAATACGTTCAATGTCAATGTTGTTGGCCATAGAACCAAGCAGGGCGGCATCAGTATTAACTTTCATCCCGCAATTGGTCTGATCAACGCTGAATTGTTTAAACTGGAAAACCTTGCTCATTAGGCTTCGTAAAGTTCGATAGGCAGATCGTCAGGATCTGAAAAAAACACAAATCTCTTACCGGTGTGCTCGTCTATCCTGATTTCTTCAGTGGAAACGCCGTGCCCGTTTAAATGAGCGACGGAAGACTCGAGGTCGCCAACTTCGAATGCCAGATGTCTCAGACCCCGCGCCTCTGGTCTCGACGGGCGCATCGGAGTTTCTGGAAATGAAAATAGCTCCAGCTGGTAGTTTCCGTTTATTGCCAGATCGAGTTTATAAGAATCCCGCTCTTTACGATAAACTTCCTGTGCAATCTCCAATCCAAGTATCTCAGTGTAGAAGGCTTTGGAAACCGCATAATCAGAGCAGATAAGTGCAACGTGATGTATGCGATTGAGCTTCAGCATGTTATTCGCCCAGGATGTTATGCAGCACGTTATTATAAATAGAATGCGAATTATCCACTGATCCGAAACTAATTTCGTCAACATTCAGTTCGCCTGCAGATACCTTACCCAAAAGACTGAATTCAGTTTCCGACGTTGCAAGGAGCTCAATAAATTCTTCCTGCTGCTCCGCTGTAACAGATACTACTACCCTTCCCTGTGCTTCCCCGAAAAGAAACGCGTCCTTACGTACATTTGAATCAGTCTCAATTTCGAAACCGAGTCCGTTGGGCATTGATGATTCAAGAAGGGTAATATAAAGTCCTCCATCCGAAACATCGTGTGCTGACTGAATAAGGCCTTGCTTAATCAGCTGCTTGATAACCTGATGCATCGCATATTCTTTTTCGAGATCAAAATGCGGTGCCGGACAGGCAGTAACTTTATGGTAAGAAGCGAGATATTGTGAAGATGCGATATCATTCACGCTCTCACCTATCATATATATAAGGTCGCCGGCTTGCTTGAAATCTGAAGTCATGAATGTGCTCAGATCATCAAGTACGCCCAACATACCAATAGTAGGTGTTGGGAAAACGGGGCCTTCATCAGACGACTGGTTGTAGAAACTTACGTTTCCGCCGGTAACCGGAGTTTCAAACTTTGTACAAGCTGCGCCCATACCTTTAATAGCGCCAACAAACTGCCAGTAAACTTCCGGGACGTACGGATTGCCAAAGTTGAGGCAATTTGTAATCGCTACGGGCTCACCGCCGGCACAGGTAATATTACGCGCAGCTTCGGCAACAGCTATAGCACAACCTTTTTCAGGATCGGCATAGACATATCTGGAGTTACAGTCAACGGACAAAGCTATTGCTTTATCTGTGCCTTTTACACTAACAACGGCAGCATCACTCGGGCGATTAGTTGTCATGGTAGCTGTTCCAACCATAGAATCGTACTGATCTGTAACCCACCTTTTGGAGGCTATATTCGGATGAGAAATCAGATGTTCAGCAACTGCTTTGAGATCTGAGGGTTCTTTAATATCCTCGATTTTAAATTTCTGGTTTTCTTTATAGTAAGCAGGTTCCTGGAATTCTCTCTTGTAAACCGGAGCTCCACCACCCAAAACAAGATCGTCAGCAGGCACATCAGCAACAAGTTCGCCGTTCATATAATAATGCAGGCGTTTGGTATCAGTAACTTCGCCAATAATGGCGCAGTTTAAATCCCACTTATCAAATACAGCTTCAACATCTTTCTCACGGCCTTTTTCCACCACAATAAGCATACGCTCCTGTGATTCGGAAAGAAGAATCTCAAAAGGCTTCATATTCTCCTGACGCACCGGAACCAGATCAAGATTGATCTTCATTCCATGTTCGCCCTTGGCAGACATTTCAGAATTTGAACAAATTATACCAGCAGCACCCATGTCCTGCATACCTACAACCGCGCCCGTTTTTATTACTTCTAACGTTGCTTCCAGTAACAACTTCTCCTGGAATGGATCACCCACCTGAACCGCCGGAAGATCATTTATTGAATCTTCGGTTATATTTTTCGAAGCAAATGCTGCTCCATGTATTCCATCTTTCCCTGTCGCAGAGCCAACAATATATACTGGATTGCCTACGCCATAAGAAGTCGCAGAAACCGTTTCACCCGGTTTTACAATTCCAGCCGACATGGCATTCACCAAGGGGTTGACAGTATAACACTCATCAAAGAACAGTTCACCACCAACAGTTGGAATACCGAATGCATTCCCGTAATGGCCAATACCTTTTACCACACCTTTAATCAGCCATTTCGTTCGTTCCTGTTCCGGATCACCGAATCGAAGCGAATTAAGCTGGGCAATTGGACGGGCACCCATTGTAAATATATCACGGTTTATACCACCTACACCAGTTGCAGCTCCCTGATAAGGTTCAAGCGCTGATGGGTGGTTATGAGATTCTATCTTAAAAACACAAGCAATATCATCACCGAGATCAACCATACCAGCGTTTTCTTCACCAGCCTTCGCCAGCATACGAGGCCCGTCCTTCGGCAAGGTTTTTAACCAGGTAATGGAGTTCTTATAAGAACAGTGCTCGCTCCACATTACAGAGAATATTGATAGCTCGGTAAAATTTGGAGTTCTTCCCAATATTTCCTTTATTCTATCAAATTCTTCAGGAAGGAGACCTAAATCTTTAGCGGTTTCTAAGGTAGTAAGTTGCGTATTTTCCAATGTAGAGGGTTTTTTGTTGGGATGGTCAAAAGTAGGAAAAAGCATGGTAAATCGAAAGCTTTCATCTTCACGATTTGCCGTTTGCGTCTTCTATATAAAACTTTGACTCCTTAAAATTCATTTACGCGATAACACCGATGATTTTTGGCCTGAAAATTCATTTTCTACTTCATTTTGAGAAAAATATGTAATTTTTTTACACATTTTTATAAAATCGACTTCTTTTTGTAAGACAAAAGAGTATTTTTATCAAAATTTAATTAAAACTGAGCAAAACGATGTCATCTTTAAGATTTCAAGCATTAAATGCCGTTCTTTCCAGAACAACTACTGAAGTGAAAGCCCCTTCAGCCAAGCCTTCTGAATATTTTAACGTAAATGTCTTCAATCAAAAGAAGATGAAAGACAGTTTATCGAAGGAAGCTTTTAACAGTATTGTACATTCAATTGATTCGGGAACACCGATCGATCGTGCAATTTCAGAGCAGGTTGCATCAGCAATGAAGGCCTGGGCTATTGGCAAAGGAGCTACTCATTATACCCACTGGTTTCAGCCTCTTACGGGATCAACAGCCGAGAAGCATGATTCATTCTTTGAGCCTGGGTCTGATGGCCAGGGATTAGATAAATTTTCTGGTGAGGCTTTATCACAACAGGAGCCTGATGCATCAAGCTTTCCAAACGGTGGTATCCGGAGCACATTTGAAGCACGTGGTTACACTGCATGGGATCCTTCATCTCCTGCGTTCATCATGGGTAACACCCTTTGCATCCCCACAGTATTTGTTTCTTACACTGGCGAGGCATTAGATTACAAAGCACCATTATTGAAAGCTTTGGGCGTAATGGACAAAGCAGCAGTAGCTGTAGCCCAATATTTTGACAAAGGCATAGAGAAAGTAAATGCATCTTTAGGTATTGAGCAGGAATATTTCCTGGTTGACCTTGCGTTATTTAATGCACGCCCTGATCTTTATCTTACTGGAAGAACTTTATTCGGCCATATGTCTGCTAAGAATCAGCAGCTTGATGACCATTATTTCGGATCTATTCCTGACCGGGTTCTGGCTTTCATGCAGGAATTAGAGATCGAATCAATCAAGCTTGGTATACCTTTGAAAACCCGTCATAATGAAGTTGCGCCTTCACAATTTGAGTGTGCTCCTATTTATGAAGAAATAAATCTTGCAATCGACCATAATTCATTATTAATGGATTTAATGGATAAAGTTGCACGCAGACATAATTTCAAAGTTTTATTGCATGAGAAACCATATGCCGGAATTAACGGTTCAGGCAAGCACAATAACTGGTCGCTTATAACGAATACAGGTAAAAATCTTCTTGCACCGGGCAAAACGCCTAAGAACAACCTGATGTTCCTTACCTTCTTTGTAAATACTATCAGAGCAGTGTTCGAATATTCAGACCTTTTAAGAGCATCAATTGCTTCTGTGAACAACGATCACCGCCTTGGAGCGAATGAAGCGCCGCCGGCTATCATATCCATGTTTCTTGGAAGCCAGTTAAATGATCTTTTGGACGAGATCGAAACTTCAAGGGTTACTTCTAAAATGAAACAGGAGCCATCATTATGGACAAGCATTCCAAAGGTTCCGCAAATTCTTTTGGATAACACAGATCGTAACCGTACCTCTCCTCTTGCCTTTACAGGTAATAAATTCGAGTTGCGTGCGGTTGGGTCGTCTGCTAACTCAGCAAACCCAATGACGGTATTAAATCTTATCGTTGCTGATCAGCTGAACAAATTCAAAACAGAAGTTGATAAACTGATCAAAAAAGGCGACAAAAAAGATGTTGCTCTGATGACCGTTATCAAACGTTATATTAAGGAATCTAAAGCCATCCGTTTCGAAGGAAATGGTTATAGCGATGAGTGGGCTCAGGAAGCTGAAAAGAGAGGTTTGAGCAACATCAAAACTACTCCAAAAGCCCTTGACGTCCTTCTTGATCCTAAAACTGATAAATTATTCGAAGACACAGGTGTATTCAGCAAACGTGAGTCTCACGCTCGCCATGAGATCCTTCTTGAGAGTTATTTTAAGAAACTTCAGATCGAAGCCAGGGTTATGGGTGAGCTCGTTGATAATGTGATCATCCCGACAGCCATCAGCTATCAGACAACATTGATTGAGAACGTTAAAGGCTTAAAAGATATAGGCTTAGGTGCCGAAACCTATGAAGCACAGATGGATATCATCAAGAAGATTTCTGAGCACGTTAACTTTATAAAGGCTAATAATACCAAGATGATTGATGAGCGTAAGAAAGCCAACAACATCGAGGATATTAGAGACAAGTCTATTGCTTATGATGAAAAAGTGAAGTCTTACTTCGATCCGATCCGTTACCACGTTGACAAACTCGAACAGTTAGTTGATGACGCGAAATGGCCATTACCGAAGTTTAGAGAGCTTCTTTTTATTAAGTAGTACTGAATACTTGTTACTGAGTACTAAGTATCAAGTACTGAATTCCGATAAAAATAAAAAAGCCCTGCATCAAGCGGGGCTTTTTTATTAGTTGAGAATGATGAGTTTAAGACTGCTTTTAAAACTACCCTCCCAACCTCTCCGAGGAGTCTTGATACTAAAAACTTGATGCTTAGTACTCATTACTCTTCTAAAAAATCACCAACTATTCCGTAAATTCGCCCCGATGTCAAATCTCAAATACAACCAGCGCGGCGTTTCAGCTGATAAAGAAGATGTGCACAACGCCATCAAAAATATAGACAAAGGAATTTTCCCTAAAGCCTTCTGCAAGATCATTCCGGATATCTTGGGCAAAGATGACGCATATTGTAATATTATGCATGCTGATGGAGCAGGAACGAAGTCCTCACTAGCCTATATCTACTGGAAAGAAACGGGTGATCTTTCCGTCTGGAGAGGTATTGCGCAGGATGCAATAATCATGAATCTGGATGACCTGCTTTGCGTTGGTGCAATGGACAATATCCTGCTATCATCAACCATTGGCAGAAACAAAAACCTAATTCCGGGCGAAGTAATAGCCGAGATCATCAATGGCACAGAAGAAATCCTGCAGGAACTTCGCGACCTGGGTATAGGAATCTATTCAACCGGTGGCGAAACAGCTGACGTAGGCGACATTGTACGGACGATCATAGTAGACTCAACCGTTACCTGCCGCATGCAGCGATCGGAAATTATTTCAAATGACAGAATTAAGCCCGGTGATGTTATTGTCGGTCTTTCGTCTTATGGTAAAGCCAGCTATGAAAAAGAATACAATGGCGGCATGGGCTCCAATGGTCTTACTTCAGCACGTCATGATGTGTTTCACAAGTATGTAGCCGAAAAATACCCCGAGAGTTATGACCCGGCAGTTCCATACGAGCTTATATTTTCAGGCGCCAAAAAGCTGACCGATGCGATCACTATAGATGGTTCCGATCCGGTCACAGCGGGGAAACTAGTTTTATCCCCAACCCGTACCTATGCTCCAATTGTGAAAAAAATTCTGGACAAATACAGGCCGGATATTCATGGCATGGTTCATTGCAGCGGCGGCGCGCAGACCAAAATTTTACATTTCATCGACAACCTGCATATCATAAAAGACAATTTGTTAGAGATTCCTCCCCTATTTAAACTGATCCAGGATCAGTCGGGCACAGACTGGAAGGAAATGTATAAGGTATTCAATATGGGACACCGTATGGAGTTTTACGTCCCTGAGAAGATGGCTCAATATATTATCGCTATCTCAGGTGAATTTAACGTTGATGCGCAGATAGTTGGGCGAGTTGAAGCTGCTGATAAAAAACAAGTAACGATAAAATCTCCTTATGGAGAGTTTGTATATAATTAATTAATTCAACTAACTTTCAAACGTAAAAGCCTTTCTGGAATCCAGAAAGGCTTTTTACTTATATAAACTTTGGGTAATGTTATTGCGAGGAAAGCGAAGCAATTACTCCGTCTTCTTCATTATTAATTTATCTTTCGGTACCGGCAATTTATTTCTTCTGATATCAAGTTCGTTGATGATATTCTTTGCACCACCCAGAACGTCAATACACCAAAGTACGAAACGGGCATCGACTGAAATAGTACGTTTATATTGCTTATCAAAGGCAATATCCCCGCTCATTGCTTCCCAGTTACCATCGAAAGCTAATCCGATCAATTCTCCATCGCCGTTCAATACAGGTGAACCTGAATTACCGCCGGTAATATCATTATTGCTAATGAAGCCAACCGCCAGGGTTCCGTTCTCACCATACTCTCTGAAATCACGCTTAGCATATGCATCAAGTAAAGACTGCGGCAAATCGAACTCATCATCGCCCGGTTGATATTTAGCTATCATCCCATCAATGGTTGTTTTCACATCGTAAGTGATACCATCTTTTGGACTGTAGTTCTGCACCTGACCGTAACTAATACGCATGGTAGAGTTAGCGTCCGGGTAAATTAAAGCGCCTTTATTCTTCTCAAGAAGAGCTTTAAGATACAGGTTATCCAAACGCGATTTACTTGCCTGGAAATCACTCAGAACTGTTCCGAAGTTATTCTTAATATATTCTGCAGGAATAAGGTTGACCGCATACATGTAACCGGGGTCCTTTTGAAGAGCCTCCTTATCAGGATTGGATAAAAATGCTCTTAGCTTAACCGGATCGATCAGGTTGCTGTTCTTCCACAGATAATCAGCATAGTTTTCAAAAGTAGCCTGAGGTGATCCTTTCCAATAATTTTCAGCAATGAGCGTAATAAATTTCGGATGCTGATTTTTTGGAACATCGGTATAGAATCCTGTCAGGATCTGAGCAAAGATCTTCTTATCAGCATTTTCCAGATATGTTTTCTCATACGTGTTCAGCATATTATTAAGGTTGGTGTTAACTTGCTTTACGTATGCTGCATCGTCTTTACGAGCCATCATTGCGTCAATTGCCGTCCCGAATTGTGAGGCATTTCGCGCCCATGGTGATGCTAACAATCCTTCGTTCACATAAGTGTAATGAACAACATAAGGATCATATATATCGTAGGCCGCTTTATACTGGCTCATTAACGTGGCAGTCTCTGGTTTCGAAGCCGACCAAGTAGTGAACGCAGCTTCATCCTTTTGTTTCCCGTCGTAGATTTTCAGCCTCTTCAACTGTTCAGTCTGGCCGATATAATACTTCCAGTAATTGGCGATATTTGCATACTGAGAAGACATTTTCAAACGCACGTCCACATTCTTATCCATCTCCTCTTTCCACGCTTTTAAGCGGATATCACGAAGCTTAACTATAGTGGGATTTGATCGCTCTGTAGCGCTTTGAACACCATAAGAAGTCAGGTATCTGTCTGTACGGCCAGGAAAACCGTAGACCATCGCAAAATCTCCATTCTTTACGCCTTTAATAGAAACCGGCAAAGATTTCTTAGGGGTGTATGGCTTGTTCGAAGCTGAATACGCAGCTGCTTTATTATTCGCATCTGCATAAACACGGAACACAGAAAAGTCACCAGTATGACGAGGCCATTCCCAGTTATCCGTATCACCGCCAAATTTCCCAATCGACTGAGGTGGGATTCCAACCAGACGAACATCACTAAAGCGCTCGTAAATAAACAGAAGAAATTGGTTTGCTTTGTACACATCACGCACATCAGCCTCCATAGCTGTACCTGCCGTAACTTCGGAAGTGATCTGCTTGCTTATCTCTGCAATCTTCGCTGCCCTGTCTTTGTCCTGCACACCAGCAAGGGCTGCCATCACCTTAGGGGTTACATCCTCCATGCGAACAAGGAAACGAACAAACAATCCCTGGATAGGCTTCTCCTCCTGGTACGATTTAGCATAAAACCCGTTGTCAAGAATGTTATTATCCGGAGTCGAGTTAGAAGCTGCAGCATCGTATCCGCAGTGGTGGTTAGTAAAGATCAATCCGTTTTTTGAAACGATCTCTCCGGTGCAGAAGCCGCCAAAAGATACAATCGCATCTTTGATACTAGCTTTATTTACACTGTAAAGATCTTCAGGGGTGAGCTTAAAACCCTGTTTTTTCATTTGCTCATAGTTTTTACCAATGAGCATAGGCAGCCACATGCCTTCATCAGCTTTTGCCAGGTTATTTAAACCCATAGCAAACACTAACAGCAATGCTACCGCGTATTTTAATTTGTTCATAAAATTTGATTTATTAATTGGTTGCAACAAATATAAGCGACCAGAAGGCTAAATGTTTTAAAATCAGCTTAAAATTTTAGATACAAAAAAACCCGCTCCTTCTGAGAGCGGGTTTTTGATCGGTATCGCTTCCTATTGGAAATTATAACGGAAACCGAATTGCATATAGTAAGTTGACAAGAACGTTTGAGTTGTTCCAAAACTGCTGTCAACTAATTTGTTTTCAAAAACGTTCATATTAAACGTTGGCCTTGCTCCTGTTGGAGTTAATGCCGCTACGTTTGTAGGAATCAGTATACCTGCAGACTTAGTAAAATTAACATTACCCCATCCGCTGTTTAAAAGATTTCCGAAATTCAGGATATCCAAAGTGAATTGAACTGAGTTTTTCGTTTTACCGAAATCTTTAAATACTTCCTGCGTTAAACGAACATCCACCTGATTTCTCCATGGCTGTACTCCGCCGTTACGTTCAGCATACTTACCTTTATTCTTTTTCAGGTAATCATCCTGTTCGATGTAAGCGAAGAATGCGTCACTTTGCTGCTGTGCCGTGAAAGCAGGAGTTTGTCCTGATGCAGCGCGTGCTGAGAAAGTAATTTCGCTCGGATCTTTTGGAATGTAGATCATATCATTCGGCTGACCATCACGATTGAAGTCAGTAGAGTAAGTGTAAGAGAATCTGCCCTGATGCGCAGCTTCAAAGAATAATGAAATGTTAGTCGCAAAATTCTTAACGTATTCTCTTCTTAATGAAACACTTCCAATAACACGGTGAGGAAGGCTGTTCAAGCCTGGAGCTAGTCCTGGATCATTACCTGTATTTGAGTTATTATTTAAAGACCAGGTATTCAAAAGCTGATCTCCTTGTCCATCATATAACTTACGATCTTCACTTCTGGTGTAAGAAGCCATTGCGTAAAGGCCCCGTCCAAAATTCTTGTTCAGAGTTGCTGTTACGAACCATGAATGGCCTTCATCAGCGTTCGAAAGAAGGATAGGATTAAAGGCACCAGTAGCCGTTGCACTAGGCAGCCCTGCACCAGTCAATTTATTAATGTACTTATCTACGTTGGCGTTTGGATATATCGGGCGGTGATCAGGATAACCGGCAACATTCAGTGGTGTTGGTGCTACCAAGTTAACATGAGTTCCTTTCGCTATATTAAGCTCCCTGTTGTAAATACCTTCAAGCGTTCCTGTAATTCCCCAAGGCAATTCTGCATCAAATGCTAAACTGCTTTTCATAGTTCTAGGAAATCTGAAGTTTGGCTCCATCGCGCTTAGCGTTGCTGGAATTGACGTTCCTGCAGCTGGAGGAGTTGTCGGCAAGTAAGCTCTGATATTAGGATTGAATGGACCTGGAGTATTCGCAGTTCCATTGTAAGCTTGCGTGAACTGGATCAAACCCGCGTCACCTGACTGTGCAACGATCCACACAAAAGGAACTTTGGTTGTAAAGATCCCGGTACCACCTCTAATCTGGAAGGAACGATCGCCATTAACATCATAGTTAAAGCCGACTCTCGGTGACCATAGTACACGTTGTTTAGGCAACACTCCTGTATCATACTTCACTCCATTAGCAAATGTTAACGGTGCTACTAAAGGGTGTGTTTTAATCTCCGGCACATCAGGATATGAAGTCAGTTCGGCACGTAAGCCTCCCGTTAACCTCAATCTATCACCAGCATTGAATCCGTCCTGGATATAAGCAGCATATTGCTGATACTTAAATGTAGGGAATGCCTGAGCATAACCAGGTGAAAGAGAGAATGTAATTGCGTAGTCATTAGGTTTTACTCCGTTCATGAAATCAGCAACAGAGTTAAATCTATAAGCACCCGTACCAAAACGTTGAAAACCGTTTTGAGTAGTACTGAAGTCTGCTTGTCCACCAAGAGTCAGCTCGTGTGCACCCAGGTTGAACGTTAAGTTATCAGTAAAAGAATAGGTTTTAACATCTCTTAAGTTACCGTAAGTAAATGGCTCATATCCGAAGGTGGTAAAAGCCATACCATCTTTCATTATGTCAACTAAAGGGAAAACATCGCTATCAGAACTTCTTGGGTCATTTTGATGCGTGTAACTTGCTCTTAAGCTGTTAGAAACTTTAGATCCGAATGTTGAGGTCAGCTCACTTGCAAGTGAGTACTGATTAGCATCCTGATAGTAAGTCGAGTTGCTGAACCCTAAATGCTGGATACTTCCGCGACCACCATTGTTAGGAAAAGTCCATCCTGTACCAGTTGTTGATGTACTGGTCTGGTTAGACCCTTTGCTTTCAACCTGATTGTAACGGATATTGAAACGGTGATTATCGTTAATATTCCAGTCTAAGCGGGCAAGGAATTTATAATTATTTGATTTGTTGCTATAACCCTGGTAAACACCGGGATTGTAACCATATGTGTTAATCAGGTAACTTTTTAACGCGTCAAGCTCACCTGTAGTAGGTCTTGTTACGTTAGTATTTGATCCGCCAAATGGTGCAGATGAAGTTGCTGCAACCCGGGTAGAACCTGGAGTAACCTGATCCTGGCGCTCAATATTAGCGAAGAAGAATACTTTATTTTTAATGATCGGCCCGCCGAAGCTAGCTCCTACCTGTCTCACATCTATAGAGCCAAGGGTCACTTTTGCACCGTCAACTTTATCACCCTGATACCCCTCGTTTCTAAAGTTAAGGAAAGCGCCACCGAAGAAAGTATTTCTACCTGAACGTGTTACTGCGTTGATTGACGCACCAGTAAAACCAGATAATCTTACGTCATATGGAGCCACACTGATAGCAATCTCTTCGATCGCGTCAAGTGAAATTGGAGAACCTCCTGCTGGAAGGTTACCGCCAATACCAAACTGGTTGTTAAAGTCTGAACCATCTACAGTAAAGTTATTCTGACGATAGTTACCACCACCGATTGCAGGACCGTTTGCATTAGTTCCAGATGCCTGTGGAGTGAATTTAGTCAGGTCATTAACGCTTCTTGAAATAGTAGGTACAGATGCTATCTGAGCCCTTCCAAGGTTTGTTGTTGCACCTGTCCTGTCAGCATTTAATACAGAATTCGGATCTGAAGCTGTAATTACAACTTCCTGTAATTCTCTTCCTGCTGAGCTCATTGTTACGTTGAGCTGGTAAGGCTCACCTAATTTTAACATAACGCCACTGAAAGATTCTGTCTTATAACCAACATAAGTTACGTCGATCTGGTATGGACCACCGACGCGCATGTTGGGGATATTAAACCTACCATCAGCACCCGTCGATGAACCATATACAGTTCCGGTAGGCTGGTGTGTAGCTTTAATAGTGGCTCCTATCAGTGTTTCCTGAGAATCACGAATAGTACCCGTTAAACTACTTGAAGTTACTTGTGCCATTGCGCCTACGGCACCAAGTAAAACAACAAATGTTAAGAGTAAAAACTTCTTCATAAATTTTCCTTTAATGTGAGATTGATTTTAATTGGTTGTTGAAATTGCGGGCAAAGATAATCAGCATTTATCATACTGTAACAATTCCAATGTTAAGATAATATTAAATCTCCTGATTTTCACGGCTGTATATCTGAGAATGCACTATTTTTTTATCAACATTTTAAAAAAATGAGCGATCAGCAGCCAGCGATCAGCTTTCTGAAGCGACGTGTGCATATTATAATATACCAAACATGCCCTGAATTTTTGAGACCTATATCGCGTCGAACGTCACAATTTCAATCCATTTCATCTGTAATCTCTTCATTCGGCAGCAATAGGTACATATGAAAAAAAGTGACAGCTGATAGCTCATAGCTGACAGCCCGTATCCCATTGCCCATATAAAACAAATTCTCTAAGTTTGCGATGAATTCTCATTGTACTACAAATTAGAAATATGAATTACGACATTATAGTTATAGGAAGCGGTCCGGGTGGATATGTAGCGGCTATTCGCGCTTCGCAGTTAGGCCTGAAAGTAGCCATTGTAGAACGTGAATCCTTAGGTGGAATTTGCCTTAATTGGGGATGTATCCCGACGAAAGCATTGCTGAAAAGTGCGAATGTATTTGAATATATAACTCATGCTGCTGATTATGGCATAAAGGTTCAGGGTTCTGAAGCTGATTTTGACTCTATTATCAAAAGAAGCCGCGGTGTAGCTGATGGAATGAGTAAAGGCGTCCAGTTCTTAATGAAAAAGAACAAGATCGATGTGATCATGGGAACGGGCAAGTTAAAGAAAGGAAACAAAGTTGAAGTTAAAGGCGCTGACGGTGCTTCTAACGAGTACTCAGCCAAGAGCATCATCCTTGCTACTGGCGGTCGTTCAAGAGAACTGCCGAATCTAAAACAAGATGGTAAGAAGATCATCGGCTATCGTCAGGCAATGTCTTTACCAGAGCAACCTAAATCTATGGTTGTTGTGGGATCCGGAGCTATCGGTGTTGAATTCGCTTACTTCTACAATGCTATTGGAACAAAAGTTACTATTGTTGAATACCTCGACAACATAGTTCCTGTTGAGGACGAAGATGTCTCCAAACAACTGCTCCGCAGCTTGAAGAAATCAGGTATCTCAATTATGACGGGTGCAAATGTCGAATCTGTTGATGCTAGTGGAAAATCATGTAAAGTTCAGGTTAAATCTGCTGCAGGAACTGAAACTTTAGAATGTGATATCGTTTTATCTGCGGTTGGAGTTACTCCTAACATAGAAAACCTTGGCCTTGAAGAAGTTGGTGTTAAAGTTGACAAAGGCCGCGTTACAGTAGACGATTTCTATAAAACTAATATCGACGGCGTTTACGCTATCGGCGACATCGTAAAGGGACAAGCCCTGGCGCACGTTGCTTCTGCAGAAGGCATTATATGCGTAGAGAAAATTGCCGGTCATCACCCTGAGCCTTTGAATTATAACAATATCCCGGGATGTACGTATTGCTCGCCTGAAATAGCCTCTGTGGGTTACACTGAAAAAGCTGCGAAAGAAGCTGGATATGAAGTTAAAGTGGGTAAATTCCCTTTCTCAGCATCAGGTAAAGCAAGTGCTGCTGGTGCTAAAGATGGTTTCGTTAAAGTGATCTTTGATGCTAAATACGGTGAATTCCTTGGCGCACACATGATCGGTGCAAACGTTACCGAAATGATTGCTGAAGTGGTTGTCGCCCGCAAGCTTGAAACCACAGGTATGGATATCGTCAAAACGGTGCACCCTCACCCTACAATGAGCGAAGCTATCATGGAAGCTGCTGCTGATGCTTATGGGGAGGTAATCCACTTATAACAAGTGGACAGTTGACAAGGGACAGTTGACAATGACTTTCGTGCGACAATTGCCGTCGAATTTAGCCACCGCTGTCAAGTCTCTATTGTCCACTGTCAACTCTCAATTGTCAACTGTCAATTAATTATGGCCTGGCTATATCTAATCATAGGTGGACTTTTCGAAGTCGGTTTCACCAGTTCGCTGGCCAAAGCAAAGGAAGCCTCAGGTTCTGAATTCTGGCTTTGGATCCTGGCGTTCCTGGTAAGCGTTTCCATCAGTATGTATATGCTTTTCCTGGCGTCCAAAACGTTGCCAATGGGAACATCATACGCCGTCTGGGCGGGCATAGGTGCCGTGGGTTCAGTTATTGCAGGCATTATTCTTTTTAAAGAACCTACAGACTTCTGGCGCATGTTCTTCCTTTTTCTGCTGATCTCATCTATTATCGGACTCAAGCTTTCAACCAAACACTGATATGAAATTATATACGGTCAATGCAGGTTATTTCAAGCTCGATGGCGGTGCAATGTTTGGCGTTGTGCCTAAGTCGATATGGCAGAAAACCAATCCTGCTGATGAAAACAATCTTTGCCCGTGGGCTATGCGATGCCTTCTTATAGAAGATGGTGACAGGCTGATTCTAGTCGACAATGGTATCGGCGATAAACAGGATGAGAAGTTCCTAAAGCACTATTACCTTCACGGTGATGATACGCTGGAAAAATCCCTGTCAAGCCATGGCTTTACCAAAGATGATATTACGGATGTGTTTCTAACTCACCTGCACTTTGATCATTGCGGCGGTTCGATTGAAAGAAATTCCGAAGGCGAATTAGTTCCTGCTTTCAGGAATGCCACATTCTGGAGTAATAAAGCACACTGGGACTGGGCGGTAAATCCAAATGCCCGGGAAAAAGCTTCATTCTTAAAAGAGAATATCCTTCCGATAGAAGAAAGCGGCAAATTAAAGTTCATCGACAACGCTGATGGTGTTACCTTTAACGACAACATTAAAGTGCGCTTTGCTTATGGTCACACGGATTCCATGATGCTGCCGCAGATCAGCTATAAAGGAAAGACAATTTTATATATGGCCGATATGCTCCCGTCTGTTGGCCACATACCACTCCCCTACGTTATGGCGTATGATATGTTCCCGATGAAAACGCTTGATGAAAAGAAGAAATTTCTGGAAGAGGCGGCAAAAAATGAATACATCCTTTATCTTGAGCACGACCCGATTAACGAATGCTGCACCCTGCAGGAAACAGAAAAAGGTATCCGGGTTAAGGATACCTTTAAGTTAGCAGATATTTAGTTGGTTAGTTGTTACTTAGTAGTAGTTAGTTCTGTTACGTTAGTCTAACAACTAATAAACTAACAACTAAGCACTATACCGTAATTGTCACCGGCTTAGTGCCTGTGATCTCGTCAATTTCCTGCATGATCTTATCCGTAAGCAGTGGCACCACTTCCAACGACGTCAGAGTTTCTTTAAGCTGAGCAGTTTTAGATGCTCCAAGTATTACTGTACTCACGTTGGGGTTTTTCAAGCACCAGGCTATGGCGAGTTTAGGCATAGAAGTATTGAGTTTGTCAGCAACATCTTTCAACTGGTTGATCTTTTTAAGATTTTCTTCTACCAACCATCTGTCTTTCAGCCATCCAAGGCTCTCCATCCCAAAACGCGTATCCTTTGGCTCAGCGTTATTGTATTTTCCCGACAGTAATCCTGAAGCAAGTGGACTCCAGATCGTTGTGCCCATACCGAAATTCCGGAACAGCATCAGGAATTCCTTCTCAAGCTTTTCTCTCCATAGCATACTATACTGGGGCTGTTCCATAACCGGCCCAACCAGGTGGTTCTTTTCTGCAAAATAATGTGCTTCCATAATTTCTGACGCACTCCATTCTGATGTTCCCCAATATAATGCCTTTCCCTGCTGTACCAGCTGATGCATGGCCCATACCGTTTCTTCAATTGGTGTTTCTGGGTCAGGACGATGACAGAACAGAAGATCCAGATGATCAACCTGCAAGCGTTTTAACGCGTTATGAGTGCCCTCGAAAAGATGCTTTTTCGATAAGCCAATCATGTTTGGCTTCTTCTCTTCAGCACCGAAATAAATCTTGCTCGAGACGATGTACGAGCTACGGTCCCAGTTCTTCTTCTTCAGGATTTTCCCCATTACAAGCTCTGACTTTCCACCCGCGTAGCCTTCTGCATTGTCAAAAAAATTAACGCCGCTGTCATACGCGAGATCCATAAGCTCTTCGGCTAC
This sequence comes from Bacteroidota bacterium, assembly GCA_040384965.1. Taxonomy (GTDB): domain Bacteria; phylum Bacteroidota; class Bacteroidia; order Sphingobacteriales; family Sphingobacteriaceae; genus Daejeonella. Next base: position 6,942 of record JAZKIH010000115.1, on the reverse strand, counting down.
TTTATCTTCAATTTGGTTTCCGAAGGTTAGCCAGCTGCCCAGAGAAAGCGCGCTAACTTTTAAACCAGATTTACCTAAACGTCTGTATTCCATAGTATTATATATCTAAGATTTAAGGTTCTAAATTGAATAAAATTAATCTTTGTATTTGGAAATAATAATTTTATCCGCTGATCCCTAAAAACTTTACATAGGTCTGTATAATTTTATAAATTAAGCCCATCAAATTATATCCATCCGTATTGCGCGGAAATCACAACTATGCAGCTTACCCAACTGGAAATCAAAGGTTTCAAGAGCTTTGGCGATAAGATCACTATCAATTTTAATGATGGTGTAACTGCTATTGTTGGTCCTAACGGCTGCGGAAAATCAAATGTGGTGGACGCCATCAGGTGGGTGCTGGGCGAGCAAAGTACCCGGATGCTTCGGTCCGAAAAGATGGAAAACATCATTTTCAATGGGACAAAAACACGCAAACCATCAAATCTTGCAGAAGTATCGTTAACTTTTGATAATACGAGGAATATTCTTCCTACTGATTTTTCTAAAGTTACGATCACCCGTAAACTTTATCGTTCCGGCGACAGCGAGTATCGCCTGAATGATATTCAATGCCGGTTGAAAGACATCACCGATCTGTTCCTTGATACAGGTATTGGTTCCGACTCCTACTCCATCATTGAATTAAAAATGATCGATGAGATTATTGCAAATAAGGACAATTCCCGTCGTCAGCTTTTTGAAGAGGCTTCTGGTATTTCTAAATATAAACTCAGAAAGAAGCAAACATTCAACAAGTTAAAGGATACTGAAGCCGATTTGAGCCGGGTTGACGACCTTCTGTTTGAAATAGAGAAGAATCTTAAGACTCTGGAGAATCAGGCAAAAAAAGCAGAGCGCTATTATCGGTTGAAGGATCAGTATAAGAATCTGAGCATTGCGTTGGCCTCATTCAGAATAATTGGTTTTAGGGATGCATTGACGAGACTTGAAGACCGCGAACAGCAGCAACTTGTCGACAACAGCGGGATTAGTACAGCTATAACGAATCTGGAGGCACTATTGCAGCAGCAAAAACTCGACAGCCTTAATCTCGAGAAGAATCTTTCTGTTCAGCAGAAAGCTACAAATGAGTTTATCTCAAAAATCCGTGCGTATGAAAGCGATAAAAAGCTAAAAAACGAGCAACTAAGATTTTTAGAAGATAAAAAGAGGCGTCTAAATGACGAGCTTGAAAAGGATAAAAACCAGCTTAATCATGTTTTTTATAACCAGAAGCGCTTAAATGAGGAACATTTTCAGGAGTCAGAAATTCAGGAAACTCTCGGGGCATCTGTAAAATCACAGCAGGCAGATGTTGAAACACTGAGAGCGGAACAGCAAAAGGCCAAGGCCGATCTTGATATCCTGAGCCGCGAGAATAATGAACTTCAGAATCAGGTTTATAAATTGGAGAAAGATATTGCTATTCTCAATATCCAGCGCGATGCTCTTCATCAGGAAAGCAACCGTAATGTAGCTGATGCTCAGGCTAAAGAGGGTGAGTTGAATGAATTTAATAAAGTCATAACAGAGCTAAAAATCAAAGTTGATAGCAAGCAAGCCGAATTTAATCTGGCGAAGGAACTGGAAGAAGAGCTTCAATTACAAATAACCAGTATCAGCGAAAAACTTACCGACGAAAAAGAGCTGCTGAACCAGGAAAGCCGTAAGATAGATTCGAAACAGAATGAGTATAATCTGACGAAGTCTATGGTAGACAATCTGGAAGGTTTCCCGGACTCCATACGTTTCTTAAAGAAAAATGCTGGCTGGACTAAGCAGGCACCGCTTTTCTCAGATATTCTCTTCTGTAAAGAGGATTATCGAATCGCCATCGAAAACTACCTTGAGCCGGTTATGAATCACTACGTTGTGGAAACACAAGCAGAAGCTGTACAGGCTATTCGTTTATTGAGCGAAGCATCGCGCGGCCGGGCTAATTTCTTTGTACTTGATGCTCTTAAATCAATTCCTCAAAGGCCATCGATAAATCCCACCAGTAGTGAAGTAATACCAGCGATGGATATTATAGATACAGATGCTAAATACCGCCCACTTTGCGAGATGCTTTTATATAACGTCTTTCTTATTAAGTCGGGCGAGGAAGAAGAACTGAAAGCTCCCCTGCCATCCGAACAGGTTGTTCTTCTTAGCAAGTCGGGTATGTTTTCTAAAACCCGCACCGGAATGTCGGGAGGATCAGTTGGTCTATTTGAGGGTAAACGGATTGGACGCGCTAAAAACCTTGAAAAGCTTTCTAAAGAAATCAACACGGGTGAAAGCACAATCGCAAAGCTCAAGAACTCTATTGACGAACAGACACTGAGATTAAACAGTCTCAAGGGTTCTTCCCAGGTTGAACAAATTCAGCAGTTGCAGTTTGATATTAATCAGCTTAATAACGAATTCACTTCCGTAAAAACTAAGCAAGAACAATATCTTGCTTTTATAGAAAACAGCCAAAACAGGAAGCAGGATATCGAATTGAAGATCAATAGCATCAGCAACGATCTTCTGGCTTCCGACCCTCAGCTATTGGATTTAAAGACGAACAAGCAGATTAAGCAAGAACAGTTGGTTGCCGATCAGCAGAAATATAATGAGCTTTCTGATCAACTCAGCACGAAGTCGTCGGCGTATAACCAGGATAATATAAAATTCCATCAGCAGCAGAATAAGGTTTCGGGTATTGTTAAAGACATGGAATATCGTGAAAGCCAGCAAACTAATCTGGAAACACGGATTTCTGCCAATAACGCTGAGCTGGAAACCACCCAGATAAGCATTTTGGAAACCCTGCAGCATTCGGATCATTCTGATGATGACCTCATCGCAATGTATTCTCAAAAGGAAGAGTTTGAAAAAGCAGTGCAGGAAGCAGAACAAACTTATTATGCCTCCCGGGGTATGATCACGGAATCGGAAAATAATATTGCTGCACTCAGGCGTAATAAGGAACAGTCTGACATTATTACTAATGAGATAAAAGACCAAAAGACCACTATCAAACTGGAACTGAACGCCCTTAAGGAACGACTGGCCGTAGAGTTTTCCATAGATATCGCTAACTTATTAGACGAAGAAACTTCCGCCGAACATCAGTCAGACAATGAAGACGACCTGCGGCAAAAAACCGAACGCATTAAACGTCAGCTTGACGAATTTGGCGCAGTCAACCCGATGGCGATGGAAGCATACCAGGAAATGGATGAGCGATACACGTTTATCCAGACCCAGAAAAAAGATCTGGCAGAGGCAAAGGCCTCGCTCCTGCAGACAATCAAAGAAATTGATGACACAGCCAGGGAGAAATTCATGGAAGCATTTGTTAAAGTGCGGGAACACTTCATTGTAGTTTTTCGTTCGCTATTTAATCAGGAAGACAGCTGTGATCTGGTGTTGGTGGATCCGGAAAATCCACTTGAGTCTGACATCGATATTCTGGCAAGGCCAAAAGGTAAACGCCCGCTTTCAATTAATCAATTGTCGGGAGGCGAAAAAACTCTCACAGCCACGGCTATTTTATTCTCCTTATATCTGTTAAAACCAGCACCATTCTGTATTTTCGATGAAGTGGATGCCCCACTTGACGACACGAATATTGACAAGTTCAACAATATAATCCGCGAGTTCTCAGGACAATCACAGTTTATTATCGTATCTCATAACAAACGCACCATAGCGAGTACCGACATTATTTATGGTGTAACAATGGCAGAACAAGGAGTTTCGCGGGTAGTTGCTGTAGATATACGGGAAGTAGCGTAGGAGGTCGCAGCTTTCAGGTATCAGGTTTCCCCTGCAATCTGACTAACCACGCTTTAACCTGATACCTGACGCCTGATACCCAAACATAAAAGTAATTATGAAAAAACTAGTCCTTCTTACCCTCCTCGCCCTTGGAACGGCAGCAGCTTTCGGCCAAGCCATCGATCGGACTAAGCTTATGGCTGATATCCAAACGCTTTCGTCCGGGAAATATGAAGGCAGAAAAACCGGTACACCCGGAAATAAATTAGCTGCCGGATATATTACCGATAGGTTTAGAAGGATCGGCCTAAGTTCATACAATAACGGTTTTAAACACCCATTTACATTTAAAACACGATCCAATGAAGAAAAGCAGGGCGTCAACCTGATTGGCTATATCAGTGGTAAAAGCGAAAAAGTGATCGTTGTTTCCGCGCATTACGACCATGTAGGAATTAACGGGACCGATATCTACTATGGTGCTGATGATAATGCTTCAGGTGTGGGTGCGATGCTTGCTTTCGCAGAATATTTCACGAAGCATAAGCCTCAGCATACTCTTTTGTTCATCGCTTTTGATGCCGAAGAATCCGGTTTAAGAGGTGCTGCTTCTTTTGTTAAGGAGCCGGTTATTGCAAAAGACAGGATTATTTTGAATGTCAACATGGATATGATTGCTCACAATGATAAAGGTGAACTCTATGCAGCGGGTACGTATAAGAATCCAACTTTAAAAAGCATCATCGAAGGCGAGGATAAAAATACAGGCGTTAAAATTCTTTTCGGACATGATCTGCCGGATACAGGAAAAGAAGACTGGACCATGCAAAGTGATCAGGGGCCTTTTGCGAAAGAAAATTTTCCGTTCATATATTTTGGTGTTGAAGATCATAAGGACTATCATAAGCCAACCGATACGTTCGAAAACATCAATCAGGATTTTTACTACGGAGCATCAACCGCGATCTTAATGAGCATCATAAAGCTCGATAAGAATTTGGGGAAATAGTTGCTGCGCTCTCAAAGACAAAATGTAATATAACTCTTGGTTTTTACCCATGAATAAATGGTCGGTAGCTGGAAACTGTCAACTCTCAACCATCAACTGTCAACTTAATAATTATCTTTGCACAGCAAGCCGTTCTATCGCTGTTCCGCATTTGCGGAAGAGAGGAAAGTCCGGGCAACACAGGGCATTCTGCTTCCTAACAGGAAGGATTCGCTTCGGCGGAGACGGAAAGTGCTACAGAAAACAAACTACCAGCTTCGGCTGGAAAAGGTGAAAACGTGAGGTAAGAGCTCACGGTCTTCCCGGGCGACCGGGATTACGGTAAACCCCAGGAGTTGAAAGACCAAATAGGTTCCGGAAGTGAAGCTGCCCGCTTACAATGCCGCTTGCGGTATATCCGGAATGGGTAGGTCGTTAGACTGCGCAAGTGATTGCGTGGCTGGATAAATGATAGAAGTCATGCTTAGGCGTGAAACAGAACCCGGCTTACAGGCTTGCTTTTTAAAAGATTCAGACCCCGGATTTAATCCGGGGTTTTTTTCAAAGATTTACTAATGTTGAAACAATCCTTATATTCGTGGGTTATGTTCGCAGACTAAAAGAGGATCATAAGAATCATATGGCAAAAATTTTGATAATTGATGATGAAAGGGCAATCCGCAGTACATTGCGGGAAATTCTTGAATACGAAGACTACCTGGTTGAGGATGTAGACAATGGTCCCGATGCTCTGGAGCTTATTAAAAAGAATGAATATGATCTGATCCTCTGCGATATCAAAATGAATAAAATGGATGGTATGGAGGTTCTTACAGAGGGACTTAACATACAGCCAGATCTGCCATTTATTATGATATCCGGACACGGTACAGTGGAAACTGCTGTAGAAGCGAGTAAAAAGGGTGCGTTTGATTTTATTTCAAAACCACCTGATCTCAATCGTTTACTGATCACAGTTAGAAATGCGCTTGAGCGTAAGAACCTTGTTACTGAAACTAAGGTATTAAAACGTAAAGTAAGTAAGGTCCGCGAGATGCTGGGCACTTCTGCAGCAATAGACCGCATTAAAGATACAATCGAACGGGTTGCTCCTACCGACGCACGTGTATTGATCACCGGAGCGAATGGTAGTGGAAAGGAATTAGTTGCGAGATGGCTGCATGAGAAGTCACATCGTGCCCACTCTCAGCTCATTGAAGTAAACTGTGCAGCAATACCATCAGAATTAATTGAAAGCGAGTTATTCGGTCATGAGAAAGGATCGTTTACATCGGCAATAAAACAACGTATCGGTAAATTCGAACAGGCAAGTGGCGGCACTTTATTCCTGGACGAAATTGGTGATATGAGCCTCTCAGCGCAAGCAAAGGTTTTGCGGGCACTTCAGGAAAATAAAGTTACCCGTGTCGGCGGTGAAAAAGAGATCGATGTAGATGTACGAGTTATCGCTGTAACCAATAAGGATCTTCTTAAAGAAATTGAGGCTGGTAATTTCCGTATGGACCTTTATCACCGTTTAAGTGTTATTCTTATTCACGTTCCTCACTTGACAGAGCGTAAAGACGATATTCCTCTCATTGCACAGAATTTCTGTGATGAGATCTGTCAGGATTATGGAATACCTGTTAAAAAGATCAATGAAGCCGCTATGGAAGCGTTACAGGCAATGCCATGGACAGGTAATATTAGAGAGCTTCGCAATATGATCGAACGGCTGATTATACTAAGTGATAAAACGATCACCGATAAGGATGTTAAGACGTTTGCAAATCCATCTTCTGCTGCTCCGGTGGGTGAGAATTCTTCCAATGGATCATCAACTAACTTTGATCAGTTCACAAACTTTCAGGAATATAAGGATTTCGCGGAGCGGGATTATATCAAGTACAAGCTTGAGAAAAACAACTGGAATGTATCAAAAACTGCTGATGATATCGATATCCAGAGAAGCCATCTTTATTCTAAGATTGAGAAATACGGGTTGAAGAGAGCGGAGTAAGTGGAAAGTTGAGATTTGAGAGTGGAGAATGGAAAGCTGAAAACTGAAATATGCGACGTTGAGATAATAGCCGTAACTTAACAGGTTACCTCAGACCTCAGACCTCAGACCTCAGACCTCAGACCTCAGACCTCAGACC
>JAZKIH010000114.1:0-2916 GCA_040384965.1 Bacteroidota bacterium | reverse complement strand
TTGGTATTGACTTAGGAACAACAAATTCATGCGTTGCAGTAATGGAAGGTAATGAGCCTGTAGTTATTCCAAACAGCGAAGGAAAGCGTACTACGCCTTCGATTGTTGCATTTGTTGATAATGGAGAACGTAAAGTAGGGGATCCGGCAAAACGCCAGGCAATCACAAATCCCACGAAAACTATTTCTTCAATTAAAAGATTTATGGGTAACGGCTTTGGCGAAGTTACCAATGAGATGACGCGTGTTCCATATACAGTGGAGAAAGGTGATAACAATACACCGCGTGTTAAAATAGATGATCGTCTGTACACTCCGCAGGAAATTTCAGCAATGATATTGCAGAAAATGAAGAAGACTGCTGAAGATTTCTTAGGACATGAGGTTAACGAAGCGGTTATTACCGTGCCGGCATACTTCAATGATGCTCAGCGTCAGGCAACTAAAGAAGCAGGAGAAATTGCTGGTCTTAAAGTATCTAGGATCATTAATGAGCCAACAGCTGCGGCTTTAGCTTATGGCTTAGACAAGGCTCACAAAGATATGAAGATTGTTGTGTTTGACTGCGGTGGTGGTACACATGATGTTTCTGTTCTTGAACTTGGTGATGGGGTTTTTGAAGTAAAATCAACTGACGGTGATACTCACTTAGGTGGTGATGACTTTGATGCAACGATCATCGACTGGATGGCTGATGAATTTAAGAGCGATGAGGGAATCGATCTTCGTAAAGACCCAATGGCTTTACAACGTTTGAAAGAAGCTGCTGAGAAGGCTAAAATTGAGCTTTCAAGCGGAACACAGACTGAGATCAATCTGCCTTACATTTCAGCAGGCGACGGTATGCCGAAGCACCTTGTTAAAACTTTAACACGTGCGAAATTCGAGCAACTGGCTGATAGTCTTATCAAACGTACTATTGAGCCTTGTAAAAAAGCGCTTAAGAACGCAGGTTTAAGTACTTCGGATATTGATGAGATCATTCTTGTAGGTGGCTCAACACGTATTCCGGCAATTCAGGATGCTGTTAAAGCATTCTTCGGAAAAGAGCCTTCTAAAGGTGTAAATCCGGATGAGGTTGTTGCAATCGGTGCAGCTATTCAAGGTGGTGTATTAACTGGTGAAGTTAAGGACGTACTATTATTAGATGTTACTCCTTTATCATTAGGTATTGAGACTATGGGCGGTGTAATGACGAAGCTTATTGAGTCAAATACTACAATCCCATCTAAGAAATCTGAAGTATTCTCAACAGCGTCTGATAATCAGCCTTCAGTAGAGATCCACATTCTGCAAGGGGAACGCCCAATGGCTAACCAGAACAGAACGATTGGAAGGTTCCACTTAGATGGTATTCCGCCTTCACCTCGTGGTATTCCGCAGATCGAAGTTACATTTGATATCGATGCTAACGGTATTCTTCATGTAGGCGCGAAAGATAAAGCGACTGGTAAAGAGCAAAAAATCCGTATCGAAGCTTCTTCAGGTTTGACTGACGAAGAGATCAAAAAGATGAAGGATGAAGCTGAAGCAAATGCTGAATCTGATAAACAAGCTCGTGAAGAAGTTGAAAAACTGAATGCAGCTGATGCATTGATCTTCTCAACAGAAAAACAATTGAGCGAATACGGTGATAAGTTATCTGATGACAAGAAGTCTCCAATTGAAGAAGGATTGAAAAAATTGAAAGAAGCTCATGCCTCTAAAGATTTTGCAGCAATAGATGCCGCACAAACCGAACTTCAAAGTGCTTGGAACGTAGCATCAGAAGATATGTACAAGGCTTCGCAAGAAGCTGGTGCTGGCCAGGAAGGTGCTCCGCAGGGAGATGCTTCTGCACAAGATGCCGGAGACCATGTTACTGACGTTGATTTTGAGGAAGTGAAAGAGGACGATAAGAAGTAAGAATAAGATCAAGGTCCATACAACAACAGGCTGCCCCGAAAGAGGCAGCCTGTTTTGTTTAAGTAGGATCTAAATGTGATAATCAGGAACTAAGCCCACAAATTCTGCGGATACTCTCCGCTGCTTACCAGCTTGTCAATGCTCTCCTGTACAATCGGCTTATCTTCAATATAAGTCACACCAAACCATTTGTTCTGAGTCGGGATAACTTTAAAAGCCGCTTTTCCAGCTTTAATAAGCTCATCCGCTACTAAAGGAATAAAAAATTCTGCCTTTGGATTTTCCTTGTTTGCCAGCGCGAAATCCTTGAACATTTCCGCAGTTAGTTCAAATATTTTTGGCGTAAAGCCCCAAAAATTCATAGATACCCGTGAATCCGCTTTTAGTGGGAATTCGCGGCCTGCGTCTTCAAATGCGACTTCCGATGTATTATTTCCGTCAGCATCTTTTTTAAAGTATACTTTAAGGCGTTCATTTACTTCTGTAAGATTTCCTTTGGCATCCACTTCGCAAACTCCGCGGGATACTGAACCGTAATCTGATAAAGTCTTATCGGTCTGGAAACCAATAAGAGAAAACTGGTCGTCAGTAACTTCGGTAGTCAGGAAGTCGTGCATTTTCTGGTAGGCTTCCCTGCCATAAAAATCGTCGGCATTAATAACACAGAAAGGTTCGTTCACAGCATCTTTAGCTGCCAAAGTTGCATGGGCAGTTCCCCAGGGCTTTAAACGCTCTATTTCAATGTCAATACCATAAGGTTTAAGGTCGAAGGTTTGGAAGACATAATCTGTGTCGATTTTGCCTTTCAATTTAGGTTCGAAGATCGACTTGAAGTTGTCTGCGAATTCTTCTTTTATAACAAAAATCACTTTGCCAAATCCAGCCTGAATTGCATCGTAGATTGAATAGTCAATAATAGTTTCACCGTTTGGACCAAATCCATCCGTTTGTTTCATGCTGCCATAGCGGCTAGCCATTCCAGCCGCAAGAATTACTAAAGTAGGTTTCATCA
>JAZKIH010000113.1:0-17441 GCA_040384965.1 Bacteroidota bacterium | reverse complement strand
AAAATATCGTATTATCTGTGGACAAGGGTTTCACCACATCAATAAATCCTGAAACTCTTGGTCTAAAAGATCTGGTGGAAAAGCTGAAGCCGGAGCACAAGATTATATTGGACCTGGTCTACTTTAGAGGTTTTACTCATGTAGAAGCGGCAGACGAATTAGATATCCCGTTAGGAACAGTAAAAACCAGGTTAAGAAATGCAATTATTACGTTAAGAAAGGTATTTAACTAAGTGAAAGACCTGAAAACATATTTGGAAAGCGGAATTCTGGAACTTTACGTTCTGGGGGATTTAAGCAGTGAGGAGATTCGCGAGGTGGAAAGTACGATTGCCCAATATCCTGAAGTAAAAGCTGAGGTGGAGGCAATTGAGCATGCTTTACAGGCTTATGCTATATCCAATGCTATACAGCCGTCAGATGCTGTGCGGGCTAAAATTCTGAATTCTATTGAAACTTCAAGGGAAAGTGAAATACCGGTTGTTCCAATTTATCCTACGGCAGCACCCTCATCATTTTATAAATATGCGTTTGCGGCTTCTGTTGCCCTACTTCTTGTAAGTGTGGTACTTCTGATAAATCTTAATAACAGGTTAAGAGAATCTAATACACAACTCGCGGTGATGCAGTCGGAGAATCAGCAATTTTCCAATAAGGTTAATAACATGAGCCAGGAATTGGAAGACAGCAAGAAATTTCTTCAAATATATCAGCAACCTGCACAATACAAGCTAGTCAGTTTGAAAGGTTCGCCAAAAGCACCTTCAGCTAGTATGATGGTAGCCTTCAGTCCTGAAAATACAGATGTGATGATCGATCTTTCCTCGCTGAACATGCCTTCAAACGATGGACAGCACCAGTATCAACTCTGGGCCATGGTAGACGGAAAGCCAGTCGATCTGGGCGTATTTGATTCCACTGAGGATCATTCAGGGATGAAAAGAATGAAATCTGTAAAAGGTGCACAGGCTTTTGCAGTTACATTGGAACCAAAGGGAGGAAGCATTAATCCCACAATGGAACAGATGATGGCAATCGGCAATATCTAGAATTACGCAAATTCAACCTTCTGTTTATACCCCCCTGCTTTTCAAAGCCACTTGTAAGTGAATATTCCTTTTAAACGTATTGCAAGACGCTTTTTTTAGCTTAAAATTTGCTGTAAAAAAAAGGGCCGAATACAAGTATTCGACCCTACATCTACCTATGAAAAACATGCCCTTTTGGAGGGCATATATATATATTCAAACTATATGCCAGAGCAAAAATATTGCAAATATCCACTGTTTTAATGCTGGCTCAAATTCCCATTTCCCAATTTGAGGATTAAATACCCCATTAAGAGTTAGATTTTCTACACTAAGTTAATTTATTGTCTTTACATATGTATCAAAACTAAATTTAAGCAGAGTTTTAACACTTATTAAAGTTAATTAACCTCGGGGTAAAAAGCTTAGGTCCAGCTTTGTAATCCATAGATCTCACTACACCAGATGATGAAAACTTAGTTCGCAGTTGTATCCGCGAATATTTTACAGGATTGATTTGAATAATTAACTTTAAAAACTTCGGAGATATGAATTTCGCCCATTGCTTATGAAGAAATACCTCATTTATTTAGCGTTTACAATTATTCTGAGTTTGCTCTCCGCAATTGGCCAGAATGCAATTGCGCAAAATACGGCAGCAGATAACCCATCAAGAAATGACCATATATTTCCTCCTTCAAAGGAAGCATCAGCCTTTATCAATTATGACACTCGGGGATTTATAATAAATGGCAAAAAAACTTTTATAGTTTCAGCTGGTATCGAATATGCCCGCGTTCCACGAGAGCTTTGGAAGGATCGGCTGTTACGGCTGAAACGCGGAGGATATAATTGTGTGGAAGTTTATACTTTTTGGAATTATCATGAAGCTGAAGAAGGAAAATTTAATTTCACAGGCGACCGTGATCTGGATGCTTTTCTTAAACTTGTAAAAGACATGAACATGTTTGCCATCGTTCGTGTCGGGCCATATTATTGCGGCGAATGGAACTTCGGCGGTTATCCTATCTGGCTTAAATTTAAACCGGGCCTGGTCGCGCGAAAGGACAATGAACCATTTCTAGAGGCCACTGACAGATTCTTTGAAAAGCTTATCCCCATAGTGGCGCAAAATCAGATCCACCATGGTGGGTCGGTTATAATGGTGCAGCTCGAAAATGAACATCCAGAAAGCTGGGGAACCAAAGTTCCTAACAATTACTTTAGCCATCTTATTAAAAAAACCACCTCCCTCGGACTACAAGTGCCTTACTTTTTTAGCGGACTTCATCCTGGAAACGACCCTGCGGGAAACGTAAAGAATCTTGACGATCCCAATCGTCCCAATCCGTGGTTTTCGACTGAATTTTGGGGGGTATGGTTCTTTAACTATGGTCCACAACCCCAAGATTCAACTATTTACGACCGCCGGACATGGAAGATCATCGCACACGGAGGAAATGGATATAATGTTTATATGGCTCATGGAGGAAGTAATTTTGAATACAGTAATGACCGAGATATGGCAGCCTCTTATGACTACGGCGCAGGTGTTGGTCAGGCTGGGGATCTTCGCCCAATATTTTATGCTTACAAGCGCGCAGCCTGGTTCGCCCGGAGTTTCCAGGACATCCTTGCTAATAGCACAGATGGGGGAAACTCGTCTCGTTGGATGGTGAGAGATACATCAATAAAAGTAAATTCCCGGGTAAGTCCTTCTGGAACGATAATCTTTCTCGACAATCCAGGAAAAGTTGCTAAAACTACATCTATTCAGCCACCAAAAGATTTTAGCGGCGCTTTAGCTATTCCGGTTAAGATCTCTGCAGGCGAGATCATGCCCGTTGTACAGGGTTTTCCTATTACTTCGGACATTAAAATTGAATGGGCGCCGGCAAGAATTTACGCCATAGTACCGCAAGGTAAAACTACAACTTTGGTAGTTTACGGCGAACGAAACGCTTCCGTTCAATTATATTTATCTGCGACCACTTCTATTACCACTATTAAAGGACACGAGAATTTCATTAAGAAAGGAAAGTTGCTTCACTTTTCAGCCAACGTAAAATCGGTAGTTTCTGAATATCTATTTAAAACGGGCGACCATCAGATAAGAATACTTGTTATGCCTGGAGTTCTGGCCAGCAAATCGTGGATCGTCGAGAGCAGCAGCGATAATTATTTAATAACCGGGCCGTCATATGTAGGTGAAACCACTATGGTAAATGGCAAAATCAATGTTCAGGCAGAGCGTCCTTGGAATGATAAGAATCCAACTCCAGCCACATTTTACTCTTCAAACGAAAGCTCATATTTATCAGCAGCAACTTTTACGGCTATGCCTAGAGCAGTTTCCTTAAAATTGTCGGGCTGGCAGATAAAACCTGCAACTGAACCGGCAGCCCCATCGTTCAATGACCAGGGCTGGAAACAAAGCGAACAACCGTTGCAAATGGGTGCCGATGGCGATATTACTGCAAATGCCTGGTACCGCGCCAGTGTAAAAGTAGACACGAGCGGAGAATACATTATGCGTTTTAAAAATCTGAGAGAAAGAGCCACACTCTTCGTAAACGGAGCCAAACAAGATGCTGAACTCACTGAAAAGTCATTCACGTTTAATCTGGAGGCAGGCAAAATAAACACGCTGAGCATTTTCACTTCTCACAACGGGCGCAACAAACAGCTATTTTTTCTCGGCGGGTTGGATACAATCGATGTTAAAGGAATTACCGGCCCTGTTACACTGGCGCGTTCTGACAGCAACAATTCAGTAAAAGTTATTTCAGGATGGAAAATGAAAGGCGGACCTGGGGATCCTCACGCTTCCGCAGGATGGAAGGTAGCACAATCCGGAAATTTTGCCGGTCCAGCATTCTTCAAATCCGCTTTCACGTTACCGAAAGATAATGGCAGTCAGACCACTATCTGGCGTGTAAACATTACCACCATGGGGCATGGATCAGTTTGGGTAAACGGACACAATCTGGGCAGGTATCCTGAGAAAATAAAGGTATTTGGATTGTATATTCCCGAAGCCTGGCTTAAAGAAGGGGAAAATTCTATCGTAATCTACGATGAGGATGGGACGAATCCCGAAAATGTGACGATTGAAGCAGAAAAAGAAGCAAGCAGGGATAATCTCCTGCTTGCCGAAAATTAATTATTTTTTTACACGAGTAAGAGTGCCTTTCATATCCTGACCCTGGAAACCGACTAGCAGATTGATCTTATCACCTGCCACTTTACCTTTAACATAGGAAACAGAAATACCTTTATAAGACATTTCTTTAAAAGTAATATCATTACCCACTATTTTTCCCCCTGTCAACGGCGCTTCTCCTAAATCAGAATTGATCGTTCCTGACACTTTACCGTTTTCTTCCTTAAGATTAACAGTAACTTCAAAATGCCCCTCTATATTTCCTGCCCAGCGACCTTGAATGACAGATGCATAGCATACAGAAGTGATCAACAAGCTTAGTATCAATATTGAATAAATCGCTCTTCTCATAACTCCCTCTATCAAATTTTATTTAGCTCTGCTCAAAGTTATTTTTACTGGCTGTTCGTTGAATGTGGTTGTTAAAACAAGCTTTTCTCCAACAATACTTCCTTTGTAATTAACCGGTTTTCCATTAAACATTGTCGAAAATGTGATAGCTTCGCCAGCAACTTTACCGTCAACTATTACATTTTTTCCCATTTGTGCAGCCACGTAAGGGCTGTAACCGCTATCATCAGGGTTTTCCGACTTAGCGTTATTATCGATTATAGAAAAAGTACCGGTAACCGCAGTGCCTTCTACTTTGAGAGCAGCTGTAACATTGTACTGTCCTTCAACATATCCTTTCCAGGAACCGTCAACTGTTGCGGCGGCGAAAAGAACTGTAATTAATAATAATGCGACTGATGTAGTGAGTAGTTTTTTCATGTTGATTGTTTATTGTTATTGAACGAGTGTTTGTTAGTTTACAAATTTAACGTTATTTACCGAAAACAATGGTATCAATGGCGAGGATGCGCTGTTCTTGAACACAAAATATACTGTATGCTTACCTGATACCGGCTTTAATTGAATCTTACGAGGCTCAGATTTTTCACCCAGTATCTCATCAGAAACAGGGTTGACCAGTGCTGAGCCAATTAAGATCCCAGCTGGTGAATCAAGTCTCGCTTCGATAGTACCGCCGGGATTTTCTTCCCGCACGCTGGTTGTGACTTTAAGTTCAACCTGCTTAATCCCCCCAAGATCGACGTCTTTAAACCCAATGTATCCATTAGCAACTGGCACGACGTTTACTATTCCGTCAATCCCGTTTACTTTAACTGTAACCTTTTGTTTTATCTCTGCAGATGCAGGGCTCACAATTGGCTTTCTTAGAATAATTGTGTTTTCTGTTGTCAATTTCGGTATAGCACCCTTCCCATTGTCAGTGTAAGCCGCGCGGATAAGATAGGAACCTGAACCACCGTCATCTTTTGGAACTGTTATAGCGTAGTTACCTTTTACGGGCATAGTACTGACTGATTTTGAACTGGCCTTCATAATGTAATTAGCTATTGAACGCGCATCATTCTCAGTTATTGCAGGATGTGCAGGCATGGCTATGAGCTTTGCCCACACGCCATTACCTCCATTTCGGATTTTATCTGCAATATATTCTTCAGCCTTAGGTTTACTTTTGTATTTCTCTGATATCTCAGCAAAGTTAGGACCGATATTGACGGTATTCATCGTGTGGCAGTTATAACAATCGGATTTTCTCATTATAGCCTCCCCTACAGCAACCTGGACAGTAGCGTCAACACTTCTTTGCCCCTGAATGATCTCTGCATAATCAAAGCCCTCAGAGACATAATCTATACTCATAGATACCTGCTTAGGGTCAATTGTCCCTGCAGCGAGGCTTCCATCCTCTTTATCTGTTACGGAAACTGCATAATCAATCTGTGTATTGTCAAAGAAAAATGTTTGGTTACCGCTCAGTTTTATCTGCACGTCAGGCGGGCTGTTTCCTGCTGTAATACGTAGAGATTTACTGTTTGATGTTTTGCCATCGCTAACAGTTAACATTGCTGTGTAAATACCAGGCTTATCTAATTTTAATATTGGATTTGCTGTTTTAATAATCCGGTCGGCGGCGCCAGCAGTACTTACTTTCCATGTGTACTGCAATGGATCACCGTCCGCATCTTTGGTATTTTTTGACGATAAACTGACAGTAAGCGGTACAGCTCCGCCAATTTTGTCGGCAGAAATCGCAACAAGAGGTTTACGGTTTCCTGAATTATATTCTATTCTCACTAGCTTGGCGCTTGAACTTTTAGCGAACCACAAACTTCCATATTCCAGCACATACAAGTCACCGTCTGGGCCGAACTTCATATCGATAGGTTCAACGGGGCGATAATCAGCGAGGAATCGCTCCATAGATTGATAATCGCCAGCGTCGTTCATCGAAATAGACATGATCCAACCTCTTGCCAGGTCAGTTGCCAACCATTTTCCTTCATAATAAGCAGGCCATGGTCTTTTAGGATTTTTGAAGTCCGTCCTGCGGTACACAGGTCCTCCGGTTGCGCTTCGACTTCCGCTCCCAAGTAGTGGAAATTTATCAGATACACCATAAGGATAGTAAATAAATGGCGCAGCCACGGGCGGTAATTCTTTTAGGCCAGTGTTATTTAAAGAACTATTAACAGGCTTCAATGGATCTTTAGGGTCAAGAAGTTCGCCTTCTTTGTAATCAAAAATATTAAACGCCGCATTAGGTCCCACAAAATATGGCCAGCCATAAAAACCCGGCTTACGTGCCTGGTTTAACTCATCATACCCTTTAGGACTGATATCCGTATCTTCATTAGCGTCCGAACCGATATCTCCCCAATATAAAAATCCCGTCTTGCTGTCGATAGAGGGCCTCCACGGATTACGATGGCCCATTGTGTAGATCTCTGGCCGGGTTCCTTCAGTTCCTACGGGAAATAGATTTCCGGCCGGAATTTTATAGGATCCATCTGCCTGCGGACGGATACGGAGGATTTTACCCAACAGACTGTTTGTATTTGCGGTACCGCGCTGATCATCCCAATTGACCCTATTAGGCCGTTCGTCGGTTGATGAGGACAATGAAGTGCCGGTATTATTTCCAACTGTTAAATAAAGATTCCCTTCTTTGTCCCAGGTCATCCCGCCCCCGGTATGGCAGCAGGTTTCACGCTGGGTAGCAAATTCCATAACTATCTTCTCAGTCCCGGGAGTCAGTTTACTACCTTTAAAGTCCCAGCGGGTGAGCACAAACTTACTTTGTGAAGGATGAGAGTAAAAGGTATAAACCCAGTGATTTGTTTCGAAATCCGGATCCACAGTTAAACCCAGTAAGCCTTCTTCTGCTTCAGTAACAACCCCTTTAGCACTGGTATACTTGGTGTTGACAGAAATTGATCCTGCTACAGTGGTTACACCGGTAACAGGATCAAATAATTTAATATCACCTTTTCTTTCACTTATCAATACACGCCCATCCTTGAGGACCTCAAATGTATTAGGCTCATCGAGATCACCCGGCTGGGTGAGGGTAACTGGTGTAAAACGGCTCTCGTCCGGCTTAGCCTGTAAGGCATTAAAACGGTCGCTGAATGCAATAGAAGCACACAGTCCAGCAATTGACAATATGATTATTGATTTTTTAACACTCATTAATTTTAAGAACTAAGTGACCACGGTGCACGATACTCACGTTTAACAAACTGGTTCAATTCAGGCACATTCGTAACTTTCATATTTTTAGCATCCCAAAGAAGTTTAGTACGCCCCGGGTAAGTTGTCCTGACGCGTCCTGGTGTTCCGTCTGCATTAGCCGGTCCTTGAACCTGCTTTGGCAAATTGTAGCCCCGAATTGCAAGGTTAGCCATTAGCATTGCTTCTGATAATAAACCGGCTTTCTCAAATGGCGAGCTTGTTTCCATTTTACCATAGCCGGCAATACTAGCTTCCACCCACTGTGCCCAATGCCCTTGAATGCTGTCTTTTACACGAGCTAATTTTTCAGGCACCTCAACTTCATTCATACGGGATGTTGGCAATAAACGCGCTGCAGTACCATAGCAATTGGCCAATATCTTACCTTTTGTTCCAATAAATAGCATTCCTCCGTCAGCATTACCAAATGCTTCATTCGGCCCCAGTTCTTCCGGGCGTTCTGGCATAATGCCGCCATCCATCCAATGAACCTTTACCGGGCCCTGCGTTTTAGGTGTTTTAGGAAAGGTCATAATAGCATAACTCGCGCGCGGACAGCTGTCAGGAAAGATACCTTCTCTAAACTCATCCACGTAGGTTGATCCAATGCTTGCCTCCACGGCGGAAACGTAACCAAGGTCAAGAACACTCATGGGCGCTTCAATGATGTGCGCTCCCATGTCGCCTAATGCACCAGTCCCGTAGTCCCACCATCCACGCCAGTTGAATGGAACAAGTTTGATCCCGCCCTCTGCAAAACCAAGTGGGAAAGGTTTAGCAGGCGCTGTTCCCTGCCACAAATCCCAGTTTAATGAAGCTGGAGGAGTAGTGCTTTTAGTGGGCCAGGCAATTCCCTGGGGCCATACCGGACGATTTGTCCAGCAATATACCGTGTGTACATCTCCGATTACTCCAGCATCATACCACTCGCGCATAGTGCGGACACTGTCGTTAGATGAACCCTGGTTCCCCATCTGACTTACTACTTTATATTTTTTCGCCATTTCGGTTAAGTGGCGAACTTCGAAAATATCATGCGCAAGTGGTTTCTGGATCCAAATATGTTTACCGAGAGACATTGCCGCAGAACCAACTACCGCATGGGTATGATCAGGCGTCGTAACCGATACCGCATCGAAGTTCTTGCTCTCTTTGTCGAAAAGCTCGCGCCAGTCTGTATATTTCTTAGCTGAAGGAAACTTTTTAATGTTCTCGGCAGCCCGGTTATAATCTACATCACATAAAAACGCAATTTTCGCTTTTCCGCTTCTATCAAATGCACCAATATCCGTATTTGCCTGCCCACCCGCACCAACTGAAGCGATGTATAATGTATCACTTGGAGCTAGAAAACCTTTGCCTAATACATGCCGAGGAACAATCGTAAAACCTGCCACGCCCATCGCACCGGCCTTAATGAAATTCCGCCTGGACTGACCGTCTTCTTTTTTCAAAGTATCTTTTTCTTTCATTTTATTTCTTCCTTTAGGATTTATAATTACGGTTAGCAATTTTGAAACGTTAAAACCTCTTTTTTTTGTGTTATACAGATCACCGATAAGATGTAGATGTGCCTTCAACTCTACAGATCATTGATTCCTGTTCCTAATTATTGTAATTCAAATCTAAATTTATTCTTCGCTATACCAAATTCGTTTTTTAATTAGTTTATGCCTATTTCGCAGAAATAAGGCTTGCTAAAAGGTTTTAACAACTTTTTAATTTAGGGCAATCCCCAGTGGATTTCTCTGGTACCAATGTACGAAGCGCTT
Organism: Bacteroidota bacterium; assembly: GCA_040384965.1. Lineage (GTDB taxonomy): Bacteria > Bacteroidota > Bacteroidia > Sphingobacteriales > Sphingobacteriaceae > Daejeonella. Next base: position 7,896 of record JAZKIH010000113.1, on the reverse strand, counting down.
GCGCTCAGGTCATAATAGTTAATTACAAAAAGCAATCACATCCCTTTTTAAAAAAACTGCATTTTCCAGCTGATCTTTTCAAAACGTGAAAACATCCCCGGCAATTATCGGTTATCAGTAAAATAATTTATCTATGGAACACGCAGAAGATCACCTTAAGAACCTGGAAGGGCCTGAGGCAAAAGCAAAATTAAAGGAACTAGTAGAAAAAGCAGAAAATTGCTTTTTCTGTTCAGCTATAAGGACAGGTTTACCTTTTTCAACCCGTCCAATGTCAGAACAATTGGTCGATGATGAGGGCAATATTTGGTTCCTGAGCCGTAAAGACAGCGAGAAGAATTCAGAAATTGCTCATGACCCTTTAGTTCAGCTTCTTTTCCAGGCTGACAAGCATACCGGTTTCGTCAGTATCTACGGCATTGCAGAAATGATTGACGATCAGAACAAGATTGATGAGCTCTGGCAGCCGATGTTTAAGGTATGGTTTGAAAATGGTAAAAATGACCCTATGATTAGTCTCATCAAAGTTGATCCCACTCAGGGTTATTATTGGGACACTAAACATGGTAAAGCAATTGCTTTTCTCAAAATTGCTGTATCATTAGTAACTGGCAAAGCCATGGACGATAGTGTTGAAGGAAAACTATTTGTAGATTAACCTAGATACCAGCGGTCTGTAATTGCAGACCGCACCAATGCTATTATTTTAAAAATGCTGCGATTTGACTATCGATGCAGCCTTTCTATAAATGCAGAGATTTTTGGGTTACTGTAATCCGCAGCTCCAGTCTGACGAAAAACTATTTGGCCGGTCTTGTTAATAATTACAGTAGTGGGCAGTGAGCCGGAGAAATAATCTTTAGGAATTTTACTGGCAAGGATAGCTACAGGCAAATTATATCTGTGCTTTTTCATAAAAGCTTTTGATGAACTAATATCTCCATCAACATCGACAGTAAGAAATTCGATACCCTTAATTCCTTTATACTTGGCGGCCAGCTTATCGATAGATGGCATTTCAGCAAGACAAGGCGGACACCAGCTTGCCCAGAAATTTATGAAAACAACTTTACCTTTAAGATCACCCAGCCTAACCTTCTCCCCCGTCTCATAAAGGAATGATACGGAGTCAGTGGAATATCGTTGATTGGTTGGGGAGGTTAACTTAGTGTTTGCCTTTAGATCCGGTTGAAAGAGGCCTATTCGCATCAAACCCTGGATAATTACAGCTTTAAAGTCAGGGCGAAATATCATGGCGACCACAACAAGCATCATCAATAAGGTACTGATGTTAGAAAAGGTAATCCACTTTTGATTTGGTGATATCTTCATTTCTCTGGTGGTCTTGTATCTATAAACGTCGATCGAATCCTTATTTTTCCGTTGCTACTCTGTAATTAGGATCTTCCATGATATTCACATCTATCACACCTTCAGCATTTTCCAACAATTTAATGCAGTCTGGGCTTAAATGCCGGAGATGCAGTTTTTTCCCGGCAGAAGCATATTTCTCGGTTAGTTTATTAAGCGCATCTATGCCGCTCATATCTGAAATTCTGCTTTCCTTAAAATCGACCACAACTTCCTGAGGGTCTGACGCAACATCAAACTTTTCGTTAAAAGCTGTAACTGACGCAAAGAACAGGGGACCGAATATCTCGTAGTATTTAATACCTTCAGAATCAATATGTTTTCTGGCACGTATACGTTTGGCGCTCTCCCATGCGAAGACAAGCGCAGAAATGATCACTCCGACCAGAACTGCAAGAGCAAGGTTATGTAATAACACAGTGATTCCAGCTACCAATATACCCACGAAAATATCGTGCCTGGGCATTTTATTTATAATCCGGAAGCTGGCCCACTCAAACGTTCCTATAGCAACCATAATCATCACACCCACTAAAGCTGCCATTGGAAGCTGGCCGATAACGGGCGCGCCATATAAAATAATTATCAAAATGGTTAATGCGGCTACAATACCAGAAAGTCTGGCCCTTGATCCGGCAGACAGATTGACCAGAGTTTGTGCGATCATAGGGCAACCACCCATCCCAAAGAAAAATCCATTGAGCACATTTGCGCTCCCCTGGGCAATACTTTCCCGATTCCCGTTTCCCTTGGTACCCGTAATCTCATCAACAAGATTCAACGTCAAAAGTCCTTCTGTCAAACCCACCGATGCCATAATTAAAGAATAAGGAAATATGATTTTGATTGTTTCAAAGTCGAGTGCGATTTGGGGAATATGAAACGGCGGAAATCCGCCCGCTACCGAAGCAATATCGCTCACGGTTCTGGTCTTGATATTAAAGCCATAAACTACTGCGAACACAACAATAATAGCCATTAACGATGCTGGAATAGCCTTGGTTATTTTGGGGAGAAACACGACTAATGTAATAGTTAATGCTACAAGCCCGGCCATTATATAAAGCGCAGAGCCTGACAACCATGTTTCTGTTCCCTGCATCTTGAACTGCGAGAACTGAGACATAAATATTATGACCGCTAATCCGTTTACAAAGCCAAACATCACCGGTTGTGGCACAAGTCGAATAAACTTGCCGAGTTTGAAAAGACCAATAAGTATCTGAATAATCCCTGCAAGCGCAACAGCAGCAAAAACATATTCAAGTCCGTTGGACTTCATCAAGGCGATCAATACCACAACCGTTGCACCCGCGCCACCTGAAATCAGCCCAGGCCTGCCACCAAAAACAGCCGTAACTAAACCCATAATAAAAGCAGCATATAAACCAGTTAATGGCGGAAACCCGGCTAGAATCGCAAACGATAGAGACTCGGGGATCATCGTCATTGCCACTGTCAGTCCGGCAAGGACTTCTGTACGGTAATTTACTTTTTGCGAGAAATCAAATAAATTGAGACGAAGAGGCATACAGGAACTAATATCTAAAACCGGAATTCATCAAATGAAAATCACTTGGCATTCTAAATCACGGCTGCGGCAAAAGTAGTAAATATGGATGATTGTTATCGTTAGCATTCCCTCGCCATGTGCCATTTCAATGTAAGAGAATCAAAACCTACACCCGAGCTCTGCCAAAAGAATTATATTTGCAAAAACACAGACTATGTCAGTCACTTCACAGGAAGAACTATTTGGGATGGAGCAGGTCAGTAACGCTGTTGCTGAAACTTTAAAGCAAATGCGGGAGTATGCTGAACCAGGTATGTCGACCAAACAGCTCGATGATTTCGGGGGTAACATCCTGACTCAAATGAATGCCAAATCTGCTCCAAAATTAACTTATGACTTTCCTGGTTGGACCTGCATTAGTGTGAACAGTGAAGTTGCTCACGGGATACCTTCAAAGCGACGAATTCTGGCTGAGGGTGATCTCATAAATATAGACGTGTCTGCAGAACTTAATGGTTTTTGGGCGGACAATGGCGGGTCATTTATACTTGGAAGAGATTTAAATCAATTGCAGCCTCTTGTTGATGTTTCAAAACAAATTTTAAAGAAAGCGATAAGCAATATCAAAGGGGGTGTAAAGATCTCAGAGATTGGCCGGCTAATAGAAATGCAAGCAAAACTTGCCGGGTATAAGGTCATTAAAAACCTTGCAGGTCATGGAGTTGGAAGAAGCTTGCATGAAGAGCCACATGATATCCTGAACTGTTATGACCGGCACAACACCAACCGTTTTAAAAAGAACTCGATTGTAGCAATTGAAACTTTTATTGCAACAGACTCGACCTATGCTGATCAGCAGGAAGATGGCTGGACTTTAATTGGGAACCGTGGCGGCTACGTGGCGCAGCATGAACATACCATTATGGTAACTAATGGTATGCCGGTAATTCTTACTGCTGCGAATGAAATATGGGGGTAATACTACTGCATTGAAACTGAAACACCTCCTTTTAGCACTCCTGACTGTTTTGATCTGGGGACTAAACTTCATTGCCATTCATTACGGCCTTAAGACATTCCCTCCATTTCTTCTATGTGCAGTACGTTTTGCACTTGCGGCCGTACCATTTGTTTTTTTTCTCCCAAGACCTAAAGCACCATTAAAGTTTATAATGGGTTATGGGATTTTTACTTTCGCAATGCAGTTTGGCCTTCTTTTTACGGGTATTCACCTAGGCCTTTCACCGGGACTAGCTTCATTGGTTTTGCAGGTTCAAGTTTTCTTCTCAATGGGGCTAGCAGCGCTTTTATTTAATGACCGGCCCGGAAAATGGAAAATAATTGGTGCATTGATTGCCTTTGTTGGTCTGGCGCTGGTTGCTAGCCGAGTAGGTGGCGGCACAACTCTTGTAGGATTCATTCTCATGCTATTCTCAGCTCTGGCATGGGCGATAGGGAATATGTTCTCCAAAAAAGTGGCTGCTGATTCACCTCTCGCATTAGTTGCCTGGGGAAACCTGATTGCACTTCCTTTTATGGTAGTTGCATCGCTGGCTACCGAAGGTGTAGCCGTTATAACGACCTCATTTGCCAATATTAACATAGAGTCAGCTCTCGCTGTACTCTATATCGTTTACATGTCTACTACCCTGGGCTATGGAATTTGGGGATTTCTTCTCAACTCCTACTCCACCAATGTAGTTGTGCCTTTTACTCTGCTGGTCCCAGTAATCGGCCTCTTAAGCTCCGCCATATTTTTGAATGAACAGCTTCCGGCGTGGAAACTCATCGCATGTGTGATTATCATGGCAGGACTCATTTTCAATCAGTTGGAAAAGCAAGTAAGAGATTATATATCTCGTTTGGGTCGTTGATCCCATTCAGAAAACGGACTAAAAATAAAAAAAGCAGCCTTTTCAGACTGCTTTCAAATTAACGGGTGGCTGATGGGGCTCGAACCCACGACCCTCGGCACCACAAACCAATACTCTAACCAGCTGAGCTACAGCCACCGTTTTTTTTGTGTATGCAAAAGTAAGAATTTCACCACACCCTGCAAATTTTTTTATGATGTAATGTGAGATTTATCGTGTTTAATTAATGTCTGTCCCGGCCTTGAGCTTTTCAATCATTGCTTGCACCGCCTGTTTACCTGCATCATTTGGCGCCAGTACCAACGCTTTGTTAGCATATTCCAAAGCTTTAACATATTGACCGGTTGCTGATAAACCCCGGGCCATTCCCGTGAGCGTTGGAAACTGGTCCGGATTTTTATTGTAACTAAACTCGAAAACCTCCAATGCGGTCTTCGGCTGTTTTGCCAGGATAAGTTGCCTTCCAAATTGCTGGAGCTGAGCGGTACTGCCATATGGTAAAGCAGTCTTCACTACCGCCGTAGCCTCATCAGATTTACCGAGTTTATTCAATATTCCAGCTTTAGTACTCAGCGCCGAAAATGAAGTTGGATCTCCCGGGAAGTTATTATTTGTGGCTGTATTGGCCCATTCAAGAGCTTTTTCCAATTGGTAATTATTCTGCAATGCCCAGTTTGCTGCAATGTTTAATCCCTGGGATGTAAAACCCCTCGGGTTTTGTGACTCCGTTATAAAAGCGTCAAATTGTTGTTTCAAATAATCCACTTCAATTTTAAAAGGGATAGATAATTTCTCCCAGGAAAGGGCAATTACGGCTGAATTGGGCTTTTGATTTAAAAACTCGTATTTCAAATTTTCCACGCTTGTTTCAATCGGTGCTGGCTTAACCTTGATCCGTAAAGCATCATCCTTCTCATTGTAGAAAAATGAACCCCATGCATCGGATTTTTTGGAAAAAATCACTGTGCTTTCTGAAGGATCGTACGCAATAAACAATCCATATTTGCCTTTCGGAAGGACTTGCCCCTCAACTTTCACATCGCTATCAAATTCGATGGTGGTGTTCTCATTGGCACCCGCCCGCCACGGTGCCGGGTTGCGGCTCCCAAAACCCTGATCAACAAATCCTTTATGAACCATCTGACCCCATACTTTTCCTTCGCGTCCGTTTACAGCAGGTCGGTGGTAAGTAATTGTAACCTGGGTCAATCCAACTTGCTCAGAAACACTAGCTTTTTTAGTATATCCGTTGGGAACTGCTGAATTATAGGGCACTTGCGCAGACATTGAGACTGCAAATAAAATACCTGCAAATAATAGTACGAGTCGTTTCATACGATGAGTTTTAATTTCTTGAAGGATAATCCTAATATAATTTAAAATCTCCGGAATTGAATTTACCCTGAAGCTTTAATTAAATTTCAACAAGGTTTTGTTTATCCAGGGTTCATCCCAGCAGCAGCTTAAAAATTGCAAATCAACCAGCGGTTTGTTTTCAGAATCGAAAGCTATGATGTTCCTTCTGATATTTTCGCTACAAATTCTTATAATTGCCGTTCAATGACCATTCTATCATGATCGAGCTTTATACTGATGGTGCTTCCAGTGGAAACCCGGGCCCTGGAGGTTATGGGGCTATACTACGCTCCGGCCAGCATTATAAAGAAATTTCAGAAGGCTTTCGCAGAACAACGAATAACCGTATGGAGCTGCTGGCCGTGATAAAAGGGCTCGAAAGCATAAAAAAGCCAGGTCAGGATGTAATGATCTTCTCTGACTCAAAGTATGTAATTGATTCAGTTGAGAAAAAATGGGTTTTCGGGTGGGTAAAAACAGCATTTAAAGGGAAGAAAAATAAAGATCTCTGGCTGCGTTTCCTTGATATTTATAAATTACATAAGATAAAATTCACGTGGGTTCGCGGTCATAATGGTCATCCCGAAAACGAACGCTGCGATGAGCTAGCGGTGATGGCTGGCAAACAACGTGATCTGCTGATCGACAAGGTATTTGAAAGCGAGGAACTTAAGCTGGGTCTGTAGATTTCACTTTCCGGCTCGTCAACTGTCAATTGTCAACTTAGTCAATCCCTGGCACCACCCCCAACTTCTCCAATTTCTCCCCGGCCTTTTCGCCCGGGGTTAATGCCGAATACTGACGCATAAGCTCCTCTGCCTTTAAAACCATGTTTTCTGAGCCGATAAAGATGGCTGATCGCTGGTGCAGAGATGTCACTTGCTGATCGAGAATCCTGTTATAGCCGTCAGTCGCGCGACCGCCGGCCTGTTCTATAATAAAGGCCATCGGGTTGCACTCGTAAACAAGTCTAAGCTTGCCTTTAGGAGCGCTTGACGTCGTAGGATATATAAAGATGCCGCCTTTGATCATGTTCCGGTGAATATCCGCAACCATTGATCCTATATATCTTGATGTATATGGGCGGGAAGTCTGATCATCTTCAATCTGGCAATATTTCAGGAATTTTTTCACTCCGTCCGGAAAATGGACGTAATTGCCTTCGTTTATGGAATAAATAGTTCCATCCCGGGGTATTTTCATTTCAGGATGTGATAGACAGAATTCCCCTATTGATGGATCTAAAGTAAAGCCATTAACGCCTTTTCCTGTTGTATAAACAAGCATGGTAGATGAGCCGTAGATCACATAACCAGCTGCAACCTGTTCAGTACCCTGCTGGAGTACATCTTCTAAAGTTGCTTTCCCATCCACTGACTTTCTGCGATAAATTGAAAATATCGTTCCCACAGCTACATTTACATCAATGTTTGAGGAGCCATCTAATGGATCTATAGCAACAATATATCGTGCATTTTTAGAAACCTTAGCGTCGATAGGTACAAACTCATCATTCTCCTCAGAAGCGACGATACAGCACTCTCCGCCACTCGTTAAAGCAGATATGAATTGCTCATTCGCAAAAACATCCAATTTCTTTTGGCTTTCACCTTGAATATTGATTGTGCCTACTTCGCCCAGGATATCCATCAGACCCGCCTTGTTGACTTCGCGATTGACTATTTTGGCGGCAATTCCAATATCCCTTAGTAAGCGGGATAACTCTCCTTTTGCATATGGAAAATCACTCTGTTTTTCAATTATAAACTGGCCTAAAGTTAA
>JAZKIH010000112.1:0-9523 GCA_040384965.1 Bacteroidota bacterium | reverse complement strand
ATATTATAGCAGGCGATTGTAATTCAAGTTCCCCATCAGGCAAGGTATCCTGAGGATTTGTGTTTTCAACTTTGATATAGTTCCATCTGCCATAAAGATCCTTAGATTCAATATTCTTCGAACAGGATGATAACAGTAATAATACCGCCACGACGTTTAGCAAAGCTCTCATTCGCGAATTTAACTATTATAGCGACTTAAGATAGGTGTAAATTTTATTCGCGCCGTTGAAGTAGCCGATACAGGTTGAGAAAGAAACTTCACATTGCTTCTGATGTGAATTTGTTTGACTTTCTTGATGCAGACTGCACATTGATTGCAGCTATCCTGCTATTTTTCTCAAATCGCGTTTACGCAGCCAGCCTTTGGTAACTTGACCGTTAATAGTGAAAAAGACGACGTAAATGAATCCATTCTTGTCGTCTAGAGCTGTTAATTCCGGGCTATTCCATTTCGCGAGGAAATTATTCTTTCGGGAATTTTCATTCGGATCAGTGTAGAAATAGGCTCGGGTTGCCGAGAGAGTGTATTTAGGAGGCCTTTGCGTGGGAGTTTCGTTTTCGTCTGTAGAAGCTGGAGCCGGTTCTGTCTCCTGCACGGGTGCCGGATCTTCAACTACAGGGTCCTTAACTTCATTATTAACTGAATCTCTGTCGCGGACCGACTTTTCCACAGAATCAATCATAGATCTTATCTCTTTGTCGCGATTGTCCTCGGGCTTTCTTTCGGGCTCTTCTACAGTTTGCGATGAATCCACAGAAGTCGTGTCCATTTGCGTGACAACCTCCCTATTCTGATCAATTGGCTCTCTGTCATATAAAGAGTATGCGGTGTAACCAATGAGGCCAAATAACAACAATAATAACGCGTAAAAAAAAGGTTTAGAAAGACTTATTTTGTCTGGATCTGCGTACGAACCGCCATTCACGGGCTCCCTGCTTATATCACGACCTTCCAGAATAAGAAGTCTGTCTTTAAGATCACTATTCTCTTTTTCCAGCTGGTTGCTCCTCTTCACGGCCACTTCTGATTGTCCGATATCCGCTGTAAAATTCTTTACAATCGCGTCATGAAGTTCGACACCGTTTTTAAATCTGGAAGATGAATTTTTCTCAAGACAGCGGTCAATAATTTCCAAAAGCCAGACTGGCACTTTCATTTCGCTTTCTCTTTTTTCCGGCGACCAGTCTTTTGGCAAATGCTTCCGTCGTAATTCCAATGCATCAGGCACAGGTGATTCCATGTGTGAAAGCATTACCTTATTCCGAGCGGTTTCACCTTTATCATTTAACGGGAATGGTACCCTGCCTGCCAGCAGTTCATACAAGATAACACCGAAACTATAAACATCACTCTCGAACAGCATTTGGCCTTCGTTTTGTTCGGGGGCCATAAATTCGATTGCACCAGCACGTCGAAGACTCGTTCTCCTCTCTTCATCGGACATTATAGCAAGTCCAAAATCAAGCAGTATATAATTTCCGGTATGGGCGTTGAACTTGACGTTGTTGCTTTTGATATCGCCATGCTTAACTCCGACCTTATGACAATGTGCTAATGCATTGCTAAGCTGGTTTGCTAGCTTTACAAGCTCGTGAACAGTAAAAATAGGGTCATGAGGTGCCTTCAACAATTCTTCCAGATCTGGTCCCTCAATAAACTCCATTTCGATAAATGGGAATGAACCACTTTCAGTGAGTCCTGAACTTAATATTTTAACAACATTAGGATTAGGAATCTCGTTTACCTTCTTTAGCTTCTCAACTTCGTTACTGAAGTCTCTGTAATTCTTGTCTTTTTTATCTTCTGTATGAATTGGGGTTGGCAGCAATTTGACAGCACTGATTATCTCTCCAAGGCGTTTGCCCTTGTATACGGAGCCTTGCCCACCGGTGCGTATTGCCCCCATGTTCTCCAAACCTTCGGTTATTGTGAACACCTTACCCATTATTGATCGGTTTCGTTATGAAGAAATCTAAACTCTATAACAGCAGACTCTCCAAGAATAACCTGATCACCTTCGCGGAGAACGTGTCCAATCTGAGTTGAATTGAGTTTAAAGGGTGTATCATCACCAATGGATTTAATTTTTATTTTATTGTTCGGAGGAACACCGCCCTCATCCGCAAAGATCATAAAAGAACCTATTTCAGAATTCCAGGCTATATGTGCATGTTGCCTGCTTATGTATTTATTAGCCTCATTAGAACTGTCTCCCGGAAAGGCTATGCTGTTCATGCGAAAAAATCCATCCGAGCCCTGCGCACTTCTTTCCCTTCCTATTGTCACTTTATCGATCCCTGAATGAATTGTATATTCTTCTTTTTCTGCTTCCCCGTTCAAAACACGGATACAAGCTTTAAGGTCTTTTTGGATTAAGTTTTGCCTGGTTTTAACGAACAAACCAATATTCAGATCAGAAGCTCTTTTTGCTTCAGAGGGTACTGCGTCGACAAATAACACCTCCATGGTCCAGGTTGCCGGAAGTTCAATATCAAAATCGTCAGCAATCTTTTGAACTTCTTCTTTGAGCTTTTCAGGATCTTCGACATACATTGCAGCTTCAAAGACATGTTTTTCTTCATTATTAGGCGCAACATATAATTGAAGCCCCCTGATATTTTTTCCTTCTCCTCCTTCCAGTTTTTGAAGCTCTTCTTTGATAAATCTTATAGCGGCGTCTCTGGATGCTTTTACATCCATCTGGCTATCCGGGTCTCCTTTAAATATGTCAAACATTATATTGTCTTTTGATAATTTACTTCAAAAAATAGTCCAATCTTATATTTTTCTGTCACAGTCTCGCACTTATCGTATAATACTATCCTGTATCTCCATTTCGGGGTCTTCGGCAGGCGTGACAGATGCCGGCGACTGCACCGCCAGGTTCTGACCAGAAACGATCAAACTTTTAATATATTTCGCCTTTAACAGCTGTGGAATAACATGTTGTGCTGCGGCTTTCACAGCATCACTTGAACCTTTCGTTGATTCTACTCTAATACATACGACAATATTGCCGCTGCCTGACGCTTTAGGTGCAAAAAACACGTACCAACCATCATTAATCCTTGCACCTTTCCAAATCCTTTCCGGCGTTCCTGATTTCCCGCCGACAGCGATGCCTAAAGCTGCAGTCTTAGTCTCACTTTGCTTAATCATGTACTGTTTGAGCAAAGCGGCATATTGTGGATTTGTAAGCTGCACGCTTGATTTTACTGGCATTTCGTTGTCACTTACCTTAAGAACAAATCTATGGTCAGTGAGGTTTCCATGGTTTGATACGGCCGAAGCTAACCTGGCGACAGCAGCTGGCGTAGCAATTAACTCGCCTTGTCCCCACGACATTCCTGAAATTCCCTTCGCACGTGTCCTTCGGATATTTGCAGGATTATATTTCGGTTTTGTATCAAACTCTGTCTTACGCCACAAGTCCCGCCACTTATTTTCCTGGACAGCATTGCTACCATCTTTAGCATAATAATACCCACCAACGCCTCTCAAAAACATACCCGTTTTCAGATATAAATCCGCCATATTCTCTTGTAAATGCTCCTCATTAGCTAATTTGATAAAATACACGTTATTGGACTTCACTATCGCGCGCTCAAGTGTGATAAGACCAGTTTCATCTGGTTCAATACCCTTAGTCCTAATCCGTTCAAAAGAACTTACCTGATATTTTTTCTCAGCAGCACCCAATCCTAATTTATTAAAGGACGCCATAGCTGTCAGGATCTTAGCGGTTGATCCAGGCTGCGTTGCGTATGTAAATCCAAGATCAGAAGTCGTCATCCAGTTAGCTAATTTGTTTTGGTCCGCCTGAGTCATAGTCATGAGATCCCAGTCTTTGACGACAGGCAGAGGGTAAACAGCTGAGGTGAGCACGTCACCGGTTGAATCTTCCATAATAACAACTGAAACTCTATTATCTTTCAGCGAGTCGTCTTTGGCAATAGACGCTTGAATGTTGGATTGAAGACCAGCATCAAGAGTTAGTGTTACGTCACGATTCCTTTGTTTAAAGTCTTCGACCTCTTTACTGTTAATTCCAGCTAATAAAAGCGGGGCCAGCTCGCTATAATCCTTTTTACTAACTGTCATTTCTTTGACGCCCCGAGCGAGGAACCTGTCTTCCTGGAAACGGGTGGCAATGGCATTGAATTTCGTTATTGGTGTATTAAAGCCGCGAAGTTCAGCCGCATGTTCATATTCTGCAAAATATCCGTTCGTGCTGCCATTAAAAATTCCGGTATTCGCGTCGCCAGTCCAGAAGAACATCTGCTCTTCATACGGATAATACCTGTCGAGCCTCTTATGCATGGCGGAATCGAGATCGTAACCTGCCGCTCCTGCCGCAGATAGTTTGCTTCGCTGACCTTTTATAAGTTCAGGCTTACTTGTGGCAAGAATACGGCCCGTTCTATCGTAGAGAGAACCTGCCTGAAGCTTGTTCATCAGGATATTAATCCTAGGATTATAACTAAACATTCGAGCGCCACTTCGATCGGCAACCAGTGAAGGCTGAACGACCCATTTTGAATTATTGATCAAATACGAGCCGACGTTAACGGTTAACAGGAGTACTCCTATAAAAGCAGCAGCAAGTGCAGGAACAAGATTTCTGTCTTGCTGTTTGCTTATAAAATTCATCTGAACTTCCGTGCCTCTAACTCTGGATGCAGACAAAAGGAACCCTGCTGCAACAATATTCGCCAATAAAGACGATCCCCCGTAGCTGACTAGCGGTAGTGACACGCCGGACAAAGGCAAAGCCCCGGTAGAGCCCCCGGCAATTAAGAGAAACTGCACAAACGTACTGATACCAATTCCCGCACATAAATAGAACAAAAAGGGAGTTCCTGTTTGACGCCCAATTAATATCGATCGATGGAGGTAAATTAGGAAAAGTATAAAAATGCAAATGATACCTGCCAGGCCAAATTCTTCCCCAATCGCAGGAAGAACCATATCGGTATGAGCTTCAGGGATATTTTTAGCAAATCCCTCACCAATACCCTGTCCACTTATTCCGCCCCCTGACATTGCCCATATGCCATTCGCTACATGGTCTCCGCCATATACCTCGTTATTCCATGCGTCGTGCCAGATAGACTTACGTTCCACAAGTCGCTGAACTGGCCCCGGAAATAATTTATCTAATTGAGGGATTTGATCAATAAGCAGAAATCCGGATATTACGACTAAAGCCATAATGGCTGATTCGCTCATTTGCTTGCGCTTAAAAATCATTGCAACGGCAAGCAAGACAACTGTGATGAGCGTAGCAAGCCACAAGCTGTTTAATAACCAGATTGCTAATACATACAGCACTATCGAGGCGATCATAAACGAGAAATCACCCCGTGAAAAAGAGAACAGAATTATAAATGTGAAACATATTACCATAGACGGCCCAAGATCTCCGAGCACCAAAAAAAGAAATATTGAAATTAGAATTGCAATTAAAGCGAATGAGAAAAATGACCATCGCTTTCTGTAAGTCCTATATTCTGAGATAAATTTCTCATTAGTTGCGAAAAAACCAGCCAGAAAGAACATGATGCCAAACTTCACAATTTCACTCGGCTGAACACCGAACAAATTCACCTTCACCCCGCTTCCTTCTGGCCCTGTGCCGAATATAATGGTTAATATAAGCAGACCTATTGCCAACGCTGCCCAGGGCCATCCGTTTGCTGCCAGCCGGTTGCGGCGAAATATGAACATTCTGTAGAACCCTGAATCCGGATTCAGCTTTTTGACATTAAGAAACAGAATAATACAAAGTCCAGCCAAACCGCCGATTAAATAAAACAAGGTGTCCTTTGCGAAGAAACGATCCCGTAGTGGATCCTGAAGGCTAAGCAATGTCAGAAGCGAAATCCCGCCGAAAAACATCAGCACAGGCAGTATAATCTGGTCAGCTTCAGGGAACCTGACACTTAGAAGTAAATGCACCAGAAAAAAGGCTCCCAGAAAACCGCCAATAATTATCCAGAACCATTGCATAAATTCTTCAGGTGTTCTTACTATTAATGTCTTTTCTTTTTTGAGAATGTTGAAATCTCTTGTGGACAGCAGCCTGATTGTGTGTACGTTTTGAGTGAAGCTTAACGCGACGTCATCCTCTAATTCCTGAACCCCTCTGGATGTTCCAAACTGGAATCCCGGTTGAAGCGGGAGCACCTGATAAGCCTTTCCATTTGGCAGTCCGGAAAACTGGAATTTTCCCTGCGCATCTGTCCTGGCATAAGCAGTAAGAGATTCTAACTGCCGCCCTTTGGTACTGTCTGCAACAAAAGTTTTTGTAAAGCCAGTCCCGGTCTCGGTGATCCTGCGCTCGACCTCTAATACTTCATCACTATAAACACTGTCCTGAGGCAAGATCATAATAAGCCTTACAAGAACTCCTGAAACAGGTACTTTGTCGGAGTTAACAATCTCGCCTCCGATGTTATGATCGCCGGACTTAACTTCTACTACCGCGGGCAAAGCTGGAGGCGCAGACTTCTCCTGACTATATCTTAACGAATCATCACCTGTGAAACCGAGTAAAGCCCTTGATGCCCTAACTCTCATTTTAAAGGCAACTCCTCCCGCAGCCTGTGCTTCATCTGCATTGACAAAAAACTTTCTTTTGTTGAGCTCTCCAATGTTATCAATAACTGTATTGTCCTTTAAGTTTCCTCTCTCTACAACAGACCTGATTAGCTCTATGTCTTTCTTATCTTCAAAGTAATATCCCTTGATCATCAGGGTATTGATGCGTTCAGCTGTCTTTCCCGCATTAAGATTTACCATCGTTCCATCAGCAATGCGCTTTGGCACTTCTTCAAAATCGCGCTGAAGAACTTGATAAAGAAAGAAAAATAATACTGCGAAAACGACAGCAAGAAGTCCTAGAAAGAGGCGTTCAAATCTTCTGCCACTAATTTGTGAGTTCATCCTGGCCATACTAGTTTCGAATTGGAACTGCTAATGAATCATTTCTAAGGAATATCTCTGCCAGCGTTCCATTCATAAAACTGTCTACTGGAGCGGGAAATGAAAATTGCACCGGAACACGCACATTAACAAACTTCAACCCCTCAATACGCACTTTTTTACTATGGCTTGCGATCCCGATATCAAATCCGTCAAGAGTCAATCCGTTCAACACAATATTTTTGCCGGAAGAAGGAATAATAAATGCAGGGCCACGGAATAATGAATCCCGCTTGAGTACAATTTTTCCTCTTGATAATACATACAGACTATCTCTATCCAGCCTGATTGATTTGGAAATAATTAAAGGTTTGTTATACACTGAATCACTGAGAACCAAAGTATCTCCTGAAAATGCACCAAATTGCTGTGCCAAGGTAGTCTCTGCAACCACAGCGCTCGTGTCTACGGTAGAAATTTGCTCGTGAGTAGCAATCTCCTGACCGCGCATCCAGAGCAGGTAAATTGTACTTGCTAATAAAGCCATTGATAACACCGACAAAAGCGTAATTGCTGTTTTATTTCCGCTCCTGGGAGGCTTAGGTGTTGTTAACACTACATCATCCAGAATTACCTTTTCGGGACCCGGCTTATCATCTGTTAATACTTTTTTTTTTGAAACTGCGGAGCGTTTAACAGCCTCTTGTTTCTGAACGGGATTGTCATTTTTGACCAAAACAGCTGTTATATTGTCTTTTCCTCCTTTGGCATTGGCAGCATCAATCAGTTTTTGACCCATGTTTTCCAGGCTAATATCACTCGTCATGATATCAGTGATATCCTGCTTGTTCACCATGTCCGTCAATCCATCGCTGCAAAGTAAAATCACATCACCCGGAAGGAAAGGAGACTTGCCAGTCTCGAAATAATCGTGATCGTTCTCCAGAGCATTGTTAAAGCCAAGTGCTTTATTGATCTCGTTTCTTTTAGGATGGCTCATAGCCGCTTCTTCAGTCAGCCTGCCGCTATCTTCAAGAAAGCCGACAAATGACTGATCCTTAGTGACCTTCACCAGAGATCCGTCTCTTAAAAGATAAAGCCTCGTATCTCCGACATGTATATAATGAAACTCATTGTTCTTTATATCAACAACAGCAAGTGTTAGCACACAAGCCATACTATCGTGTTCTTTAACCTCGATCTTTTCGTTATAGATCTTTTCGTTGGCATTTATCAGAGCCTGGACCATCATTGTGGTCAAATCACTGCCGGAGTTTTCGAAATACTCAATAATACTCTCCCTTGCCAGGGCTGCAGCTATTTCACCGCCTGAATACCCCCCAACTCCATCAATAGCCGAGGCGAGGAGATAATCGCCGCCTTTAGCTGACTGCAGAATGAAAGTATCTTCATTATTCCCACGAACCTTACCTGTGTCCGTTAGTCCGAAAAAGTTATTAACCATTCTTTTTATAGGTGTTTTTTATATCGATAAAATGTGCAAACAACAGCAAAATACAAACTGTGAGAAGGATGAAAGACAAGAGGTGTGACATGATTAGGCTTTGAAAATATTTACACCAATTATTCCATTTAAAATCATCTTAGAGTTTAATGGCAATTCGCTCCACACAGGTGAATTAATATCACTCTTTTCAATCTCTTTTTCATTCACCATGGTTTTCTCTCCGAATGAAGCCAGGTAGAATTTTGAATCAGATTTGTTGTGCTTAATTGTAAGGTGCGGGGTATCCACCCATTCTGAAGGAATTTTGAAAATATTGGTTTTGTCACGTGTTTCATCCGACCCGGAAACTACAATTTCGTCATCAGACATAAAGTACTCAACCTTATGGCCGGCAAACGCTTTGTCGGGAAGAATTGTCTCAAATCTTGCAAGTGCCGCATTTTCGACATTCTTTACCGTAGTCTCGCCTGGTGTAAGATCATTCACATAAGGTACTTCGTAATAGCCTTCGCTATAAAAAGTAAAACCTTTCAGATTTTCCTGATTAATATCAAAAGTTTGTGCCAGACCGGTTTGCCGTGGTATAAATGTAACCCGCAAGCTTTCTTCCTTTTGAGTTGTTCCTGGCAGAAGGCGCCCGATGAATCCTTTATCTCCTTTTTCATAGTCCGGGTGAGAAACAAATCTGAACACCCATTTATTACTTGAAGGCTCAACGACTCTAAGCTCTGTACGTGACTGGGTGAGTATCTCATAGAATTTTTTTACAGTTTCCTGAACTATAAGCCCGAAGATTCCGCGTTTAGCCTCCATGAATTCCTTGTAATCGTCCGGATTAAAACAAATTATGTACTCATGATAAAATACTACCCTGTCTGCAAACGAAAGAACCGAAATCGACTCCTTGAATTTTTCAATGATATATTTGTAAACTTCGTTGGGGGTTAGAGTCTTTGGTGCTGAGGATTTTACACCAGTGTCGCTCAGAAACCAGTCTTGAATTCCAATTCGTTTCCAGAAATTAGTTTCAGATTTCATTTAAAAGTGCTTTTAATGCCTCTTTTAGTAGAGGGTGAATGTCCTTACAACCCCAAAAACTAAAAGATGTTTTAAACACTTACACAAGAA
>JAZKIH010000111.1:0-28725 GCA_040384965.1 Bacteroidota bacterium | reverse complement strand
AAATAATAAATCGAAATAATACGCAATT
This sequence comes from Bacteroidota bacterium, assembly GCA_040384965.1. Taxonomy (GTDB): domain Bacteria; phylum Bacteroidota; class Bacteroidia; order Sphingobacteriales; family Sphingobacteriaceae; genus Daejeonella. The sequence continues at coordinate 28,697 of JAZKIH010000111.1, read as the reverse complement.
ATAATAAACATTTCGAAACCTTTTATTTATTCTTTTAAAAAAAAACAGGGTATTAGCGCATCGGGTTCCCTGAAAGATTTTTAATAAATTTTATCTATTTTGCAGTATCACAAAAAACGTCATTACATGAGTAGTTTAGCCGAAAGACATCAGTACATTATCAAAAAGCTACAAAAGGAGCAATATATAAATGTCGTCGATCTGTGCGCGGAACTGAAAGTTTCATCGGTAACGATTCGAAAGGATTTAAAACTTTTAGAAGATAAAAACTTGCTCTTTAAAATTCATGGCGGAGCCACCCTAAGCAATCCTTACACTGTCGACCGTTCTGTAAACGAAAAAGAAAAGCTTCAGTCTAACGAAAAGACAAGCATCGGGCAGGTTGCTGCCGACCTTGTGATGGAGAACGATTCGATAATTATAGCCTCCGGAACGTCGGTTCTTGCATTTGCAAGATGCCTTCCTGTGAATTTAAATATTACAGTTATCACATCAGCATTGAATGTTGCTATGGAGTTATCAAGGCATCCAAACACAGAAGTAATTCAGCTAGGCGGCATGATGAGAAAAAGTTCAACTTCAGTAATGGGCCCCTATTCTGAAAGTATACTGCAGGATTTCTTCTGCAACAAGCTATTCCTGGGTGTTGACGGAATTGACCTCGAATTCGGTATTACCACAACTAACATGATGGAGGCACATTTGAATCGCCAGATGATCAGTGTATCGCAAAAGACCATTGTTCTAACAGATTCAACAAAATTTGGTAAGCGCGGCTTTGGTAAAATCTGTAATATAGACGAAATCGACCATGTAATCACTGATAAAGGCATTACCGATCACACTGTTAAACAGCTGGAAAGTATGGGTGTAAAAGTTACCATAGTTTAATTCAACTCTCAATTATATCACAGACTATACTGCTCCATAAAAATGAACATTGGAATTATCGGCCTGGGCGACATGGGCTGTATCTACGCTAAATCATTCGCAAAGGCAGGCTACCCTGTTTATGGCTGTGACCTGCCTCATCGTACTGAATTACTTAAAGCCGAGCTCGCTCCTTTCGGGATTGCTGTGCTTGACGATGGGAAAGAGATTTCTCGGATCTCAGACGTCATTTTTTATTCTGTAGAGGCAGAGCATATTGCTGAAGTTGTGCAATTATACGGTTCATATACAAAACACGGTGCTATTGTCGCTGGTCAGACCTCTGTTAAGCATCCGGAAATTGCGGCATTTGAGAAGTTTCTTCCTAAAGATGTACATATTATCACATGTCACTCACTGCATGGGCCGGGTTTTGACCCGAAAGGCCAGAAAATGATTGTGATTCCCCATCGGACAAGCAAAGAAGCGTACCAGCGAATGACTGATCTTTTATCTGAGCTAGGGTCAGTTATAAATGAGATCCCAGACTATCATGAACATGATAAAATTGTTGCCGATACTCAGGCAGTTACCCACATGGGATTTGAAAGTATGGGTACAGCCTGGAAAGAAGCCGGTTTTTTTCCCTGGGAAAACGCCTCATATCTGGGTGGGATCGACAATGTAAAAATCCTAATCACACTCAGGATCTTCAGTTACAAAGCTCATATTTATGGTGGTCTCGCCATTCTAAATCCGTATGCTCGTCATCAAATTAAGCGCTATGCAGAATCTGAATCTGAATTGTTTAAGCTGATGATCAAAGAGGAAGAAGCCGCGTTCAGAAAGAGACTATACGAAGCGCGGGACTTCATATTCGGTAAAGACCACAAACCGCTGATGCTGGATGAGAAAGTTATGCAGGAGTTTTCTCTCTCTGCCGGTTCAGAAAGCCGTAAGCCAAATTCACACCTAAGTTTATTGAGTATGGTAGATGCATGGCATCACCTGAAAGTAAATCCCTATGACAATCTTATTTGCCAAACTCCCCCATTTCGTTTAAGGCTTGGAATTGCCGAGTATCTTTTTAAAAACGAAGAACTTCTCGAAGAATCTATAAATGCAGCACTGTTTGATAAAACTATTCGCGGGGATGATCTCGAATTTCACTCAGCTGTTAGAGAATGGTCTTCAATCATTGTTTACGGAGATATGGAAGGATATAAACAGCACTTTGAACAGGTTAAATCATTTTTCTCCGAACGCCTCGATCAGGGCCGGAAACAGAGTGCCGAATTGATAAGAAAACTGGAAATGGAATAATAAAAATCGCTGTTTATCTGCTGTTTGAACTACGTTGGGCCTGCAGGACATGACGGCGATTGTGTGCAATCACAAATCTCAAGATATCTCCTAATTTCAGATTAATCCATTTAGAAATTGATATTGGAATTCGGACTGATAAATCATGATTGCTTGCCTGTTTCAAATATTCCAGAAGAAGTCTTTCCTGCCGAAGAAACTCACTCACCACTTTTTCAGGATCCAGATTTGCCGGGGGTATGTGTCCTTTAAATGCCTTATGCTTTTTGGTGCCCGTTTCGGGAGACATTATTTTGGTAAAATAATCTCCCAGCCATCCACTGGTGTATATTTGACTGCCATCTTTATCGGCTTTTTTTAATGCAGCACTGATCTGAGGTAAATAATAATCGCCGTAACTATTGAGGTGTTCAAGGCACTGAATAACGCTCCATCCTCCATTACTAGCTGGTCTGCTGAGTATGCTGCCAGGGGCATTCTGATAATGATCTATTACCGTCAAAATTTGTTCATTCACCTCCGCTTCAAGGTTCGCAAGAAGTTCAATCTTATTCAGTTTCATATTCTATGTTTATGAACGCAAAATAAATATATCTTAAACTGCCGTAAATTGGTATTTACCAAGATTTCAAATTACAATCCTGTTAATAAACTTGCTGAAATTGGTTGCATCTATTCCAAGGTAATTGGCCAGATACTTATGAGGCACTTGCTGAAGAATGTGGGGACTTCTTGTCAACATTTTTTTGAACTTTTCCTCTGACGAATAACATTGCAATTCGACCATCCGCTCCAATATGCCTGCAAGGGCATAGGAAGTTCCTTTAAAGATAAGCGCATTAATGTTTTGATGTTCCGACATTAGCCGTTTGATTTCAGAATATGGGGCTCTAAGAAACTCTGACCTGGTGATCGTTTCGTAATTATACCTGGATTCACTCTCTAGGAGCATCGAATCTAAAACACCACCAAACGAGGGAGCGTAGGTAAATACTAGTGTCGCTTCTCTATCCTGGGTATCCCTGAAATAAACGCGCTGAACACCGCTCAGTACAAAATAAAGATATTTTTCGCTCTCCCCTTCCGCGGTGAGTCTTTCTTTCTTTGCAGCTGCCATGGGTTTCCAAATAGACGAAAACACTTGCCATTCCTCCGGGCTTAAAGGATGAATTCTATTAACAAACAGATTTAACTCTTGTAAAAACTGAACCATATTATCTCAAAATAGTCACAGAGCCTGACATAGCGCCGCGGCCTGATCCTGGTCTTATAATATAATAGTACGTTCCGACAGGTATATCTATTCCCTGATTTTTGCCGTCCCAGGTAATCTCCGCTGCTGAAAAAGAACCAAAAACTCTATCTCCGTATCGGTTAAAGACCTGAATGGTGGGGTTGGGATAGTTGCTTAAATTCTTAATCTGCCATAAATCATTAACCCCGTCTCCATTAGGGGTAAATGTGTTTGGGGCTACAGGAAGTTTAAGAACTTTGATTATTGCCTGATCTGAAGCAGTACAACCCTGATCTGAAGTTACGGTTAAAGTATACACAACATCATCCGGTGGCGATGCCATCGGATTGGCAATATCGTCTCTGCTGAGACCGGTTGAAGGAAACCATTTATATGTTAGATTGCTACCTGTTGCCACAGACTTCAGCTGTATCCAAGTGCCTTCTAACAAAAGCGTATCTTTTCCCGCGTTCACTTTTGGTGTAGGCATAACAGTAATTTCTTGTGATAGAGAATCCGCACAGCCATTCAGGGCAGAAAAAACATACTTGATTGTGTGAGGGCCTAAGCCAGCAACGGCAGGGCTGAATAAGCCGGTCAGGGAGACACCCTTACCATAATATCGCCCAGCTCCATTTTGACCATTAATCTCACTAGCTTGTGTGAATTGATAAGGCGGAACTTCCATACACACATTTGGCAAACTCGTAAAACTCACTTTCGGTGCAGCAAGCAAGGTAATTACCTGAATTTCTTCATCAGCACAAGTACCGCCAGAGTATGCCAGCATTCTCACCGTTATTGATTTCGACCCAGGAGAAGTGAAAATAGGATATTGAAAGCGATGCTCTTTTCCCGGTAACGGGTCCTCATCAACTATCTTTATTGTAGGAGAATTCAGGTAATCGAAGAACCACTCCACTTTACTTAGAGTTCCAAAATCTACTGTGGAGGTATTGGTAAATATGACTTCTTTATTACTGCAAAGCTCGAGAGGTCTTCCAACAACAAACGACGCTACCGGTGTTGCGCCGTTAACTGTAAAAGATTGAGTTAAACTTGATTCGCACCCGTCTTTCGATCTCACGGTCAAAGTCACCTGATAATCACCTGCTTTGGTATATCGGTGAGAAGCATTTTTAACTGCAGATGTATTAGGATTGGCTACGTTGGCAAGGTCATCGCCAAAATTCCAAAGATATGTCAGTGCTGACCCGTCTGAAATACTCGAATTGGTCGTAAAAAAAGCAAACTGATCATTAATACAAACTTCAGGCACCACAAAGTCTACTACAGGAGTTGGATTAATTATCAATGATTTCTCTAATACTGAGCTTTCACATCCGTACTCACTTACAACCTTCAGGCTCACTTTATATATTCCTGGAGTAGCGTACTGGTGGCTAAAAGGGGCATTTGAATTAAGTTCGAGTGGAGCACTCCCGTCACCTGGATTCCATACCCATTTAACTATCTTACCTCCAGCCGATGTTGATGCATCGGTGAAAACAATCTGCTTGTTATCACAATTAGGAAGACTGGAGGAAAAACCTGCTACAGGCAGCTTGTTAACCACAATGTTTTGAATACTCACTGACTCGCAGCCAGCGTCGCTATAGGCGATTAATGTAACCTTGTATTCCCCAGCCTTGACAAATATATGTGTTGGGTTCTGTTCAGTTGCTGTAGTGCCGTCACCAAAATCCCAGAACCATTTTTTTATAACGCTTCCAACCACGTCGCTTTTATCTGTAAACAATATACCTGAACCCTCGCAAGCTATTGGACCAAACGAATAGCTGGCAGTCGGGGGATTGAACGCCGAGAATGTGACTTCGATGACTTCGACATTTCCGCAGCCATCTGCTGTTGGATTTTTTGCAGTTACAGTCACAAAATAATCTTTAGCTTCGGTATATGTAATTGGATCAGGAAACTTGTATTCGTAAATTCCATCTGCCGGATTATTGTCAACTGCAACCGGGTTTAGTATTTCTTTGACAATGCCATTGCCCAGGTTCCAGCTTAAAGCATCTGTCTTATACTTCAATCTGATGCTGTAATTAAACGCCTCATTTATGCATAAATTTTCAACTAATAAGTTCGTGCTTTTGCTTCGCGCCTGTATAGTTAGGCTCTTGACATTAGTACCCGCAGAATAACCGTAAGATTCGTTAGCACCAAAGCCATATGCTATTGCATTAAAACCCCTATCGGCAGATAAGTTATGAACTCCCGGGCTTACTGAAATTTGCGCATATGAATATCCCGGGGCTCCCGGAACGGGCTGAAACGCATTTGCCGGCACTGCATTGTCTAATTTGAAGCTCCCGACAAAAGCTGTTTCCATTACCACATTAATAAAATGCGACAAAATCGCAAATTCACTGGCGGAATATAAAGTGATGTTTTCTATATTTTGCTCTATGGGATTCAGAAATATCATTTCCGGATCTCCCGTAGTCTCAGCGATATTAGTGCAGTTAATCCCCTTACCTTGGCTTACAGCATATTGAACCACCTGAATCGGCTTATCAGATTCTACAACATTTACTTGCTGGCTTGACAAATCGTAGAAGAATTGATTTGTAAATGACGCTGCCGGTATAGCAACTCCATTTATAGTAACATTTGCTGCTGGATCACTTTTAACCACCCGATACACGTCATAATTCCTGGACTTTAACGGGGAAGTTATAAACTTTTTACCCCATGCCTGAGTAGGATATACCTGCTGATACAGGTTATCTGCAGAACCGGGCGTACCCGGAGCACAGCCAATCGATATTTTTCCACTTCCGGAAAATACCGCAATACGTTTACAGGTTTCCAGAGTCGTAGAAATCGATCTGATTCTCGACCCCGTCAGGTCACTCCCGCTGGAAGCATTCCCGGAACCTGGAGTGATTGCCCCCAGAACCTGATAGATCTGCCCTTTTTGCAAAGTAACGCGATTTACAGACCCGGCGAGCCAACCACCTTTTGTTGTCGCAGACGGGATAATTTCAACTTCTGTGTTATCCTCGACAGCCACAACAAAGAAATAAGAATACGAATTCTGCTCGTTTGAAATTTGTGTATAGTTTATGGAATAATACTCCTTACCGAGAGTGTTTGTAGGTAAAACCAGCGTTGCACCGGAAATATTTGAGGCAAAAATATGTGAGTAAACAACAACTGGCTTTTCAGAGGTTACATGGATGCCATTGTCATATTTCCCTTCGTTTGGCAGCTTCGCTCCGTCAGGAATTTCAAATATCGTTATACCATTTGCTGCAACAGCTTTGGTAGCAAGAAATACACCTTTTACCTCTACCGTAACATTGGTATTTACGTCAGAGGTAACATATAAGCTCATTTTTTCGGGTGGAGCATTTGTAGCCCAATCACGCACATGATTCCCATATCCTAACCAGAAGTCCTTCCCCTTATTCGAACTGCTTTGTGCGTTTGCGGAATTAACCAGCCCCGCGATAAAAAAAATGATTATAAAAGTATTCTGTAAACCCCTCCTCACATTGTTAATTTAGGTTTTCAATTTACTGTTATTTACGAGTAAATAAGGAGTTTAATTTTATAAAAAATAGCCGGGTTTTTACACGGGCTGGCGTGATTTAAAAGCTCGGTGAAAGGGCAGCATATATCCGCTCATGCATATAATTAATTAATTCCCTTTAGGATTCTGCTCCACCGGATCTTCTCCAAAGGCGCCGCTTCTTTATCAGTGCTCAACCATGTAATCATTGCTTTGCCTACAATGTGATCTTCAGGTACAAATCCCCAGTAACGTGAGTCTTCAGAGTTATGGCGGTTATCACCCATCATCCAGTAATAATTCATCTTAAAAGTATAGGTGTCCGCTTTTGCCCCATTTAAAATAATATTACCACCAGATATCTCAACTTTATTATTTTCATAAGTTTCAATGGCCGCTCTGTACAAGGCTAAAGTGGACTCATTCAACTTTATCGTCCAACCTCTGGCTGGAATGGTCAGCGGTCCAAAATTATCCTGATTCCATTTGAAGAGGTTATTGTGAGGAAAAACACTTTCCTCATAAACCCCTTTGGGCGTAACAATTTCCGTTACCGATTTGATATTTTCCCGGCTTTTAAAATCATTAAAACTAGCCGGAGGAATAATCATCACATAATCATTAATAGTTAACTGCTGAAAGATCTCGATTTTCAGATCTTTTAATAACTCCGGATTTACTCCATTACCATCCGTCCTTACCAGATACGACGTTTGTGCACCGGGCGCATTTTTAAAAAGTTGATTATTAATGTAAACTTTAGCATTTACGATTGACACAACATCCCCAGGAATTCCAAGACAGCGCTTGATGTAATGAACACGCATATCAACTGGGTTATTACCTGCATCAGGAGGGTAGTTAAATACTACAACATCTCCCCTTTTCACCTCACCCAGGCCCGGAAGTCTGAAATATGGAAATTCTATCCCATCCCAATAAGTTTTAATTTTCGACTCGCCGATCCTTGACTCGAGAAAAGGGATAGATACCGGGGTGATTGGCATTCTGGGTCCGTATGAAATTTTACTCACAAACAGATAATCTCCGGTTAAAAGTGTCCCTTCCATCGATCCTGTAGGAATTGCATATGCAGAAAATAACAGGCCCCGAATCACTGTTGCGGCTATCACAGCAAACAGCAGTGCATCAAACCACTCCCTCGTTTTACTTTTAGGATGGACTACTTCTTGGGTATCAGATTGGGCTTTACCGCGGGACACAAATGGAATTTTCATATCAAAGCAATTTGGTTGAATTATTGAGACGCCTGCCCGAATTGTTTGTTACAAAAGCATATCCGGCAAACCGATCAGGCTTCCGCGTGTTGTAAATAGCAATCCAGCAATATGAAAAAGTCTCTTCTAAAATTTACGCCGTCTAGTATCTACTGTCCTGCAGCAGATATTCATATTGATCCATGGAAGCCAGTTGATCGTGCCATTATAACGCATGCTCACAGTGATCACGCAAAATTTGGGTGTAAACATTATTTGGCTCATAAAGATTCCGAAAGTATCCTGCGCCTTCGATTAGGTGAGGATATCTCTCTCCAAATCGTTGAATACGGCGAAGAATTTAACATTAACGGTGTGAAATTTTCTCTTCATCCGGCGGGACACATATTAGGTTCAGCCCAGATAAGAGTTGAACACAAGGACAAAATTTGGGTTGCAAGCGGCGATTATAAATTACAGGACGACGGCTTTTGTGCTCCATTTGAGCCAGTAAGATGCCACGTATTTATAACCGAATCAACCTTCGGTCTTCCTATTTACAAGTGGCCTGATCAGAAAGTGATCATGGATGATATTCGTGAATGGTGGCGTCAGAATAGAATGAGCGGTAAAGCAAGCGTTTTAATGGGTTACTCACTCGGTAAAATGCAGCGTCTGATACAAAATTTGCAACCGTTTGATGGCGCCGTATTTGCGCATGGGGCGACTTTTAATATGAATGAACGCTTAAGAGCCGCAGGGCACGATCTGCCTTTCATCCCATTAATCACTCGCGATACTGACCGGAAGCTTTTTAGAGGTGCCCTGATCCTGGCGCCTGGTTCAGTTTTAAATACCAGCTGGATCAAGAAACTTGAGCCGTACTCCACAGGGTATTGTTCCGGGTGGATGGCGGTAAGAGGCGCAAAAAACAGGAAAGCTATTGACCGTGGTTTTGTGCTGTCTGACCACGCTGACTGGAGTGACCTGGATACAGCTATTGCTGAAACCCGTGCGGAGAAAGTGTACGTCACGCACGGCTACACCGATACCTATTCGCGCTGGCTGAATGAGAAAGGTATTGAATCCGCTGAGGTAAAAACGATGTACGGCCAGGAAGAAGAAATAGCGGAGGAAGGATTAGTAACTGATATATGAAGCGCTTCACTGAACTTTTCCTTCAATTAGACCGGACTAATAAAACCAATGAGAAAGTTGAGCTTTTGAAAGGATATTTCCTGTCCGCCTCTGAGGAAGATAAGATTTGGGCGCTGGCTTTATTTACTGGCCGAAGACCTCCCCGGAAAATCAAGTCGGCTCAGGTACAGGAATGGGCGCTGGAGCTCGCAGGAATCCCTTACTGGCTTTTCAGGGAAAGCTATGGCAGTGTCGGTGATCTGGCAGAAACGGTCTCGCTTATTTTGCCGGAGCCCACTGAAGTTGGAGATGAAAGATCTTTAGCTCAATGGTTTACTGCCCTTGAGAGTCTAAAAGCAGCAAGTGATGATGAGAAAAAGGCATTTATATTAAGTGCCTGGCGCCAATTATCCGCATTTGAGATATTTGTATTCAATAAACTTCTGATGGGCAGCTTCCGAATAGGCGTATCCCAGACTCTCGTCACCAGAGCTATCGCAGAGATCGCTGAAAGCACCCCGGCTATTATCTCGCACCGCCTTATGGGATCATGGGAACCATTCACGACGTCCTACAAAGAGCTCATACATTCAGAAAATGCAGGCGACGAGTATTCTAAGCCTTACCCATTCTATTTATCATATGCCATTCAGGGTACAGTTGACGATCTTGGAAAGGAAAGTGACTGGTTTGCTGAATGGAAGTGGGACGGGATAAGATCACAAATCATTTATCGTGATAATGAAATCTACATTTGGTCACGTGGTGAGGAACTGATTACTGATAAATTCCCGGAACTGCACATTCTCAAAGACCATTTGCCTGAAGGAACAGTTTTAGACGGTGAGTTGATTTGCTTCGGCGATACAAAACCATTATCGTTCAATGTCCTCCAAACCCGTATAGGGCGAAAGAATCTGACTAAGAAGATTTTGGAAGAGGCTCCCGCAGTTTTTATCGCTTATGATCTGATGGAATTTGAAAACAAGGACGTCCGACATGAAGAACAACAGACCAGAAGAAAATTACTGGAAAACATTGTCAGCTCTGCAGCCATTCCAGCTGTATTTAAGCTTTCACCTCTCATAGATTTCAAAAATTGGCAGGAGCTTAAAGACCTTCACTTGAGAGCGAGAGAGTTTGCGGCCGAAGGCTTTATGCTTAAACATAAACAGGCTCATTACTTATCTGGAAGAAAAAAAGGAGACTGGTGGAAATGGAAAACCGACCCATTGAGTATCGATGCTGTTTTGGTTTATGCTCAGAAAGGAAGCGGTAGAAGAGCTGAACTCTACACCGATTATACTTTTGCCGTTTGGGATGGTGACAAGCTTGTTCCTTTCGCAAAAGCATACTCGGGACTGACGGATAAGGAGATCGGGAAGGTAGACTATTTTATAAAAAGGAATACCCTTGAAAAGTTCGGCCCTGTTCGCACTGTGAAAGCTGAACTTGTATTTGAAATTGGCTTTGAAGGCATAAACGCTTCTACCCGTCATAAATCTGGTATCGCGGTCCGCTTCCCCAGGATTCTCCGCTGGCGAACAGATAAATTAGCTCCTGAGGCAGACACCCTGGACAACCTAAAGGCTCTGTTAAGCCAGTTTAGTTGAGTAGATTGAGAAATAAGTTTCAGGGAAATTGGCATTTCCGTGATCGCCTTTTACTGATTTAAGGATTGATCTGTGCTACCCATTCTCTGTTCTTTGATGCCTGGCAAGAACAATTCATCCCACTTCACGTTTCCTAGTCATGGAAAGTGAAAAATTCTACGATAAAGCCTACGACTGGTTGCTTAATAACGGGCCAAGGGTATTGATTGGCATACTGATACTTATCATAGGGTTTTGGATTATCAGAGTTACTCTGAACTGGTTCAAAACACACATGCGTAGAAAAGAAGTGGACCCTTCATTGAAACCCTTTTTTCTGAGTGCAGTTGGCATTGCTCTTCGCATTCTTTTGGTATTGGCCGTCATGCAGATCGTAGGCATACAGATGACTCTATTCGCTGCTGTTATTGGAGCATTTGGTGTTGCTGCTGGACTCGCACTCTCGGGCACCTTGCAAAATTTCGCAAGTGGCGTACTAATTTTACTTCTAAAGCCTTTTGTGATTGGCGATAATATCATTACGCAGGGAATGGAAGGAACAGTTACAACCATCCAGATATTTTATACTATAGTTACGACTTTCGACAACAGAGCTGTCATAGTCCCAAACGCGAAACTTTTAAACGAAGTCATTATAAACCTAAGCCGCGAAGGAAATCGAAGGCTGGACATAGAATTTAAATTCCATTACGGCATTGACTACGATAAAATAAAAGAAATTCTTAACAGAGCCATTGACGATTCTGTAAATCTGCTGCACAAAGCCGATAGAAGGGTTGGCGTATCCTCTCTTGATGATGATGGATTCAAAGTAATGGTAAATGTTTGGCTTCATGCACACGGCTATCAGGATGCAAGGCTAGCCTTACAGGAAAAAATCATGTCTTACATTAAAAGCGAAGGCATAATACTTCCGGGAATGGAAGACAGCTACCGACCACCGATATCCTAAACATCCGGTTCGTTACTAATTAAGCTTATGAATTTGTTAAGCGTCATCAGGTTTTTTACAGCATCACCCATTGTGTTGTTAAAATAAGTGTAGACAGTTTTTCCATCCTCCAACCACGATTTAATATACTGAGCGTATTCATATAAAAAATCATCGGTATACGATCCTCTATAATTTCCGCCCGGTCCATGGAATCGTAAATACACGTTTGGGCTGTCCTGTTCTATGAAATCCGTTTGAGACCCTGCTTTGTCGTGAACAACTATGCCGGCTTTATAACTTTCAAGCATTTGGTGAATCTCTTCAGAATACCAGTATAGTTGCCGAAATTCTACGAAAACCGCCCAGTCCGCATTGGGATCTGCTTCACGAATATTTATCAGGAGCCGCTCTAAGTGCTTTGATGCAGAAACATCAAGCTTAGGAGGAAACTGTACAAGCAAACTCCCTTTCTTCTCCGCCACAGTATTTATAACCTGCATTACGCGGTGTACATCATCATCTTTAAACAGAAGCTCCTTTACATGGGTAATATCACGCCATAATTTAAAAGTAAACCGGAAATTGTCTGGCACCTCCGAAGCCCATTTTGCGACGGTTCTGGCCATCGGAATTTTGTAGAAAGAGCTATTGATCTCTACACTATTAAACAGATGAGCATAGTATTTAAGCCGGGAGCCTTCCTGAAACTCCGCGGGAAATCCACTTTTATTAGCAACGGGTAAGGTCATACCACTAGTCCCAGAATAAAAATTTTCAGGTAAATTCATAGTGGTTTAACAGCATGGTTGTGTTTAAGGTTTGGACGAGCGGACGCAAAAAAAAAGAGGAACTTGTTAGAGCTCCTCTTTTACTAATTAAGTTATTCTTAGTATCAATCCTTTTTAACAAACGTTACAAACGATGGCTTGTCGTGTTGAATTTTCTGTCCTGTTGGAGTTAACAAACCAGTTTGCTGATCTCTTTTAAAGAAGATGATTTCATTTGTACCCTGGCTTGTAACAAGCATCCAATTGCCGGATGGATCAATATCGAAAGTACGAGAGCTCTTGCCTCCAATCGGTTGCCTGCCAACAACAGTAAGCTTTCCCGTTTTTTGATCAACCGAATAAATAGCGATCTCATTCAGCACATTTCGGGTCGTAGCATATAGGAATTTCCCGTCCGCAGAAACATGAATATCAGCTCCATCAGGTTTTCCGGTATAGCTTTCAGGAGCCATTTTAATTGTTTGGATCAGACCTATTTTACCTTTTTTGTATTTAAAAGCATTTACAGTACCGTCTAATTCAGTTACCGCATAATAAAACTTTTTGTTAGGATGAAAAGTTGAATGACGAGGTCCTGCACCTGGTGCGAGGGTTACAAACCCCTGGGCCGTCGGTGTTAACGGATTCGGTCTTTTCTTTGCATCGAAAGCATAAACATTCATTTTGTCTGTGCCGAGATCTGCAGTGATTACATATTTATTATCCGGAGAAACCACAGCTGAGTGCACGTAAGGTTTATTTTTAGCTATACTCTTGCCTTCATGCTTAATGTCCTGGATATCTGAACCCAGAGTTCCATCGTCATTGATAGGGATAGCTGTTAGCGTTCCGCCTCCATAATTGCCAGCAAAAACATATTTCCCTTTCTGATCAACAGAAATGTATGTAGGGCCGCCGCTGCCGGAAGGAACGCTGTTTAAAAGTTTGAGATCACCAGTCTTTGCATCAAAAGATAAAGCATTAATATTCTTGCTGCGATCTTCACTCACGGTATAAACAAATTTGCGGTCTTTAGTAACTGCAAAATAAGAAGGACTGCCCAACACAACCTTTGATTTATAAGTAGTGGATGCGTCGTTAGTGTCGAAATCATACACGTAAATGCCTTCACTTTTTTCCGGAGAAGTGTAGGTACCAATCAATAAATGATATTTTGTATCCTGAGCAAACAAAGATGTGGTGAGCCCGATAAATACACCGAAACTAATAATTTTTTTAAGGTTCATGTTTTGAATTTTAAGATCCCAAGATAGAAAAATTAAAGGCTAGTAAAAAGCAATGCCTTCAATGACACCACAGTGTTACATTATTATTTCTAACTCAAAATGCCGCCCGGGACCAGAGGTAAATTCCTTAATCCTATTCCTGTTGCATCGAGAATTGCATTCCTGATGGCCGGGGCGACGCCAATGATTGGTGCTTCTCCGGCTCCTGCAGATGGCAGGTCGTTCCTGTCTATCATAATGATCTCGATTTGCGGAAGATCGCTGAATCGGGGAACGCGATAGGCTGATATTGATGGGTTGAGTATCTTTCCTGCGGCAAAGTCAACCGATTCGAATAATGCTCCGCCTAATCCCTGAACAATTGATCCCATGATCTGATTATGGAGGTGAGCAGGGTTAATAATTGCTCCGCATTCAAAAGCCTCTGTGATATGGTGTATTTTAACTTGATTCCCGGATACCTCCACCTCTGCACATGCCGCTACGTAACCTCCTTTATCGAAACCGGTAGCAATCCCGAAACCTCGCCCCGGTAGCTTTTTACGGGTAGCCCAACCAAATGCTTTCGCAGCAGCTTCCAGTACGGCTTTAAATCTTGGCTCAGTAAGATTTCGTAACCTGAATTCAAGCTGGTCCATCTTTACCATACGGGCCAGATCGGCTATATGGCTTTCGCGGGCAAACACATTAGCTGTAGAAGCTAGTCCACGGTACGAACCTTGTTTCAAAGGTGTATCAGATGGATGGAATATATTCTGCTGGTTTGAAACTGAATATGGAGTTGCAATTGCCGCAGGTCCGGAATTATAATTATGAAAATCCCATGCTGTTATAGTTCCGTCCTTTTTTACGCCGCTGTTAACTTCTATAACTCCCGCTGGTCTGAAATATGCCCACGTGAACTCTTCTTCTCTCGTCCATACTAATTTAACTGGTTTCCCGACTGCCTTAGACAACTTTGCAGCTTCCTCAGCGGCTTCAGCACTATGTTTACCCCCATAAGCAGAACCTGTGTCCGGCACAATTACCCTTACAATTTCTTTTGGGATTTTGAACAATCCAGCAAGGGTATCCCGCACTCCAAAAGGGCGTTGGGTGCCAGTATAAACAGTGAGTTTTCCCTGATCCCATGATGCAATTGCAGCTCGCGGCTCAAGAGGTACGTGGGCGATATAATCTATTTGATAGACGGACTGGTGCTTGTAGTCAGCCTCAGCTAATCCGCGGCTAATATCTCCTTCCTTACCAGAATTTCTGCCCCCTTCGCCAGTATTTTTTAAGTGCTCGAATAGATCTGCTTTAGATTTCTGAGGAGAAGTTTTCCAGTTAGCGTGTATAACTTTGATCGCCCTTGCTGCTGTCCATGGATCCTTAGCTGTGACGCCTATAAAATTGCCATCCTTCACAACAGTCACTCCAGGAATAACGCTGGCTGCTGCCGTGTCAGCATCCATCAATTCCGATTTATACGCCGGCGGGCGAAGAATTTTCCCATATAACATTCCGTCAACTTTCAGATCAGAAACGTACTTATGATCGCCCGTTAGAAATGATTTGATATTTACCTTCTTAACGGATGTTCCGGTTAGCTTTCCAGAAGATACAGGAGTTAACTTCGTTTTATCTGAAATTGGAATTAAGAGTTGCTTCCCGGTAGTTAACTGACCATACGACAGCTTCTTTTTCGTAGCCGGGTCCGTAATGAAACCTCCCTGCGCAATCATCGCACTGCTGTCACTATTCCACCGGGCGGCAGCCATGCTGATGAGCTCTTCCCTTGCCGCCGCCGATGCTTTCCGGAGTTGAGTGCCCATCTGAGGAGTGGATCTGCTTCCAACCGTTCCAAAATCATTTGGAACAAGATCAGTGTCAGCCATAACCAGGTTTATCGAAGACATCGGAATTCGAAGTTCGTCTGCAACCACCTGAGCTAAAGATGTCCTGATATTCTGCCCGACTTCGGTTTTACCAGTAAAAACCGTTACTATGCCATCCGCGCCGATATGAACCCAGGCGCCAATTTGATTTTCAGGTATTGGATAATTCAAATTTGGCGATGCGAAAGAGAGCACATCGTCCGAAACGAATAAAACTGCCAGCCCGCCACCAAGAATTTTAAAAAATTTCCGGCGGTTCAGAAAATTCCCCTGCGCTCCCTCTTCGGGTTCCGTTGATAAACTTTTATGAGCTGTGCTTTCCATCGCGTTAGCTTATAGCCGCTAGTTTGATCGCCTTAATAATATTTGCATATGTACCGCATCGGCAAATATTGCGGTTCATCATCTCGATAATCTGAGGTTCCGTCGGATCAGAATGCTGAGAAAGAAGGGCTATTGCCGACATTATCATTCCTGATGCGCAGTAAGAACATTGAAAAGGATCTGTTTCCAGGAAAGCTTCCTGAACCTTATGCAACTTGCCATTTTTCTCCAGCCCTTCAATCGTCTCTATACTTTTACCGTCAAGGGAGTTTATCCGCGTGATGCAGGACGGCGTAGCAGTTCCGTCAATCAGGACCATACAGGCGCCACACGCAGCTTCTCCGCAGCCATACTTCGTCCCTGTCAGGTCAAGTTCTTCACGAAGGACAGTGAGAAGATCGGAATCTGGTCCAGCATCTACTTTTGTGGATTTGCCGTTGACTTTTAAGATCATAGTACACTCTTAAGCTATTTAAAGTTACGCCAAACAACAAGAGGTGGCAAGTAACATTTTAGCCTATTTACGGTAAAGGAGAGCAACCGGTATCGATGAGGAAAATAAAATCTAAGAGCTTTAAGTTATTCTTATGCGCTGCCGGATACTCCTATACTAAAAGTTAAAATAAGATTTTGCATTGTTGTAAGAGATATCCCGAACTATTTGACCAAGCCACTCAATATCGTGAGGAAGCTCGCCGTTCTCTACTTCCTCTCCCAGAAGGTTGCATAATATTCTTCTAAAATATTCATGCCTTGGAAACGACATAAAGCTTCTGGAGTCTGTCAGCATACCCACAAAGCGGCTTAGTAAGCCCATATTAGATAATGCATTAAGCTGCTTGGTCATTCCATCTTTTTGATCGAGAAACCACCAGGCCGATCCAAATTGCACTTTCCCCGCTATAGACCCATCATTGAAGTTGCCTATCATTGTTGCAATGACTTCGTTATCCGCCGGATTCAGATTGTAGATGATGGTTTTAGCAAGCTGATCGGTACTGTCGAGCCGACCAAGAAATTTTGAAAGAGACTGGGCCTGAGTAAAGTCGCCGATGGAATCCAGGCCCGTGTCAGCACCCAGCTTGTTCAGTAATCTTATGTTATTATTACGTAATGCCCCCAAATGATACTGTTGCACCCAGCCCTTTTCGTGATCCCATATCGCAAAATGATACAACATCGCCGATTTGAATTTCAGTACTTCCGTCGAAGAGAGTAACTGTCTGGCTCGTATTTTTTTAAATATTATAGCGACCTCATCGTCAGTATAATCTTCAGCAAAGATTCGCTCTAAACCATGGTCAGATACCGAACACCCATTGGCTGCGAAATAATCATGTCGTTTCCGCAATGCTAAAAGATAGCTCTCAATATCAGCGATTGAAACATCAGCAATTCTCTCCAGCTGGTTAATGTAGTTGTTTAAATTTTCGACATTATCAGCACCCATAGCCTTATCGGGCCGGAAAGCTGGAAGCACCTTAATTGCAAAATTGTCGGCCGCGATCTTTTGGTGATGCTCCAGACTGTCTATAGGATCATCCGTAGTACAAACAGTTTTCACTTTCATCCTGCTCAACAGGTTTCGGACTGAATACTCCGGCGAGTTCAGCTTCTCATTGCATTCATTCCAAACCTTTTTGGCCGTTGCAGGAGAAAGAATATCTTTTATGTTGAAATATCTCTGCAGCTCCAGATGGGTCCAGTGATACAGAGGATTGCGGAGAGTATAAGGCACCGTAGCCGCCCATTGATCAAATTTTTCAGAATCTGATGCCGTGCCGGTAATATATTTTTCATCGATACCATTCGCACGCATTGCACGCCACTTATAATGATCACCGTATAGCCATACCTTGGTTATATTTTCAAATATTAGGTTTGATGAAATCTCTTCCGGCGGCAGATGGTTATGGTAATCAATGATAGGCATGTCCTTTGCGAAATCGTGGTAAAGCTTACGTGCTGTACCAGAATTCAGCAAAAAGTCTTCATCTAAAAATGCTTTCATTTTAGCTTATTGATATTTTATAATGATATACCTCTTTTCCATGGAATAAAGTCATCCTGTCCATGTCTTACAGCAGCAACCTGCGTCTCTCCGCTGGCTACACTTATAACATATTCCAGTATTCTTTCGCCTGCTTCCTGAATGGTTTCGTCACCTTCTATGATTGGCCCTGTGTCAATATCAATTATATCCCGCATCCTGTTAAACAAGGGTGTATTTGTAGCAATTTTAACTACCGGAGCGATCGGATTGCCCGTTGGCGTTCCAAGACCGGTTGTAAATAATACCAAATTGGCGCCTGAAGCGACTTCGGCGGTGGTGGATTCAACATCATTACCTGGAGTACAAAGGAGGTTAAGTCCCGGTTTAGATACCTTTTCGGGATAATCCAGCACGTCAGTTACAGGCGAAGTACCGCCTTTTTTTGCCGCTCCTGCTGATTTGATAGCATCTGTGATCAGTCCGTCTTTAATATTCCCTGGCGAGGGATTCATATCAAAACCCGATCCCGCTTCGTCAGCCAGCCTGCTATATGTTTTCATCAGACTGGAAAAACGTTCCGCACTTGCTGTATCAACACAACGGTCGCTTAGATTTTGTTCAACTCCGCACAACTCAGGAAATTCCGCAAGGATAACCGAACCCTTCAAGGCGACAAGCAAATCAGATGTGTAGCCGATAGCAGGGTTAGCCGAAATACCAGAAAATCCATCCGAACCTCCGCATTCAAGGCCAATACATAATTTACTTAAGGGAGCAGGACTTCGCTCTGAGCGGTTCGCCTGTATCAGGCCTGCTAATGTTTGTTTAATTGCCAAAGACAAAAGGTCGGCTTCAGTTCCTATCTCCTGCTGGTCGAGCACATATAGGGGTTTATTAAACCCAGGGCTTCTTTTTGTAATTTCATTTTGCAAAATTGATACCTGGGCATTTTGACAACCAAGGCTCAAAACAGTGGCGCCAGCCACATTAGGATGAGTGATATATCCTGCCAATAAGCCGCAGAGAGTTTCTGAGTCCTGCCTGATTCCCCCACATCCTCCGTCATGTACCAGAAACTTAATTCCATCAATATTTGGAAACACACGATCCTGTTTTTCTTCCCCAGCGTCCATGTAGACCGGTGCATCCAGGAGGGTTTGTTCGTCGACACCAGCCCGAATCATATCGATAAGCTTTACAGCATGATTATAATACTTCTTCTTTCGCCCGTAACCCAACGGAACCACCAGCGATTCCTGCAGCACATCCAGATTTCTGTTCTCGCAAAATACCATCGGCACAACGAGCCAATAATTTGCTGTTCCTACGCTTCCGTCCGAGCGATGGAAGCCGTTGAAAGTACGTCCATGAAATTTAGATATATCTGGTAAAATCCAATCCGTTTTACGATCACGTATTTCAAATCCGTTTGCCGCATGCTTGAGATTTTGTGTATTCAACACACTACCTTTAGCCAGGTCATATTGTACGATACCAACCAGCACACCATACATAATCACCGCGCTGCCTGCGGACAAATCGACCGTGGTAAATTTGTGTTTAGCTTTGACATCATCCTGCAATACGATTACCTCGCCATCATAACTAATCGAGTCGTTTTTATGAAGATCCGTTAACGCTACAATCACATTATCCTCTGGATGGACTTTTAAATTATTCTGTTTCATCAACATTTATCGCTTAGAATTAATTCTTTTCATCGCTTCAACCACACCCACCTCTTGTATTGTTTCCAGATACCCCTTGACAGATTCAGCAAATCCAGGTAAAACAGAAAGGTCTGCTCCCCATAGCTGTACATTTGAAAGCGATGTGGTAACAAGTTCCCCAAGGGACTTTGCAGATACCCAAAGGTTGGAGTAATATCGCGCATTTTCATCATCTATTTTATAAATCCCGCCCGGAGATTTACCCTCAAAATTGGCACCTCGCTCTTCTGAACGCATAATCAACAGATAGGCGGCAAAACCGAACGAAATGTATTCGGGAACTAAATTAAATATTTCATAATACCGCAGGAGGATCGGCACCACGCGCATTTTTATTTTTAACGTATAATTTGAGCTGATACTAATCCATTGATGTCTGATAAATGGATTTCTAAAACGGTCAAGAACATTACTAGAGAACTGCGATGCTTGTTCTGCATCAACAGGGTATGGAATCCCCGGACACAGATTTCTCTGTAGCATATTTGTAATAAATTCTGAGAACAGCGCATCTGTCATGGCCGTATTCACGGTTTCATATCCAGCCAGTATAGCAACACCACAGGTCAGGGTGTGAGATCCATTCAACAAACGAAGTTTTAATTCTTTGAACAAAGCTATATCAGGGACGATTATAACTCCCGAATCAACTTCCGCGAACGACAGCGCGCGTTTAACTGTTTCATCTCCTTCGATCGCCCAGAGCTTATATGATTCGGCAATTATAAGTAATTCGTCGCTGTAACCCAGATCCTCTTCAAGCTTTGTTGACATTTCCTTATCGGGTTTTCCCGGAACTATCCTATCTACGAGAGTATTACAAAATGTGTTTGCGCGTTCCAGCCAAGACAGAAAGTCGGGCTCCAGATTATTTTGCTCAGCCAGGGCAAAAACTATTTTCTTTAACACCTTACCATTGTCTGATATCAGTTCTGTGGGCAGTATTATTAACCCACGATGTTCATCGCCCCCAAAACGCTTGTACCTTTCATACAATACCGAAAGTAGCTTGCCAGGAAACGAGTTGGGCGGAGATAAGTGAATATTATCATCGGTAAGTTCAATCCCGGCTTCTGTGGTATTAGAGATTACGATTTCAAGATCTTCAGAGCAAGCAACCCGAAGAACATCATTCCAGGCGGTTGCCGCATTTATCACCCGGATAATCGCTGAACTGATAATATTCTCTTCTGTTTTTTGACCATTTTCGATTCCCCTAACAGCAATTGTATATAGTGAATCCTGTAAGTCAAAATTATCGGCACTTCCCTTGGCGGTGGATTTTACAACTACCACCCGTCCGTTAAAAACTCCGGCCTTATTGGCTTTATCAATGAAATACTCCGGCAATCCACGCAATAGTACACCAGTGCCAAATTGCAGCACTTTCTCTGGAAGATCAAAGGTGCCGGCTCCTGGTAATTGAATATCACCGGTTTTAATATGACTTAAATTTGCTTTGCTGAGTATCATAATTATTATTCCTTTCTTCGAATATTACCTTGTATTAAAACTCATCTTAATTCGTGCTATACTTCCATTAGTCTCAACTATGACTACCATTCATATCCATGCGGACATCAATGACCGGAATTTAGGATACAGTTCAACAAGTCTACTTAGTTAAAGGCAAAAAGAGTTGGATATTATAGAAAATATTTGCGCAATCGATGCCGGCCCTAACAACAATTTATGGTGAGGCCTTAATTTAATGACACATAGTTTCTTTTTATATCTTTAGGTTGTAAACCCCGATTAATGTTCCGGCCCGCTACAATAAAAGATATCGCTAAAGCCCTGGGGTTTTCAACATCTACCGTGTCACGTGCACTGCGTGATGGCTACGAAATCAGCGAAAAAACTAAAAATATTGTAAAGGAATACGCACAAAAAATCGAATATAAGAGTAATCCTATCGCACTAAGTTTAAAGGGCAGGCGAAGTTATTCGATCGGTGTTGTAGTGTGTGAAGTTGCGAATAGCTTTTTCTCTCAGGCGATAAATGGAATTGAGTCAATTGCTTACAACAAAGGTTACCGTGTCATCATTTCACAAAGCCACGATCTCTATGAACGGGAAGTAATAAATACGAAGCATCTTGCAAATAGTTCGGTCGACGGATTGATAATTTCCATGTCAGCGGAAACAACAGATTTCACACACCTAACTAAACTGCATGAAAAGGGTCTTCCCATAGTTTTCTTTGACCGTGTAATTGACGAGATCAAAACACATAAGGTAATTGCAAATAACTTTGACGGGGCTTTTGCGGCAACCGAGTTACTAATCAAAAACGGTCACTCGCGTATCGCACATTTAGCTAACGCAACCCATCTGTCAATTACAAAAGAACGAATGGATGGTTACAAAGCTGCTCTTAGCAAACATCTAATTGACTTTAATCCTACCCTTGTGGAGCATTGCCAACATGGCGGAATGATCTATGACGAGGTTGAAAATGCTGTAAAAAATATCCTGAACAAAGCTAGTGGTGTAGATGCAATTTTTGTCTCCAGCGACCGCTTAAGTATAGGATGTCTTACTGCCTTAAAAAAGCTTCATTCTGACGCGGATTGTCTTCCCGTCGCAGGCTTCTCGAACTCAGATGTAGTTGAACTTTTAAAACCGTCATTGTCGTATGTTCGCCAACCCGCTCTCGAAATGGGCAGGTTAGCTACAGAACTCCTAATTGATCTGATCGAAGCAAAATATCCGGTTACAGAATTTGAGACCAAAGTTTTAGAAATAGAGCTTTTTGTAAATGATCATGCCCTTGGTTCACGACGGTGAATGAGACGAGGATTTAATCCCCTTTAATTACGGCAAACGCCAAATTTCTCATATCTTAACCACGTTTTTCTATGGTTAAATATGACAAAAAAATTCAGGCTGATCCCCGACGAAGCATTTGGCAGTAAAGCTATTGTCAGGATCAGGAATATTAATGCAATCGTTCATAATTACAATTTATTTAAAGCCAAGGCGGATGTCACAGGAACTATCTGCGCAGTTGTTTTAAAAGGCGACGTATATGGTTTGCAGATAAAGGACGTAGCGCCTGCACTGTACAAGGAAGGAGCCCGCTATTTCTTCATTGAGGAATTAGGCGAAGGAATCGAATTGAGAGGTTTGCTTCCTTTCAATGACGTGCACATATATGCTCTGGGTGGACTTCTCCATAACGAGGAGAGTTATTTTAAGGAATACAATATCGTTCCGTGCCTAAATTCACTCGAGCAGCTGAAGCGATGGAATGAGTATTGCTCAAAACATGGGTCTGGCTCTGCCATTATTCACCTTGACACTCATATGAATCGTCTCGGTTTTTTAGATGAAGAAGTTAAAGAATTGAGTGAAAACTATGATGGTCTGACCTCGAACATTAATATCGAATTCTATATCAGCCATTTTTTTGACATTAAAGGATCAGATCCATCTAACTGTTATAAGCAGCTTGAGGTTCTGAATGAATATCGCTCAGTCCTACCACCAAAACCCGTTTCCTTTGCTTGTACTGACAGTGTAATTTTGCTTGATAATAAAGTTTTCAATTTTGATATGATCAGACCCGGCATCGGTCTGGTAGGCGGTGCACCTAATGCAAAAAGCCCCATCTCCCCTGACGCGAAACATACGATGGAGGTATACGCAAAAGTATCTCAAATCAAAACCGTGAAACAGGGACAGACCATAGGTTATGGTGGTGCATATACTACTAAAAGAGAGATCAGGTTAGCATTAGTACATATTGGCTACAAACATGGTTACCTCAGACTGTTGAGTGAAATGGATTCTAATCCAAAAGGAGTTTACATGTACATCGCAGGTTACAAGATTCCAGTTATTGGCAAAATATCATCCGGTGCTACAACCGTGGATGTAACCGATGTGCCAGAAGAAATCCTGAAGGAATTTCACTATGCTGAAGTAATAGGGCCAAATGTTGATATTAAAGTGCTCGCAGACATTAGTGGATGTTATGATATTTTGGGTTCACTGGGGTCATTAAATACTCGTATAGTTGATTACACCCTTGAAGAATTTAATAACAAATGGAATATGGACAATTAACTAGTCAGTTAATCCTCAATCCTGTTAAATCAATAAAAATGAATTTCGACGTTACAAGTATTAGATCACAATTTCCATCTCTCAGCAGAATCATCAACGGTCATCAGGCAATTTTTTTTGATAGCCCCGGAGGTACTCAGACTCCGCAAAGGGTAATTGATAAAATGGTCGATTACATAATTAATCACAATGCAAATAGTGGAGGTGTTTTCGCAACAACGGCTGAAACTGATGCAATGATATTGAATGCCCGGCAAGCCTTTGCTGATTTTTTTAACTGCTCGTGGGATGAAGTTTCATTCGGCGAGAACTCTACAGCTATAAATTTCAGACTGGCAACGGCAATTGCACGGGATCTTCAGCCAGGCGACGAAATTATAATCACAGACATTGATCATGATGCGAATAGAAGTCCCTGGGAGATTCTTTCAGAGAGAGGTATAATCATCAGAAGCGTAAGAGTCAACACGGATACTCTTACTCTCGACATGGCCGACTTCAAAAGCAAGCTTTCATCAAAAACTAAGGTGGTGGCTTTCAACTATGGCTCGAATGCTGTGGGTACAATCAGTGATGCTAAAACCATAATTAATCTGGCTAAAACCGTTAACGCAATAACTGTTGTTGATGCTGTACATTATGCGCTCCATGGTGTGCTAGATGTTAGAGAACTTGATGTAGACTTTGTCTTCTGCTCAGCCTACAAGTTTTTTGGGCCGCATCTTGGCGTGCTATATAGTAAATCAAGCCGAATTAACGTGCTGAAAACACTCAAAGTTAGCGCTCAAAAAAATTATGCACCCGATAAATTTGAAACTGGCACTTTAAATCATGAAGCCATTGCGGGGGCTGCGGAAGCAATTGAATTTATCGCTGAAATAGGAAGTAAACATCAGAAGTATTCACAAACAGACTCAGCTAAAAATTCGAGGCGAAACAATATCATCTCCGGAATGATGGCTCTTGAAGATTACGAAATACCGCTGGCTGACTATTTTAAAAGTGAATTAAGGAAAATTGTTGGGCTAAAGCTTTATTGCCCGCCAGCGGGACAGCTATGTACATCAACCATATCATTCAGACTTGAAAATATTCACCCTCTGGATGTCGCAAAACGACTTGCTGAGAATGGAATCTTTGTATGGGCAGGCGGGTTTTATGCCGTCGGCCTGATGCGAGCCCTGGGCTTAAGCGAAAGCGGTGGAATGGTCAGAATCGGACTCGCGCCTTACAATACCAAAGAAGAGATCGATCGCACATTGCAGGTAATTAAAGAGGTAGCGGCAAAAAAACCTTGATTAAGCCTCGCAAATACACTCCTGTCTAAATATCCTTCAATAAAAAAAGGAAATTATCTCCTTTGGCAGGAACTGGTATAAGAATTGTTTAACCTGTTGTACTAGGTTCGCAATGACAATATTGTCTTTGCCGAGAGGGATTCCGAAGCAATGAGCAAAGTATTTACGATCACGGATGGTTTAGAAAACCTCGGTGCCTTCCGCACTGGTGGGCAAGGTTCTGTATATAAAGGCAGGCGAACGGGCGAGGTGGTCACTGCAGTAAAGCTTCTACCGACTCCGATTCTTCATGAGAGTAAAGAGGATAAGAATTACCGGGATTTTATCAATGAGGTTGAAAAGCTGAAAAAGGTAAATGAGAATCCCAGCCCGAATGTGGTAAAAATTCTGAGTTCCGGCCTTACCGATAGCGGCTCTTTCCCGTTTATTGAGATGGAATACATCGAAGGCCATGATGTTGAGGAAATGCTCAAACCACCCCACGATCCGATTTTCAAGTTAAAAGAAGCCATTCGTCTAACAGAACAACTAGCAAATGCTCTGGCGCACTGTCATTCTGTAGGCGTTAAACATGGCGATATCAAAAGCAATAACATTAAGTACAATGCTTTTACCGGAAACTATGTTTTGTTAGATTTCGGCCTAGCTATCATGTCTGATGAGCAGCGAAGAACCAGTTTGAGGCAGGCGGGTGCGATAGAATTTATGGCGCCTGAACAGTATGAGGGCCAGATGTTATTCGAAACAGATATTTATAGTTTCGGTGTGGTTCTATATGAAATCCTCGCCGGACAGGTTCCTTTTCCACTTTACGACAACGGCGAAACCGCCCGCAACAATGTAAGAGTTTCCCATATCGAAACGCCTATTCCCGATGTGCTTCAGATTCGAAAAAAAAATCTGCCTGTTGCATGGACTGATGAACAACAAACCCGCGAAATGCAGGTGCCGCAATGGATATTGACAATCCTGGATAAATGCCTTCAAAAGAAACCGAGAAAACGTTTCAGCAATGGAATGGAACTCCAGGAATTTATAATTCAAAATAGCATTTCGCAGGCCCAAATGAATCAGCTGGGTAAAGGTGATGATAAGTATCAGCATATAATTGCTGAAAAAGATCTTAAAATAACAACACTTAGACAACAATTACGGCAGATAGTTAAAAGCGGCCGTTCAACAATCAAGGTTCCTGCCCGGGTCTTTTTTGCCGGCCTGATACTAGTTTCGGCACTTTTAGTTTTTGCTGGCTACAATTACTTTACAGAAGATTCAATATCAGCTGTAGCTGCGGCAACCGAAAGTGATGACATCGCCGGGGTTTCGAATAAAAGTAATGCCTCTGAGACCATAACAAAGGCATTTCCTCCGCCAATAGTGCTGAACCTAGATAGTTTGAAAGATAGCGAAATGCGAAAAAGAACTATCAGAGCTTCAATACAACCCAAACGAACGGCCGAAGAGCAATCTGCCACTGAAGACGAAGCCAAAAAGAAAAAAGGATTCTTAAAATTTCTATTTAAAAAAAAGCCTAAAAACTAAATTCATTTGATAGCCCTGATTACTTTATGTAATCTTAAGGCACAATTTTTGCTAATAAATTAAACTAACTTTAACCTAAAACTTTCGAGTATGCAACAAAAATTGCCCATCCTAATTACCGCAGCTGCCCTTCTTTTATCGGCGTGCGGCAGTAGCGTCACAGGTGTGAATTCTTCGGGTTCCGATTCTGTGTCTTCTGATTCAGCATCTGCTTCGGTGGAAACAAAGGCACCTAACTCCAGTAAAACTCCATCCTTCGCCGGACAAACACGAATCGCTTCAGTGAAAACTACAAGTGCCTTTGAAAGTAAAGTCCTCACATCCGAATTAAAAAGCCCATGGGGAATTGCAAGTCTTCCTGATGGGAAGCTTCTGATCACTGAAAAGGGCGGAACAATGAAAATAGTTACCCCCACCGGTGCTGTCAGCCCAGCCCTGTCGGGAATCCCTGCTGTGGATTCAAAAGGACAAGGGGGCCTTTTAGGTGTTACTATTGATCCAGCTTTCGCTCAGAATCGCATGGTTTATTGGGCATTCTCTGAACCAGTTTCTGGTGGAAATCATACCAGTCTGGCAAAGGGAAAACTTTCTGCTGATGAAAAAAGTATTGAAAATGCAACGGTGATTTACAGGGCTACCCCTGCTTACAACGGCGATAAACATTACGGCGGAAGAGTGATTTTTGACAACAGCGGCAATCTGCTGCTGAGTACAGGTGAACGCTCTGACAAGGTGACCCGCCCACAGGCTCAGGATCCAAAATCAGGATTAGGTAAAGTTATAAGATTGACCACTGATGGAAAACCAGCAGCAGGCAATCCGACTATCGATCAGGCACGGCCTGAAATCTATTCTTACGGACATAGAAATGTTCAGGGTCTTGCAATTCATCCCGTTACCGGAGACATTTGGGAAGGCGAGTTCGGACCCCGCGGCGGTGACGAAATTAACCTCGTTCAGCCGGGTAAGAATTACGGCTGGCCAACTATCACTTATGGTATAGAATACAGTGGTGAGACTATTGGAGCTGGGATTACACAAAAAGACGGTCTGGAACAACCTGTTTACTATTGGGATCCTGTCATTTCTCCAAGTGGTATGACATTTTACAAGGGAACAAGCATTCCTGAATGGGAAAACAATCTCTTTATTGGAGCTCTAAGTGGCATGCATATCGCGAGATTAGTTATAGAAAACAATAAAGTCACTGGCGAAGAAAGATTGTTGAGTGGAGAGAATCAGCGCTTCAGGGCTGTTATTCAGGGCACCGATGGCGCTTTATATGCTATTACAGATCAAGGCAGATTGTACTGGGTTGGAAAAAAATAACTGGAATTAAATACTAGTAATTAATCCAACCATAACTCACGAGACAATATAATGTCTTGAAATAAGAAAAGGCCCTACATGCAGGGCCTTTTCTGTTTAGGGGTTTACCCAACTTAGCGATGTCTAATTTGCAACAGTGTATGTCAATCTGATTGCGTAAGGAGCCGCGGCTAATACTGCGGCCTGGCTCGATACAACTGTACCTGATTTCAAGGTAAAATCTGTTCTTAACACAAATCTGTCACCAGCAGCTGTTGATGCCGTAGTAACACCCATCAAAGCAGTCAGATCATTCAGGCTTAAGCTGTAATTCGCAGGCCAGGTTTTCACTTCCTCCAGTTGTTTAGTGATGGTGGTAGTTCCTTTAATGTAATCGACCATCAGTCTAACTGACGCCACATTACCTGACTCAACAACTTTTAGCGTAAAGTTATCTTTAACCGTAGGATTGGCTTTGCTCAATGTTGCATTATTGAAACTTGCAACTGTTGCCGGGACGCCTAATGCCCGGGTAAATTGGGCATTGGCTCCATTTTCAACTTCTGGGAATCGGCTGTCCTTCTCACATGAAGAGAGCCCGAAAACCACCAGAACCGACAATATAATTTTTAGGTATTTCATAACGTCTTTTTTTATTTATCCCAGAATATTTTAGT
>JAZKIH010000110.1:0-18798 GCA_040384965.1 Bacteroidota bacterium | reverse complement strand
AATGGGTCATAATAATATTCAAAATAACATATTTTTGCGATAAATTATCTTTTTAACTAAAAAATAATCTGGTTGAAAAATCCACTGGAAATACTAGAAATAGCAAAAAAAACACTGCAGATAGAAGCTGAAGGAATTATGCGACTTTCTACTCAGTTAAACGAGGATTTTTCGGAGATAGTACATCAAATCTTATACCTAAATGCCCGTGTGATAGTCACTGGCATTGGAAAGAGCGCGATTATAGCTCAAAAGATTGTTGCAACGTTTAATTCTACGGGCACACCTGCCATTTTCATGCATGCTGCAGACGCCATTCATGGCGATCTTGGGATGATACAAAGAAATGACCTGGTAATTTGCATTTCCAAAAGCGGAAATACTCCTGAAATAAAAGTACTGGTTCCACTCCTTAAACAATCTGATAATAAGCTTGTTGCGTTGGTTGGCGATACGAATTCATACCTGGCAAAGCAGGCCCATTGGGTGCTGGATACCTCGGTTGAGGTTGAAGCCTGTCCAAACAATCTCGCTCCCACCACCAGCACGACTGCCCAATTGGCGATGGGTGACGCATTGGCAGTTTGTTTACTTGAGTGCAGAGAGTTTACAAAGGAAGATTTTGCTAAATATCATCCTGGAGGTTCTTTGGGGAAACGGTTATACTTAAAAGTGGGCGATTTGGCATCCCAGAACGAAAAACCCGAAGTTTCATCTAATGCTTCTGTGAAGGATGTTATTATAGAAATTACCAAAAACAGGTTGGGAGCCGTAGCTGTTGTGGATGATGGAACTCTTCATGGCATTATTACTGATGGTGATATCAGAAGAATGCTGGAAAAAAATAATAGCATCGATGGCCTCCAGGCAAAAGATATAATGAGCACATCTCCGAAATTTATTAATAAAGACGAACTTGCAGTGAATGCATTGGACGTTTTAAGACAAAACAACATTACTCAGATTCTTGTTGGTACCAATACCAAGTTTGAAGGGTTTATTCATCTGCATGATCTGTTAAAAGAAGGTATCATTTAACGGCATTTAACGACTCAATGAAAAATAACTACGCCTTAATTATGGCAGGGGGGATTGGCAGCAGGTTTTGGCCGATAAGCCGTACCGCCCATCCTAAACAATTTATAGACATTCTTGGAACAGGAAAAACTCTTATCCAGCAAACATTTGAACGGTTTCAAAATATTGTGCCCCAGGAAAATATCTTCATTCTCACCAATGAAATCTATGCTGACCTTGTCCTGGAACAAATTCCGGGAATGGACAGAAGCAGAATATTATGTGAACCTGTAATGCGTAATACGGCTCCATGCATCGCGTATGGATGTCATAAAATTCAAAAATTGAACCCTGACGCTGCCATCGTCGTTGCGCCGTCGGATCATTTGATACTGAATAGCGAAGAATTTATCAGATGTATAAATAAAGCGCTTGATACGGCCTCGGAAAACGATTGCCTGATAACTCTCGGCATCAAACCTTCTAGGCCTGATACCGGGTATGGATACATACAGTACAACACAAAGAAAATCGATGATGATTTTTATAAGGTCAAAACCTTTACCGAAAAGCCAAACCTCGAGCTAGCACGTACATTTGTCCAAAGCGGGGATTTCCTATGGAATGCGGGCATTTTCGTTTGGTCTGTTAAAAACATCCTGCATGCATTCCAAAAGCACCTTCCAGAGATTAACGATATTTTCAACGAAGGAGAAGCTGTTTATAATACCCATAAAGAAAAAGAGTTCATTCAGACAGCATTCACACAGTGCACCAATATTTCAATTGATTACGGAGTAATGGAAAAGGCAGAAAACGTATATGTTCTGCCGTCGGAATTTGGTTGGTCAGACCTCGGTACCTGGGCCTCTGTTTATGAACTCGCGGATAAAGACTACGTAGGTAATGCTGTAATTCCTTCAGAGAAAGTAATTATGTACGATTCGTCAAATTGTATGGTGAATGTACCGGCGGGTAAAGTGGTAGTATTACAGGGTCTCCACGATTTTATTGTTGTCGAAGATAACAACACGCTCCTAATCTGTCCGCGCGACCGCGAGCAAGAAATAAAACAGGTTGTAGCAGATGTTAAGCAGCGTTTTGGTACAGACTTTATTTAGAAGCCATTTTTTGACGCACTGCCTCGTACAGTAATACGCCCGCAGAAACGGAAACGTTCAGCGATTCGATTTCTCCGAACATTGGAATTTTAGCCAGATGGTCTGAAATTCTTATGAGGTCTGTCGAAATCCCGCTCTCCTCCGATCCCATGATAACAGCGGTAGGCACAGTGTAATCGGGTTGATAGAGATAGTCATTTGTTTTTTCAGTACATGCCACTAACTGTAAACCAGACTCCTGAAGGAATTTTGCAGTCTTAAAAAGGCTGTCATGCCGGCAAACCGGTATTTTGTAAAGCGCCCCGGCAGATGTTTTAACAGCGTCAGGAGTGATCTGTGCAGAGCCTTTAGCAGGAACAATCAAAGCGTGAACACCCGCGCATTCGGCAGTTCGTGCTATGGCACCGAAGTTTCTCACATCTGTAACACCATCAAGCATTAATATCAGCGGAACCTCTCCTCTTTCGTAGATTGCCGGGATAACATTCTCTATCTTTTCATATGTTATAGGCGATATGAAGGCTACCGCTCCCTGATGGTTTTTAGGAGTAAGCCTGTTTAGCTTTTCTACAGGCACTAACTGAAAAGCCATTTCGTTCTCCTTTATCAGACTGCGTAACTCAAGTATGATTCCGCCAGTCAACCCGCGCTGGATGTAAAGGCTTTCAATCTCCTTACCGCTTTTGATAGCTTCGATAACCGCCCGGATTCCAAAGACCATCTGGTTAGACTCATGAGGTGAAGAATCCCGCCTTCTGTTAAAAGAGTTAGTGTTCATTGATATATATTTTAGAATTGCGAAGTTAGATATTATTTCTGTTTGAAGGGGGCAAGCCCGTCATTTATCGTCAAAGATGGAAGAGTTGTTAACATCATAAAAAGTTATAAACACGGGCAAAATAAAACTCATGAGCTATTTTATTCGTTTTTCCATGAGTTTTTCCACACAAGATGTTGATAGGAAAGTGATTGAACGTGTAGATTGCTCATAGTGTTATTTGCTAAAAAAACACGGTGTGAGAAACTTAAAAATTTGCAGATTTTATTTTGTATACTTTTGTTATTATGAGTTTAGATAAGGACCAGGACTTTAACCGGGGGAACAAAAATACATTATCAGGGGATCGCAGAAACCGGCTTAGCACAATAGCCAGTGGATTGGGAAAACTACCCCCACAAGCGTTGGATTTGGAAGAGGCTGTACTTGGGGCACTTATGCTCGAAAAGGATGCGCTTTCTGCCGTAATCGATATCTTAAAACCCGATGTATTCTACAAAGACAGCCATCAAAAGATCTTTGAGGCTATCCAGTTCCTTTTTCAAAAATCCTCTCCTATAGATATCCTGACAGTAACAGCTCAGCTGCGTCAGCAGGGTGACCTCGAGATGATCGGTGGTGCTTACTACATTACTGAGCTGACAAATCGTGTTGCTTCAGCAGCTAACATTGAATACCACGCCCGAATAATTTCACAGAAATTCATTCAGCGCGAACTCATTAGGATCTCAACTGAAATTATTAGTAATGCTTACGAGGATACGACAGATATTTTTGACCTTCTCGATCATGCCGAGAAAAATCTTTTTGACATCGCTCAGAACAACCTCCGCAGAGATTCCAGAAAGATGGACGATATCATTCGTGAATCACTTGAAAACCTTGAGAAAATAAAAGATAAAGTTGATGGACTTACTGGTGTTGCTTCCGGTTTTACAGCACTTGACAGGATCACTTCAGGATGGCAGCCGTCAGATCTGGTAATTATCGCCGCAAGGCCTGCAATGGGGAAAACAGCCTTTGTTCTGAGTTGTGCCCGAAACGCGGCAGTTCAGTTCGGAAAGCCGGTTGTCTTTTTCTCTCTTGAGATGTCTTCCGTGCAACTGGTTAATCGTCTTATTTCAGGTGAAACAGAAATTGAACAGGAGAAAATCAGGAAAGGTCATTTGGCAGAATGGGAATGGCAGCAACTCCATTCTAAAATCGGCAAACTAACTGAAGCTCCATTATTTATAGATGATACCCCTGCACTGAATATATTTGAGTTTAGAGCGAAATGCCGCCGTTTAAAGGCGCAATACGATATCCAAATGATCATCATCGATTACCTGCAGCTAATGCATGGAAAAAGTGATGGCAAAGGCGGAAATCGTGAACAGGAGATTGGTAGTATCTCGCGTGCTTTAAAGTCCGTTGCCAAAGAACTAAACGTTCCCGTTCTAGCACTATCGCAGCTAAGCCGTGCAGTTGAAAACAGACCGGGTGGAAGTAAGAAGCCAATGCTTTCAGATTTGAGGGAATCAGGATCTATTGAACAAGATGCCGATATGGTGCTTTTCCTTTACCGTCCGGAGTATTATGGCCTTACAGAAGATGAGCAGGGCCGTTCGACGGTTGGGATTGGAGAAGTTATCGTAGCCAAACACAGGAATGGAGAAACGGGCACTGTGCCTCTTCGTTTCGTGGGTAAATTTGTAAAATTTGTCGACCTGGAAGAGGATTTTAGCGCTCCTACGAATGCAAACCCATTTGCTGGCATTGCACCTTCTCAGGACTTCGAAAAACCGAACAATTTCATTATTCGCCCGTCGAGAATGGACGATATAGATGATGAACCGCCGTTTTAAGAAAATAAGCCCAGTAAAATCCCTGCTAGAATTAAGAATGGTGTTCTCACTTTTGTAAAAACTAAAAGAAGAAAGGTCAGGGTCACAACAGCAATTGACAATGCACTAATTCCAACGGGCTGCATAAGAAGAATAAAAGCTGCCCCCATAAAACCAACCGAAACAGCATTTATACCCGAAAGGGAGTTCTTAATCCTGGTGATCTTTCTTAGGTCATTCCAGAAAGGAACTATAAACAAGATCAATATCAGCCCAGGCAGGTTGATCCCCAAAACTGCAATCAGTCCTCCCATTATTTGACCGAAAACGCTATATCCTGCATTTTTAAGTGTCATTGCCCCAACGAAGGATGTAAAAGAGAACGTTGGCCCCGGTAAACCCTGCTGGAGGGCATATCCTGACAGAAACTGATCTGAAGTCAGGTAAGCCTTCATATCAACAAACTCTGTATACATGAAAGGAACCAAAACCTGACCGCCGCCAAAAATCATAATACCATTGCGATAAAAATTTTCAAATAGACGGATGGGCAAACTGAAGGGTGATGTACGATTTATAATAGCACCAAGTCCGGCAAACAACAGGAGGACGCCTACAAAATAGGCTATCTTTCTGGGGTTGACATTAGAAAAAAGCTTGCTTCTGATCTCGGTTTCTTCCAATGGTGTATCAAGTGCAGATGAAATGATCCCTCCTATTAATATAATGATGGGAAATGCATATGCGTTTCTAAGAATGAGTGTAGCAACAAGAGATGCACCGGCAAGCCAGTATGCTGTATTTGTCTTTAATATTGCTCTGCCAAACTTGTATGCAGCATATCCTACAATACCTACCGCAATGGGCTGAATATAATTGAGTACATGTTCGAACTGTTCTTTCTGGCCCAATGCAGTATAGCTGACAACTGCAAGACACATAATTGATGCCGAGGGGATCATCCAAATCAAAAATGCTGTTATAGCTATTGGAAGGCCTCCCACCTTGTACGCTATTCCTACAAGCGTTTGAGTCGACGAGGGCCCGGGAAGGATCTGTGTCAACGCATTTAATTCAAGAAGCTCTGGTTCAGTAATATATTTTCGCCTGAGCACAAAGTGCTTCAACATCATCCCTACATGCGCCTGTGCACCCCCAAATGCTGTCAGGGTAAACCAAACAACATCGCTCAGAAATATGAGTTGCCGTTTACTAAGCATTTAGTCGTCTTCGTAATCTAAGCCCATCGCTGAATTATATACACTTTGTAATTCTGAAAAGGCGTGCATATTTTTTGCACTACGCGATACTTCCATACCCTTTTGATAGGTGGCAATAGCGTCAGCTTTCCTATCCAGCTGTTCGTACAATTTACCGGCATGATAATATGTACCAACATATTCAGGATGGTTTGTGAGAAGGTTCTCATAGAATTCGAGCGACTTATCAAAGTCTTTCACACTAAGATATTCGGTTGCTAAAGCATATTTCAGAAATGGATCATTAGGCTCACTTTCCAGGAAATTGAGAAGCTTCTGTAATCGTATATGATGCATTTTAATTTAGCTTTTTTGACTAGATTTGTAAAAACAGAATCTATATGAAGATATTAGTTTGTGTCAGTAACGTCCCGGATACCACAACAAAAATAACTTTTACCAGTGATAATACACAATTCAATACAGCTGGCGTACAATTTATATTGAACCCGTATGATGAGATTGCGTTAGCACGTGCAATTGAGTTATCTGAAGGAGGTAAGGGTACTGTTACTGTTATACACGTGGGTGAGGCATCAGCAGAACCAACAATCAGAAAAGCTTTAGCAATTGGTGCCGACGATGCCGTTCGTATTAATGCAGCTCCGCGTGATGCTTATTTCGTTTCTTTTCAAATAGCAGAGTACGCAAAAAGTAATGGGTTTGATTTAATTCTTACAGGTCGCGAGTCCATAGACTATAATGGCTCGCAGGTTGGAGCTATGGTTGGAGAATTTCTGGACATTCCATCAATATCAATCATTAAAAAGCTTGATGCCGATGGTGAAAATGCTAGTATCGAACGTGAAATTGAAGGCGGAAAAGAGATGCTGAAGGTAAAATTCCCTTTCGTAGCCAGCTGTGCAGAGGGCGTTGCCGAACCAAAAATACCAAATATGCGTGGAATCATGTCAGCGCGTACAAAACCCCTTCAGGTTATAGAGGCATCCGACATTGAAAAATTGGTCACCTTTAAATCTTACACTACCCCTGCCCCACGCGGATCTGTAACGATGTTAACACCAGATGAAACAGAAAAGCTTGTAGGCTTATTACATACAGAAGCAAAAGTTATTTAAACAACATTTATTTAAATCTCCTCCGGGAGAAACGAGCGAATATGTCAGTTTTAGTATATGTAGAGAATGCAGAGGGCAAGTTTAAGAAATCTACTTTTGAAGTAGTTTCTTATGCTAAAGCAGTCGCTGGCCTTTTAAATACCGATTTAATAGCAATTTCAATTGGAGATGTTAACCAGGATGAGCTAAGTAACCTGGGTAAATACGGTACGTCAAAAATTCTGAACGTGAAGAGTGATAAACTTAAATCATTTGTTATTCAGGCTTATGCGTCGGTGATCGCTGAAGCAGCAAACAAAGAAAGCTCTGATGTGGTGGTTTTGGCAAATTCATTCAGTGGAAAAGGATTGGCACCGCGTATCGCTGTTAAATTACAGGCTGGTCTGGCAGACTCAGCAGTTGAGATCCCTCAAATTGAGAACGGCAGTTTTGTTGTTAAAAAAACAGCTTTTTCCGGAAAAGCCTTTGCTTCCGTTGAGCTCAGCTCTGCTAAAAAAGTTATCGCATTAAATCCTAATTCATACCAGTTAACAGAATCAGCAGGCGAAGCGAAAATTGAAGATTATCAGCCGGAAATCAAGGATTCTGATTTACGAATAACAATAACCGACGTTGTAAGAGCAACTGACAAGATCGCACTTCCGGATGCTGAGCTTGTAGTTTCAGCCGGCCGTGGATTAAAGGGCCCTGAAAACTGGAAGATCATAGAAGAACTTGCCGATGCCCTTGGTGCAGCAACCGCTTGTTCCAAGCCGGTTTCAGACGCAGGATGGCGTCCTCACGAGGAACACGTTGGGCAGACCGGTATTGCGGTTAGTCCTAATCTATACATCGCCGTGGGGATATCCGGTGCAATTCAGCATTTAGCCGGAGTAAGCTCTTCTAAAACAATCGTAGTTATCAATAAAGACCCTGAAGCACCATTCTTCAAAGTTGCTGATTATGGAATAGTAGGTGATGCGTTTGAAATTGTTCCCAAATTAACAGAGGCTATAAAAGCTTATAAATCACATTCTTAAAATTTTTGCGTGATTTATTTACGTGTTAAGCTTTCTTAATGAAGAAGATAAAATTAGATATAGTAGGGTTATCTTATAGTCAGACACAGTCAGGAGCATACGCTCTGGTACTTGGCGAAGTAAATGGCCGCAGAAGGTTACCAATTATCATTGGCGGATTTGAGGCTCAGGCTATTGCTATTGAGATTGAAAAAATGACCCCGAGCCGGCCTCTTACTCACGATCTTTTTAAATCACTTGCGGAGGCGTATAGCGTTACCATACAGGAGGTTATAATCTACAATTTAGTGGATGGGATCTTTTATGCAAAGCTAATGTGTAATGATGGCAAGAAAGTTTCTGAAATAGACGCCCGCACATCCGATGCTATAGCCCTGGCGGTAAGATTCGACTGCCCCATCTATACTTACGAATTTATACTGGCAACCGCTGGAATTGTAATCGAAGGAAATGAATTTGTTTTTCTTGAAAACATTGAGCCCCAGCCAGAAGAAAAAACTCCTCCCGCATCTTTAAGTTATACTTCCTTAAGCGACGACGAGCTTAAAGCCAAACTTAAAGAGGCTCTCGCCGACGAAGCTTATGAAAGAGCTGCAAAGATCCGCGATGAGCTCTCCAAAAGAAGATCTTCCTGATTTTGTGTGTCTGGCCCTGAAGTTTAATATCTGATTGGTTTATATTCTAAATTAATTCTATCTTTTGCAATAAATAGCGCAAAACATGAATATAAAATTTCGGCTCATTGTCATGAACTTCCTTCAGTTCTTTATCTGGGGTTCATGGTTAATATCCCTCGGCGGATATATGATAGTTACCCTCAAGTTTACGGGTGTTGAAGTAGGGAGCATTTTCGCTACTATGGGTATTGCATCGTTATTTATGCCCGCCGTTATGGGGATAATTGCCGACCGTTTTTTCAATGCCGAGCGCGTATTAGCTGCATGTCATATTGTGGGGGCTCTTCTGCTCTTCCTTGCAGCACAGATCGAAGACTACCCATCTCTTTATATCATTATGTTATTCAATTGTATGGCTTACATGCCTACAATTGCACTAGCTAATACAGTATCCTACAACGCTCTCGAGAAGAATAACATGGATATTGTCAAATCATTCCCCCCTATCCGCGTTTGGGGTACTATTGGTTTTATCGCAGCAATGTGGGTTGTGGATCTGATGGATCTTACTAAAAGCCCGATGCAGCTCTATGTAAGTGCCGCAGCATCTCTTTTACTGGGACTTTACTCTTTCACTATGCCACCACGCCCGCCTCTTAAATCCGGAGATGCGCGGAGCTTTTCGTCTAGTCTTGGCCTTGATGCGCTCGTTCTTTTCAAATCGCGCAAACTTGCTATTTTCTTCATTTTCTCTATGTTTTTAGGCGCTGCCCTCCAGATCACCAATTTATTTGGCGGCTCCTTTTTGGACGATTTTAAAAGTACATATCCCGATTCATTCGGTGTTCAGCACCCCAATTTACTCCTTTCTATTTCTCAGATTTCAGAAACCCTTTTCATATTAACAATCCCGTTCTTCCTCTATAAATTTGGTATAAGAACCGTTATGTTGTTTAGTATAATTGCATGGGTCTTACGTTTTGCCCTATTTGGGATAGGCAATCCTGGTGATGGCTTATGGCTTTTAGTACTCTCGATGATCATTTACGGAATGGCTTTCGATTTCTTTAATATCTCAGGTTCATTGTTCGTGGAGAGAGAAGCCGACCCGGCTATTAGGGCGAGCGCTCAGGGATTATTTATGCTGATGACTAATGGTTTGGGTGCTTTTTTTGGAGGAATTCTGAGCGGCTGGGTTGTTGACTTTTTCACCAGCGGTGGCGTTCGCGACTGGCAGAGCATTTGGTTTACATTCGCCGGTTATGCTTTATTGCTCGCAATCGTTTTCCCCTTCGTGTTCAAATACAAACACGTCCCTGATCAGTTGAAAGCGGTAGAGCACTAAGATGTCAAAACATTACCGTAAGGAAAATGATTGCCTGAACTGCGGAAAGGTCGTTGAAGGCAAATTCTGCAGCAACTGCGGACAGGAGAACATCGAAATTAAGGAACCTTTCTGGACGTTCGTAAGTCACGGAGTTGGACATTACTTTCATTACGATTCCAAGTTTAAAAAGACCTTAAGGCCTTTCCTTACTAAGCCGGGGCAGCTCACAAAAGATCACATGGAGGGACGAAGAGCGTCTCATATCCCTCCCATCAGCTTATACCTGTTCATCACTCTGGTTTATTTTCTGTGTGCTCCGGTCTTTAATAAAAAACGAGTTGCTGTTCCGGTTGATGCCGTGTATGATTCTCGGACTAACAAAATGATTCCTATCAGCGAAAGCGAAGCCAGAATCTTCGAGGGGAAAGACACCATTTATTCGATTTTCAAAAATGACGATCTTGCGGTGCAGCGTGAGAAAATTGCGAAATTAGATTCTTTGATCAAAACAGAAACATCTGACAAGCAACGGCGGATTGCCGAGAAGACGTTAGAAACATACCAAAAACTAAATATAGTTGCCTCCGACACTAGTATTACATCTTACCGCATAAGACAGAGCAAGCTTAACGAATCAGACAGAGACGCTGGCCTTAATAAGTTTTGGAAGGAGAGAAAGATAAATTACCGGGAGAAAACCGGGCATAATTTCGACAAAGCCGCTTTCAAAGATAAATACTTCCCAAAACTCCTATTTATTCTCATGCCCCTGTTTGCATTTTTCCTGATGCTGAACTTTCGCCGCAATAAAAAATTGTACATGGAGCATTTAATTTATACAATACACCTGTTTTCTTTTGCCTTTTTTAGCTTATTCGTTTCTGAATTTCTGCAATATCTAACTCCACCGAGTATTGATGAATATATCGGATCAATAGCTTTCGTAATTCTCGTATGGTATACCTACCGATCAGTCAGAACAGTATACCAACGATCCAGATGGGCCACTGTCAGGAAACTATTTAGTATATCGGTGTTATTTCTGGTATCGCTGACAATGACGTATATTTTAGGAATGGCGCTCATACTCGGGATCGCGTAGCGTCAAAAAAAAACCGGGTTTTTCAACCCGGCTTTCTATTTATTTTCTGTCTGCTAATGGAACGTAGTCACGAAGCGTTTCACCAATGTATATTTGCCTTGGACGGCCAATTGGCTCTTTATTTTCACGCATTTCTTTCCACTGTCCAATCCATCCCGGTAAACGGCCTAGCGCAAATAAAACGGTAAACATATCGGTTGGGAAGCCCAATGCCCGATAAATAATACCAGAATAGAAATCCACATTTGGATATAATTTACGCTCAACAAAATATGGGTCGCTCAATGCAGCAGCTTCCAATTTCTTAGCAATGTCCAGAACAGGATCATCGATGCCCAACTTATCTAATACATCATCACAAGCTTTTTTGATAATCTTAGCTCGAGGATCGAAATTCTTGTACACACGATGACCAAATCCCATTAAGCGGAATGGATCATTTTTATCTTTCGCTTTATTAACCCATTTGTCGGTATCGCCGCCGTCATTCTTAATCTGCTCAAGCATCTCTATCACAGCCTGGTTCGCACCGCCATGCAATGGGCCCCATAGAGCAGAAATTCCTGCTGAGATGGAAGCATATAAATTACATTCAGAAGAGCCAACCATTCTAACCGTTGAAGTAGAACAATTTTGCTCGTGATCCGCATGAAGTATGAATAACACATTCATTGCCGATACAAACACTGGATCAATCTCCACATCTTCCGTACGCTGACCAAAGGTCATGTTTAGAAAATTGTCTACATAACCAAGCTTGTTTAACGGATATATCACAGGATGTCCAAGGGATTTTTTATAGATCCATGAAACCACTGTGGTCATTTTAGCAAGAAGCTTAATGATAGTTTGATTCTGTTCTTCGGCCGTTTGTCTTGAATTCAAAGACTCAGGATAAAATGCTGATAGTGAGCAGATCAAAGAAGATAGCTGACCCATCGGGTGAGATTTAGAAGGAAATCCGTCAAAGAATTTCTTCATGTCCTCATGGACCAGAGTATGTTTTGAAATATCAGCCTGAAAAGCGTCTAATTGAGCCTGAGTAGGTAACTGTCCGTAAATCAGAAGGTAGGCGACTTCAAGAAAAGAAGATTTTTCAGCAAGCTCTTCTATTGCATATCCTCTGTACTTCAAAACACCTTCCTCTCCGTCAAGGAAAGTAATTGCACTTTTTGTAGCACCAGTATTTTTGTATCCAGAATCCAGGGTGATAAATCCACTTTGATCACGAAGCTTTGAAATATCTATTGCTTTTTCACCCTCAGTACCTTCAATTATTGGTAAATCGTACGTTTTGTCTCCTATTTTTAAGGATGCTGATTCAGACATATTGGTTTATAATAGTTATTAGACAAAACTAATAATTATGCTCGTTTATGTGGCAAGTTTGCCAAAAGGTTTTGCAATATTTTTGTTAATGACAATCAATTAACATTGGCTATCACCCATTTAGTTCAATTCTTTTTATGAAATTGAATAAAAAACCCCTTGGAATATTAAACTTAAGATTTAATTCTTGCCTGTTCCGATGGTTTCTTCTACCGATCCGCAATTCAGCATTTCATCTCCGTAGTATGGGTTTCTCACTTCTTTTTCTGCTGCAAGCCAATAACCTCCCGCTCCCTCGTTTGCCATCGGACAATGTTGAACGTACATTGCTCCAGAGTTTACGTCGGTGTGTTTCATTAAAGCGACGATATCTGAGCTCAGTGCTGTAAAATGCATTCTTTGGGTCTTCAAATCACTTGCTGCTGCAATTTTATTTGCTAAGGACGAGGTGTTTTCGCAGCCATCTATCTGAGACAAAGCTGCGGCTAATTCCTTAGATGCCTGCTGAGCGCCCGAAGCATCTGAAGCTACAAGTACATCCTTCAATTTAAGGTATTCATTGTAAACCTGCTGGCTCTTTTCATCCTTCAAATCTGCTGCCGGAGCAGATCCAACAGCTGCAGAATCAACTGCGGCCGTTTCTTTTGTATCGGATGTTTGGTTACAGGCACCGAACATAGATGCGATAACTAAGCCTGATATAACTAGTCGTAAATTCATAATTTATATTTTTTGTAAATATCGGTAATTAAGCTGAATGTGTTATTAACAAGAAGTCCCGCAGATTGTGCGGGACTTTATCAAATTAATTCAGTTTGAAACCATATGCAAGCCGAAGCGCTACCTGGCCTGGATTCTTCAGGCCAATAGATGAATTACCAGTCATACCTTCATAACGTAAGCCGATATCAATACCAGTATTTGTGCCTACTCCAATTCCGGGAGCATAAACAAACGCGGTCTTTGATCCATCACGAGTACCGAAACCTGCTCCTACTTCTCCGGAGAAGTAAAAACGCGCAACCGGAAACACTTTAATACCAGCTTTTACAGGAATAATATCTACGTTATCAACACCCGAAAGCGCCGCTGGGGCAGACTCAAGAGAGAAAGTGTTGTATCCCACAGAAAGAATTCCGGACACATTACTGGTAAAATCTTGTTGTAGTCTCAAATCACCGCCAAAGCCGAATTTATACCCGTCGGTAGTTGGGATACCTGCACTTAATCCGATTCCAAGCCGGGTGGATTTTGAATCTCCATCATTTACCGGGGTGGATTGAGCGTTAGCATTATTTGATCCGATTATAATAGCTACTGCAGCTGCTGCAGAAGCAAATAGTAATTTTGTAGTTTTCATAATATCTGGTGAGTATATAATTAACTCAGGCCCTCTTAAACAAGGTCTGTGCCAATAATCTCCGCCATACATTAATTATATGTTTAAACTGGTATAATCAAATCCCGGGAAGCCTAAGGTTTATCTTTTTAAAATAAGATACCCTTTGTTGATCTGTTTAGTACGTTCAGGACCTATAGTCCGGTAGGTCGTTATGATATAAAAATACACGCCGTCACTTAATGGCAGATCTGAATTGACAAGGAGGCCCTTATTAGCAAACCCTTTAAAGTTGCGGTCACTATTGTTATAATTCTTAATCGAGAAAAGCTCATTACCCCAACGATTAAAAATATGGACTTCGTTGTCTGGATAGGTCTCGATGTTCTGAATAGTAAAAAACTCGTTTCCGCTTCCATCTCCGTTCGGCGACATCAGAGGGTCAGGAACAATCTCTGAATTTATCGGCTCGTCCTGCGGAACGTCAGTTGTAGGCGGCGGAGGGTAAACATCATT
Source organism: Bacteroidota bacterium (assembly GCA_040384965.1). Taxonomy (GTDB): domain Bacteria; phylum Bacteroidota; class Bacteroidia; order Sphingobacteriales; family Sphingobacteriaceae; genus Daejeonella. The sequence continues at coordinate 4,469 of JAZKIH010000110.1, read as the reverse complement.
TATTATAACTACCGCACCGTTCCCGATTCGCACTTCAGGGTTAGAGACAGTATTGATCTTCAATATAACATCCTCATCTCCTTCCTGAAATCCGTCATTAAGCGCGGCAATCGTCATTTTTTGTGTAGTTGACAACGAGCCCTTAGGTATGGTCAAGCTCACATGCTGGTCAAGTACCAGATAATCTCTTTCTTTTTCTGCCTTGCCACTGTACTCAACTGTGATTGTTACATCTTCTTTAACTGCCTTCTCCAGACGCGCGGTAACTGCAACCTTCCGCCCTTCCCAAACAGAGGATAATTCCGGGGTCAGGTTGACCACAGAGAACGCACTTACGTTTATTAAAACTTTGGCAGAATGACAGGCTCCGGATGGGGTACAAATCTGGTATGTAAATTCTGCAGTCCCGGAAAATCCATTATCTGGAGTAAAAGTGAATTTACCGTCAGATTGAAATGTTATCTTTCCGTTTTTCGGGTCGGTGAGCTTCGAAAAGGCCAATTGCTCAGCCTGTGGACTGGAGTCATTCGGGGCAACATCTCCCAGTAGTACTTTACCTTGTTCAACGCTGAAATTGTCATTTTGGGCAATAGGTAAACATTTTCCCATAGTCACCTCAGCTTTTACGCTAACTGTACATCCCACAGCATCAGTAACCATCATCTGGTAAATTCCGGACTTAAGTTGATTAAGTTCCATACTTTTCTCTAAGCTGCTTCCAGACCATGATATCTTATACGGCTTTACCCCGCCCGTGATACTGCTTGAAATGGAACCGTCATTATTAAGACAACTTGCATTTTTCACTGTTAATGCAGCTTTAAGTGCGTCGGGCTGAGCAATAACCACGTCGGCAGTTGCTGTACAATTTGCTGAATCGGTTACGATAACCCTGTAAGTTCCCGCGGCCAAACCTGCTAAATCCTTGGTGATCTGTCCTTTGTCCCACTTATATGAATACGGAGCAGTGCCGCCTTTAATGTTTAGCGAAACTGAGCCAGTGCTGGATCCATAGCATACGGCATTTGATTTCGCCACAGCCACTTCAAATGCTTCTGGTTGGGATATTGTAATCGTTGATTTGGCTATACATCCTTTCGAATCAGTAACGTTGACCGTGTAAGATCCTGCCGGAAGATTAATCAGGTCTTCGGTAAGTTTGCCATTATCCCATGTATAAGCATAAGGTGCATTACCTCCTGATACTTTTAAATCAATGGAACCTGTCGCGGTTCCAAAGCATCGAACATCCGTTTTGGAATGGGTTAATGTAAAAGGTACTAAGGGCTGAGATATCGTAATGGACGTTGTAGCCGTACAATTATTTGCATCCGTTACTATAACCTTATAAACTCCCGCAGCAAGAATTGATCGATCTTTACTTGTTACTCCGTCAGACCAGGCAAATTTATAGGGCGCATTGCCGCCTGAAACATTCAGATTAATACCTCCACCGCTTCCGCCATAACACATGATATCGCCCTTGACTGACGTTATAGTCAGTGCCGCTGCAGGCTGATTGATCGTTAAAGAGTAAGTTGAGGTACATTTATTCGCATCAGTAACTGTAACACTATACAATCCGGGTTCAAGACCAGAGATATCTTCTGTTGTTTTTCCACCCGTCCACGCATAGGTGTATGGCGCAGTTCCACCAATTACGCTTAAGTCAATTGAGCCGTCCCGCGCACCGTAACAAAGGATATCTTTTTTTACTCCGCTTAATGCAAGCTTATTAGCAGGCTGCGAAATAAATATGGTGGCCGTTGCGGTACAGTTTCTTGCATCAATGACAACTACATTGTACGAACCCGCAGATAGTCCCACTGCATCTTCGGTAGTTCTGCCCCCTGTCCAGGCGTATTTGTAAGGGGCTGTACCCCCTGAAACGGTCAGGTTGATCGCACCATCGCTGGAGCCAAAACAACTAACGTTAGTTTTCACGAAATTTATTGCTAACGCAGATACTGGCTGTTCTATATTTATCGAGGCTGTCGCCGTACAATTATTTTTGTCGGTTACTGTCACGGTATAACTGCCTGCTGTAAGTCCGGAGATATCTTCAGTAGTAAAACCGCCAGTCCATGAATAGCTATAGGGTGCCGAACCACCTGACACACTGAGGTCAATTGCGCCGGTATTCGACCCAAAGCAGTCTACAGGAGTTTTAGTCAGGCTTAGTAACAGCTTAGCGGGCTGTCCAATAGTAACTGAAGCAGTGGCTGTACAATTATTCGCGTCGGTTACTGTTACAGTATAAGTGCCGGTAGCAAGGCCAGATAGATCTTCGCTCGTGATACCGCCCGTCCATGCATAGATATAAGGTGCTGTTCCACCTGTTGCAGTTAGGTCTATCGCTCCGGTGGTAGCTCCAAAGCAGAGAACATCTGTCTTGCTTGTACTTACAGCAAGAACCGCTGCGGGCTGTCCAATACTAACTGAAGCAGTGGCTGTACAGTTGTTCGCGTCGGTTACGGTTACAGTATAAGTGCCAGCAGCAAGACCAGATAAATCTTCGCTCGTGATACCTCCTGTCCAGGCATAAGTGTAAGGTGCTGTTCCTCCGGTTGCAGTTAGGTCTATCGCTCCGGTGGTAGCTCCAAAGCAGAGAACATCTGTCTTGCTTGTATTTACAGCAAGAACCGCTGCGGGCTGTCCAATAGTAACTGAAGCCGTTGCCGTACAGTTATTCGCGTCGGTTACAGTTACAGTATAAGTGCCAGCAACCAGGCCAGATAGATCTTCACTCGTGATACCTCCCGTCCAGGCATAAGCATAAGGTGCTGTTCCACCTGTTACACTCAAATCTATGGAACCTGTCGAAGCCCCAAAGCAAAGGACATCGGTCTTTGAAGAACTTACAGCAAGAACCGCTGCGGGCTGTCCAATAGTAACTGAAGCCGTTGCTGTACAGCTATTCGCGTCGGTGACTGTTACAGTATAAGTTCCAGCAGCAAGACCAGATAGATCTTCGCTCGTGATGCCGCCCGTCCACGCATAAGTATACGGTGTTGTTCCGCCGGTTACGCTTAAATCTATAGAACCTGTCGAAGCTCCAAAACAAAGGACATCTGTCTTGGTGGAGCTAAGAGACAATACCGCTGCAGGCTGTCCAATAGTAATTGAAGCCGTTGCCGTACAGTTATTCGCGTCAGTTACTATTACAGCATAAGTTCCTGCGGCAAGGTTAGTAAGGTCTTCGGTAGATGCTGTAGTGCCGCCCGTCCATGCATAAGTATACGGTGCTGTTCCACCAGTTGCAGTTAGATCTATCGCTCCGGTGGTAGCTCCAAAGCAGAGAACATCCGTCTTGGTGGAGCTAAGAGATAATACCGCTGCGGGCTGTCCAATAGTCACTGAAGCAGTTGCTGTACAGTTATTCGCGTCGGTTACAGTTACATTGTAAGTGCCGGCAGCAAGACCGGATAAATCTTCGCTCGTGATACCTCCTGTCCAGTTATAGGAATACGGTGCTGTTCCACCGGTTGCTGTTAGATCTATCGCTCCGGTGGTCGCACCAAAGCAGAGAACATCTGTCTTGGCTGTACTTACAGCAAGAACCGCTGCGGGCTGTCCAATAGTAACTGAAACAGTTGCCGTACAGTTATTCGCGTCCGTGACCGTTACGTTATAAGTGCCGGCAGCAAGGCCAGATAAATCTTCACTGGTGATGCCGCTCGTCCATGCATAGTTATAAGGTGCTGTTCCACCTGTTACGCTCAAATCTATGGAACCTGTCGAAGCTCCAAAGCAAAGAACATTTGTCTTCGTAGAGCTAAGAGACAATACCGCTGCAGGCTGTCCTATAGTAACTGAAGCCGTTGCTGTACAATTATTCGCGTCGGTTACAGTTACAGTATAAGTTCCTGCGACAAGGCCGGATAAATCTTCACTGGTGATGCTGCCCGTCCAGGCGTAGGTATAAGGTGCTGTTCCGCCAGTTACGCTTAAATCAATAGAACCTGTCGAAGCCCCAAAGCAAAGGACATCGGTCTTTGAAGAACTTACAGCAAGAACCGCTGCAGGCTGTCCAATAGTAACTGAAGCAGTGGCTGTACAGTTATTCGCGTCGGTTACTGTTACACTATAAGTTCCCGCAGCAAGACCAGATAAATCTTCACTAGTGATACCTCCTGTCCAGGCATAGATATACGGTGCTGTTCCACCAGTTACGCTTAAATCAATAGAACCTGTCGAAGCTCCAAAGCAAAGGACATCGGTCTTGGTAGAACTTACAGCAAGAACAGCTGCGGGCTGTCCAATGGTCACTGCAGCCGTTGCTGTACAATTGTTCGCGTCCGTTACGGTTACAGTATAAGTGCCGGCAGCAAGGCCGGATAGATCTTCACTGGTGATGCCGCCCGTCCAGGCGTAGGTATAAGGTGCTGTTCCGCCAGTTACGCTTAAATCTATAGAACCTGTCGAAGCTCCAAAGCAAAGAACATTTGTCTTTGTAGAGCTAAGAGACA
>JAZKIH010000109.1:0-8774 GCA_040384965.1 Bacteroidota bacterium | reverse complement strand
CTTTTCTGCATTATCTTGACCTTGGGCCACAAGTCCAGTCGCTTTTAAAGCTGACCAAGATCGTAAAGAATGGCAGTTATAGAGATAAACTGCTAAATAGTTTCAGACTGGAAGCCGACATTAACAAGTCTGGTAAAATTTCAGAAATATTAAACCGGAATATGTTGCTTCCGGTTCAGATCGCTAAAGAGCCGATTTCGACTAAAGGTCCTCGATTGAGTTCTGACATCTCCATTGCAGGTCGTTTTTCTGTTCTTGTACCTTTTTCGGATGTAATTTCGATTTCGAAAAAGATAAAGAGCAATACAGAACGCACCCGGCTTAAAAAGATCGTCGAAAGCATTAAGCCGAAGAATTTCGGTGTGATTATTCGCACAGTATCTGAAGGAAAAGGTGTTGCAGAACTTCAAAAAGATCTTCTGGACCTTATTGACAAGTGGGAAAAGTTTTCCAAAAGACTTCCTCACACCGAACCATCCAAGAAAATTCTTGGCGAAATGGGCCGCACGTCGACAATCCTGAGAGACATCCTAAACGCTGACTTTACAAATATCCATATCCAGGACCCTTCGCTTTATGAAGAAATAAGGTCTTATGTTCATGAGATCTCTCCCGAAATGGATAAGATCGTGAAACATTATCGCGGCAAGGAACCAATATTTGAACATTTCGGAATAGAGAAGCAGATTAAAGCTGCATTTGGCCGTACGGTTAATCTCCCCGGAGGAGCTTACCTCGTAATTGAGCATACAGAAGCACTTCACGTTATTGACGTGAACAGTGGTAATCGTACAGCTAATACCGAGAATCAGGATCAAAATGCCTTGATGATCAATATGGAAGCTGCCAAAGAGATCGCCAGGCAGCTGCGTCTTCGTGATATGGGTGGTATTGTGGTTATCGATTTTATCGATATGCACAAACCTCAGAACAGGAAGGAGCTTTTTGATTATCTAAAAGAGCAAATGCTTCTGGATCGCGCTAAGCATACAATCCTGCCTCCAAGCAAGTTTGGCCTCGTTCAGCTGACACGTCAGCGCGTAAGGCCGGAAATGAATATTGTTACAAATGAGAAATGCCCGGCTTGTGATGGCACTGGGGAGATCAAGGCAAGCATCATTTTAATGGACGATATTGAGAATAACCTGAATTATATTCTTAATGAACAGAATGAGAAGAATGTTACTCTCTGCGTTCATCCTTACATTGAAGCTTACATCAAAAAGGGCTTGTTTTCACGTCAATGGAAATGGTTCTTTAAATACAATAAATGGATAACAGTTAAGCAATCACCATCGTATTACTTAACAGAATTCCACTTCCTAAACTCAAAAGAGGAAGAAATAAAACTATAATAACCAATTGTAGATCAATGAATGCGTGCTTGACTTGTCGGCACGCATTTTTTTTGCGTTATTATTTTACCTCTGAAATACTAATATTTTTAGTTAGATTTGACTTATTGATCACGAATAAAAATTTCAATGGCTAAAACCCGCACCGCATATTTCTGTCAAAGTTGTGGACATGAATCAGCAAAATGGCTTGGAAAATGTCCGTCGTGCAGTCAATGGAACACTTTTGTTGAAGAGATAATTGAAAAAGGAAATATAGCTGTTCCTGATTGGAAGAGCAGTTCCACCACTACACAACGTTCGAACAAGCCGGCAGCCATTCATGATATCGTCTATTCTGAAGAAAACCGGTTGGTAACACCTGATAACGAATTGAACCGTGTATTGGGCGGCGGCATTGTTAGCGGTTCGATGGTGCTTATTGGCGGTGAACCGGGTATAGGCAAGTCTACATTGATGTTGCAGGTTGCGCTGAACCTGCCCGGATTAAAAGTTTTGTATGTCTCGGGTGAAGAAAGCGAGCAGCAAATAAAAATGAGAGCTGAAAGACTAACAAATGCTCCAGCCAGCGATGGTGGAAAGGCACGGGGCATTGCAGATACCTATATACTAACAGAAACTTCAACGCAGAATATTTTTAAGCAGATCGAAATTCTCGAGCCCGATATCGTTGTTGTAGATTCAATCCAAACGCTTCATTCAGCCCACATCGAATCTACACCCGGCAGTGTTTCGCAAGTGCGGGAATGTACTGCTGAGCTTTTGCGTTTTGCGAAGGAAAGCGGTACACCGGTATTTCTAATAGGTCACATTACAAAAGACGGTATGATCGCAGGCCCAAAAATTCTGGAACACATGGTTGATACGGTGCTTCAATTTGAAGGAGACAGGCATCACGTATACCGGATTCTCAGGGCTGTTAAAAATCGTTTTGGTTCGGCATCCGAATTAGGAATTTATGAGATGCTTGGAAGCGGCTTGCGTGAGGTTTCGAATCCGTCAGAAATTCTGCTTTCTCAACGGGATGAACCTTTGAGTGGGATTACAATTTCAGTTATTTTAGAGGGCCTTAGACCAATGCTTATCGAAACTCAGGCTTTGGTTAGTGTGTCGGCATACGGAACTCCTCAGCGGTCTGCAACTGGTTTTGACACCAAGAGAATGAATATGCTCCTTGCCGTGCTTGAGAAAAGATGCGGCTTTAAGCTAAGCACCCAGGATGTTTTTCTGAATATTGCCGGAGGGCTAAGAGTTGAAGACCCGGCAATTGATCTTGCTGTTGTTGTTGCGATAATTTCCTCACATGAAGATATGCCAGTTGATTCTAAGATTTGCTTCGCTGCAGAAGTCGGTCTATCAGGGGAGATAAGAGCGGTTAACCGGATTGAGCAACGAATCGCGGAAGCGGAAAAGCTTGGCTTTGAAAAAATATTTATTTCTAAATACAATTTACCTGCGGGTAAAAAAGTTCAGGATGATCAAAACTGGAAAAAATATAGAATTGAAATTATCACAGTTGCTAAAGTGGAGGAAGTCTTCAACGCCTTGTTTGGCTAGATGTCTGATGTCAGAGAGTAACTGCTTTTCTGGGATTAACGTATACTCCATTAATCATCAATAACTTAGCGTTTTCACAATAATTTTTATCAATTTTGCACAAACTAATTATAGATATGAAAAGGATTTTACTTCCCGTTTGCGCCCTTGCAATTTTGACTGCCTGTAACTCACAACCTAAAACCGAATTACACTCAACCGAAAACTTTAAGACCGCTTCGGTCTATGGAGATTCCGTAATGGATAATAATATTATACAGCTTAATGCTGTTACAACAGCTATGAAAGGTGAGGAGAAAAAAGATCTTAAGATCAGAGGCAAAGTGGAAGAGGTTTGCCAGAAGAAAGGTTGTTGGATGGTAATGAAATTAGGAAATGGAGAAAATATGCGTATCACTTTTAAAGACTACAAATTCTTCGTGCCTAAAGATCTTGCCGGGAAGGAAGTTGTTGTTGATGGTTACGCTTACCTTGACACCACCTCAGTAAAACAACTTCAACACTATGCAAAGGACGGTGGAAAGAGCGATACTGAAATAGCAGCTATTGTTAGCCCAAAGACAGAGATTGCATTTGAGGCCAGGGGTGTCGCCGTGATGAATTAAAAGCTTCGCTTTTTGTAAACCGACTATTTACAAAATCAAATAAAAATGGCTGCCAGATTAAGATTTGGCAGCCATTTATTATTTCTGGATCTTATTTCGACAGGTACATTGATTTCTCTTTGTATAAATGCCTGAAGTATGGATCTTCTAAATTTTTGATAAATCGAATTGCTTCACCTGTTGACTTCATTTCAGGACCTAGCTGTTTTTCAACTTCAGGAAACTTATCAAAGGAGAACACTGGTTCTTTGATAGCATAACCCTTAAGCTTCCGTTCGATAGTAAAGTCTTTCAGTTTATTGACACCCAGCATAATCTTGGCTGCAATATTAATGTAGGGAACGTCGTAAGCTTTCGCGATGAAGGGAACAGTTCTGGAAGCTCTTGGATTTGCTTCGATCACGTAAACCTTATTATCCTTAACGGCGAACTGGATATTTAACAGACCCCGAACATTGAGGGCTTTTGCTATTCTCTTGCTGTACTCCGTCATGTCATTAATCACACTTTCAGGCAGACTGAATGGTGGCAATACTGCAAATGAATCGCCGGAATGAATTCCTGCCGGCTCGATGTGCTCCATTAATCCAATGATATGAACATCATCTCCATCGCAGATTGAATCTGACTCAGTTTCTTCTGCACGATCCAGGAAATGGTCAATCAGCACGCGGTTGCCGGGTAGATTTCTAAGCAATTTAACCACCGCTTTTTCGAGATCTTCATCATTGATTACAATGCTCATCCCTTGTCCGCCAAGCACATAACTAGGTCTGACTAATACTGGATAACCTACTTTGTGTGCCACTTCCAGTGCTTCCTCTGCGCTTTCAGCAACTCCATATAAAGGGTATGGAATGTCCATGTCCTTCAAAAGATCGGAGAAACGTCCGCGATCTTCGGCGATATCCATATTATCGTATGATGTCCCGATGATCTTGATTCCGTTTTCATGCAGCTTTTGCGCCATCTTTAATGCTGTTTGGCCCCCAAGCTGAACAATAACACCCTCAGGTTTTTCAAGCTCTATGATCTCTCTTACATGTTCCCAGAATACAGGCTCAAAGTAAAGTTTATCAGCCATATTGAAATCTGTGGAGACAGTCTCAGGATTACAGTTGATCATGATGGCCTCGTAACCAGATTCCTTGGCAGCAAGTAAGCCGTGAACACATGAGTAATCAAATTCTATTCCCTGGCCGATACGGTTTGGCCCGGATCCTAGTACAATTATTTTCTTCTTGTCGCTTACAATTGATTCGTTCTCATCCTCGAAAGTCGAATAGTAATAAGGCGTCTTCGCAGGAAATTCTGCAGCACACGTATCTACCATCTTGTAGACCCGGCGGATGCCTAATTCCTGGCGGCGGTTATATACCTCATCTTCTGTTACATTACCCAAAAGCCATGCAATCTGCGCATCAGCATACCCTTTTTGCTTTAGATTGGTAAAGAAATCTCCAGGGATATTGTTGAGGGAATAACGCTTTAACTCTGTCTCCAGAGTAACCAGTTCCATAATTTGGGTAAGGAACCATTTGTCAATATGAGTGATCTTACGAATCGATTCCAGCGGAACACCAAGGCTCATAGCATCCTTGATGTGGAACAATCTATCCCAGCTTGGATGCTCAAGGCTGTGCATGATCTCTTCAAGGTTACGGCTTTGACGGCCATCAGCCCCAAGGCCAAGGCGGTTGGTTTCCAAACTCTGACAAGCTTTTTGAAGAGCCTCTATAAATGTGCGGCCGATAGCCATAACTTCACCAACAGATTTCATCTGAAGCCCGAGTTCTGTATTTGCACCCTTGAACTTATCGAAGTTCCATCTTGGTACTTTTACGATAACATAATCGAGAGTCGGCTCAAAATAGGCTGAAGTCGTTTTAGTGATCTGATTTTCTATTTCGTCCAGGTTGTAACCTACAGCAAGTTTGGCGGCAATCTTGGCGATCGGATAACCTGTTGCTTTCGAAGCAAGAGCCGATGAACGTGAAACCCGTGGATTTATTTCGATTGCGATTATATCTTCTGTAGCAGGATCAACGGAAAACTGAACGTTACACCCGCCTGCGAAATTTCCGATGGCGCGCATCATCTTAATCGCCTGATTTCTCATGTCCTGGTAACACCTGTCGCTTAGAGTCATTGCAGGAGCTACAGTGATCGAATCGCCAGTATGTATACCCATAGGATCGAAGTTCTCGATCGAACAGATAATTATAACATTGTCGTTTCCGTCACGAAGCAATTCAAGCTCGTACTCTTTCCAACCCAATACTGCTTTTTCAACAAGTACTTCGTGAGTTGGAGATGCTTGTAAACCACGGCTCAAGGCATGGTCAAAATCTTCTTTTTTATGTACGAAACCTCCGCCGGATCCCCCGAGAGTATATGACGGGCGAATAACAAGTGGATAACCTATCTCCTGTGCAGCTTCTTTACCTTCAAGAAATGAGTTCGCAATTTTGGATTTTGCAACACCCACACCGATTTCTACCATCAGTTTTCTGAACTCTTCACGATTTTCTGTTTTCTCAATGGCAGCAGTATCGACACCAACGATGCGGACGTTATACTTTTCCCAAAGCCCCCGTTCTTCTGCTTCTATACAAAGATTTAATGCTGTCTGACCACCCATCGTTGGCAAAACCGCATCAATTTTCTGTTCAGTCAGGATTTGTTCGATGCTCTCGCAGGTTAAAGGCAGCAAGTATACATGATCAGCAATAACCTTATCTGTCATAATTGTGGCAGGGTTAGAGTTGATGATGGAAACTTTAATTCCTTCGTCTTTTAGTGAAAGTGCAGCTTGCGAACCGGCATAATCAAATTCGCAGGCCTGTCCGATGATGATTGGACCTGAACCGATAATTAAGACTGATTTGATGGAGGTATCTAATGGCATGGTACGTGTTTAGTGCTTGTAAATGACTCTACAGAAACGAGATACTATGCTGTGGAAACAAAAAATCCCGGCTGTTTTGTCGGGATGCAAAGTTATATATAATTATAGATTTATTGGGACAATTTGGAAAAAATCCAGCAGCTTTATCGGAATTAAATTAAGGAACAAGATTAAGAACCGGGATAACTCTTAGATAATCTTCTGTGCTCCTCGTTCTTTTCCTCAAACAGTATTGGAACAAATTTTGTACACACTAACCAAAATATTTAATCAGATGAAAAGATCATTTTTAACATTCGTTGTCATAGCTACTATAATGACAGGCTGTGCTACAGTACAATCAATCGTACGCTCGTCATTCCCGTATACAGCAACATTGCTGGTGCCGGCATCGGGGAGCGTAAATACAACATTATCATCAACCAGTCAGGCAAGCAGTTTTGATCAGATTTTTACCGGGCAAGGCTCGAACACAGACGCGGTTAAAGACGTTAGAATAGCATCCGCAAGAATAGATGCGACTAGTCCATCGGGTCAGAATATGGGTGCTTTTAAGACTATCAGGATGTATATTTCACGTGGTGATAGTTCTTCAGAAGTACTGGTGGCATCACGCGAGGATATAGGAACTTCAGTTGGAAGTAGTATTATGCTCGACATCGATAATTCACGATTACTGGACGACTACATTAAAGGTTCTACAGTTAGAGTGAGAATGGAGTATGTATTGAGAACTGCTCTGACAAACGATGTTAGTTTAAAAACCAGCTTAGGATTTAGTGTTGCGCCTAACACAGCCAGATAACTGGGTGAGCATCGAATAGCTGCCGTTTTACTTTATCGGTAAATGCCATTGTGAGAAAGACGAAGCAATGTATATTTGATTGATGATTCTTCTCGATCTTACAGACACGATTTACAGCTGGTTTAAAAGTCAAAATCTTCTTGAAACAGCCGGTGTCATTACAGGAATTCTGTGTGTTTATCTGGCAGCGCGAAATAAGATATTAAGCTGGCCATTTGCTATCGTCAGTGTAATCATTTATATATTCATTTTTTGGGATGCGAAGCTTTACGCAGATATGGGTCTGCAGGTTTACTTCCTTGTAATGAATTTTTACGGTTGGTATTTCTGGAGCCGTAAGGATGACAGCAAAAAAACACCTGTTACTTCAATTACTATGAAGGAAATTATTCTTTCGGTGGTTGGAGTAATTTTCTTCACTGCGGGGCTTGGGTTTTTTCTCTACAAAGGCACGGACGCCTCATTTCCGTTTATCGACAGCTTCTGTACAGCATGCAGCCTGGTTGCTCAGATATTCCTTGCACGAAAGGTCATGGAGAACTGGCTGATCTGGATCTTCGTTGATATTATTTATGTGGGAGTCTATATTGCCAAAGATCTGCATCTCACAGCGGGAATGTATGCTTTGTACATTTATATAGCAGCTGTTGGATATGTCGAGTGGCGCAAGGAATATAGGCTCCACAAAAGTCTAAGTTGATGAACGAAGAATACTCTATTAAGAAAATAGCAGTTGTTGGTCCTGAATCCACAGGTAAATCTACGATTTCGGCCCAGCTCGCACATCATTACAAAACCGTTTGGGTTCCTGAGTATGCCCGCGAATACTGTGCAGCACTAACAGAACCCTGCACCTGGCAGGATGAGATCAATATGTTTAAGGGGCAACTCGAACTCGAAAAGCAATATCTTCCATTAGCAAATAATATTCTGATCTGCGACACAACGTTTATTACAGTAAAGATTTGGAGCGATCATATGTTTGGGGAATCGCCGCAGGAAGTAATTGACGCATTGCCCAAATACCCTTATGACATGTATCTGCTGATGAATATCGATCTCGCATGGCAAGAAGACCCGCTCCGGGAGTTCCCTCATATGCGCGAACATTTCATGGAAGTCTGGCATAAAGAATTGCGTGCCTTAAAAGCAAACTACCATTTGATTTCTGGTTCAGATGAGGACAGGTTGGCGAATGCAGTTGAAAAGATCGATGAATTTCTCGCTCAATAGGCTGGTGGAACGCCGCGTATAAAATCTTATATGCCGAAGCTTTGGCAGTTTGCTATGGCGCAATCCTCAAAGGAACCAAATATATTTTCAGTCTCTAAAACATTATATTCGGTTATCAATTCCCTCAAAGCTCAAAGCTCAAAGCTCAAAGCTCAAAGCTCAAAGCTCAAAGCTCAAAGCCCAAATATGCGAAACCCACCAATTAAATATTTTATTCACCCTCATGCAACGCGGACAAAATGCCTGCGTCTCTTAAATAAGAAAAGCGTAAAAATTTGGAAGCTGTTTACGTAGATCAGCACTACGACCTT
>JAZKIH010000108.1:0-3828 GCA_040384965.1 Bacteroidota bacterium | reverse complement strand
CAAATAACCTGACAGCAGGTATGTTTGGCTTCAAACAAAAAGGATATTTCAAAGCGGATGCAGGCGCGAGCAATGCTCCGAAGGTGGAATTTTAAGCGACTACGATAATCATTTAAAACATTGATCGTCCCGGTTAATCCGGGACGATTCATATCTGCATCATGGGAATTTTTACCGAAGAAGAGCAACAGCGCGTCAGCGCAGCAGTGGAATCCGCCGAACGGTTTACGTCTGGCGAGATCCGGGTGTGTATTGAGAAAAGCTGCAGCGAACCTGTATTAGACCGGGCGGCGAACTATTTCAAGAAATTGGATATGCACAAGACTGCTAAAAGAAATGGTGTGCTGATCTACGTTGCTACAGATGATCACCAGTTTGCGATCATAGGAGATGAGGGAATTAACCGCCTTGTTCAGCATGATTTCTGGAACAGTACCAAAGATGCCATGCTTAACCGTTTTAAGAACCAGGATCTGGTTGGTGGAATTGTTACTGGCGTTAAGCTTGCCGGCGAACAGCTTCAGGCATTCTTCCCTTATCATGATAGTGATATTAACGAATTACCAAATGACATCTCATTCATGGATGGCAAATAATGGGTTCTTACCTAATTCAACGAAAGTTTGAAATGAAATTAAAGAATATTTTTTTTACCCTACTGCTTCTTTTATTAAACGTAACGGTATTTGGACAAACTTTCCCGTCCAAACCTAATCGCTTGGTAAATGATTATACTCAAACACTTTCTTCTGATCAGGTCAATCAGCTTGAACAAAAGCTGGTGGCGTTTGACGATTCAACATCCACTCAGATTGCTGTTGTAATTATCAATTCTCTGGAGGGTTATGATGTAGCAGATTATACTCAACGGCTTGCCGAAAGCTGGGGTGTGGGTGGTGAAAAGAATAATAACGGTGTTGTATTATTGGTGTCGCTTGGCGACCGGAAAGTAACTATCCAAACGGGTTACGGTGTAGAAGGTGCTTTACCAGACGCAATAGCCAGGCGGATCATTGAAAACGAAATCACACCAAACTTCAAATCCGGCGATTATTACGCAGGAATAGACCAGGGAACAAGTGCGATTATTTCCTATACAAAAGGAGAATATGTAAACGATACGCCTAAAGCCAGTAAAAAATCGCGAAGCTCAATTGTTCCCTTCATCGTAATATTCATCGTGATCATCCTCGCCGCTATCAAACGCGGTGGTGGTGGCGGACGCGGCGGTAGCCAGGTGATTGGCGGTCGCGGAAGTGCAAGTCCTTTCTGGTGGTTATTACTAGGCTCCCAGCTGGGAAGAGGAAGCGGCGGTGGCGGCGGCTTCGGTGGATTCTCCGGCGGTGGCGGTGGTTTCGGCGGCGGAGGAGGTGGCGGATTCGGCGGATTTGGTGGCGGAAGCTTCGGCGGCGGCGGTGCAAGCGGCAGCTGGTAAATCTTTAGTGGACAGTTAACAGTTGACAATGAGCATATCGAAGAATGACGATTTTTCCAGTCGTATCTCTGATCTCACTTCTCACGTCTCATATCTAATTCAAAATGACGAACCTCAACTGGGAGAAGGTCTCCTCAAAATATCTGGTAAATGCTCCATGGGCAACACTACGGGTTGATACCTGTAAGATGCCCGACGGAACCATTATCCCTGACTATTATGTATTGGAGTATCCGGATTGGGTTAATGTGATCGCCTTAACTGAAGACAATCAGGTAATCCTCGTCAGACAGTACAGGCATGCGGCTGGAGAAGAGGTTCTTGAACTGCCCGGGGGAGTAATAGAAAAAGATGAAAGTACTGAGGAGGCGGCTCGGAGGGAGCTGCTGGAGGAGACGGGTTACGAGTTTGATCATATTGAATTTCTGTCCGTACTTTATGCTAACCCCGCAACTGCTACCAATAAAACCCATTGTTTCTTAGCAACAGGCGGCAGGAAAACATCTGAGCAAAATCTTGACCGCGGGGAGGAAATCATAATTGAGTTAGTAAGCCCGGAAAAACTTAAAGAATTAGTTCTGGATAACAAGCTCGGACAGGCTCTGCATACTAGCGGCGTATTCTACGCCCTGGTAAAACTTGGTTTGCTTAAATAGAGCTTAGGGGCAGTTTTCCTTTCTTCGGGTGTCGATAATATGAAGCAGCTTCCAGGCCCCGTCTTCTTTTACCAGGGTCATGGAATTCACACCACAATGACTAAATTTACTTCCAACGTAGAATTTATAGCTGGTCCATACATTTGCCAGATCGCCATCAACCTGTATCCTGTCAAAAGTTATTCGTTCATCATAAACTTCTTTATGAGGAGTGCCAACAGACTTTAAGAATCCGGCAGGATCAGCTGATTTCACTTCGATCTCACCCTTGTTATCTGCTACGGTCTGCATAACGAGCCCTTTAGAAAACGTAGAGCTTACCATGGCGCTATCGCCTTTCCTCATTCCATCAAATAAAGTTTCAACGGTCTTTTTTACTTGCTCAGTTGCTGAATTCGGCTGCTGTGCCAGTAATGCAGTACTTGTCAGTAAGATGAATGCGACTATAACTATTCTTCTCATAGCTTGAAATAAAAAATCCCGCTTTAAAGCAGGATCTGATAATATTAACAATGATGATTAGCTCATCTTTAACTTCTTTTGAATATCTGCTACGTAGCCTTTGAACTTCTTATCGGTATCAATCAGGTCGTCAACGGTCTGACAAGCATAGATAACAGTAGAGTGATCCCGTCCGCCAAAGAAAGCCCCGATCGACTTAAGAGAAGTTTTGGTATGCAGCTTTGCCAGGTACATTGAAATCTGGCGTGCCTGAACGATCTCACGTTTACGGGTTTTTGATTTCACCATTTCAATTGGCACCTCAAAGTACTCACAAACCAGTTTTTGAATGTACTCCATTGAAATCTCTTTGCTGGAATTCTTAATGAAATTCTTCAGCATCGACTTCGCCAGGTTTAAATCTATTTCCTTTTTATTGAGTGTAGATTGCGCCAGCAAAGAAACCATTGCTCCTTCCAGCTCTCTTACGTTATTGTCGATATTGTGAGCCACGTACTCAATTACTTCACCAGGAAGTTCAATCCCGTCAGAATACATCTTCTTTTTCAGGATGGCCATTCTGGTTTCCAGATCAGGAATCTGAAGGTCTGCCGAAAGTCCCCATTTGAAACGTGATAACAAACGTTCTTCCAGACCGGAAAGATCTTTTGGTGCTTTATCAGATGTAATGATCAGCTGTTTACCTGACTGATGCAGGTGATTGAAGATATGAAAGAATATATCCTGAGTTTTTTCCTTACCGGCGAAATTATGTACGTCATCCATGATGAGCACGTCCATGGCCTGATAGAAATTAACAAAGTCATTAATGTTGTTATTCTTCAACGCATCGACAAACTGCTGCGTAAACTTTTCACATGATACATAGAGAACCAGCTTGTCTGTCAGAGTACGCTTGATCTCATTACCAATTGCCTGCGCAAGATGGGTTTTCCCCAATCCTACACCACCATAGATCATCAAAGGGTTAAACGACGTTCCTCCTGGTTTACCTGCAACAGCATAACCTGCTGAACGGGCAAGACGATTGCAATCACCTTCTATGAAATTCTCAAAAGTATAATTCTGATTCAGTTGGGGATCAACCTGCAATTTTTTCAATCCCGGAATTACGAAGGGATTCTTGATGTCTTTGTTTAAAGAAATCGGCATTGGCATCGACTGGTTTTTACCTTCCGCACCGTTGCCATTTGAAGGCATATTGGTAGTATATGGAATATTGTTCGAAGACTTTTCCACAACGATGTTATATTCCAGTCTTCCTTCCTCTCCCAA
>JAZKIH010000107.1:0-5252 GCA_040384965.1 Bacteroidota bacterium | reverse complement strand
TGATGTTATTCATACTTACTACGAATTCATCATTCACAGCATCATTGTTAGGAGTGAAGGTGTTGGGGATGAATATAATACCTGATTCACTAACAATAAACGTTCCCTTAATTATCGAATTACTACAAGAATTGCTATTAAACGCTGTAAGGGTAACATCAAAATTACCTTTGCCGGTATAAGTGTGTTCGGGGTTGACTTCGTTAGACACTGGTGTTCCATCGCCGAAATCCCAAGAAAAGGAATCAGCATTTTTGGAGCTATTGAAGAATTTCACAGTAACGGGGAATGCAAGCTTTGCTGGAGCTACTGGGTCAGTTGTGAAGGCGGCCGTGGGCGTTTGAACTATGTTGGTCACAGTTGTTGATGCTATGTCACTCGTACAGCCGAAAAGAGTCGCGGTGACAGAATATTTTCCACCAGCCTCCAGTCCAGTTACGGGAATTTTAATCTGAGTCAGTGTTGATGTAAAACCGTTTGGCCCACTCCATTGGTACGTTTCGTTTGTTTTGGGAGTAATATTTAGAACTACACTATCCAGTGTACAGTAAGAGCTTTTTAGTCCATTTATTATTGGAATTTCCGGTTTGATTCCTACCATAAAACTTTCAGTATAAACAACTGAGCAGCCGCGATTACTGAACAACTGTAGAACGACTGTTTTTTCGCCAGGAGTTTTATAAGAGATCACGGGAGGGGTAGCTACATCTGAACTGTCGATACTGGCTCCTTCTCCGAAATACCATTTGAGTCGCGTGTAATTAGTAGGGACTGTGGTGAAATTAAAATTCTGATCGATTGTGCAGGCCTTGTTTTTAATTAAATTTATGGCTCCTTTTGGTCCAACAAACTCTCCCGTGCCGGCTTTGCCATTCCGATCCGTAAAATCAATGGTAAAACCATTATTTCCAGTAGAGAAATTATCTATTAATAAGGCGTAGACATGGCCTGGTATCATATCTACATATTTTACCACCCCGTTTTGTCCTTGGCCGCACCCGCCTTGTTCGCTGACATCTGTGGCACTAAAATCGAGCCCTGTTTTAGTATACAGCGGTTCGTTTGGACAACCGCTGTTGTCGATTCCGTGCCCTGCAGCACAACGGATAACATTATTGCCAGAAGGAGTCTGGGTCGCGCCTTCGACTCCGAGGTCAAAAAGAGCCCAGTCTATATCATCATTTTTAGTTGGAGTAATTGTAAAGACAAGAGTGCCATTATTTGCCGCTGTCCATTTATACCAAGCACTATTTGACTCCCCAGTCGGGAATACCATGCAAGTACCGGCTGCCTCTTTATTGTTTAATCCTGCGCCAGTTATATTTATTGCTGGAAAAGACGCCGTACTACATAAGATTGATGCAGTAGGAAAATCCTGACCAGGTTGTGTGGGTGGATTATAGTTTTTCGCACATAATTTAAACGTTCCAGTATTATTGTTTGCTCCGCTTACGTAGAAATAATAAATTCTTCCAGGGGTTAAGCCTCCTTTTGTATAAATCGTAGAATTGCCATCCACAATGGTCGAACCAATTAACACAGATCCGTCACAACCAGTGCTCATTCCAATTCGTGGTGATTGTAATGTCGTCCCGGTTACAGTTATACTGATTTCAAATGCTGTCGCTGTGAATTTGAACCAGGTGTCACGGCCATTTCCAATAAAGCTTTCTGTTGCATTAGCATTGCTGAATTCACCTACTGCTGAGCAATAATTTTGAACGCTGATTTGTTTTGCGTTGCTACACTCATCATTTGCCGGCGCCTGTGCAAATCCAGGAAAATAAGCTAATAAGAAAAGGATTAAAAAGCCGACTTTTTTCAAGGTGATAATAGTTATCTCAAGATACGTAAAAAGTTTGCCGGCAATTTAGAGGCCGACTTTCTTTAAATACGATTAAAACCTTCTATGTGTATCATTTATTCAAAATCCCTTTTCTCACCTGGGCCTTGATACCCTCGCCGTCGGGATCTAAGCCCGATTTCAATTTAGTAAAAGTAGCAGCACCTTCTGAAGTAAGATATCGGAGTTTTGGTTCCGGATCATTAATGCACTTCAAAATCACTTCAGCAATCTGTGCAGATTTTTGGAAAGCGCGCTCTTTTACTTCTTCCGTAAACGTAGCTCTATAATCCATGTAAGTTTGGATCAGAGGTTTATAATCGTCGTCCTTTATTCCACCTGTTTCTTCAAAATATCGTGTCAGGCTGTTGCCGAACTCCGTCATAACACCGCCCGGTTCAATGAGAGATATATTAATCCCGAAATAGGGTTTCATATAACTTGCAATGCTTTCAGTTAGACCTTCCAATGCGAATTTCGCAGCACAATAGATCTCGTTAACCGGCTGCCCTACAAGTCCGCCAATAGAAGAAATATTGATAATATGACCACTTTGCTGCTTTCTCATGAACGGTAAAACAGATTTGGTGCATCGGATAACTCCGTAGAAGTTCACATCCATCACCTGCTGAATCTCGCCCATCGTGGCCTGTTCCATCGTGCGGATAAAACCGGCCCCGGCATTATTTATAAGAACGTCAATATACTTTTCCCTCTCTATGACCTGCTGAACACATTGCTCAATACTTTGCTCATTTTGCACGTCCAGATTTAAAATCTCAAGCGACACATTTCTTTTTACTGCTTCTTGTTTAAGCAGATCACCTTTTGAAAGGTCTCGCATAGTCGCATAAACCTTATGACCTTCTTTCGCAAGAAGTAATGAAGTGTCGAAGCCAATTCCTGTGGAGGCACCGGTAATCAGAATAACTTTTGATCTATCTGTCATATAAAACCTAATTATGCTATTGTATATTGAACAAACAAGCCGTAATCTTTAGTTTGCGACCTTAGAATACGGCTTATTTGTAATCCCTTTTCGCCGAAGCAATTAGGGTGGAAGTAATTTATGCTTTCTGGTTCATTCTTATAATATTCAATGCACCACCGGCTTTGAACCATTCAATTTGTTGCTCATTGTACGTATGATTAACCTGGAATGATTCTGAGTTACCATCTGCATGATGAAGAACGATACTCAAAGGCTTGCCCGGGGCAAAATCATTGAGCCCGGTGATATCTATACTGTCATCTTCAAGGATACGGTCATAATCATTTGCGTCAGCAAACGTTAATGCGAGCATACCTTGTTTCTTAAGATTAGTTTCGTGAATACGGGCGAATGATTTAACGAGAATTGCACGAACCGCAAGATGTCTCGGCTCCATTGCCGCATGCTCTCTCGAAGAACCTTCTCCGTAATTCTCATCTCCGACAACAATGCTTCCTATTCCTTCGGCTTTATAAGCTCTGGCAGTAGCCGGAACAGCTCCGTACTCACCATTTAATTGATTTTTGACATTATCTGCCTTTTCATTAAAAAAGTTAGTGGCGCCGATCAGCATGTTGTTTGAAATATTATCCAGGTGGCCGCGGAATTTCAACCAGGGGCCGGCCATAGAAATGTGATCGGTAGTACACTTGCCTTTTGCTTTAATGAGAAGTTTCAGTCCTGTGATGTCGGTACCTTCCCATGCTTTAAATGGATCAAGTAACTGGAGCCTCGCCGACTTTTGATCAACAAGTACGCTCACCTTACTTCCGTCTTCAGCTGGAGCCTGGTAACCTGCATCTTCAACAGCAAATCCTTTTAACGGCATTTCCAATCCCTGAGGTTCATCCAGCTTAACCTGCACACCTTCAGAATTTGTCAAAGTATCGGTCATCGGATTAAATCCAAGATCACCAGCAATAGTTAAGGCAGTTACAACTTCCGGTGAAGCAACAAATGCATGAGTATTCGGGTTACCGTCGTTCCGGGATTTGAAGTTCCTGTTAAAGGAAGTTATAATGGAGTTTTTGCGTGTTGGATCAGTACTGTGTCGAGCCCATTGTCCGATACAAGGACCGCATGCATTAGCGAGTACTACGCCGCCCATGCTCTCAAAAGTATTCAGGTAGCCATCCCGTTCAACGGTATAGCGAACAAGTTCTGAGCCTGGAGTAATAGTAAACTCCGCTTTGGCAACCAAATGTTTATCAACTGCCTGTTGGGCAATTGAGGCAGCACGAGTGATGTCTTCGTAGGAAGAGTTGGTACAAGAACCAATCAAACCAACTTCAAGTTCCTGCGGCCAGCCGTTCTCACGTACTGCAGTAGCAAACTGAGATAATGGCCAGGCCATATCTGGGGTAAAAGGCCCATTAACGTGCGGTTCCAGTGTTGAGAGATCGATCTCTATAACCTGATCGAAATAAAGGGCTGGATTAGCGTAAACTTCGTCGTCACCAGTCAAATGCTCTTTCACAGCATCAGCCAGAGTTGCGATTTCTGCACGTTCAGTACCTTTCAAATAAGTCGCTATTTTTTCATCATAACCAAACACTGATGTTGTCGCACCAATCTCGGCTCCCATGTTACATATAGTTCCCTTTCCTGTCGCAGAAAGTGATTGCGCTCCTTCTCCAAAATATTCAACGATGTGTCCGGTACCACCTTTAACAGTAAGTATTCCAGCAACTTTAAGAATAACGTCTTTTGCAGACGCCCATCCTGAAAGCTTTCCTGTAAGTTTCACTCCAATAAGCTTAGGGAATTTTAATTCCCAGGCAAGACCCGCCATTACATCACAGGCATCAGCTCCGCCAACACCAATAGCTATCATTCCTAAGCCTCCGGCATTTGGCGTGTGTGAATCTGTACCGATCATCATCCCGCCTGGAAATGCATAATTTTCCAGTACAACCTGATGGATAATTCCAGCTCCCGGTTTCCAGAAACCGATGCCATATTTGTTAGATACTGAGGCTAGAAAATCGTAAACCTCTTTATTTTGTGTGTTTGCAGTCGCTAAATCCTCATCAGCACCAACTTTAGCCTGAATCAAATGGTCGCAATGTACTGTCGATGGCACAGCAACCGTAGGTCTGCCAGCTTGCATAAACTGAAGTAATGCCATTTGAGCTGTTGCATCCTGCATCGCGACGCGATCCGGTGCAAAATCTACGTAAGTAACTCCACGTTCGTGAGCCTCTGAAGAATTTCCTTCCCACAAGTGGGCATATAAAATTTTCTCTGTTAGTGTAAGTGGTTTATTAACAACTTTGCGGGCAGCCTCAAGGCGGATGCCGTAGTTATCGTAAACCTTTTTGATCATGTCTAAATCAAATGCCATGTTATTTGCTTGATTTTAATTATTACTGTTATAACTGCGAGCGAAGTTACAAAAAACACCCTTAAAAATGCAGG
>JAZKIH010000106.1:0-9893 GCA_040384965.1 Bacteroidota bacterium | reverse complement strand
AATGATGAATAATACTAATAATCTAAGGTAGAAGTTTCTCATACGCACTAAATACAGTATAAATATAGGGCTTTATAGTATATACGCTTATATAGTGATAAAGTTTTTAACAATTTTTAACTAAAAACATATCGTATACGTTAATATTCTCCTAAATGTTAAGGCTAAATTTAATTATTCGCATCGATATTTAAACATATATTTTCTGAGCTTGTTAAATTGTTTTTAAGGTGTACTTTTGTCCCATAATCAACGCAGCGTGTCAAACTCGAAAAACCTCCACAAGCTATCTACAGCCGGTTTATTGCTAAGTTTAGGAATTGTTTACGGAGATATCGGGACATCTCCTTTGTATGTATTTAAGGCGATAGTGGGTGATAGGATCATTACAACAGATCTTATTTTGGGAGGATTGTCATGTATATTTTGGACCCTGACTCTGCAGACCACAATAAAGTATGTGATAATTACGTTACGCGCCGACAACAAAGGGGAGGGTGGGATACTATCACTTTTCTCCCTGGTGAAGAAAAAAGCGAAGTGGCTGGTTATTCCTGCAATGATTGGAGGAGCCTCGCTTCTAGCTGACGGAATGATCACTCCGCCTATCACAGTTTCGGCTGCTATTGAGGGTCTGCGGAAGTACAATGCCGATCTACCGACCGTTCCTATTGTTATCGTCATTATTTCGATTCTTTTCCTAATTCAGCGGTTCGGAACTTCAATCATCGGAAAGGCTTTTGGCCCGATTATGTTCTGTTGGTTTACAATGATGGCTGTTTTAGGGGGTATCTACCTTGTGCAGTTTCCTGAGATATTAAAGGCGGTCAATCCCTATTATGCTTACAAGATCCTTGCTGCTAATCCTAATGCATTGCTCATCTTGGGCGGGGTGTTTATGTGTACTACAGGAGCTGAGGCACTATACTCGGATCTGGGCCATTGCGGACGGGCTAACATCCGGATGAGCTGGATATATGTAAAAGCATGTCTTCTTTTAAATTATTTTGGTCAGGGAGTATGGCTGTGGCAACATCAGGCCAATAGCCTTGGTACATTGAATCCATTTTATGAAATAATGCCTGCATGGTTCACCATATTCGGTATTGGCATCGCAACGGCAGCTGCAGTTATTGCCAGTCAGGCCATGATTTCCGGCTCCTTTACGCTTATCTCTGAAGCGGTTCGGCTGAACCTTTGGCCGAAGGTTAAAATTAACTACCCTAGTAATCAGAAAGGGCAGTTATATGTGCCGTCTATAAACGCGCTGTTATGGGTAGGGTGTATTATTGTGGTCCTGATCTTCAGAGAATCTACAAATATGGAAGGTGCATATGGGCTTGCAATAAACCTAACTTTCCTGATGACAACTATTCTGGTTGCCGCGTATTTAAAGAGAAAGAAATTTCCAACATATTTCATTGCCGTATTCATTGGTGTTTACGGTATTATTGAGATGGGATTTCTGGTAGCTAATATGGCTAAGTTTATGCATGGTGGCTGGTTCACGCTATTGCTGGCGAGTTTGATCCTATCAGTTATGTGGACATGGTCTTACGCGAGGAAAATTAAGAATCGTTTCGTCAAATTTGTGGAAATAGATTCTTACTATACCATCCTGAAAGAGCTTAGCGACGATGAATCAGTACCTAAGTATGCCTCACAGTTGGTTTATCTGACGAGCGCAAATTTCAATTCTGAAGTTGAGTCTAAAATCATGTATTCCATCCTGCAAAAGCAGCCAAAACGGGCAGATGTATACTGGCTGGTTCATGTTGATGTTACTGACGAACCTTTTACAAGAGAGTATGAAGTAGATTTTCTAATACCGAACAAATTGATCCGCATTGATTTCCGTTTGGGATTCCGCGTTGAACAACAGATCAACGTCTTCTTTAGAAAAGTAGTTGAAGAACTCGTGAAAAACGGGGAAGTAGACATTATAAGTAAATATAACTCGCTTAATAAGCATAAGATTATTGGCGACTTCCGTTTTATAGTGTTGGAGAAAGTTCTATCCAGGTCCAACGTGCTGACCTTTATTGAAAGATTTACAATGGATTACTACTTCATCCTTAAAAAGTTCTCGCTTTCCGAAGAGCGCGGTTTTGGGTTGGATATAAGTTTTGTAACTATAGAACGTGTGCCTTTAATCGTTTCATCGCAGGATGATAGTGGATTGAAGAGGCTTTAGGTATCAGGTAACAGGTAACAGGTAACAGGTAACAGGTAACAGATAACAGATAACAGATAACAGGTAACGGGTAACCTGCCAAGTTACAACTATTAACGGCTGGGTACGTTTCCAACTGTCAACTGTCAACTGTCAATTGTTAACTCTATTAAGCTTACTCTTATGATATCCATAAGTAAAATAGATGATCAGGCCTAAAGCAAGCCATATCAGGAACCTTAACCAGTTGGTATAACCGAGCTCCGTCATTAAATACAAGCAGCTTAAAAGGCCCAACACGGGAATAAGTGATAGATTCCTGGTAAACGATATTACAGCCATAATAATGGCAGCGATGATAAAAAGGAAATATGGCAGTTTATCTTTGTACACATGCCAGTCGCCATCGTACGTGAACAAGGCCATTATCTGATCCCTGAACACTAAGAAAAGAGTTATAATTAATAGGGGAACAATATACTTGCTGTTCACATAAGGTATTCTGAAACGTTTCCGGTTGAGATCTGTTACCGGCTCTTCAGGCAATAGAAGGACGCCGCCGCAAACAAGTACAAAGGCGAATAATGTTCCAATGCTTGTCAGGTCCGTCACCTCTGTCAAATTCATGAATAATGCGGGTATTGCGACTACGCAGCCTGTAACCAGCGTTGCAAACCAGGGCGTTTTATATTTTGAATGAATGGCCGAAAACTTTTTAGGGAGTAAGCCATCACGGCTCATGCTCATCCAGATCCGCGGCTGTCCCATTTGAAAAATAAGCAAAACACTGGCGGTAGCTATCACTGCGCTAACAGAAATTACATAGCTGATTTTTTCCAGTCCAACGCTTTTAAATACAAAAGCTAATGGATCTTCTACCTGAAGGTATTTGTAGTTAACCATACCCGTTAAAACCAGGGCAACCAGTATATATAGAATTGTACAGATTATCAACGAATAGATCATTCCTTTTGGTAAATCGCGCTGCGGATCTTTACACTCTTCGGCCGTGGTAGAAATCGCATCAAAACCTATATAAGCAAAGAAAACTCCAGATACTCCCTTCATCATTCCTTCAAATCCGTTGGGTAAAAAAGGATCCCAGTTCGCAGGGGTTACATAGAAGAATCCAAGAAGTATAACCCCGATAACTACTCCAACTTTCAGTATAACCATGGCATTGGTGGCCTTTTTGGTTTCTCTAATCCCGATATATACGAGGTAGGTGATCAGAAATACAATGCCCAATGCGGGGATGTCGGCAATAAGCTTGAAATTGCCAGATCCGGGAGCGGTATTCCAGGCGTCGGCTGCATATTTAACTTTATCAGTTATCAAATTGAGGTCGGCACCGGCGGCTGTAACCTGGGTATGTGCTTTGGCCGCCGAAAGGTAGTCCATGGTAAGATAAGATGGTATATGAATATTAAACCCTTCAAGTAAATTGGTGAAATATTCACTCCACGATATCGCGACGGCAATGTTCCCGATTGCATATTCCATCAGAAGGTCCCAGCCGATTATCCATGCCACCAGTTCGCCAAAAGACGCGTATGCATAAGTATAGGCGCTTCCAGCTACAGGTATCCGAGACGCGAATTCAGCATAACACAAAGCTGAAAAACCGCAGGTGATGGCTGTAATAACAAATAATATACTAACTCCCGGACCGCCATTGAACGAGGCATTCCCAATGGTTGAGAAAATTCCTGCACCAATAACAGCAGCTATCCCCATAAGGGTAAGATCTTTTACCGTCAGAACACGCCTTAAGCCAGCTTCTTCTGTTTCTGCATCAGAAAATCCCGCCTGGCGGTCTCTCATTATTAGTTCAATAGATTTTTTGCGAAAGAAGTTACCAGACATAAAATGCGCTTAGTGAAGTTTGCACCAAACATAAAAATTTATTCTGATTGATTTTCGTTAAATCGGCTGTCGGGATGCGGAATTTTACAACGTTTACATATCGGCAATTGCCAAAGATCGGCAGATAGTGAAAACAGGAACCCCTAATGGGTGTTACAACTAATCGGGTAATTGTTAAAGCTAAAATTCTGTATTTTTGAAAGAACCTATTGTGCAAAGAATGCGATCAAGTTTCGCCAATCTCATAAAAAGGCATCTGGCCTTCGTTGTTCCTTTTGTTATTCTGGTAGTTATTTGCCTTTATATTCAATTTACAAATTCAAAAGCCGAGTTGTTCTTGTGGACAAATATCCGGCACAACCCATTCTTTGATGAATTTTTTAAGATCAGCACCCTTGTAGGCGATGAATTGACCACTCTTATCGTCTGCATTTTAATGCTGTTTATCAAATACAGGTATGCCGTACTTACTTTTCTGGCTTACACTTACTCCTCTGTCATTGTGCAAATCCTGAAGAGAATATTCGATTCTCCGAGGCCCAGTAAATTTTTCGAAGGATTGAATCCGATCAGAACTATTGAAGGATATCCTTTATACGAGTTCCATAGCTTTCCATCAGGCCACAGTACCAACGCATTCACGCTGGCCGTAGTTCTTGCATTTATTCTACCCAACCGAAAGCTTCATTGGATCATCATTCCGGTAGCCGTATTGACTGCATTTTCCAGAGTGTACCTTGCGCAACATTTTTTTCAGGATGTTTTTGCTGGTGCTGTGCTGGGCGTTGTTCTTACATTCCAGTTAATCTGGATGCTTGAAAACTCTGAGTGGTATCATTCTCCGAAGCTTGATGGAAGCCTGTTGAAAAAGCGTTGACGGTTGACAACGGACAGTTAACAGTGCCTGCCAAGCGCGCCAAACTGGGAAAACAATCTAAAAGCTAATCACCAAGGAACTGACGCAAGCAGTTAAGATTTTCTCTTTCGTAGCAGAAATGCGATTAGTGCGATTACTAATATCCCGGCAGGGATAGCCCAATAAAGATATTTTTTGCTTGCAGCGTTATTGTTATTTATCTCGTCGCTGGTATATTGATCTGTCTTATCGAGCTGTTCATTAACTTCTATAGAATTAAAAAATTTATCTTTCTCAGGTATTGCAAATTGGTTGTGAAGATCCTGGTAAAGAAATTCAAAAATGTATGTTGCTCCGCTGGCATGAAGGAGTCTGAAATTTCTGTATAATACTCCGCTGCCTGTATCAATCTGAAGGGTAAAGTCTTTAACTTTCAACTCCCCAAGCAATCCATCTTTTTCATCTTTTATAAGGGAGCTGCTGGACACTGTTCTTACATTTTTTATATAATCATCGTAGTATTTTTTCAGGTGTTTGTCTTTTTCAATATCCGGAGTTACCGCTGGATTATCTGGTGTTTTGAAAATCAGAATTGTTCCCCATGGGCTCACCGCCACCAGGCTATGCTTGTCATCCTTTTCGCTCTGGGTAAATCCTTTGGGCAGTTTGACGGTAACAGTGCTGTCGATTTTAACGGTTTCCCAATCTTGAGAGTAGGCAGTATTCGAGAGAATAAACAGGGCTAGAATTAAATTAAATATTTTCATGCCCGCACTTCTGCAATAAGCGTGCCTTTTGCCCTGAATGCGATGAAGAGGACTGAAAGGTGAAAAATGAAAGTGGAAAAAAGCGATTTTAGACGCTTAAGCTAAAATGCCTCATGGAACCTTGAAGGTGGGTACGTTGTGTCAATTTTCAGTTTTCAATTTTGCGTAGTTCTTCTTTTACAAAATCCGCAAGCTCTTCTACATACGATTTACTGAAGTTAAATTCAATCCCAGCTGTTTCGTAGATCTGTTTGATGGTTTTAGTATAACCTAATTTCAATGCCTCAAGATAATTTTGAAGGCCTTTCTCAGGATTCTCTTTGTAGTTTTTCCATACAGCAATAGCTCCCAGTTGTGCTATACCATATTCAACGTAGTAAAATGGCACTTCAAAAATATGAAGCTGTTTCTGCCAAAGGTTGACAAGCGCTTCCTGATGTTCACCCCAGTCTGCAAAATTATTTCCAAAAGGTGCAAAAATGCTTTTCCATGCTTCGCTTCGTTCTTGAGCAGTTTGATCAGGATTGGTATAAATCCAGTGCTGAAACTGGTCAACTACAGCTACCCATGGCAAAGTCTTTAGAACGTCCTTTAACTGGTCTTTTTTTGCCCGATTGAGATCTTCAGGATTATCGAAGAACACATCCCACTTATCCATAGATATTAACTCCATGCTCATTGACGCAAGCTCGGCCACTTCAGAGGGAAGATGTTTGAAGTCATTTAGTTCCAGTTCAGCGGAAATAAATGTGTGGACTGCATGCCCACCTTCGTGCACCATAGTAGTAAGATCGCGGAACGTGCCCGCGGAGTTCATGAAGATGAAAGGTGCCCCGCTTTCAGCAAGCGGATAATTGTAGCCTCCCGGAGCCTTTCCTTTGCGGCTTTCAACATCAAAAAAACCATTGGCTTTCATTATCTCCAATCGTTCTCCTATGTAAGGATTAAGTCCCCGGAAGCATTGAATAGACTTTTCGATGAGCTCTGCACCAGAATTGAAAGGTTTTAATGCCGGCTTTCCGGATACATCAACATCCATGTCCCAGGGTTTAAGTTCCTTTAAGCCGAGCGCTTTGCGACGATTTTCAGCCTGTTCGTCCAGGATAGGAACAATCTCTTTCTTGATAGCCTCGTGGAATTTATAACAGTCGTGCGGTGTATAATCAAAACGGCCAAGTGCCTGAAACATGTAATCTCTGAAGTTTTCAAAACCGGCGTTCAATGCTACCTGGTGTCTTAATTTCAGGAGCCCGTTAAAAAGTTCATCAAGCGTATCTTTATCCTGTAACCGTCTAGCGGTAATCGCTTCCCATGCTTCCTGACGAATAGTTCTATCGGTATCTTTTAAAAATACTGCAGCTTGTTCCAGGGTATATTCTTTGCCCCGCAGAGTTACGGACATGGCACCGGTAATTGCCTGATATTTTTGCTGTTCTACCTGGATCTGGGTCTGTAAAGGAATGTTTTCTTCGCGGAAAAGCTCCAGAGCCTTTTTAACACCTCGTGTGTAGACGAAATATTTATTCTTATCGAGCTTTCCGGAAAACTCACTTCCAATAAACTTCATATTTAGTTCATTATTCAGAGGAGCAATTTTAGGTTCAATCTCAGTCGCGAAAAACTGGAAATCTGCCAGCAGCTTTTCGTCTGTTGTGTTACACGTCATCCGGATGTACCGCCATGCGAAATCTTCTTCAAGCGCTGCTTCTATCTCACTGCGGTCCCTAAGCCATTTCTCAAGTTCAGCTCCTGAATTAATTTCTCTGGCAAGTAATTCATTAAAGATTGGCTCCAGATTTTCCCATGAGATTTGTAAATCCTGAGGAATATATGTTCTGAGTTTTTTTGTGATCTTAAGAGTGTCCATGGTAATTATAATTGATTTCTCAAATAAACGTCTAATAGAAAAAATACGGCAAATACTACTGACGCTACTCCATTCGTGGTAAAGAATGCGCGGTCTACTTTGGAGAGGTCGTTAGGTTTTACCAGCTGGTGCTGGTAAATTAATAGCATAATGAAGAAAATTATTCCGGCAAGATAAAACCAGCTTAATTCCGATAGGAAGTATGGCAGACTGATAAATATTATGGCAAAAAAGTGAAGTATAGACGATACTGTCAATGCTCTTTCTTTTCCAAGCCAGGCTGGGATAGAGTTAAGTTGATTTTTTCGGTCAAACTCCTCATCCTGAAGGGCATAAATAATATCAAATCCGCTTACCCAGCAAAGAACAGCCAGAGAGAAATAGATTGGCAGCATTGCAAATTCACCAGTTACTACAAGGTATGCACCTATCGGAGCCAGAGCTAAACCAAGTCCGAGGATTAAATGGCATAGAGGAGTAAAGCGTTTGGTGTAACTATAGCCAAGGACCACTGCGAGGGCTATAGGGGAGAGGTAAAAACAAAGGCGGTTTATAAGCAGCGTTGTAGCGATCAGCAGCAAACTGTTTATAATCGTGAAAGCAAGTGCCTCACCGGATGATACCCGACCTGACGGAATATCGCGAACAACTGTTCTGGGGTTGGCGGCATCAATTTCCCGATCGAGATAGCGGTTAAAAGCCATGGCTGCATTTCGGGCAAATACCATACATAACACCATTAAAAATAGCTTGATCCAATTGAACTCATGATCAGTTGTAGTTACTGCCAGAAAAAACCCTATAAAGGCAAAAGGCATAGCAAACACTGTATGCGCAAATAAAACGAGCGAAAAATACTTTTTCATACTACCTTGTAAACGTTGTGTTTAACCCGTGAATGAAATTTAAGATTTCGTCGCGGCCATCCTGAGTTTCAGCTGAAGTAATGTAATGCTGCGGAACTTCTTCAAAGATCTCAAGCAATGACTTCCGGAATTTTGCGACTGCCTGATCCGTCTTAACCCTCGACTGTTTATCGGCCTTTGTAAAGATGAGCTGAAAGGGCAGTCCATTTTCGCCAAGCCAGGAACAAAATTCAATATCTATTTTCTGAGGCTCCAGCCGGCTGTCTATCAAAACAAAAACACACTGAAGGTTTTCCCGGTTACGCAGATAAAAACTGATGAATTTCTGCCAGTCTGCGCGGTTACTTCTGGATGTTTTTGCATATCCATAACCGGGAAGATCGACTAGCTGCCAATTTTCATTGATCAAAAAGTGATTGATTAATTGCGT
This sequence comes from Bacteroidota bacterium, assembly GCA_040384965.1. Lineage (GTDB taxonomy): Bacteria > Bacteroidota > Bacteroidia > Sphingobacteriales > Sphingobacteriaceae > Daejeonella. The sequence continues at coordinate 1,068 of JAZKIH010000106.1, read as the reverse complement.
TTTACCTGGAGTTTGGGAGGTTTTAGCAAGGCCCTTTTTCTGAACCAGCATATTTATGAGGGACGATTTTCCAACATTCGACCGGCCTATAAATGCGTATTCAGGCAGAACCGGGGGCGGCAATTTATCAGTTCGGGTGTTGCTGCATTGAAATTCTGCGCTTTTTATGATCATTGATGCAAAGATAAAGTTATAAGTTATAAGTTCTAGGTTATAAGTCTTTAAATGCCCCGACAAGTTATAGCTCGATAAGTTGTAAATGAGTGGCCCTCTGTGAAAACTTACAACTTATAACTTACAACCTAAAACTCAGTTAGTATCTTTGCCCTGAATATGTCCAAACCCGTTACACCTTACCGCGATTCGGAAGCTTCCAAAAAGGAGCAGGTCGCAACGATGTTCAATAATATTTCAGGCACTTACGATTTTCTGAACCACTTTTTATCCCTTGGCATTGATGTTATATGGCGGAAAATAGCTATTCGGGAGCTTCTTACAAATAAACCAAAGCATATACTGGATGTGGCAACAGGGACGGGAGATTTTGCCTTTGAGTCTATAAAGATTCTTAAACCTGAAAAAATTACAGGCGTGGATATCTCAGAAGGGATGCTAGCCATAGCTAAGGAAAAGATCAGGAAAAGAAATCTTCAGGATGTTTTTGAAGTGAGCCTGGGCGATTCGGAAAAGTTGTTGTTCGACGACAATCATTTTGATGCGGTAACGGTCGCGTACGGCGTACGCAATTTTGAAAATCTTGAAAAGGGACTGTCGGATATGATTCGGGTATTGAAGCCGAATGGTAAAGCTGTAATTCTTGAGTTTTCAAAGCCAAGAGTTTTTCCTGTCAAGCAAGCCTATTATTTCTATTTTAAATATGTAACTCCTTCAATTGGAAAGCTTTTCTCGAAAGACGCCAGCGCTTACAGCTATCTGCCAGAATCAGTTGCAGCTTTTCCTGACGGGAGGCAGTTTACGGAATTGATGACTAAAGTTGGGTTCCAAAATACCAAATGGCGTCCTTTAGCGTTTGGGATTTGTTCAATTTACACCGGCACTAAATGAAGA
>JAZKIH010000105.1:0-1084 GCA_040384965.1 Bacteroidota bacterium | reverse complement strand
GCATTCATGCAGGTCAGGGCGGGTTCTGCGTGATTATTGGCGATCCGGGTACCGGTAAATCCGCCATCCGCATGCATCTTGAACAGCTTGGGAAGGAACGTACTACCGTCGTCGCTTCTTTTACCCAGACCATGCATACCTATCAGCCGATTCTCAAGCAATTAGCCCAATCTCTGCAACTGAGTGCCTCTATGAATGAGATCGAAAAAGAGTTGATACAGGCCGCTTACCGTCACGTACAGGCCCAAAAAACTCTGTATATCCTCATTGATGAAGCGCATTTGCTGGATATCGCCATCCTGCGTAAGTTGCGTCTGCTCTTTGAGCGTTTCCCTAAAAAGCATACCCTGGTGCTACTGGGGCAGCCTGAACTGATGTATCGGCTCTCGCTCACCTGTAATGAAGACATCAAAAGCCGGATCACTTATTCCACTCGCCTGCTTCCGCTTAATGATGCAGATTTAAGCGCCTTCATCCTGGATGAGCTGGCAGCAGTGGGTTTAGGGGCTCATACCTTTGATGAAGGCGCACTGCAGATCATCTTGCGCAGCGTACAGGGCAACCTGCGTTTATGCCGCCATCTGTGCTATGCCAGCCTCTTAGCTACCTGCATGGATCAAAAGCGCATCTGCACCATCTCTCACGTCAATCAGGCTTTACAGCAGCCTCACTGGCGTTCCCATGAGGATCTGATTAAGCAGCAGGTGAAACCCAGAAGCAAAACCTCCTGATGCTCATGTCTTTTTGCTAGCTCATTGATCATTACGATGAAACAAAGGGGAGTATAACTCCCCTTTGTTTCATGTCAAGAATATGATTTTAAATCGGTAAACGTTATGATTTTAGCCTGGAAAACTCTCTAAAATCGTATGATGATAATGTGAGAAAATCGCTTCTTTGTCTTCAATTCACTATGATAATAATTCGGCTTGAAATATGATGTTAGTGAGGCACGCTACAGTATCTTTTACAATACGAGGGGTATTATTAACCTGGTAATTAAATAAATTAATATTGTATAATAAAACGCATGAAAACAGATAATAGAAAACTAAGCCAAGAAGTTCAAAAGGAAAAAAGGAAA
>JAZKIH010000104.1:0-14940 GCA_040384965.1 Bacteroidota bacterium | reverse complement strand
AATTTCAGTAAATCCATTAAAAATATCCTCCCTTTTTGCGGTCTTCCATTGCAGCTTCAGAAACTTTATCATCCATACGGGCTCCTCTTTCGCTGATCTTTGACGCCCGTATTTCTTCAATTATATCATCTATTAAAAACGCGTCTGATTCAACAGCTGCAGTACAGGTCATATCTCCCACGGTACGGAATCTAACGTTTTTATGTGCGATAACGTCCTGCTCATCCATATTCAGGAACTCAGCTGCCGCCATCAATTGTCCGTTCCGCGTGATCACGTCACGCTGATGCGCAAAGTAAATAGTGGGAAGTTCAATTTCCTCTCTGCGGATATAGTTCCAAACATCCAGCTCCGTCCAGTTGCTGATCGGGAAAACGCGCACATTTTCGCCTTTGTGAATCTTGCCGTTGTATACGTTCCATAACTCCGGACGCTGACGCTTTGGATCCCATTGGCCGAACTCATCCCGAACAGAAAATATCCTTTCTTTTGCACGTGCTTTCTCCTCGTCTCTGCGGGCTCCGCCGATGCAAGCGTCAAATTTATTCGCTGCTATCGTATCAAGAAGCGTAACAGTCTGCAAAGCATTTCTGCTGGCATTCTTACCTGTTTGCTCAATAACTTTACCCTGATCAATTGAATCCTGAACGTAACCTACGATCAGTTTCTCTCCAAGCCGTTCGATCATCTGATCACGATAGCTTATCGTCTCAGGGAAATTGTGGCCTGTATCAATGTGCACCAAAGGAAACGGAAACTTACCCGGTCTGAATGCTTTTTCTGCAAGTCTCACAAGTGTTATCGAATCCTTCCCTCCGGAAAATAGCAATGCTGGTTTTTCAAACTGGCCGGCCACCTCGCGCAATATGTGTATTGCTTCGGCTTCCAGCTGGTCTAAATACGTCGTGTCCTGTTTAGTCATATTATATTCTAAATCGCATGGTATGCGTAGTATTTATGTTGTATGTAATCCGCACTCTTTTTTGCTTTGATCCTCCCACCACCATCTTCCCGCACGGAAATCCTCACCCTCTCGTACCGCGCGAGTACATGGGGCACATCCAATGCTTGGAAAACCTTTATCATGCAATGGGTTGTATGGAATGTTATTCTCACGGATATATTCTTTTACCTGATCCAATGTCCAGTCGAAAATCGGGTGATACTTAAGGATCTGATTGCCTTCGTCCCACTCCACGTTATCCATATGTTCGCGGTTCATAGACTGATCGGCTCTGATACCAGTTATCCATACCGAATTGCCGGCAACGGCACGCTTCAAAGGCTCGACTTTACGTATGCCGCAGCATTCCTTGCGGTTTTCTACAGATTCATAAAAACTGCTTGGACCCTTGGTGCTGATCATATTTTCCACCGCCTGGGTATTCGGATAGTAGGCGTGAATCTGCTTGCCGTACATCTCCAGCGTCCGGTTCCAAACGTAATAGGTTTCCGGGAACAGTCGTCCAGTTTCAAGTGTAAACACTTTTATCGGCAGGTCATTCTTAAATATGATATGCGAGATTACCTGATCTTCCCATCCAAAGCTGGTCGAGAATATCACTTGTCCGGGATATTTGTCAGCAATTAACTTCAGTGACTCAACGATCCCTAAACCTTTTATTTCCTGAAGCAAATTCTGCGTATTCATCTTAAAAATTATTTCGAATTATCTAATGCTTTTGTAAGATCCGCGATAATATCTTCTGAATCTTCAAGGCCCACCGAAACCCGTATGCTTCCCGGAAAAATACCGATCTGGGCACGCTCGTCATCTGTTAGCTTAGAATGAGTGGTTGAAACCGGGTGTGTTGCAATTGTCCGGGTATCACCCAGGTTGGATGATAAACTGATCATTTCAAGTGCATCCATAAATCTCATAGCCCGTTCCATGCCGCCCTTAATAATGAATGTAACCACGCCTCCGCCCTGCTTCATCTGACGTTTCGCCAAATCATGCTGCGGATGAGAAGGGAGAAATGGATATCTGACCACCTCAACTTCAGCATGTTTCTCTAAAGCTTCCGCAACTTTGAGTGCATTGCTGCAATGTCTGTCCATACGAACAGGCAAAGTTTCGAGGCTCTTGGAAAATACCCATGCATTAAATGCCGACATAGCGGGACCTGTATGCCTGATGAAGAACATCATTTCCTTGATCAGATCTTTCCTGCCTACAACAACGCCTCCTAAAACGCGTCCTTGTCCGTCCATATATTTTGTTGATGAATGGCTCACGAGGTCTGCGCCGTATTGAATCGGCTTTTGCAGGTAAGGTGTTGCGAAACAATTATCTACATTCAGGATGAAATTGTGCTTCTTTTTCATTGAACCAAGCCATTCAAGATCAACCAGCTCAAGGCCCGGATTTGATGGAGTTTCTAAAAACACCATTTTTGTCTCCGGTCGTAAGGCTTTTTCAAAATCTTCGGGCTTTGAGGCATCAACATAAGTTGTTGTGATGCCCCATCTTGGTAAAAGCTGCGTAAACAGCTGATGCGTAGATCCGAATATCGAACGGAAAGCTACAATGTGATCGCCGCTTTTTAATAATCCGGCAAATGATGCAAATACAGCTGCCATGCCCGAAGAAAACGCCAGCCCGGCTTCTGCCCCCTCTGCATCGCATACCTTTTGAATAAACTCTGTCGTATTCGGATTTGAATAACGTGAATAGATATTACCCTCCACCTCTTCCGTAAACATAGCCCTTCCATGCTCGGCATCATCAAACATAAAACTTGATGTAAGATACAATGGCACAGAATGTTCCCTTTGAGATGATCTCGGGGTTTGGGTACGGATGAGTTTGGATGATTCCTTCATATTATTGAGATTTCGGCAAAAATACTTATTTATATAAAATTAATTAGGGTCATGATTATCGTTTTGAGGCTGACCAGTATGACAATTACCCCCACAGCCATCATTATGGCTTTCACTGAAATTTTACTCGATAATTTCGCAGCAATTGGTGAAGCAATGGCGCTTCCTATCACTAATCCCAGAATAGCTTCCCAATACACATCATTAAGCAAAGTAAGGAAGGTCACTGAGCTCATTAAAGCGATGAAAAATCGGCTTAACTTGACGGTTCCAAGGGAGTAACGTGCATTTCTTCCTCCGGCAATAAGCGAAGATAGTACGATTGAGCCCCATCCACCCCCGCCAACCGCATCGACAAAACCACCACCAAAACCCAGAAATCTGATGTTTTTGATCTTTTCTCCAACGCGTTTCCTGTTAACTTTTAAAGCTTTTAAAAGTATTACGACACCAAGTATCAGGGTGTATAATGATACTATCGGTTTGGTGATATGATTATATTCTTCCAGGTTGGTCAGCAGAAATGCGCCGAACATAGCCCCGATAACTCCCGGGATCATCAGAAGCCAGAACAATCTCATGTTCACATTCTTCATCCTGAAGTGCATCCAGCCGGCAATTCCATTGCTCAATATCTCAGACACATGGACCGCAGTACTGGCAGATGCGGGTGGAATTCCCATTGACAGTGAAAAAGTAGTTGATGTCACTCCGTATGACATACCAATAGCTCCGTCTATCATCGCGAAAACAAATCCTGCCGCAAGGAAATAATAAAATGTTGGATGAAGGCCCTGCATATAATCCCTAAACGCCGGGTCATTGAACCAGAATAAGGTTATAATCAAAGCCAAACCCAGAAATCCTGCACCCCACAAAACCCATCTCATCTTCCTGCTGGCATCCTGCTCAGGAACAGGGGTGACAAGAACCGCTGTTGCTTTATTCAGTTCTGTAACTTTATGAGCAAAATCTCCATTCAAAGTATTTCTCAACTGATTCATCTGTTGCAGACTTATATCCAGCGCATCTGGCAGATTCTCCTGAAATACTTCCTTCAATCGTTTTGCTATGGTCGGGGATTTACCGTTAGTCGAGATGCCTATCTTAAGATCACCTTTTTTGACGATCGAGCCTAAATAGAAGTCGCATAACTCTGGTTTATCAGCAACATTAATCAGCAGATGCCTGGCTCGTGCATAAGCTCTAATTTCAGCATTCAGAATGTTATCGCCTGTAGCAATGATCACCAGATCCTGATCTTCAAGATCTGAGGGTTCAAACTTCCTATAATTTGTCTTTATTTGAGAATACTGACCAGCAAGATCGATTACTTCCGGTAAAAACTTCTCCGCAACAATTGTAATTCGTGTCTCAGGACTGTTTGAAAGTAAAGCAGTAAGCTTTTCCAATCCAACGTTCCCGGCGCCAACAAGCAGAACTTTAAGTTCGTTAAGCTTAAGGAACACCGGAAACAACTGGTTTCCAGTCGTAACTGTAGTTATATCTATATTTTGATTACTCAGAACACTCATAAAATGCCTTGATAGGCTGATACAGTGCATGCAGGCCAACGACTTCACCGAATACGATTAGTGCAGGAGCACCAACTTTCTGATCAGCGGCAGCCTCAGCAATCGTGGCGACAGTGCCTACCACAATCTTCTCATTTTCCATCGATCCATTCTGAATAACCGCTACCGGCAATCTTCCTTTCCCTTCTGCTTCAAATATTGCGGCAATTTCTTTTAGCTTCTTAACACCCATCAATACTACAACAGTCGCATCAGTTTTGGCAGCTGCATACAGGTCTTTAGAAACCTCCCCATTGGTGGTAGTACCAGTAATTACCCAAAAGCTTTCGCTTGTACCACGGTGTGTTACCGGAATTCCCTGTAAAGCCGGAACTGAAATACTTGATGAAATACCAGGTACAACTTCAGCCGGAATACTGTACGAAGCAGCCATTTCAAGCTCTTCGAACCCGCGGCCAAACACGAATGGGTCACCACCTTTTAAGCGTACCACGTGACCGTAGTTCAGGGCATAGTCAATCATTAATTTATTAACAGCTTGCTGTGAGTAGGAATGATCACCTGATCTCTTACCTACGTATACTTTCATTGCATGTTCAGGCGCAAAATCAAGCAGCTCACTATTTACAAGGGCGTCATACAACACAACATCGGCAGACTTTAGGATCCGGACACCTTTTAAAGTAATTAGTTCTGCATCTCCAGGGCCAGCTCCAATCAACGTAATTCTTGGCTCTTTTACTATTTTCTCTGTACTAATCATGATTGAATAAGCGCCTCTCTGTTCGCTCTTACTTGTTTAACAAAATTAACTGCTGCTTCTCTGTAGCTCTGTGCAAATTCTGCACTTGGTTCATTCTTATTGATCTGCAATACCAGTTCCTGAAAACTGCTGTAGTTATACAACTCTTTATTTTCTCCGTACTGGGTATCGAAATCACGTAGTATTCCGATCTGCGTGTTACAGTTTACGCCTCTATCAAGTAGCAGTGCTTTGGCCGCGCTGATGAATACGCTATATGTATGTGAAATGGCATCCGCGTAAGCTCCAGCTTCGAAGGACTCATCAGCCCATGACATCTTTTCATCTGTTTCCAGTAAAAGAGTTGCCACAAGATCTATCATCACGCCGGCACACTCACCAACTCCGATAGCAGTCTGAAAAGTTTCAACATGCCCCCAGTCGACAAACTCCTCAGGAACAAGAGTTGTCAGATCAGCAATTGGCTTCAGCAATTGGTAGAAATAGTCCTTTCCCTGACGATCATAATACTCGTGGAAGCTTTCATCTTCCGTGGTATTGCTTTCGTAATCATCAAGCACGGCTCGTAAAACAATGGTAGCCCGTTTCGACGGCACTTTGATCACCTTATCAGCAACCCTTCCATGTCCGTTTCCAACCGTTCCGCCGCCAAGCAATACCTGAACCGACGGAAGGACTTTGCCCTGCGCTTTTAATGATGCTCCGTGAAAACCGATATGCGCCAAACCATGCTGTCCGCATGAATTCATACATCCGCTGATCTTAATATTGATCTCTCTGTTAAAGATAAGATGATGGTACTCTGTTTTGATGAGCTCTCCAAGGACTCTTGCCAGCTCCATACTGTTCGAGATCCCAAGATTACAGGTGTCAGTACCCGGGCAAGTAGTAACGTCAGAAACGCTGTCAAAACCCGGATCAGCCATTCCCATCTTATTAAGATTATTGAATAGTGATGGTAAAGCCTCTTCACGAACAAACTTTAGCATCAGCCCCTGATTCTGAGTAATCCGGATTTCATCAGCAACAAGATCTTTGATTGCCGCTACGAATTCACGTGCCCGATCAGATGGAATATCACCTACCTGAACCTTAAGGTATACACCAAAGAAGCCGGCCTGTTTTTGCTCAAATACATTGGTCTTACGCCATTCATCATATTTCACCTCATCATCTGGCTGAATGCCTGAAAAATCACGCGGTTCAGGAAGCTGAGGAAGCGGAACTGTAGTCCGGTCAACGACAAAGCTTTTTGATTTATTAGCCGTACGTTCTTCTTCAATCAGGCGTATGATCTCGTCCACTCCTTCTTTTTGGATCAGGAACTTAAATCGCGCTTTATTTCTATTATTTCTTTCTCCCCAGCGGTCAAATACACGAAGCACTGACTCAGCATAAGGTATTACCTGATCCTCAGGAAGGAATTCATGAACAACAATTCCAAGCATCGGCTGTGCGCCCAGGCTTCCGCCGAGCATGACTTTGAAGCCCCGCTGCTCCTGGCCGTCAACATCTTTCACTTTTGGAACAAATCCCAAATCGTGGATGTACGTAAAGGCACTATCCTCTTCACTCGACGAGAAGGCCATTTTAAACTTACGTCCCATTTCCTGGCAAATGGGGTTTCTTAAAAAGTACTCATAAACAGCCTGCGCATATGGAGATACATCAAAAAGTTCTTTGGGATCAATACCTGCGGCAGGGGAAGCGGTAACATTTCTGACTGTGTTTCCACATGCTTCTCGGGTCGTAATACTGTCTTCGGTTAGTTTTGCCCAGAGTTCAGGAGTTTTATCCAGACTGACATAATGAATCTGAATATCCTGCCTCGTGGTGAGGTGCAGGTTGCTGCTGGCGTATTCATCAGATATATCAGCGATCCGCAGCAATTGTTTGAACGTAACTTTTCCAAAAGGGAGTTTGATCCGGATCATTTGAACACCAGGCTGGCGCTGACCGTAAATACCTCTCGCAAGACGAAGGCTTCTGAACTTATCTTCATGCATCTCACCATCCCGGTAAGCCTTGATCTTCTTTTCAAGATAAATTATGTCGCGCTCAACAATTGGATTCTCAAATTCTGTTCTAAAACTTTGCATACAAGCTGATAAAGTGTACAAAAAAACCTCTTCTACCGGAGTTGAAGAGGTTTATGTATATTATAAAATATTATATCTAATCTTCTTCAATTATGAAATCAAACATCCCATATAACAACAATTCGTCGTCACAGCAGTACACATATAGGTGTTTCTAATTTTCATTGGCCAAATATAATATAAAGTATATAGAAATGGTAGTCTATTGTATAATATTTTTACAAACTGATGTCATTGGCAAGATTACTCTCTCTGGATATGATATCAGCAATACTTGTTTCACTCAGAACTTTTAAAGTCGCATTTCTGACATCCAGGAAAACATCTCTCACTCCGCAAGTACCTTCATTTATACATTCATCGCATTTTTGATAGAAATTAAGACTAACACATGGTAGCAATGAAACTGGTCCGCCGGTGAGTCTCAATACCTGTACAAGGTAAATTTCAGCAGGATCTTTGACTAGACCATATCCCCCTCCCGCGCCTTTTTTGCTAAAAAGCAAACCGGCATTTCTGAGGTCAAGAAGAATCTGTTCAAGAAATTTTTTAGGAATATTTTCTTCAGAAGCTATTCGTGAAATCTGCAGTGGCGCCTGGCCAAAATTCTTCCCTAATACAACAAGGGCCTTTAAGGCATAGCGTGTCTTTTTTGAAAGCATAGACTAATAGGTACTTTTTACTAATCTGCAAATTACGGAAATTCTTTTGAACAAACGAGATGCGAGGAACGAGCCGCCAGGCATCAGGTATCAGCTCTGCTCCCGGTAGCTTCAGTTTTCAGTTTTTCGCTTTCAGCTGTCTGACCCTTAACAAGCCGGCTAACCCTATAAAGCATCCATATTGATACAACCGACAGTACAACTATTACATAGCCCAAAATATCATAGTGCTCAAGCGGGCTAAACTTGTCTCTCTGAACAACGATCATGCCTCCCACAGCTGCTGCTGCTCCGCCAGCTATTTGCTGAAGTGATGCATTAATTCCCATAAATGCGCCCCTGTCTTCCTTTGCGGGAAGGGCTGAAGACAGTGCAATAGCTGGAACCATCCTGCTCATGATTCCGATCATGAATCCTATATTCATTATCAATACCAGCCAGAAAGCCGTCGGGCCCATATTAGTATAAATCAAAACGACTATGCTCAGCCAAATGGAAGCTATAGTAAACAATTTGAACTTATCGAACCTGTCGCTCAATTTCCCCGCTATCGGCATAATTATTAACGAACACACGCCGGAAAACATGAAAAGCAGCGGAAGCTGATGTTCTGTAACACCGAGATTGTTGATGGCAAACGCACTTCCCCAGGGCATCATCATAAAACCTCCCAGCGATAAAAAAGCCGTCGCCAAAAATCCGATCCTGTAACTCTTTTTGGAAACCGTATGCCACAGGTGACTGAATGCACTGCGATCAGTTTGTAAGGCCAGATGCTTGTTAATAGGTTCAAGCTTGAACACAATTACCAGCCAGATGATAGTTGCAAGAACTACGATCATAAGGAAAGGCGACTGCCATCCCCATATATTTGCGATATACAGGCTAATCGGAATACCAAGAACCTGGCTTGCACCAAACCCCATTTGCATAAAACCCATCACCCTGCCACGCCGTTCGATAGGGAAAATGTCTGTTACAATTGCCATAGAAATGGATCCGATAACCCCACCGAAAAGTCCTGTGAATATTCTGGCACCAAGCAGCATATGATAGGAGGTTGTTAACCCGCAGAATAGAGTACCTAAAATAAAACCAATGTAAAAAAAGAGAAGCAGCTTCTTACGGTCAAAGCGATCGGCAAAACCCGCTGTAAGTAATCCCGATATTCCCGCGCTAAATGCATATGCCGACACTGAAAACCCAAATTGAGTAGTTGTCAGATCCATCGATTTCATCAGCATATCTCCAAGCGGAGACATCACCATAAAATCCAGAACTACGGTGAACTGTGTCAGTGCGAGCAGGAAAATTATCAGAATCTCGCCGGATGAGAACTTATCTTTTGGTGCGGTCATATTCGTTACTCCTTGTTATAAATCATTATTGCTCCTCATCTCCCGCATCTATTTTCCAGCTTCCCAAAGCTACCAGAAAACCACTATATTGCCTCTATAAAACCATCACAATGAAAAGATACGCTTACCTTATCATTTTCTGCTGCATCTACACATCTGGAATAGCACAGGAAACCGCGAAAAAAGACAATAGCAAGTATTATGGAAAAGAGAGTTTTCTTATTGAAGGCACAGGAATTCCTGAATCCGAGAAAGAAAGTCCGTATGACAGGCTACCACTCTCAGCTAAAGGAAAAGTAAGGCAGCCAGTTTGGGACCTTTCTAAAAACTCTGCGGGATTAACGGCCAGGTTTCTCAGCAACTCCCCGTCTATAAAAGTAAAATGGGGTGTTCTCAATGATACAAATTTAAACCATATGGCATCTACCGGGGTAAAAGGTGTCGACTTATATTGTAAAGTAAATGGCAAATGGGTATATGTGAATACAGGGCGGCCTACTGCTAAAGAAAATCAGGCTACTCTGCTAACCTCGCTCGCTCCTGGCGAACATGAATTTAAAATATATTTACCCCTATATGATGGCACAACTCATCTTGAAGTCGGCATAGACAGCGCCAGCTACATAAAGAAGCCGATGCCAGAAACTCAACTGCCAATCGTTTTTTATGGCACCAGCATCTTACAGGGCGGCTGCGCGTCGCGCCCGGGCATGGCTTTTACAAATATCATCTCAAGGAAAATGAACGTCGACTGCTATAATTTTGGCTTCAGCGGAAATGGTAAAATGGATCCGCCTGTAGTTGATGTTATATCAGGAATTAAGGCCTCGTTCTACGTCATTGACTGCCTGCCAAATATGACCCCAGCACAAGTTACCGACAGCGTAATGCCTTTAGCGAAAGCGCTTCGGGCGAAAAATCCATCAACCCCTATCGTTTTCGTGGAAAATATCGAATATGCTCGCGTGCCCTTCGAAGCTAGTATGAAAAAAGCTTTCGAAGCCAAAAACGAAGCTTTAAAAACCGAATTTGTAAAGCTGCAAAAAGAGGGCATGACAGGCATTTATTATATCAGTTCAGCCAATTCTATTGGTGATGATAATGAAGGCACCGTAGACGGCACCCACATGACAGATCTTGGATTTATGCGTTACGCAGATTATTTAATAGGAAAGTTTAAGGAGAATAAGCTCGTTGTTCGTTAAGACAGGCAAATTCGGTTTAGTGACGACTCTATCGGGACATTTTAAGAGATAAAGCTATCGCTGCCGCCCCGGTTTAATTTGCAGGGACACAAGTTCTTTTGTCAGGCATAGCACAGTGTGTAGTTGTTGCCATGAAAACTGCCGTTCGGCACTAAACGTGATGGCAGTGAAGAGCCCGCAGCAAGATGAAATATTCGGGTTAATTTCCATAACCTTGGCGAGGACTCGCAACGGACAGCGCGACTACCGGATCAAAAGAATTTCTGCAGCACCTTTCCAAAAAAATCAGCGTACATATCATCCCGAGCACAGCGAGGGACCCACGTAACCCTATCCGTAAAAATCGGGTTAATAGCAACAAAACGAATGCATCGAGCGACCTCTTTAATGACTACGCTTTAAACCTCTCCTTTAAAAAACTCCCGGTATACGAATTCTTTTCTTTTATCAAATCTTCAGGTGTACCCTCAAAAACGACGTTCCCGCCTCTATCTCCACCTTCAGGACCGATATCAATTACCCAATCGGCACACTTGATCACATCCATATTGTGTTCGATTACGATTATCGTGTTTCCCTGGTCGATTAGAGCATCAAAAGATTTAAGCAGCTTTTTGATATCGTGAAAGTGCAACCCAGTAGTAGGCTCGTCAAATATGAAAAGGGTTTTACTGCTATTATTCCCTTTTACAAGGAAAGAAGCAAGTTTTATCCGTTGAGCCTCACCACCGGAAAGAGTGTTGGATGATTGTCCAAGGTGAACATAGCCCAGACCAACATCCACCAGCGGCTTTATTTTAGTTATGATCTTAGGCTCGCTTTCAAAGAATTCAAGCGCCTCATCAATAGTCATATCAAGTACTTCGAAAACATTCTTATCCTTGTAGGTGATATCAAGGATATGCTGCTTGAAACGCTTTCCATCGCAGGCTTCGCATGGAAGGAAAATATCCGCCATGAACTGCATTTCAATCTTTACTTCACCCTCTCCCTGACAAACATCACATCTTCCTCCCTCAACGTTAAAGGAAAAGGCAGATGGCTTCAATCCGGAGGCTTTGGCCAGACCCTGTGAAGCATACAGGTTCCTGATCTCATCCCATGCTTTTACATAAGTTACCGGATTAGACCTTGAAGATCGTCCTATTGGATTCTGATCTACGATTTCCACCTGCTCAACTTTAGCATAATCTCCGCCGATTGAGTCATATGAACCAGTTTGTTCGCCGGAATAATTACCGATGGCTTTTTGTAATGCCGGCTGCAGGATACGTTTCACAAGCGAAGTTTTACCGGATCCGGACACCCCAGAAACTACACTTAACACATTTAGAGGAAATTTAACATCGACATGTTTCAAGTTATTCTCCCGGGCGCCCTTGATTTCTATGTAATCATTCCATTTTCGGCGCTGCTTGGGTATTTCAATTGAATTTCGGCCGCTTAGATACTTGCCCGTCAGGCTAAGTTCATCTTTCAGGATTTCTTCATATGTCCCGGTAAACACGAGGTTACCGCCATGGGTTCCTGCCTCAGGGCCAATATCAATAATATGGTCGGCGGCCTGCATTATCTCTTCCTCATGTTCAACTACCAGCACGGTATTCCCCACATCTCTTAAAGATCTCAATACACCGATCAGCCGGTGTGTGTCACGCGGGTGAAGACCTATGCTTGGCTCATCCAAAACATATACAGACCCAACCAGTGAGCTTCCTAATGAAGTAGCCAGGTTAATTCGCTGTGATTCTCCGCCGGAAAGCGTATTTGAAAGACGGTTTAGAGTAAGATAGCCTAAACCAACATCGTTTAAGAACTTCACGCGGTTAGCGATTTCCATCAAGAGTCTTTTTGCTATTTTTTGTCTTGCAGGGTCGAGTTCCAACGTATCAAAAAAATCAGTAGCCTGCTCTAATGGCATTAATACGATATCAGTAATAGATCGTTCAGCTATCTTGACGTACGACGCATCTTCTCGCAGACGGCTTCCTTTACACTCGGGACATGTTGTTTTGCCACGATACCGGGACAGCATCACCCTATATTGTATCTTATATGTTTGTGCTTCAAGTTCTTTGAAAAACTCATCTAGCCCGGTGAAAAAGCTATTTCCTGTCCAAAGCAGTTTCCGCTGCTCGTCTGTAAGCTGGTTATACGCCCGGTGAATAGGGAAATCAAATTTCAGCGCGCTCTTGACCAATTTGGTAAGCCATTCCCCCATCTTCTCGCCTCTCCAGGGAGCAATTGCCCCATCGTAAACGGACTTGCTTTTATCCGGCACAACAAGGTCCTCGTCAATCCCAATCACTTTGCCGTAACCCTCGCAACGCTTACATGCCCCATACGGATTGTTAAAGCTGAAAAAATTAGGGGTTGGCTCCTCGAACCGAAGGCCGTCCAGTTCGAACCGATCGCAGAATACGTGAACCGTTTCGTTTTCTTCAACAAGGCAATCGCCCCGGCCTTCGAAAAATGCTGTTTGAGCTGAATCTGCTATCCTGCTCAGCGTTTCATCATCTACAGCAACTGAAATCCGGTCTATAACTATCTTAACATCGATATCATCTCCCGACTTCTTATTCCCGGTAGACTTGTCTTCAAGAATGTCTTCAATCTTCGACAGCTTTTCATCGATCACTACCCTTGTGAATCCTTTCTGCAGCAAAACCGCCAGCTCTTCCTTTAGGGAACGGTGATTGTGCGCGTGCAGCGGGCATAAAATTGTTACAGATGTATCAGGTGTTAAATTGGATATGAAATTGACCACATCGGTCACGGTATCTTTCTTAACTTCTTTTCCTGACACAGGAGAAATAGTCCGGCCTATCCGGGAAAATAATAGCTTGAGATAATCATATATTTCGGTTGACGTACCGACGGTCGACCTTGGATTACTGGTAATAACTTTCTGTTCAATCGCGATAGCAGGTGCGATACCTTTTATAAAATCTACGTCAGGCTTATTCATACGGCCCATAAACTGCCGTGCGTACGAAGAAAGGCTCTCCACATACCTCCGTTGACCTTCGGCATACAGCGTATCAAAAGCCAGCGATGACTTTCCCGATCCGGACATACCGGTTATAACAACCAGCTTATTTTTAGGAATGGCAACGTCTATGTTTTTTAAGTTGTGAACTCTTGCTCCCTTTATGATGATATTTCTCCCCGGGTCTTTTTCCGCTTCTTTGCTCATTCAGTAAACCTATATTCTTTCTTATTACGTATATCTATTATATGCCCAATTGGGGTGTGCAAAAATACGGGTATAAGAGCTTAATACAGAAGATTGATTAATTATTCTTTGATATTGGCAAAATAATTGTTTCATTTGGGGTAACTAACCAGACCAATTAAATTTAAAACAGGAGAAACGCTATCGGATAAACTCTACTAATTAAACTTTTGAGAATTTTTATATAAAAGGGGAATTTAGAGTATGAGTGCTATAAAACTTCAATCGAAGAGCGATCAGGATCTGGTGCATCAGTATTTACAGGGTCATGAATCCAGCCTGGAGGAATTAATCCGCCGGCACAAAACCAAGATTTACACATCTATTTATTTATTAGTAAAAGATTCTTATCTCGCAGAAGATATTTTTCAGGACACTTTTATTAAGGTAATTAATACACTAAAGGCCGGAAAGTATAATGAAGAAGGAAAATTTCTGCCATGGGTTATAAGAATTGCGCATAACCTTGTTATCGATCATTTCCGGAAAGAGAAAAGAACACCTGTAGTTACTACAGTTGAGGGCTTTGACATTTTTGAGGTGCTTAAATTTTACGATGAAAGCACAGAAGATAAAATGATTCGCGAGCAAACCCATCGCGACCTGCGCGAACTTATTCATCTTCTGCCTCCCGAACAAAAGGAAGTCTTGATCATGCGTCACTATGGCGAGCTTAGTTTCAAGGAAATTTCTGAGATCACCGATGTTAGTATCAACACTGCGCTGGGTCGGATGCGTTATGCACTAAACAACCTGCGCAAAATGATGACTAGCAAAGAACTGAGCCTAAAGAACGATGTCTGAGGTCGGTGGCCGGGTGCCTGATGGATTTCCGGTATTAGCCCTTCAATCTAATCTTTAGACGAGCAGTTTCCACGTCCAGCTCAGGCATCGGACCTCTGACGTCCGGTGTCAAAAAAAATAATGTAAATTATTTTTGTTTCGAAGTAACATTCGTAAATTAAGTACGTTTTAAATTAAAACCCAACCGTGCTTATGATAGAAACTTCTACTTCAACAACAAATTCTTTACAAAACGACATGGTACAAAACACTGCAATTCCCGAAGAACTCGGTGAAGAGGAACAATCTTTCTATGATTCGATCAAAAAAAATCTGAACTCTATAGTGAGAACCCCAGGAAAAGATGTCATTGCCCGAATTTTAAAATACTCAAAATCGGCGTAAGAATTCTCAAAAAGCCAGCTCATGAGCTGGCTTTTTGATTGTTAATAATTTCAGAATAGAATTTTGCTC
>JAZKIH010000103.1:0-3546 GCA_040384965.1 Bacteroidota bacterium | reverse complement strand
GGATAAGAAAAGGGAATTCCTTCAGATTTATTGTTTCTCCCGGCTTATGAGAGCCCCCGCCAGATGCTCCCATTCCATCAAGTGAATCCACATACTTCGCGATGTCGGAAATATCCCCAGCGCCCCTGGAGCCTGGGTCGCCGGCTTTAGTAGCACCGATGCCCATGTCCTTTGACACACCATCGAGAAATTTAACCAGGTTATAATTGCCTTCTGTAGGTTCCATCGCCGGAAGGCCATCTGAAAACGAAATACGCGACTTGGTCCCGTTAAGGCTTTGACTTACAATCGTTCGCATTTTCTCACGGGCTCTTTCGCGTTGCGATTCGGAAATATAACGCAGATCGCCTGAAACATACGCCGACGGTGAAATAATATTAGTTTTACCAACGGCCTCAACCTTTGCAGCAGAACGGTCAATTTTTATTTCTGAGCCGCCGCTCATTAAACCCGGGTTAAAAGTCAGGTATTGTTCGTTAGCAAGCTGGGTGCGGAATTCGTTAACAATTCTCGCGGCTTCATAAATGGCCCCAAACCCAGCTGCATCACTGAAAATACCAGCAGAATGCCCGGTTTTAGCCTCAACATTTAATACCCAACCTCCAATTCCACGTCGCGCGACAGCGACAGTGTTTAAACCCTGCGCACCTTCAAAGCCCAGAGCTATATCAGTAGTTTTTGCACGATCGATAAAATCTTTCCTGGCAACATAATGCGGCGATCCAGAACTTTCCTCGTCACCGGTAAAGTAAGCTATGATGGAAGTATTTTTAAGCAATCCAAGTTCGCTGAGAGCCCTCAATGCACCGATCATAACTACATTTCCGCCTTTCATATCGTTAACACCCTGACCAGTTGCTGTTGAATCATTCAATTTGGTATATGGAGCAAAAGCCATATCTAATTCAAACACAGTGTCGAGATGACCAATCAAAAATAATTTTTTCCCCTGTGAACCCTTGACTGTCGCAACCAAATGTCCAGCGCGTCGAAGTGAATCCGGTAGAACTACCCATTCAGTAGTAAATCCGATCTTATCGAGCTCCTTCCTGTACATCGCTCCAACTTTCTTAACACCTTCGATATTAAGGGTACCGCTATTAATATTTACAGATTCTATTAACAGCTGTTCGGAGTCTTTTACATGTGCATTTATGAACTCTACAATTCTCTTCTCATCTGCATTAAGCTGTGCCTTGGCAGAATCAAATACGAATGCGAACATTACAAACAAGAGAAGTTTTATTAATTTTTCCATTTGAAAGATTTGATCATTACGTCTATATCCTTTTTGATAAAGTCAAGGACCGGTTGGATTGAGTCCAGTCGAGGTTGTTCATTAAAATATAAGGCACCTCTAAGATAATTCGTGGTACTGTCGGTAAGAAAAAATTGCACAGACGAAGCAGTATTACCATCAATTGAATAATAGATCCCATAAACCTTTTTATCAGGGTAGGATATTATTGCCTCATCGATAGCCGTTGCTTTAACTGTATGCTTAAAAGCGAATGTCCGCGCATCTTCAACAAGCTGGTTAAATTGTTCCGACGACTTTACTGGCTGATAGCTAAGATGAATTCTTCCGTTGAAATCCGGATAAGAAACGTCCAGCCAGCATGGCTTCCCATCTTTCTGGGTATCAGGTATCACTTTAGCGTACACCGGATAGTTAAAACTGTATGAACAATCACCGGAGTAAGCCTGGTATTGCTTTTCAGGAAATTTGATATCGAAATAGCCTCTTGGCTTCGGTGAATAATCCTGGGTGCAGCAGCTTAGAAATAAAATAATTAATAGGCTATATATCCCCCGTGTTTCCATTTATTAGCTATTCCAAATCTCCCAGGACTTCTCTGCCTGCAGATGTAGCATTTCCAAACCATTCTTGATTGCCGCTCCTTTTTCTTTACCGCGCTTTAAGAATTCGGTCTCTTCCGGATTGTATACTAGGTCGTATAATAAATGCTTAGAAGTTAACAGGTCGTACGGAATTTCCGGGCATTCTTCGATATTGGGTGATGTACCCAGCGGTGTAGTATTTATTATCAGCAATCGCTCTTTCATCACACTGGCTGTCAATTGCTTATATTGCATTTGTTTCCCAATCGCACGCCGTGAAACCAGCTTGTAAGAAATATCAAGTTTGTTTAGGACATAAGCCACAGCTCGCGCTGCGCCACCGTTACCTAATATCAGAGCTTTTTGATGGTGCTTTTTAAGCAATGGTTTTAGCGATTCTTCAAACGCGAAAGCATCAGTGTTGTAACCCTCCAGTCGTACCTTCATTGAGGAAAGCTCTCCGCTGAAAAATGCTTCAACCGGCTGATGATTAACGATCTTAATACAATTTACAGCATCTATTTCCCGTGCAGCGGGATCTATTTTGTCGAGATAAAACATCACGCCGATCTTATGGGGAACTGTCACATTGAGTCCACAAAGATCGTGAGTATCATTAATCAGACCAGGAAGGTCGCTTAAATTTTGAAGCGGGTAAAGTTCATATTCACGATCTTCGTAACCTTCTTTAGCGAATTTTTCCGAAAAATATTTTTTTGAAAATGAATGTGCAAGAGGATACCCGATCAGTCCGTATTTCTTCATTGGGGTTATTATATTCCGTTATACTAACGTTGCAGACACAATACTGTTTAGAGATTTAAAAAGTGATCGAAAGTATCACTTCGAAGCCCTAATCTCAGAGTCTCTACAGGAATAACGTCTGAAGGCGCGATATTGCCTAAGTTAATATTCGAACCTATCAATTTAATAAACCAAACTTGTTGTGCTTTTTGCGGTGCTTCCCAGATTATGGCTTCAGCTGGAATTTGAGTCAGAATCTCGTCGATAAGACCTTGTCTTACTTCTCCCGAATCTCTGAAAATACCAACATTGCCCGCCTCCCTTGCCTCCGCTATTACCTTCCATGCTCCAGCTTCAATTTCCGCTTGCATAAGGTTTATCCATTTATATGGTGCAAGTATTTTCGCTGCATCCTTGGAGCCGACTTCTGAAATTACTGTAACCTGCTCACTTAATTTCCGGATATAGTCACATTTCTCTTCATGGCCTATTTCAATAGAGCCATCTGAAACCTCTGCAAGTTCCATCCCATATTTATCAAGAATACGTCGATAATCGTCAAACTGATTCCTGATGATGAATGCTTCGAATAAAGTACCTCCGAAGTAAACCGGGATTCCCGCATCTTTATATACTTTTAATTTACGTTCTAAGTTCGGTGTTACGTAAGAAGTCGACCAGCCTAGTTTTATTATATCTGCATGAGGGCCAGCAACTTCAAGAAAATCTTCAACTTCACGCACACTTAAACCTTTATCCATAACCATGGTAAGGCCGTTTACACGGGGCTTCTGCGTACGTTCAGGAATATTCTTTAATATGTAATTCATTTATATTGGTTTTGGATTGTTAAATGAGACCTGCATCATAATTAAATTCTAAAGAATCACTGCTCATTTAATTAAGTGCAAATCTCCAAAAAAAAATCAAAACCTAAAGCCTGAATATTTTTATTGCTTT
>JAZKIH010000102.1:0-4527 GCA_040384965.1 Bacteroidota bacterium | reverse complement strand
TTATGGCAAGCACAGCAATACACGATACAGCCGTACTTCACCACCACGATGATCATGGTCATGATCACGGGCATCATAAAGAAACGTTTATAACTAAATATATCTTTAGCCAGGATCATAAAATGATCGCAAAGCAGTTCCTGATCACAGGGATCATTATGGCTGTTATTGCAATGATACTTTCGATCTTGTTCAGATTGCAGCTGGCCTGGCCGGATAAGAGTTTTCCTTTACTGGAGAGCTTGTTAGGCAATAAATGGGCTGAAGGCGGAAGAATAAAACCTGATTTTTACCTCGCTTTGGTGACTATACACGGAACTATGATGGTGTTCTTTGTATTGACAGCCGGGCTAAGCGGTACTTTTAGTAACCTTTTGATTCCATTACAGTTAGGTGCAAGGGATATGGCATCGCCGTTCCTTAATATGCTTTCATACTGGTTCTTCTTCACAGCTTGCTGCATTATGATGGCATCCTTTTTCGTGGAGAGCGGACCTGCAAGTGCTGGATGGACGGTTTATCCGCCATTATCTGCCTTACCAAAGGCTATAGCGGGTTCTGGTACGGGTATGACCCTGTGGCTGATCAGTATGGTCGCTTTCATTGCCTCTTCCCTAATTGGAGCTTTGAACTATATTTCTACTGTACTTAATATGCGTACTACTGGTATGGATATGTGGAAGATGCCTTTAACTATCTGGGCTTTCTTCTTAACAGCTATCGTGGGTGTACTTTCATTCCCGGTACTTGTGTCAGCAGTAGTTCTGCTCATATTTGACCGTAGCTTTGGTACAAGTTTTTACTTGTCGGATATTGTTGTAGCCGGTCAGGTATTGCCTAATCAGGGTGGTAGCCCTGTACTTTGGCAGCACTTATTCTGGTTCCTTGGTCACCCTGAGGTATACATTGTAATTATGCCTGCATTGGGTATTACTTCAGAGGTTATTGCAACTAACTCACGTAAACCAATTTTCGGTTATCATGCGATGGTTTACTCACTGATCGGTATTACTGTTTTATCATTTATAGTTTGGGGCCACCACATGTTTGTAACAGGGATGAATCCATTCCTTGGAGGCGTGTTCATGATCACAACGCTGATCATTGCTGTACCATCGGCTGTAAAGACGTTTAACTACTTGGCTACTATCTGGCGCGGTAATTTGAGATTCACGCCGGCGATGCTATTTGCAATCGGGCTTGTGTCTTTCTTTATCTCAGGAGGTCTTACCGGTATCTTCTTAGGTAATGCAGCTCTGGATATTAACCTTCACGATACCTATTTCGTTGTAGCTCACTTCCACCTTGTAATGGGAGCAGCTGCTATCTTCGGAATGCTCTGCGGAGTTTATCACTGGTATCCTAAGATGTTCGGCCGCTTAATGGACGAGAGACTTGGGTACATTCACTTCTGGCTTACTTTTATCGGAGCTTACCTTGTATTCTTCCCGATGCACTTTATGGGTATTGATGGTGTTCCTCGTCGTTACTATGCATTCACGGAGTTTGCGTTTATGAAAGAGTGGTTAACAGTTAACGTATTCATCACATGGGCGGCGATTATCGCAGCACTTGCACAGGTAGCTTTCTTATGGAACTTCTTTTATTCGATCTTCTACGGTAAGAAGAGCAGCCAGAATCCATGGGAGTCTAATACTCTTGAATGGACTGCGCCTGTAGAGCATCTGCACGGTAACTGGCCAGGTGAGATTCCTTCAGTTTATCGCTGGCCATATGATTACAGCAAGCCTGGTCATCATGAAGATTTTATTCCTCAAACTACACCTTTCTCTGAAACAATGAGCTCAAATCTTCAGCACGACTTTGAAGATAATCCTGAAGCAGAACTTATTCAGCAGGAATGGGAACGGGCGCATGGCTCAAGAAGTCATGTTTCTGAAGAAATTAAATAGAAAGAAACTACATCCTGCTAACAAGTTTTCCTTGTTAGCAGGATTATAATTCCATTGTTCTTTCTGTAAGCAGTCCGAGAGGGCTTTTTAAGAACCGAAATGTATCCTTCAAGTGAGAAGAGATTCCTGGCGATAAATTATATCTCTGTAGTAGCTCTTTTTCTGCTTATACTGGCCGGGGGTGTTGTGCGCAGCACCGGATCAGGAATGGGATGCCCCGATTGGCCTAAGTGTTTTGATCAGTTCGTACCTCCTACACACATATCTCAACTTCCGCCAAATTATCACGAAAAGTATATTGATAAAAGAGTGCAGAAGAATGAGCGATTCGCTAAGACGCTTGACTTGATGGGTTATGGCGAACTTGCACATCGGATCAGGACTGATAAAAGTATTCTAAAGCCAGACGAATTTAATGCAGCGAAGACCTGGACTGAATATGTCAACAGGCTTCTGGGCGCACTGGTAGGATTATTTTTAATAGGCTGCGTTATCACTTCGATTACCTATTTAAAGACACGAAGCCGGATATTCTACTGGAGCTTATTTAATCTCATCCTTGTGGGATTTCAGGGTTGGCTGGGGTCGATTGTAGTATCAACGAACCTTCTTGCATGGGTGGTGACAATTCACATGCTTGTCGCGATAGCAATACTTGCTATTTCGATTTATACTTATTACGAAGCACGGGCTCTTCGCGATAAGAGTGTTCTGACAAATATAACTGCCGGGTGGGTGATGATTTTGGCAGTCGGGGGTTTAGTACTTACTGTCATTCAAATTACATTGGGTACTGAAGTTCGTGAGCAGATCGATATGATATCGACGGCGATGAATGATTTGAATCGTTCAGAGTGGGTTTCGGAGGTTGGGGCGAATTTTAATTATCACAGAGATCTGGCCATTTTGGTAATAATTGTAAACGTAGTATCATTTGTAATGATCCGGAAGAGATATCCGGCTGGTGGATACCAGTATAAATATATATCATACGTACTTTTGCTGATTATTCTGCAAATAATAAGCGGGTTAATCCTCTCTTACATGGGGTTACCTCCGTTTGCTCAGGCAATACACATTTTGCTGGCTACCCTTGTTTTTGGTGCCCAGTTTTACCTTCTCCTGCTATTGAAAGAGAGCAGGCTGGAAATACTTAACTGAAATAAATAGAGTGAGGAAATTCATCTCAGACTTTAATAAGCTGATTAAATTGAGGTTAACACTTACAGTAGTGTTTTCTGCGTCAATCTGTTTCTTGATGGGAAGTCAGCAGCAGGGTGACATTAATTGGTTGAACTGGGTGATCCTTACTATCGGAGGTTTCTTTGTAACTGGCGCTGCCAACGGATTTAATGAGATCATCGAAAAAGATCTTGATAAGCTGATGAAGCGTACCATGGACAGGCCAATTCCTTCGGGACATATGACTACAGGACAGGCACTTGTGCTAAGCCTGATCATGGGAATTGGCGGCACCTATCTTTTATTACGGCTTAATTTTCCAACCGGAGTACTTGCTGTGTTCTCCATCTTCCTCTATGCATTTGTTTATACACCGATGAAGAGAAAGTCGCCGATAGCTGTGTTTATCGGCGCATTCCCGGGTGCTCTGCCACCGCTGATCGGGTATTTTGCTGCCTTTCATGAACCACGTATTTCCTGGATCCCAGTAATCCTTTTCCTGATTCAGTTTGTATGGCAGTTTCCGCACTTTTGGGCCATAGCCTGGGTGCTGGATGAAGACTACAAGCGCGCGGGCTTTAGGTTGTTGCCAACAACAAAACAGGATAAAACCAGTGCCTTCATAACGCTTTTATCAACTATAATATTAATTCCGGTCAGCCTGATGCCAACAATTTATCTCATGCCAGCAGGTCAGCCGTTTGGCGGTAACATTTATGGGGTAGTGGCATTGATTTCCGGATTATACTTTTTTTGGCAGGCTATACAGCTGTATAATAAACGAGATGTAGCTTCAGCAAAAAAGCTGATGTACACATCGTTTTTTTATTTGCCCCTGCTTCAATTAACCCTTTTGTTTGACTTTATAGCAAGATAGATATGGACCAGATACCAGTTGAGGATATACAGAGCTTTAAAGCACGGAAATTTCTGATGTGGCTTTTCATCATTTCTTCTTTTATGATGTTCGCTGCTTTAACAAGTGGATTTATTGTTTATACGGAAGGAAATGCCGAACGCGGAATAAAGATATTATTGCCTAAGGCTTTCATCTACAGTACAATTATCATTATCATAAGCAGCTTAACCATGCACCTTGCTTATATGGCAGGGAAGAAGCTGGAATTCGGGAAGCAAAAGTTATACACTGTGATAACGATTGTGCTTGGGATAGCGTTTTTTTTCAGTCAATATGGTGCGTGGGCTGTTCTAACTGATGCAGGTGCATATTTTGTAAACTACAATGCTTCTCAATCGTTCATATATGTGTTTACCGGCGCACATTTATTACACATTTTTGCCGGCATAGTTATGCTGCTTTACTCCCTGATCGGGAAAATCAGGAATATCCCTCAGGTGCGCAATTTATTCCGCCTTGAAGTGACATCCATTTTTTGGCATTTTATAGATATCCTATGGATTTATCTATATG
>JAZKIH010000101.1:0-9324 GCA_040384965.1 Bacteroidota bacterium | reverse complement strand
AAAAATCAATTTTTCATTTGCAGATTATAGTTTATCCAGCTATATTTGCATTCCATTTCAAAAAGACCTTCTTTTTGATTTTGATTGCCCGATAGTATAATGGTAGTACGACTGTTTTTGGTGCAGTTTGTCTAGGTTCGAATCCTGGTCGGGCAACCATAAAAATTTCGAGTTTCGGAATTGTATTGATAATGAGGCCTTGACAGGCCAAACATATTAAGTATCTGTTTTTAATCATCGATATCCGAAACAAAAATGCCTCTATCTTTTAATCCAATCAAGTTATTTGCAGGTTCAGGTACCACTGACCTTGCTACCAAGATTGCTGCGGCATATGGTAAAAGCTTAGGTGATGTTGTTCTTTCACGGTTTAGTGATGGAGAGTTTCAGCCGCACTTTAATGAATCGGTTCGTGGCTGTGATGTTTTTCTAATCCAGTCAACAAATCAACCTAATGATAATCTCATAGAGTTGCTTTTAATGACCGACGCCGCTAAAAGAGCTTCTGCACACTATATCACTGTGGTTGTTCCTTATTTTGGCTTGGCCAGACAGGACAGGAAAGATAAGCCAAGAGTAGCAATAGGAGCAAAACTAATGGCTAACCTCATTACTGCAGCAGGTGCTCACAGGATCATGACAATGGACCTGCACGCAGCTCAGATACAGGGGTTCTTTGATATACCGGTAGATCATTTAGATGCATCGGTGATATTTGTGCCGCACATAAAAAGTCTTAACCTGCCAAATCTTACGATTGCATCGCCAGATATGGGGGGATCGTACAGAGCACGGACTTTCGCTAAGTATTTTAACGCTGAAGTTGTAATCTGCGATAAACAAAGAAAGCGTGCAAACGAAATCGAATCAATGTCGATCATTGGAGATGTAACCGGTAGAGATGTTGTTTTGATCGATGATATTTGTGACACCGCCAGAACGCTTGCAAAGGCAGCTGAACTAATCATGGAAAACGGTGCTAATAGTGTAAGAGCGGTATGTACGCATCCGGTTTTGTCTGGAGACGCATATAAAACAATAGAGAATTCTGCTTTGGCAGAAATGATAGTTACCGATACGATAGCTGCTAAACAAACCAGCCCTAAGATCAGCGTCCTTTCAACAGCAGATCTTTTCAGCCGGGCAATAGCGAATGTAAATGAGCACGGATCAATGAGTGCGTTATTTAATATCGATTAAGGCGAATAGAAAAAAATTAAGAAGTTAGTTTGGTCGCTGGGTATCCAGCAGCTAACAACAATAACAAATAACAAATAAATAAAAAATGAAATCAATTGCTATTAGCGGTTCTCCAAGAGAGAACGTAGGGAAAAGAGACGCTAAAGAGCTGCGTTACGAAGGCAAAGTGCCTGCAGTTCTTTATGGTGGAAAAAATCAAATCCACTTTTCTGTGTCTGCATCTGATTTGAGAAGTTTGGTGTATACACCAGAAGTTTCATTCGTTGCGCTGGAAGTTGCTGGTGTTAAAGCACAAGCTATTATCCAGGATGTACATTTTCATCCGTTAACTGATCTGCCTCTTCATGTTGACTTTTTAGAGCTTGATGAGAAGAAACCAGTTGTTATGCAGATCCCTGTAAAACTTACCGGAACTTCACCAGGTGTAAAGATCGGTGGAAAATTAGTTCAAAAATTACGTAAGCTGCGTGTTAAGGCTTTGCCTAAAGACATGCCTCAGTATGTTGAAGTAAGTATCGAGAAGCTTGATGTTGGTAAATCTGTTGGTGTGGGAGAACTAAAATTCGACAACTTCAAAGTAACTAACAATGCTGAAGATACAATCGTATCAGTAACAATGTCTCGTGCATTGAAACAAGCAGAGAACGACGCGAAAAAGTAATTCGCTTAGAACAATCTTTATAAAGATCCCGCACTTTGCGGGATTTTTTTTTGACACTGACAATGCTTTAAACTTTCTTCATATTTGTATTGACATGAAATACCTTATTGTAGGATTAGGAAATATCGGCCCCGAATACGCAGACACTCGTCATAATATTGGGTTTATGATCGCCGATGAACTTGCCAAACAGGAGCATTCATCGTTTTTTAATATGAGGCTGGCGAATTACACAGAGTTTAGTTATAAAGGAAGAAAAGTCCATCTGATTAAACCGACAACCTATATGAACCTCAGTGGCAAAGCGCTGAATTACTGGATGCAGGATTTAAAGATTCCTGTGGAAAATATCTTGGTGTTAGTGGATGAGCTCGCTCTTCCGCTGGGTACAGTTCGGCTTAAACCAAAAGGCAGCGCTGGGGGACACAATGGTCTGAAAAGCATAGAAATGGCTTTGAGTCACTCTGATTATGCTAGGTTGCGATTTGGTGTGGGGGATAATTTCCCTAAAGGCCGTCAGGTAGATTATGTTCTCAGCGGCTTTGATGAAGATGAACAGCCGGAGTTGCCCGCATTGATTGATCGCTCAGTTGAGATGATTAAAAGCTTTATTTCCGTAGGCCCCGAGCTAACGATGACAAGGTTTAACAAGTAAGCCATTAACTTCACACTCACAAAATTTTAAATTTGTTTTGTAATGCGTTTAGCTTAGGCTTTGCTAATTGGCATTCATATACGAATTAATGTGTATTAACATTAGTTACGGTCCCACCCAGTAATCTTTATATTTGCCTTTATGAAAGTATATGGAATCAAGAATTGCAATACAGTAAAAAAAGCTCTTGACTGGCTAACTGACAACGCCATTGAGTACGAATTTCACGATTTTAAAAAGTTGGGAATAACTGAATCCAAACTAGAAGAATGGACAGAAAAGTTCGGCTGGGAGCCGCTTGTCAATAAGCGAGGAACTACATGGAAGCAGCTTGATCCCGAACGGCAGCTATCGATAAATTCAAAGGCTGAGGCATTCAAACTTATGCAGGATAAAACTAGCGTTATAAAAAGACCTGTTATAGAAACTACGAAGGGAATACTTCTAGGTTTCGACGAGCCAGCCTATAAAAAACTGTTTGCGATCGCTTAGTTCAAAGCTTTGATGTCATAATATTTTCTTTAATTTGTCTCTTTAAAATTTATTCAGATGGGCAGATTAAAGTTTTTACTACTTACTTTAATATCGTTAGGTACGATATCGAATGCATTTTCACAACAAACAGGCGCCGCCGGACAACTCGTTCCGGCGCAACCAACTACAAACTACGATTACCATGATACCTTCGGACCCATCTTTTATACTAAAAATGGGAACGATATAAGGTCAGCAAGTGGACAGCCAGGACCCAAATACTGGCAGAATCGGGCAGATTATAAATTGTCTGTCAAACTCAACGAACAGACAAACGAGATCTCGGGAACTGAAATCATCAATTATACTAACAACAGTCCAGACAAAATGTCCTTTGTCTGGATGCAGCTGGATCAAAATCTGTTTAAGGAAGATTCGCGCGGGCAAGCGCTGATACCTCCCGGCGGCAGCCGAAGTGGGGCTCGTGGCCAAAAGTTTGATGCCGGTTACAAGATCAAGTCCGTGAAGATTATCGAAACGGAGAATGGCAAGACCACCGAAAAAGATCCTGAATACTTTGTAGAAGGTACCCGCATGCAGATCTACCTGCCGTCAGAGCTTGCTGCTACTGGAGGAAAAATGCAGATTAAGATAGAGTATTCATTCATTTCGCCTCAGTACGGTTCTGATCGTATGGGGATACTAAATACAAAAAACGGCAAGATATTCTCTGTTGCTCAGTTTTATCCCAGAATGTGTGTTTACGACGATGTAGCTGGCTGGAATACTTTACCATACAATGGTCCAAGTGAGTTTTACCTTGAATATGGAGATTTCGACATGAGCATAACCGTTCCGGCAAATCATATTGTCGTAAGCTCTGGAGAACTCATGAACGCGAAAGACGTTTATACCGCCGAGCAGCAAAAGCGCTGGGCCGCGGCCGCGCAAAGTGATAAAACCGTTATAATAAGGTCAGCCAGCGAAGTGACGGACGCTGCTTCCAGGCCGGCAGGGAAAACCGAACTGACATGGAGGTTCACAATAAAGAACGCCCGGGATGTAGCCTTCGCAACATCTGCAGCATTCATTATAGATGCGGCCCGAATGAATCTTGCCAGCGGTAAGAAATCAATGGCTATTTCTGCTTATCCGGTGGAGAGTGATGGGGCTGGAGCATGGGGCAGATCCACAGAATACACAAAAGCTTCAAATGAATTTAATTCCAAAAAATGGATGGAATTTCCTTACCCCGCAGCTACAAATGTTGCGTCGAATGTTGGAGGGATGGAATATCCGGGCATAGTATTTTGTGGTGCAACAGCTAAAAACGCCGGTCTATGGGGTGTAACGGACCATGAATTTGGCCACACCTGGTTTCCTATGATAGTGGGTTCAAACGAGCGTGTCCACGCATGGATGGATGAAGGTTTTAATACATTCATTAACTCACTGGCGAGCGAGGATTTTAATAACGGAGAATATAAACCGAAGCCGTATGACTGGCATGTTTATGGAAAAATGCTGACCAATCCAGCTTTTGAACCTGTAATGAGTAGTCCGGATAATATGAAAGAATCTAGTATAGGCTACCTGGCTTACTACAAACCAGCGGCAGGTCTGATGTTGCTCCGTGAACAAGTTATAGGACGAGATCGTTTTGACCGGGCTTTTAAGGAATATATTAAGCGATGGGCATACAAGCATCCCACTCCTGATGACTTCTTTAGAACGATGGAAAATGTAACAGGCGAAAATCTTGCCTGGTTTTGGAGGGGATGGTTTCTTAATAACTGGAAGCTAGACCAGGCTGTAACCAATGTAGCATATGTAAAGAATGATCCGAAGCAGGGATCTTACATTACCCTTGACAACCTGGAAAAGATGGCTATGCCTACAATTCTTCAGATTGAAACGAAAAGTGGTAAGGTTAGCCGGATCAAGTTGCCAGTCGAAGTTTGGGAACGTAATCTGCGGTTTACTTTCTTTTACCCTTCAGATGAAGAAATCAAGACTGTAATATCTGATCCCGATAAAGTGATGCCTGATTCTAATTCTGCGAACAATACCTGGACATCTAATTAATTAATGGCAGAGAAGGAATTGCACCCAAATTAGACTGGGTGCAATTCCTTTTTTAGAAAATATTGATAATCCTTCGGGCCTGGCGCTGAATTTTTCTTGACTTTTTGATTTTCGACCGGTCTGTTTTTCCTTTCCTGTAGACCCGCGCAACCTTCCTTACAACCTTCTTTATTTTCCGTTTCTTTACTCGCTGGCTTCGAGCTGAACTATTGGTGCTTTTACCGAATAAAAGACTCGCTACACTATTCGTGATTGTGGTGTTAGTTGTTTCACTCTTGGCTTCTGGCAAGACCGCGGCAAAAAGGAAAACGAAGATTAAGGCGAAGATGTTCTTTTTCATACCGTTGAGGTTCTAGGTGTAAGTTCGAAATAGGTTTAATGAAAAGACGCACAATTAGCGGCTTGAGTTGCATCAGCTAATAAAATAAAAAAGGTTTGTATCACCTTCTCTAAAATTCCTGGCTTTGTATGAACTGGAGATGATTCGTTACAGCCTTCAAGTCACCATATGAAATAGTTTCGCCTAAAGCCATTTTAGTTTCACTGGTCGACTTCCCGGGGTTTTGTACAATAAAAGCCATAATGCGTGCTACTTTGATTTTACTGACAATGTCAAAGACAGATACCTCCCCGCTGATTATAAAATTAGCCAGGTGTGATTCGATTGTGCCAGAGGTCAAACTTCGTTCTATGGCAATATCCGATATGGTCTTCCCGGATTGAAAAAGGCTAAGGGATACTTGTTTGGTATCGATCTTTACCCGCGTTTCCTTAACTGGAATTTCTAGCGAACCTCGCTCTACTCCCTGATCCCGGCAATAGGAATTTATCATCTCTAATATGTCAGACCCGAACTGCTTAACTTTCATCTTGCCAATCCCTTTGATACTTTCAAGCTCTGCCAACGTTGACGGAAGCATTTTTACAAGCTCTAGTAAAGATTTTTGTGCCAGCACAAGGTAAACAGGTGCATTTTTTTCCTCCGCCAGCTCCTGACGCCAATCGTTTAACAATTGATAGAGTTTTGGATGACTGATGTTTTTTGATAGCGAAGTTTTTGGTGAGGTGCTTGATTTTGACGCTGACTGGTCAATTTCTATATCAGCTTTTGTCTTAAGGTAGGAGGAAGTGGAAAAGCCACCGGAGCAAAGTTTCATCAATGCCAGCTTAACGTTAATATCCTTTGCAAGACTTTCCATGAGATCGTCTAGCGTAGCTTTAACTGCTTTATTATCGGTGGATGTATTTAGATCGATTAAACCTGCTTTCAGCACCGAGTTTAATTTGTCTAAGAAATATGTGCTGGCTTTTTTAATTCTGTTTTGCAGGTCGATGTTTTCTTCCGGCAAAGAGTTTTCATTAAGCAAGCTTCGGATCTGACGTTTAAATGTTTCACCTACATCAAATATTTCTTTTTCGCTTACAGCTTTTAGTTGGTTTAAAACGTTATTAAATTCCGGATCAAGAATAGTGTGGTGATCCTCGAACACCTTTCTGAGCTGAAAGAAAGAAGCTTTTGTAGCAGTAAAATCGAATAACTCATATAGAAGTTCCTGTTGAAAAGCGATTTTGGCGTCAATAAGATCTTGTTCATTGGGCTCCGTAGCGTTGCGGGTATATTCTGCAACTGTGCCATCCGTTTTTACGCTGTTAAAGGCTATGGGCGAGCGGAGCACCATCCCTTCGAAGCTTTTGCACCGGCTTAACGCAACATAGACCTGACCATGCGCAAATGCAAGGTTAGCATCGATAATCGCTTTTTCAAACGTTAAACCCTGGCTTTTGTGGATTGTAATGGCCCATGCGAGTTTTAGGGGGTGTTGTGTAAAGGTGCCGATCACTTTCTCCTGAACCTCCTTTGTCGTAGGATCGAGCACGTATTTTATATTGGTCCATTCTACCGGATTGACAGCTATCTCAGAATATTCGCCCGGACATTTGACAAAAATCGTATCGTCTGTAATATTGGTAACAACCCCTATTTTGCCATTGTAATATAGCCTGTCGCGGGATGAGTCATTTTTTACAAACATCACTTGTGCGCCCTTTTTAATTTCGAGTACAGGAACTGTAGGGTAGGAGTATTCCGGAAAGTCATCCTGGACGTTTGCATTAAAAAATTTGGCCGGCTTCTCTATTTCAGCAAGTTTAGTTTCATTTATATCCTGGGCAGTCTTGTTGTGTGTGGTAAGGATGATATACCCTTCATCATCAACAGGGTTAAAATCAGGTATGTGGCGTTCGTTGAGTTTGTTCAGGACAGTCTGATCAATCTGGTTTTGCCTTACACTGTTCAAAAGGTCGATGAACGTTGTATCCGCCTGCCGGTAGATATGTTTTAATTCAATGCTTACAGGCTTCGTCTGGCTAAGTGCCTTGCTGCTAAAGAAAAACATATTTGGATAGAAATCCTTCAGCATCATCCAGTCTTCATCTTTCACCACAGGAGAAAGCTGATGCAGATCACCGATCATCAAAAGCTGAACACCGCCAAATGGTTTATGATGATTTTTATAACGCCTCATCACCTCGTCAATATGGTCAAGTGTATCTGCTCGCACCATACTGATCTCATCAATAACCAGCAGATCGAGGCTTCTGATCAGATTTATCTTATCCCTGCTAAATCTTTTGTGTTCTCCGTTTTTATTAGTCGTCCCCGGTAAATAAGGACCAAAGGGAAGCTGGAAAAATGAATTTATGGTAACACCTCCAGCATTGATCGCAGCAACTCCCGTTGGTGCAACAACCGTCATTCGTTTTGGAGATGATTTCTTAAGATTATGAAGAAAGGTAGTTTTACCTGTGCCTGCTTTCCCCGTAAGGAATATGTTCCTGTCTGTGTATTGTACAAAGTTAGAAGCCAGTTCAAGCTGGGCATTTTGTTCCATTGTATTGTTTTGGGGAGATGTCCGCCAAGATAAAAATTTAATTTTTAATGAGTCGTCTGGAACACCGTTTACTCGCTGAATCCTACCAATGATTATCGGTCGGGATGGTATAATAATATCTGATGCCACCGGGTAACTTCACATAGGGATACTAATTGCAATAACTCGTACATTTAGTGACAAATCTGATTACATGAAACTTAGCATCTTTGCCGTCATTGCGTTATTTTGTTCCTTGTCGGGACCTGCGTTTAGCCAGTCGCGGTCACAGACTTTTTTTGAGATAAAAGTCTATCACTATGAAAGCCGTGAACAGGAAAATACTATTGATGGGTATTTAAAAAATGCTTTTCTGCCGGCTCTGCATAGAAAAGGGATAAAAAATATTGGGGTTTTCAAGCCAGTCGGTAATGATACGCTTGCCGATAAGAGGGTCTATGTTCTGATTCCCTTTAAATCACCGAATGAATTTTCTGAACTTCCCGGGCTGCTGTCTAAAGATTCAAAGCTGGATGCAGATGGCAAAGCATATCTCGAAGCAACATATGATAAAGCTCCTTATAAAAGAATGGAATCTATATTTATTAAAGGCTTTGCTGATATGCCGTTCCTGCAGCTCCCATCTCTGAAGAATGAACTTTCGAAACGTGTTTACGAACTAAGAAGTTATGAAGGTCCAACAGAAAAGATGTATGAAAGAAAGGTGGAGATGTTTAACAAAGGTGGAGAGATAGGTTTGTTTAAGAAGCTCGACTTTAATGCGGTGTTCTATGGCAGTGTGATTGCGGGCAGCCGGATGCCGAACCTAATGTATATGACTACTTTTGAGGATATGCCTTCGAGAGATGCACATTGGAAGTCGTTCTTTGCATCTCCCGAATGGAAAGAGCTTTCTGCTATTGAATATTATAAACGCACGGTTTCTAAAAGTGAGATCATTCTTCTAACTCCGGCGAATTATTCTGAAATCTAAAAATACCTGACGAAAACTGTCTTGCTGGAAATCCTTCGCACCTGGGTAAGGTCTTGCAGGGTTCATGTTCGCCTATCCTTCGATCAAATTGCCTTTTGATCGAAGGATAGGCGAACGAGGTCATAATCAGTCCTTACTGAGGACTTACGAGTCCCCGACTTCATTAAATAGGGCATAATATTTTGCGTAGCAGTTGGTTAAAGGTGTTTATTGGATTTTGACTGACGGCATACCTCCCGAATGATTAACTTTTTCTAAGTCAATCGCTTGAATATCAAAAATAAGTTCGTACTTTTGCAGTCCCTAAATGAAAGCTGTAACAAGCTCATTCAGGTTAAAAACAAATAAACACTAAAAGGAAAAAATGCCTACAATCCAACAATTA
>JAZKIH010000100.1:0-61826 GCA_040384965.1 Bacteroidota bacterium | reverse complement strand
ATTTTAATCTCAAATAAACACCGTGAACTAAAAATAACCGCAACTTGAACGAGCTAAATCTTACTTTAGAAAATGTGAACCCGGTGGTGATCTGGGGCGCGAACAACGAATACTTTGAGATAATAAAAAAACATTTTCCGAAGATAAAGCTCGTAGCGAGAGGGACAGATGTGAAAGTCCTTGGAGATGAGGCAGAGATCAATAATTTCAGTTTGAAATTTACGGAGATCTTGAATCATGCGGATAAGTTCCAGAGCCTGAATAATAACGATCTTGAACAAATATTAGGGGCTAAGATTGTTACCAATACGGAGACTGAAGCCAATTCACCTCGCAATGGTGGGGGAGGCGACCCAATTGTATTTGGTCCTAATGGCATTGTTGTAAAAGCACGCACGGCTAACCAGCGCCGGATGGTTGATAGTATTATCAAAAATGATATTATTTTTGCAATAGGTCCGGCGGGTACTGGCAAAACTTACACAGCGGTTGCTTTAGCTGTTAGGGCGCTGAAAAACAAGGAGATAAAGAGAATTATATTAACCAGGCCTGCAGTTGAAGCTGGTGAGAATCTTGGTTTTTTGCCAGGAGATCTTAAGGAGAAAATCGACCCATATCTGCGCCCGTTATATGACGCTCTCGACGATATGATTCCGGCGGAAAAGCTGAAAGTATTTTTAGAAAACAGGACGATTGAGATCGCGCCACTGGCATTTATGCGTGGCAGAACGCTCGATAATTGTTTCGTAATACTCGATGAAGCGCAAAACTCCACGGATATGCAGCTTAAGATGTTCCTGACCAGGATGGGCCCGACAGCTAAATTCATTGTTACTGGCGATGTAACCCAGATTGATTTGCCGAGAAAACAACAATCCGGATTAAATACGGCTTTGCGCATCCTTGCTGACATTAAAGGTATTGATATCATCTACCTTAACGGAGATGATGTGGTGCGTCACAAGCTTGTTAAAAATATACTCAGAGCCTACGGCGATATTCAATAAACACAAATATTAGCTTACAATAAATGACTGCTATTAAAGAAACCCACTTCAATTTTCCTGATCAAAAGAATTTCTATAAAGGAAAAGTGCGGGACGTATATACCATTGACGATAAATTTCTTGCGATGGTGGTAACGGACAGGATTTCGGCTTTTGATGTAGTCTTGCCGGAGCCTATTCCTTTTAAAGGTCAGGTGTTAAACCAGATTGCAGCCAAATTCCTTCAGGCAACTGTTGATATAGTACCTAACTGGGTTTTAGATGTACCAGATCCAAATGTTACGATCGGTAAGATCTGTGATCCGTTCAAAGTTGAAATGGTTATCAGGGGTTACCTTGCCGGACACGCATGGAGAGAGTATCAGGCGGGACGACGCTCTGTTTGCGGTGTAACGCTTCCCGAAGGTTTAAAGGAAAACGATAAGCTTCCTGAGCCGATAATTACCCCTACAACAAAGGCATCGGTAGGACATGACGAAGATATTTCCAGGGAAGATATAATCAGAAAAGGAATTGTAACGGAGGAGGATTATTTACAGCTGGAGAAATATACACGCGCGGTATTTCAGCGCGGAACTGAAATGGTCGCCGAAAGGGGATTGATTCTGGTTGATACCAAATACGAATTTGGAAAAGCTGACGGGAAGATCTATCTAATAGATGAGATTCATACTCCAGACTCTTCCCGCTATTTCTATAGCGATGGATATGAAGATCTTCAGGCACGTAACGAACCTCAGCGGCAGCTTTCGAAAGAATTCGTGCGTAAATGGCTTATTGAAAATGGATTTCAGGGTAAAGAGGATCAAGTCATTCCTGATATGACCAGCGAATTCGTTAAATCAGTCTCAGAGCGTTATATCGAACTATACGAACATATTACGGGAGACAAGTTTGTAAAGCAGGAAAACGCTGATCCTGCTGCGAGAGTTGAACGAAATATTAAAGAAGCACTTACAAGACTATCTTAATATTTCATGGAAAACCAGAATAAATAATTAAATTAGTACCAGACCTGTTCGGGTTGATGCCGAAATCAAACTATACCCAATGAAATTCACAGTAGACAAACACGAAAAATATGTTTTGATTAAGCTGAACGAGAATAAACTTAATAGTTTGATCTCTCCCCAGCTAAAATCAGAATTAATACTTACCAATACCGAGGGACAGAGGAACATTATTCTGGATCTTTCAAACGTAAAATACTCTGATTCATCTGGCTTAAGCAGTCTTCTCGTTGGACATAGAATCTGCAAGAATGCTGAGGGAACTTTTATCCTGACCGGGATCAATGAAAATATTGCGAGGCTTATTACTATTTCTCAGCTTGAAAATATTTTGACTATCGTAGCGACAGTGGACGAAGCCATCGATCTGATCTTCATGGAAGAAATAGAAAAAGAGCTTAAAAGAGAATTGAAATAGGAATAATGAACGAACTGCATGAAATTCGAAGTTACAATCTTAGGGAGCAGTTCATCCACACCAATATTCAATAGAAATCCTTCTGCCCAGCTTCTAAACGTTAATGAGAAGTTTATCCTTATCGATTGCGGGGAAGCAACACAAAATCAACTGCTTCACTTTGGTTTAAAGGCCAATCGTATTGACCACATCTTTATTAGCCATCTTCACGGTGATCATTATTTAGGGCTTGTAGGCCTCTTATCGTCTCTTCATTTAAATGGGCGAACCAAACCCATGGACATTTTCGGTCCGCCTGAACTTAAAGAAATTATAGACCTTCAATTCAAGCATTCGCAAACGTTTTTAAGATATTCTCTTAATTTCAATGTGACTAATCCCGCATCGAGTAGTAAGATTTTTGAAAGCTATGATATTGTGGTCGAAAGCTTTCCTCTTGATCATCGGATACCGTGCACGGGATTTCGGTTTACTGAAAAACAACGGCTGAGGAAAATGATCAAGGAAAGGATCGATGAGCTTAAAATCCCGGCGGAGCAGGTTCAGTTCATAAAAAAAGGCGCAAATTTTACTGATAAGAGGGGAAAGGTTTACTTATCTGAAGACCTAACTACAGAAGCAGATCGCCCGAAAGCTTACGTGTACTGTTCAGATACAGTTTGCAGCTGGAAATATCTGGATTACATTAAGGATTCAGACACGCTCTATCATGAGGCAACTTTTCTTCATGACATGTTAGCGAGGGCAGAAGAGACCTTCCATACAACTGCGCTGCAAGCGGCTGAAGTAGCACTGAAATCAAATACCAAAAAACTGTTAATTGGCCATTTTTCAGCCCGCTACCGGGAATTGGAACCCTTACTTGAAGAAGCAAAGACTATATTTCCCAATACTTTTCTGGCAATTGAGGGAATGACGTTTGAAATATAAGTTGAGTAAGATAACGGTGAATCTAATCTTTCTTACCTCCAAAAACTGAGAAACTAACGTACCGCTTAGGATTAGCTTTAAGATCAATCATCAACTTATCAAGATTTGCGGCAGCGTTATTAAGGTTGTTATACATCTTCTCATCATTGATCAGTTGTCCTAAAGTGCCCTGGCCGGTATTCACCTTATTCACAATTACCTGAAGATCAGCAACAGCTTTGTTAGCTTCTGCGATAGTCTGCGCAAAATTAGCTTTGGCAACATCGTCAGAAAGCTTCTCAAAGTTGCTCATGATATTTGTGATCTTAGCGTTATTGTTTTTGAAATTTCCCGTTATAGATTCGAGATTGCTCATAATCCCAGCAATTTTAACACTTTGAGATGTTACCAAACCATCGACAGTTTTAGTAGTCCCTTCCATGGTTTCCAGCGTTCTAGCGATGCTTGCAAAACTCCTGTCGAAATTTCGCTGGAACTCCGGACTTAAAGTTGCGTTGACAGATGTTAGAACAGAGTCCATCCTTGCAATGATCTGCTCAGCTTTTTTCTGAATGGGCTCAATTTGATCCGTTAAGTTCTTTTGAATGTTGGCGTTTAGCGTGTCGCCGTCTTCAGCGAAATCACTTCCGGTACCTAGTTCAAAAACGATTGCTTTGCCACCCAGTAAATCGGTGCTTTCCAGTTTCGCAATAGTGTTTTTGGGTATAGCGTACTCTGGATCGATCTTAAACTGTGCAAGTATCTGGCCATTGGGTTGAAGGGTCAGGTCTGATACTCGACCGATCTGATAGCCATTAACAAGTACTGGCTTAGAAATAGCAAGACCGTCGACACGATCATACCTGGCATAAAATTCGTTTTCACTTGAAAATACGTCGTTGCCTTTTAAAAAACTGTATCCAATTATTAATATGGCTATTGCCACTGCAGCTAATACTCCTACTTTGGTTTCGTTTGTTATCTTCATTTAAACTTGCTTATCGGAAATCTATCAGAGCCGAAGTTATTCTAAATATCGTTATTTATTAGCGATCGGTTTTCTTATTACAATAATATTATTAATCACCAAGCTCCGCTTGTTTTTTATATGTCTGAATTGCTTTTAACAAATTACTCACTATTTCGTTTTGCCCAACTTCCGAATTCATGTATTCTTCTTCATCGGGATTAGAAACAAAGCCAATTTCTGTTAAAACAGCCGGCATACCAGCTTTTGCCAGCACGGCAAGACTTTGTTCTTTAACGCCTCTGTCGGTTCGGCCTGCAAGAACATATTCATCCTGCATATAAGATGCCAACTTTATACTTTGCTCACGAAACGCATTTTTCATCAGGGAAAGCATGATAATACTTTCAGGATCCTTAGGATCATATCCCTCATAATTATTTTTGTAATCCTTTTCCAGAAGTATAGACTCATTTTCCCTAATAACAACATCCTGCTCGTCTAACCGGCCAAAACCAGACACAAAAGTTTCTGTTCCCCTTGTTGAAGTGCTCTGTCTGTTCGCGTATTTGGGTATTTTGCGTCCCCGGCTATCTTTTCCATAACCGATCAGGACACGTTTAAATGGCATTGAATTGCAGTGTATTGATATAAATAAATCAGCCTTTATATTATTAGCGATTCCTATGCGTTCATAAAGCGGAACAAATACATCGCTTGATCTTGTGAGAACTACTTTGACATCTTTTAAATTCGCCTCAACGGCTTTGCCGAGTTTTAAAGCCACTTGTAATGCTATGTCTTTTTCTTTAGAAAATACCCCTCTGGTTGCACCATCATGCCCGCCATGACCAGCATCTATCACAATTGTTTTGATCCGGTAGGGAACATCAGCAGCGTAGGTTGTAAAAGAAGTAAGAATTATTAAAAGTGAGACAGGCAGTAATACGTAAATGTATCTGATCAATGGTATATTTTTCATTAATTTTGAGCGCATATTATTATCTATCGTTGCAAAAATAGTATTCATCATCGAATTTGAAATTTATTAGACCCCTTTTTCTTGTTTGTTGTCTTGTGATGATGTCCCTGGGGTATTTTCATTCCACAGCCTTTGCGCAGCAACTAATCCTTCGTCCTGATAACGCCAAACGTGATACAACATTGCCGGTGCCGGTTATAAAAGCCGATGCAGTCACGAAAAAATCAACCAGCAAATCAGCCCTGGAGTCTGAAGTTATTTATTCAGCAGAAGATTCAATCATCTCAGATCGTGAAACCAATATAGTTAAAATGTACGGTAAGGCTAGAGTGAAGTACCAGGATATGGAGCTCGATGCCGATTACATTCAATACGATCAGAAAAATAATACGCTGTTTGCAAAGGGTTTAATCAATCCAAAAACAAAACGTTATACCGGCAGGCCATTATTCAAGCAAGGCTCAGAACAACCAATCACCACGGATTCATTATTTTTTAATTACAAAAGCAAAAAAGGAAAATCTTACGGAGTCTATACCGAAGCGGAGGGTGGTTATCTACAGGCTCAACAGTTTAAAAAGAATGAATATGGCGAGGGAAACTTCGTTCATGGTGTTTACAGTTCGTGTAATTTGCCTTATCCCCACAATCACTTTGGTATAAATATTACAAGGGGAATCGTCACGGAAAAACAGATAATTACAGGACCTGCTTATCTTGATATTGAAGGAGTACCATTGCCTATCGGCGTTCCCTTTGGTTTTTTCCCGAAACCTAATAAACGTTCTGGTGGACTTCTGTTCCCGACCTTCGGTGAAGATCTCAGGGGTTTTTTTATGAGAGACCTCGGATATTATATCGGTTTAAACGATTACTGGGATCTGGCTACCCGGGGAACTATATACTCTAAAGGCTCGTATGAATTAAGCTCGGCGGCACGTTATCGTAAGAATTACAAATACGATGGTAGCGTAAATTTTCGGTTTGCTTCCACAAAAAATGGTGTAGAGGGAACTGAAGCTTTCAAACGGCCAAACAAGGATTTTAACTTAACATGGAGTCATTCACAAAGTCCGCTCGCCAATCCGGGTACAACGTTCAGCGCGTCAGTCAATGCTGGTACCGGATCTTTTTTTACGAATGCACCTGGTGCAGTTTCATATAATCCGACAGAAATCGCGCGTAATACACTGTCTTCCAGTATAAGTTATGGAAAAGTATTTCACGACGGGCTTTTCAACTTTACTTCCAGTTTGACCCACAGTCAGGATATTGAGCAGAAAACTGTTTCGCTGCAGTTGCCGCAGTTTAACCTGGGGATGACGACTATTAATCCATTTGATAGTAAGGATCGTGCCGGCGAACAGAAATGGTTTCAAAGAATCAGTCTGGGATATACAATGCAGGGAACAAACCTTATCAATACAACCGAAAGCCTGCTATTTAAAAAGGAAACGTTACGGAAATTTCAGAACGGAATAAGACATGATATTCCAATCTCCATGTCTTTGACGGTAGCGAAGTTTTTCCAGTTTAATTCAAGCTTAAATTATAGTGAAAGGTGGTATTTGCAAACCATAAGGAAGCGGCTGGCTCCGGTTGCGTCAGGCTTCGCAACGGCAACAGATACAATAGGGGGATTCAGCCGGGTATATGATTACAGTATCAATAGTGGTTTTTCCACCAAGGTGTACGGCAAATTTAACTTCAAAAAGGGAAATTTGATGGCATTGCGCCACGTCATGACTC
This sequence comes from Bacteroidota bacterium, assembly GCA_040384965.1. Classification (GTDB taxonomy): domain Bacteria; phylum Bacteroidota; class Bacteroidia; order Sphingobacteriales; family Sphingobacteriaceae; genus Daejeonella. The sequence continues at coordinate 54,784 of JAZKIH010000100.1, read as the reverse complement.
CTTCTATAGGGGTGAACTATCAACCTGATTTTGGGTCTGATCGTTTTGGATTCTTCCGTAATCTGCAAAATGACACCGCCGCCGTGAAGACCCGATATTCGATTTATGAAGGTGCGTATTTTGGAGCACCATCTGTCGGCCGTGTTGCGGGGATAGGCTTCAGTCTGGATAATAACGTGGAGGCTAAAGTTCGATCGACTGCCGATTCGACTAAAAGCTCGGTTAACATTCCCATTCTGCAGAGTTTAACTTTTTCCGGGTCATACAATTTTGCTGCTGAGGATTTTAAGCTTTCGACTATAGGATTTTCAGGGCGAACGGCTCTGTTTAAACAAAAAATGGGCATTAACTTCTATGGTACACTCGACCCGTATAGATTGGATGCAAATGGTAACCGGATCGACAAGTTTACGATAAATAGCGGAAGCCTTGCCCGGCTTACAAGCTTTGGGTTGTCTACTGACTTTAGTTTAAATTCGACAGCAATCAAAAGCCGAAACAAAAACCTTGATCAGATAGATGAAGGAAAACAGAACTTAACGCAAAAGCAAAGGGATGAATTAAACGCCATAAACCGGGATCCGAACGCCTTCGTGGATTTTAATGTGCCATGGAACGTAAGTGCATCTTACAGCTTTAATTATTCCAAAAACGGCTTAAGATCGGTTGTTACCAATACACTGAATTTCTATGGAGATTTTAATGTAACTCCCAAATGGAAAGTTCAATATACATCAGGTTATGATTTCCAGCGAAACGACCTCAGTTTGACAACTTTTTCCATCTACAGGGATCTACATTGCTGGGATCTTTCGTTCAGATGGTCGCCGATAGGACCTTATAAGTTTTACAGTATGGATCTCCGTGTTAAAGCTTCAATATTGCAGGATCTTAAACTGAGTAAACGCCGCGATTTTTACAATAACTTTTAAATTATGCTAGCCGAACTAATTACCATTGGCGATGAAATACTCATCGGACAGATCGTTGATACAAATTCCGCGTGGATGGCTCAAAAGCTAAATTTGGCTGGAATAAAAGTAAAACAGATTACTTCTGTATCGGATGAGAAACAGCATATTTTAAGTTCTTTAAAGGAGGCATCGCAGCGTGCGGATATAATTCTTATCACCGGTGGTCTTGGACCAACCAAGGATGATATTACAAAAAAGACCCTTGCTGAATATTTCAATGTGGGTTTGCGGACCGACGAAGGCGCACTTGAAAATGTGAAACGCATCTTTTCGAAGTACAATGCACCAATGCTTGACACTAATCTCAGGCAAGCAGAAGTGCTTGAGAATTGCATCACACTTCTGAATTCAAATGGTACAGCGCCAGGAATGTGGATTGAAAGAAACAGCAAAATTTATGTTTCAATGCCCGGCGTCCCTTTTGAGATGATGTACATGATGGAAGAACTGGTGATTCCTAAAATTAAGGAGTCATTTCGATTGGAATCCATTGTCCATCATACGATTCTTACGGCAGGTATCGGAGAGTCGATGCTGGCCGATAAGATTTCATCAGTTGAGGATTCACTTCCGAATCATATAGGCCTTGCATATCTCCCTAAGTTAGGTGTCGTGAGATTACGGCTTAGTGGCCGGGGCGAGAATATTTCTGATCTCAATAAAGAGATCGATCACTATGCCTCACAGATTGTGAATCTTGTTGAAGAGTTCGTTATTATCGAAGCTGATGTGCCACTCGAAAAGGCAATTTTAGACTTTATGGAAAGCAAAGGAGTAACACTATCGACCGCCGAAAGTTGTACAGGCGGATACATAGCCCGGCTTTTGACCCAGCATCCTGGGAGCAGCAGAGTTTTTATGGGAGGTGCAGTTTCATATTCCAACGAGCTGAAAACTTCAATGTTATCTGTGTCTGAAGAAACCCTTTATGAGTTCGGAGCCGTGAGCGAAGAAACTGTTTTAGAAATGGCAAATGGTGCCGTCGCGAATTATAAATCAGATTACGCTATATCTGTTAGTGGTATCGCAGGGCCTGATGGCGGAACTGACGCGAAACCCGTTGGAACCGTTTGGGTTGCCGTAGCGGGTAAAACGAAAACAATTTCCAGGAAATTTCAGTTTGGAAATAAAAGAGCTCAGAATATCGAAAGATCGGCCATCAATGCACTTTTTCTTCTTCACAAACTAGTGAAAGAAGAACAAGGGCGATGAAGATGTCTGAAAAAGCTTAGTTTTGTAGCAGAAAACCAATTCATAAACCTCATTATGGCCCGATACGAATTAGTGCTTCCTAAGATGGGTGAAAGCGTTGCTGAAGCAACGATCATTAAATGGACAAAGCAACCTGGTGATTTAATAGATATAGACGAGTCTGTTTTAGAGATAGCAACTGATAAAGTCGATTCCGATGTACCCTCGCCGGTAGCCGGAAAACTTGTTGAGACACTTTACAAAGTCGATGATGTTGTACAGGTGGGTGCTACTATAGCCATAATTGAAACAGGTGATTCTGGAGAGAGTGCCGAAGTTTCAGAAACTCCTAAAGAGGCTTTTAAAGACAATGCTCAGGTAAATAATGAGACCAACCTTCAGCCGGATAAAATTGTTCAGCCTGAGGAAAGTAAGGTGAGTAAGGAGCAAAGCAACAGTGATGTTGCTTCAAGCAATTCCGGAAGATTCTATTCTCCTCTGGTAAAGAGCATGGCCACCGAAGAAGGAATAAGCCTTTCCGAGCTTGATTCTATTTCCGGATCGGGATCCGAAGGCAGGGTTACTAAACAGGATGTCCTGGACTATATTAATGGTAAACGTTCGAATGGTACATCGGATGTGGCAGCAAGTCAAACAACTCCCCAACCGGCCAAAGTTAGCCCATCAGCGCCTAAAATTCAGCCAGCATCCGAGGCAAAAAGCCAGCCTGCTGTTTCCTTATCGGCAGGTGACGAAATCATAGAGATGGACCGCATGCGTAAGCTTATCGCTGAGCATATGGTGATGAGTAAGCATACATCTCCTCACGTCACATCTTTTGTTGAAGCCGACGTTACTAACCTGGTGCAATGGAGAGATAAGGTGAAGAGTGGGTTTGAAAAAAGGGAAGGTGAGAAAATAACATTTACTCCTATATTCATGGAAGCTGTTGCGAAAGCCATAAAAGATCTTCCAATGATCAATGTTTCGGTAAATGGAACACAGATCATAAAAAAACGTGATATAAACATCGGGATGGCTGCCGCATTACCATCGGGGAATCTTATTGTGCCGGTAATTAAAAATGCGGACCAGTTAAACCTGGTGGGATTGACAAAAGCGGTAAATGATCTGGCTAAACGGGCGCGTAATTCTCAGTTAAAACCTGATGATACAGTAGGAGGAACCTTTACGCTGACCAACGTTGGAACTTTCGGCAATGTGATGGGAACTCCAATTATCAATCAACCTCAGGCCGCTATCTTAGCAGTAGGAGCTATCAAAAAGAAACCCGCAGTTATTGAAACCGAGTATGGTGACGTGATAGCCATCAGGCATATGATGTTCCTTTCCCTATCTTATGATCATAGGGTAGTGGATGGTTCGTTGGGCGGTTCTTTTATCAGGAAAGTAGCAGACTATCTGGAGGCCTGGGATATTAACCGCGAAATATAATTTTCAGCACATTTTTATTTAATACCAGATGAGACAAGTAAAAGCATTTCTGATCGCCTTCTTGGTGGTTCAATGTTTTAATTTTTCAGGGTTTGCACAGCAGACGCCTCCATTCTTTAATGAAATTGAGGCGTTTAAAAAGCAGGATGCGATTAATCCTCCACCTAAAAATGCCATCGTATTTGTCGGCAGCTCATCGTTCAAAGGCTGGACTAATGTTCAAAGCGCTTTTCCTGGTTATACCATAATTAATCGCGGTTTCGGAGGGTCAAGTTTGCCAGATGTGATAAGGTATGCCCCAGACATCATTATCACATATCAGCCTAAGCAGGTTGTTATTTATGTCGGCGAGAATGATTTTCCCGCCGATGGTGTAACGGCTGAAATCGTTTATGATCGATTTACAACATTATTTGAGATAATTAGAAAGGGGCTACCAAAAGCCCATATCCTATTCATTTCTTTCAAGCCGAGCCCAAGCAGGATGAAGTATTTACCTGAAATGGTAAAAGCCAATGCGATGATCAAAAATTACCTTAAAAATTATCGCAGGACAGACTATGTCGACGTTTATTCGAAAATGTTGCTTGCCGACGGCACACCTATGCCCGATTTTTTCAAAGCAGATAAACTGCACATGACTGAAGCCGGGTATGCCATCTGGCAAAAGGAGATAAAACCTTTCCTTAAGAAGTAGGCTAAGCTCTTTCGAAGTTCAATAGGGTAAGTTCTTCAAACTTTCCGGTAAGTGCTCCGGCCTGCGCTATAAAAGCCCCATCATTCTCAATAAGTTCCTTCTTCGCGATCAGCTCACTGATCTTTATACCGCCCAGGATATATTTCAGCTCCACACTCTGATGCTGCTCTGCTATAAAATCAAAGTTGATCTGGCCGATTAAATCATCGCTTTTGTATCTGATGTAAACCGGAAGTATGTGGTCGTTTTGAAGTTTTAGCTGCGAGTCATTATGATATTTCTTGTACTCATAACGGTAATCATAGCGCAGGGCTGCAATATCAGATAGTACAGCAGACCCGGTAGGGTGCCCCCCAGCTCCCTTTCCGTAAAATAATTGCTGGTCGGCAAAGGCAGCTTTAACAGATACAGCATTGTACTCATTCTCCACATTATAGAGGAAATCGCTTTTCGGAACTAAGCGCGGGATCACATATAAGGCGATCTCCTGATCATTTAATTTTTTAGCCGTTGGAACCAGCTTGATTTTTAGCTGATGCTCTTCAGCGAAGTGAAGGTCGGCGATTGAGAAATTTTGAATTCCCGCGTTGAGTACTTCTTCCGGTTTCACAAAAGCACCGTAAGCATGCGCCGCTGCAATTATAAGCTTGAATTTAGCATCATAACCCCCAACATCAAGCAAGGGATCGGTTTCAGCAAAACCCAAATCTTGGGCCTGCTTTAATGCGTCACTATAGTCAAGCCCTTCATTAGCAATTTTCGAAAGTATATAATTGGACGAACCGTTGAATATGCCGCTAATGGAATGTAATAGCTCATTGTCGTAATATTCTTCAAGGTTACGTATAATAGGAATACTGCCGCAAACAGCGCCCTCGTATAAAAGCGATGTTCCATATTCATTTTGAAGCGCAACGAGCTCGTCCAGGTGTTCCGCAATCATCTTTTTATTTGCTGAGACAACATTCTTCCCGCTCTTTAAGGCTTTTGATGTAATCTCGAAAGCTGCGTCAGCATCATTTATCAGCTCAATAACTGTATTAATCTCTGAGTTATCTAAAATGTCTGCTGCGTCAGTTGAAAATAGATTTTGGGGTAAAGACCTCGTTTTTGACGGATCTTTGATCACTATTTTCCTGATCTCGATATTGAGATCCTTTGTGCTGATAATATCATGAAGGCCTTGTCCTACAACTCCAAAGCCAAAAAGGCCAATTGTTAATCTTTTACTCATTTCAAGCAATTTTATGCAGGCTGATAACCTGATTTTCAGGTTCAGCGGTATTAATAAATGTTCCTATCTCTTTGGTGAGGATTTCAGTTTCGATGAGAAATCCGTCATGGCCATAAAATGAATTCAGTTCTGCGAAATGCGCGCCTGGAATATTTTTAGCCAAGAACTGCTGTTCTTCCAAAGGGAATAAAACATCATTCACTATTCCAATTACCAGCGTTTTTGCCTGAATTAAACGTAATGCTTCTACTACGGAACCTCTTTGCCGTCCAACATTATGGCTGTCCATCGTTTTAGTAAGGTACCAATAGCTATAAGCATTAAAGCGGTTAACTAACTTTTCACCCTGATAATTCTGATATGACGATGCTTTGAAATCTGTAATTTTTTCCGTCCCAACTTCTAATTGCGTGGCTCCATATGTTCCGTAGCTTCGGTAAGACAAAAGAGCGATACTGCGCGCCACTTTTAAACCTTTTTTCCCGCCATTTGGAGACTGAGAATAAAATGTGCGGTCAGCGGTGATTGCCAGACGCTGGCTTTCGTTGAAAGCAATACCCCATGCTGAATGCTGTGCGTTTGCAGCAATCAGTACTAGCTTCTTAATTCGACGAGGCTCCAAAATTGCCCATTCCATAGCCTGTTGTCCGCCAAGCGATCCACCTATTAATAAGCCAATCTCTGGTAAGCCCAGTTCGTCAGCCAGAATTTGGTGCGCCGCAGCCAAATCTCTTACTGTAAATTCTGGGAAAGAAAGATAGTAGGGTAAACCAGTAACTTTATTTTTGCTCAAAGGGTTGGTAGTACCATAGTGAGACCCAAGAATATTTGCACACACTATAAAATGCTCTTTCGGATTAAACAGGCAATTCTCTCCAAAAAGGCCTTTCCACCAATCAAACACATCCGAATTTGCTGTAAGCGCATGACATACCCAAATTACATTATCCTTCTTTGCATTAAGGGAGCCATAAGTATGGTAAGCTATCTGTAAACCGTTTATTTTCTTCCCGCTTTCAAGCTTGAAGGGTTTCTTATGATTATATATGTATTCAGTGTTCATTCTTATTTAAAGAATCGGATTTTACTCCGATTGTATTTAATCTATTTAATTGCTGCAAATGCTTGTTCGAGATCAGCTTTTATATCATCAATATGCTCGATACCAACAGAAACTCTTAATGAAGACGGATTCACCCCAGCAGCCAATTGCTCTTCGTCTGATAATTGCTGGTGAGTGGTAGCGGAAGGTTGAATTATTAAAGTTTTAGTATCTCCAACATTAGCTAAATGGCTTATTAACTTCAAGTTGTCTACAAATTTAGTTGCGGCATCTTTGCCGCCTTTGAGTTCAAAAGAAAGCACTGCACCAAATCCATTACGCAAATATTTCTTTGCCTTTTCATGAGTTGCACTGCTGGTTAAGCCTGGATATTCAACTTTAACTACCTGCGGATGAGCTTCCAGCCATTTTGCTAAATCAAGAGCATTGTCAACATGGCGCTGCACGCGGAGTGATAAAGTTTCCAATCCCTGAATCAATAAAAACGAGTTGAATGGTGATTGAGAAGGGCCGAAATCACGAAGACCTTCTACACGGGCCCGGATAATGAACTGGATATTGCCAAAAGGTCCGCCTACGCCGAAAACGTCTTTAAACACCAATCCGTGATATCCTTCAGAAGGTTCAGAGAATTGCGGGAATTTCCCATTACCCCAATCATAGTTTCCAGCGTCCACGATTACCCCGCCAATACTTGTTCCATGACCGCCAATCCATTTGGTAGCAGATTCCACAACAATATTTGCACCATGCTCAATAGGACGGAACAGGTATCCAGCCGCTCCAAAAGTGTTGTCTACTATTAAAGGTAAATCATGGCGTTTTGCTACTTCTGAAATTTTTTCGAAATCAGGGATGCTGTAACTTGGATTCCCAATTGTTTCCAGATAAATAGCTTTGGTCTTATCATCAATCAGTGATTCGATGCTGGCAGGATCGTCGCCTTTAGCAAAACGGGCTTCAATCCCAAGTCTTTTGAATGACACTTTAAACTGATTGTATGAGCCACCATAAAGAAATGAAGACGTAACGAAATTATCTCCCGCCTGAAGGATGTTCGTCAATGCGATAAACTGTGCCGCCTGGCCAGATGAAACTGCAAGTGCTGCAACGCCGCCTTCCAGGGCTGCAACCCGCTTCTCAAATACATCCGTTGTGGGATTCATGATCCGGGTGTAAATATTTCCGAACTCTTTTAATGCGAACAAGTTTGCACCATGCTCAGAGCTGTTGAATACAAATGAGGTAGTTTGGTATATTGGAACAGCACGTGAGCCGGTAGTGGGATCTACTTCCTGACCTGCATGTAATTGTAGTGTCTCGAATTTTAAATTTTCTGTTGACATAAGTCTTATTCTTAAAAGGTTTGATTAATGAATTGTAGGGTAGAATTTAGGTGACCTGACATTATTTAGATTGATAGAGGTATTCCCTCCGAAATCTTTAATAACAGCAGGTCAGGCGCATGCAGATACAAAAAGCAGCAAATGTAATTTGCTTATTAGCCTTTGAATCCACCTTTTCCGTTCTGGAAAATACAGGAACTGTAATGTTTTCTCTTTTCATCATTATAAATTTATATCTCCCTTTCGGGACAGGAATTGGCACCTTCCCCGAATTGATCGGGGGGTTGTCAGTGGGTCATAGAGCCTGATCTCTCGCCACTTCTGTATAAATCAATAAACTAAGAGCTTATTGAAGACAGATTGGTATTGCTACCAAATAATATTTCAAATATAGGTGAAGGATTATATTGAAACCAAATTTAATTTGTAAAATATTGTAACATATTGAATATCAACTAATTGACATGAATGCATTTTCGAGATCCTCGATCAGATCAGTAATATTCTCAATTCCAACAGATACTCGGATTAAGTTTTGGGGAGTTTTAGTAGCGGGTCCTTCAACAGATGCCCGATGTTCTACAAGGCTTTCCACACCCCCTAAACTAGTCGCCTGGGTAAAGATTTTGAGGTCATTTACCACTTGAATTGCCTCGTCCGAACCTCCCTTTACAAGAAATGAAAGCATTCCGCCAAATTTACTCATCTGTTGTTTTGCAATTTCATGACCAGCGTGGCTCTCAAGACCGGGATAGTAAACTTTTTCTACAAACGGACTTTTATCTAGGAATTCAGCTATCTGAACAGCATTTTCGTTATGGCCTCGCATACGGTATGGAAGCGTTTTAATGCCCCTTACCGTCATATAACAGTCGAAAGGAGAGGGCACTGCTCCACCAAGAACTTGAATTGCCCTGATCTTTTCCCAGAAGGAATTTTTCACTGCAGTCACAAGGACGCCGCCAAGCACGTCACTATGTCCGCTAAGGTATTTGGTTGTAGAGTGCATCACGAAATCGCAACCCAAAGTTAGTGGCAATTGGAAAATTGGTGTGCTAAATGTATTATCACACGCTATCAGTATGCCTTTAGACTTTGCAAGAACCACCAGCGCCTTTATATCGCATATTTTTAGCAGGGGATTAGATGGAGTTTCGATCCAGATCAACTTGGTTTCTGGACGAACCAGCTTCCTAACAGCGGCCAGATCGGACATATCAACAAAGTCAACGTGAAGAATTCCTTCAAAGACCTGAAGAATCTGAGTACGTAGACCATGATACATATCGTCGGGAGCAATTATGTGCGATCCCGAAGCCAGAGCCTGAAAAAGAGCACCAGCAGCAGCGTTTCCAGAAGAAAAAGCGCAGGCATCAGGCCCTTGCTCTAACCTGGCGATCACATTTTCAAGTGATCTCCTGTTTGGATTGTCAATCCTGGAGTAAATAAAACCTTCAGGATAGCCGCCATCCGCGGCACGCTGATAAGTAGTGGATAAGGCAATAGGCTGAATAACTGCTTTAGAATGTTCGTCAATCTTATTTCCGGCGTGAATGGCTATGGTCTCAATTTTCATCTGTTAATTTTTGTCTGTCAAAGATTAAGCAAATCATGATTTTATAATCATGCCCTTACGGGTTTTGGCAAAATCCTGATAGTTTCATTATATGTTTTTAAGGTTAGGAAGCATGCATAAATAGAAGAGCAACAATGCCTGAACAGCGGGTCAATTTACAATTACCTATTGACATAATTAAATGCGATGGGTATTGGGTATTTTTATACGCTTTTACAAGCAAATGATACTGGTTACATGCACTTATTGTATTTTTGCAGAAACAACTCTGAATGAACTCTGAATTAAGTTTCAATCTCCTTTTAGCAGACCAAAATCTTGATGCTGATCTTAGGGCAATCGCTGAAAAGGTGAAATCTTCGGTCCGAATTTCCTATGAAGAAGGAGTTCTGTTGTATGAAAAGGCTGACCTAGGATATCTGGGAATTCTGGCCAATTTTATCCGCGAAAAGCGACACGGTGATAAAACCTATTTTAATCGTAATTTTCACATTGAGCCTACAAATCTTTGTGTTTACGATTGTAAGTTCTGTTCTTATTCTGTTCTTATAAAAGAGCGCTCCGATGGGTGGGAATATACTATGCAGGATATGCTCGACATTGTTAAAAAATACGATGGTCAGCCTGTAACTGAAGTACATATCGTTGGCGGAGTTCTTCCTCAATACGACGTCAAGTTCTATTCCGAACTCTTTACGGCTATACACAAACACCGTCCTGAACTGCATGTCAAAGCATTGACTCCGGTTGAGTACCATTACATCTTTAAGAAAGCGAAGATAGATTACGCGACCGGGATGAAACTAATGAAGGAGGCGGGCCTTGAATCTATTCCCGGCGGAGGCGCTGAAATATTTCACCCTGATATCCGTGTTCAGATTGCAAAGGATAAATGTACCGGCGACCAATGGCTCGAAATTCACGAGGAATGGCACAAACTGGGTATGAGATCTAATGCTACGATGCTTTACGGACACATAGAAGAGTATTGGCATCGGGTAGATCATATGGAAAGACTGAGATTGCTTCAGGATAAAACTGGGGGGTTCCAGACCTTCATACCATTAAAATTCAGGAATCAGGACAATCAAATGTCTAATGTTGCGGAGGTTTCTGTGATAGAAGATCTCAGGAACTACGCCATAGCCCGTATTTATCTTGACAATTTCGATCATATTAAGGCCTATTGGGCTATGATCAGCAGAAATACTGCACAGCTTTCACTGAATTTCGGTGTTGATGATATCGATGGAACGCTCGACGATACTACTAAAATATACTCTATGGCTGGAGCTGAAGAGCAGCATCCGGCAATGTCAACGCAGGAATTGGTTGAGCTGATTAAACACGTCGGACGCCATCCCATAGAGCGCGATACGCTTTATAACGTTATTACTGATTATCAGGATCACGAATTCCCTCAGGAGGAAAAACCTAAATTCTATAAATTACCAGTTCTGAATTGAAGAAAACACTATATATCATTCGCCACGGCGAAACCGACCTGAACAAGCGCGGAGTGGTACAAGGCCGCGGAATGAATACAGATTTAAATGACCGGGGCAGAGAACAGGCGGAGGCATTTTATCAGGCATACAAAAATGTTCCTTTTGATAAAATTTATACCTCAACACTAAAGCGAACACATCAAACCGTTAAGAAATTCATCGACACGAATATTCCATGGACTCAATATCCGGGTCTGGACGAGCTTGGATGGGGGATATACGAAGGGATGGAAAGCACCGAGCATATTAGAAGTGAATTTTTAAGCATTTTGAGCAAATGGAATGCCGGCGACCTTCACCATAAATTCGAAAAAGGTGAGAGCCCGCTCGAAGTCAAGGAAAGACAGTTAACGGTACTTGAAAAGCTTATTGAAGAAAACGATGATCAGAATATTCTTATCTGCATGCACGGTAGGGCACTACGTTTATTCCTGTGTTTGTTAACGAACAAGCCGTTGACTGATATGGATTCATTTCCTCATTTTAATACGACTTTATACAAGGTCGAATATGATGGGGCCGAATTTCATATCGTTGATTTCAATAATACAGATCATTTACAATCTCTTAAAACTGGCTTTGAATAAAATAAAAATCTCCGCAGTTTCCTATACCAATACCAAGCCATTTGTCTATGGCCTGATGCATTCGGGCATTTTGGATCAGGTCAATTTAAGCTTAGATATTCCTTCAGAATGTGCTAATAAATTAATTAGTAATCAGGCAGATATAGGTTTAGTTCCTGTGGCTGCTTTACTCGAAATACCTAACTATAAGATCATTTCTAATTATTGCATCGGAGCGGTTGGTGCTGTTGATTCGGTATTTATTTTCAGTGACAAGCCAATAGAGGAAGTCAGAACTATAAAGCTTGACGTGCAGTCAAGAACTTCGAATAATCTGGCTAAAGTGCTATTGAAAAATTACTGGAAACTAAAACCAGAGGTTGTCACGGAAGATTCTGCAGATGCATTTGTACAGATCGGAGACCGAACATTTGGCAAGAAAGACCAATACGCATATCGATACGATCTCGCCGACGAATGGCAAAAGTTTAATGGACTACCGTTCGTTTTTGCAGTATGGGCTGCAAATAAAGAGATTCCGGAAAGTTTTGTGGTGGACTTTAATGAAGCTTTAAGATACGGGTTAGATCATCGCAATGAAGTTATCGAAGGAATTCCGCCAAGAGAGAACTTTGACTTTGCGGATTATCTGATCAATAAGATCGACTATAATCTCGATGAGAAGAAACTCGAAGCATTAAAGACCTTTCATCGATTGATCAAAGAGTTATAATATTTTGTTAGCTGAGTCGGCTCAGAACAAGCTGAATTGCCCTATCTACCACTTTGCCCGGGTTAGCTGAAAACTCAAGCTTTGTGCGGCTTGCGAGTATAGCATTCACAGATAGTGCTTTATGCCCTAAAACACTCGCTAAAGCATAGATTCCCGCTGTTTCCATTTCAAGATTCGTTAAACGATAATTTCCCGATTTGAAAGAACTAAAAAGTGAGATGAGATTTGGAACTGCAGTCTTTGCCCGAACTTCACGGCCTTGAGGAGCATAAAATCCCGGTGCGGTTACCGTAATGCCTTTTTCAAGATCTTTGCCTATCAAATTCAATAAGGATTTATCTCCTGCAATTAAGTAAGGCGAAACTCCTTGAATATGCTTAAAATGTGATTTTAATGCATCGAGAAGTTGGTGTTCATCGCCTGAAACGGTATGGACATAATAGTTCATTAACGCATCAAGGCCCAATGCAAATTCAGAAACCAATATGGTGTCCATTGGTATATCGCTCTGAATTGAACCAGAAGTGCCGATTCGAATGATATCAAGGCTTTTCAGTGTTGTATTAACAACGCGTGTGTTAAAATTAATATTGACCAGGGCGTCAAGCTCGTTCAGGACAATATCTATATTATCAGTCCCGATACCGGTAGAAATAACGGTAATCCGCCGTGATCCAGTATAGCCTGTGTGCGTAATAAACTCACGTTTACCTTTTCTTAGCTCAATGCGGTCAAAATGCTTGCTTACATCGCTTACCCTGTCCGGATCACCAACGGTTATCACTGTATCGGCAATATCCTCAGGTAGCAAATTAAGATGGTATACACTTCCATCAGGATTTAGGATAAGATCAGTATTTGATATATTTTTCATTGGCATTGCGTAATGGTAGCAAAGCTATAGCATAATCTCAGAGGCTGCTAATATATTTGAGATTAATGCTTTTGATTTTGTTAAACCTGGCGAGAATTCGCTCCTGAGCAGATTGCCGGATTTCAAGCTGGATCACACATATAGTATCGAATGATTGACTCACTGAATTAAGCTGCTCTTCCTTGACGACCTTCATCACTTCGTTTATCTGAGGATGCTCAAACTTAATTTCATAAAGTGACCGGATGCTCAATTCGGTGATAACAGAGTTATTTATTGCTTCGATTGTTGCTTTCTTATATGCGTTTATAAGACCGGGCACACCTAACAGAGTTCCGCCGAAGTATCTTACCACGACTACAAGTACGTTGGTAATGTCATAAGACAAGAGTGTATTTAGGATCGGCCGACCAGCTGTGCCTGATGGCTCACCATCGTCATTAACACGAAACACTGACCTATCCGTACTCAACCTGAAAGCCCAGCAGTAATGGTTTGCTTTAGGATGCACAGACTTCAGGCTATTGATTATGTCTCTTACTTCAGATTCGCTGCCAAGTGGATAAAGGTATGCGATGAATTTGGACCCTTTATCTCTAAAAGTGCCTTCTGAAGTTTCGTGTATTGTTTTATAGGTGTCGTCAAAAAGCATAACATCAAGCCTGAGACATCAAAATAATGGAAATGAGAGCTAAGGCTATACCCGCATAGTTCAATTTGGTAAGCTTTTCACGAAAGATTAAGACACCCACAAGGGATCCAAGCACAATTACACCAATATTCATTGCGGAAAAAACCAGGGAAGGCTGGTTAGCCAGAGACTGGTGAGCTTTAAGATAGAAAACTATATTTCCAAAGTTGGCGATACCGAGAATCCAGCCACATAGCACATTAATCAGGGCAAACTTTGTCTTTTTGACAAGAAACAGGTAGAGCAGGTATAAAGCCGAAATCCCGAAAGCGAGTACGAAAACTACCAATAGCGAGGAGGTAAACGGAATCGATACAGTTTTGGCTATCTGCTTGAAAAGAATATCGATAATCCCCATTCCAACAAATACTGTTACCGGATAGATCCAATAGGCAGCTTCGCCTGTATCTCTTTTCTGCCATGGAACTGAACAGATAATCGCCAAAAATGCGATAGCTATTCCTGAAATTTTTATTACGGAATGTTGTTCTCCAAAGAATAAAAATGCAGCAAGGACAGGGATAAACAGCGACAGTCGTTGCGCTACGTCGGTTTTAACAATGCCAGTGTATCTCACTGAAAGCGCGAGAATTACAAAAAGTGAAGGCAGTAGTATTCCTAAAATAATGTACGCCGGATAAAGCTCTTCATCGAATGAAGGCCAAACCGGATCATAAATAAGAAATGTTAGCGCCGCGGCGATTGAATAATTCCACATGATAGCCTGACGCGTATCAATCGCATATCTTTTTGCGAGTTTCAGCAAAACAGAAACGAATACGCTGCAGCAGATGCTTAAGAAAATATAGATCATGGTGATTCGTTTTGCCAGATATTCAGCACGTCTGGTCCAACACTGGTGGTTTGAACAGGTTTACCCTCTAATGCAGGAGCTGGAATTCCTTGTGCCCATTGATCAGGACCGGTAAATACCCTGGCCTCATCCCATAGACCCGCTGTAATAAAAAGATTAAGTATTTTGACACCTCCTTCTATAATTATCGACTGTATGTCCATCAGATATAGCTGATAGCAGATTAACTGAGGTAGCAGGTTGTCGAAGTCCTCCAACTCAAGATATTTAATCTTACCAACCAGCTCCGTTTTTATGGAGTTGAAGATAATGGTATCCTGGCTCTGGTCGAATATGTTAAGGCTTGCAGGCAGTTCAAGAGTCCGGTCTATAATAATACGTATGGGCGACTTTCCTTGCCATTTACGCACATTTAATCTTGGATTATCAGCTAAAGCAGTGTTCTTTCCAATCAGCACAGCATCTTCTTCACTTCTCCAACGATGGACAAGCTGCTTTGCTGATGAAGAGGTGATCCATTTTTGTGAGCGATCTTCAGGAGCAAACAAGCCATCTGGAGTTTCCGCCCATTTAAGAATAATATAAGGCCTCTGTTTTTGGACTCTTGTATTGAAGCGTTTATTCAAAGCAATGCATTCATGTACAAGTACGCCTTCGCTAACTTCAACACCAGCCTCCTTTAACTTTTCAATTCCTTTCCCGTTGACATGTGCGAAAGGATCCCTGCAGCCAATAACAACTCTGGGTATTTGGCTATTTATGATCAGATCAGCGCATGGTGGAGTTTTGCCGAAATGGGAGCAGGGTTCCAGGCTCACATATATCGTAGATCGTTTAAGTAATATGTCACCGTCATCGTGGTTATCGAAGACGCTTTTTATTGCATTTACCTCGGCATGAGCTTCACCAAACTTCATGTGATAACCCTCACCGATAATCTGATCGTCACAAACTACCACCGCGCCCACCATAGGATTGGGGCTTACCGAACCCATACCCAGAGTGGCAAGTTCAATGCAGCGCCGCATGTAGTCCTCATGTTGTAACACTTTGTAAAAGTAAGGAGGATTAAAATACTTTTTGGTATTGTTAATTATTTATGCTTGATGCTCCTGTAATCTTATTTAGTTTAAATATAGTATCAAAGACAGGCCGAACGACCGAAGTAGGGCATAACGCGCATTTGAAGGTAAAAGCAACAGTGATAGGTCGTGCGAAAGCGATAACATTATATATAATGAGGTAAATCCACCGATCATAAGACGGATGAACTCGTGCTAATTTGAACATCTGGTTTTACCCGTGTGGTGTTAAAGCTCTTATTTCTGCGTTAACAAATTTCCGAAGCCAATTATAATTTCAAATACTTTACTTTGCTGCATGACAATTGCCAGTATTGAAAAAGTATTTGTTGAAGACCTGACAAGTCTATATGGCGCTGAAGAAGCAGGAAGTATTGCATGGCTTGTTATTGGTTTTGTGTGCAAAATCAACCGTTCGCAATATCTCAACAACAAATATGATGATCTGAGCAGCGAAGAACTTGCGATTTTCTATAATATGCTGAGTGAATTAAAAAAGGGTGTTCCTGTCCAGTACTTGCTGGGAGAAACCGAATTCTACGGCTCGGTGTTTAAGGTAAATCCTTCCGTGCTGATTCCAAGACCAGAGACTGAAGAACTGGTGGACTGGATACTGAAAGATATAAAAGCAGATAAGTCAGGTTATGAGGGGCTAAAAATGCTGGACATTGGTACGGGCAGCGGCTGCATCCCCGTCACTATTAAGAAATATGTTCCCGGACTTGAAGTTTACGCTGTAGATGTGTCTGTTGATGCATTGGCAATAGCAGAGGAAAATGCCCGGTTGAACAACATAGAGATCGATTTTATTCAGGACGATATGTTAAAGCCGGTTGCTGACTGGGACAAGTTCTCTATTATTACCAGCAATCCACCTTATGTTACCCTTGCTGAAAAAGAACAAATGCATGTAAATGTACTTGAACATGAACCTCACCTGGCTTTGTTTGTACCCGATAATGATCCCCTGATTTTTTATAAAGCAATTGCGGCCTTTGCGGACCGCCATCTTGAATCCAGCGGATTATTGTACCTGGAAATAAACGAAAACCTGGGTCAGGAGACTGTTTCCCTATTAAAAAGTAGTGGATTTAAAGATATACATCTGCGTCAGGATTTGCGGGACAGGGATAGAATGATAAAAGCACGAAAACGTTAACCTCACAGCCCTAGGGCATATAATTTATATGGTATCATCATACGAAGCCTCATTGGAGGAACTTTCTGTACACAGAATTGGCAATAAAATCCAGAATGAGTTTTATAATTTATCTGATCAGCCGCTTGAAATAAGCGACGAAATGCTGAGCCGTTTGCTCATGCAGTATTTCCTTATACCGTTTGAAAAGGAGAATGAAGTCTACCGCTTCATGCACTCGAGCAGCGACCTGAACCTGAATGAGTTATTTCATTTTAGTTCGCACATTTTCGCTGATAATGCAAGGTTTCACGAGTTAAGCGGCCAGATTACGAAGCATTTGTTCGACATATCTAATCATCCTAAGATAAAGTCGGGTGAATTATATGTTGCCCGGTTTAGAGATCTGCAGCTGGAAGGCGAGATGGTTGATGCAATTGGCATATTTAAATCAGAAACAAAGGAACCGTATTTGACTGTTAATCCCGCTCAGGGCGGATTTGATCTTAGGTATGAAGAGAACGGGATCAATATTCATAAACTTGATAAAGGTTGTTTGATATTCAACACAGATAGGGAAGAAGGTTATAAGGTAATGGTTATCGACCAAACCAACCGAACCGATGCTGCATATTGGAAGGATGAATTTCTAAAGCTGAAGATCAGAAATGACAGCTATAACAAAACCAGCAATACACTCAACGTATGCAAGGATTTTATCGCTAACAAGATTGATGAAGACTTTGACATTTCCAAAGCCGACAAAATTGACCTGTTAAATAAATCTTTGAAATATTTCAAAGAAAAAGACAGCTTTGATATTGATGAGTTTGCTGAAGAGGTTATCGGGAATGATAAGGCGATCAAATCGTTTAAAAACTTCACCCAGGACTATAATAACGAGTTCGATGCCGGGCTGGAAGGGTCATTTGACATCTCAAATGCGGCCGTCAAGAAGCAGGCCAGGGTCTTCAAAAGTATCCTGAAGCTTGACAAGAACTTTCATATCTACATCCATGGTAATAAAGATCTGATTGAAAAAGGCTTCGATGATGATAAATCGATGAATTTCTACAAAGTATATTTCAAGGAAGAGCAATAGGTCAGCTTCTTGGATGGAAATGAACGATGGTTTCGCGCAGATAATCCCGGTCAAGATGCGTGTAAATCTCGGTAGTTGTGATGCTCTCATGGCCAAGCATTTCCTGCACCGCTCTAAGATCTGCCCCGCCTTCTATCAAGTGAGTAGCAAATGAGTGCCGGAATGTGTGGGGGCTAATGCTTTTGGTGATTCCAGCGGCTTTCGCCAGATCTTTAATTATAAGAAATACCATGACCCTTGACAATGGACTGCCTCTTCGGTTCAGGAATACATAATCTTCTTTTCCGGGCTTAACAGGGACATGAACGCGCACTTCATGGATGTATATATTAAGAAATTTAATGGCTTCTGAGCCTATTGGTACAAGGCGCTCCTTATTTCCCTTTCCCAGTATCTTAATAAACTCGATGTCCAAATGGAGATTAGAGATCTTCAGTCCGGTTAATTCAGAAACGCGTAAGCCGCTGCCATATAGTGTTTCCAGCATTGCTTTATTACGCATACCTTCTGGTTTTGACAGGTCAATAGCATCGATAATGCTGTTTATTTCGGGGATATTCAGGGTGTCCGGCAGCTTGCGGGTCATTTTGGGACTTTCCAGCAAGGCTGAGGGATCAGTTTCAATCTTATTATCAAGCACCAAATATTTGAAGAAGGCTTTCAAACCCGATAATACCCGGGCCTGGGTGGGAGGGATCATACCTAACTCATTAACCCATGTCAAAAAGTCTTTTAGGTCGCTTTTCGTGACGGTTGATGGCTTCTTTTCTTCAGACCGGGACATGAAAAACTGCAAAAGTTTGTCCACATCGTGCAAATACGCTTCGATGGTATTCGGAGACAGTGAGCGTTCCAATTTTAAATAAGCTTTAAAGCCGCGGAGGCTTGATTGCCAGTCCAAATTATTTTCTAAGTTTGATTAAAATTATTTCTGATGAAGATACAGATCATTAATGGACCAAATTTAAACTTACTTGGCTTACGCGAGAAATCTATTTACGGTGACAGCAGCTTCGAGGATTATCTTAAGACACTCAGAGAAAAGTATTCAATAATCGATATTGATTACTTCCAAAGCAACGTTGAGGGCGAGCTTATCAATAAGCTGCATGAGGTGGGTTTTAGCTACGATGGAATTATACTTAACGGTGGTGCTTATACTCATACGTCCATTGGCATTGCCGATGCGATTGCTGGAATTAATACGACCGTGGTGGAAGTTCATATCTCCAATATCTACGCAAGGGAGGAATTCAGGCATGTTTCTCTTACTGGTAAGAATTGCAGAGGAGTATTAACTGGGTTCGGACTTGATGGTTACAGGCTGGCGCTCGAAAGCTTTCTATAAATCAGTAAACCTTTTCTTCTTTTGAACAAAGTATTGCCAAACAATGCTTTTTTTCAGCAGTCCTGCGTTATTGAAGTTTGACGGGTCTATTTTTCGTGCTTTACCGGCGGTTTTGAAAATACTCCTTAAAAAGGAAACATGAGCCTTGCTAACCGCTCTTGCATCTTTCGTTTTGCCATCAGCAATGAATTTTAGAAGGGAAACCAGGTCGAGCCAAAAACGGGTGAATAAGATGAGACTTGCCTGAAGAAAAGGAAGATTCTTCTGAATCATTATCAGGTTATTCCTGAAATTTAGATATGTTTTGAAGGGGTTTTCCGCGTTTAAAGTACCGCCACCTACATGGTATACCACCGAATCAGGGCAATACATCACCTTGTAGCCTTTGTTTTTTATCCTCCAGCACAAATCTATTTCTTCCATATGAGCAAAGAAGTCTGCATCAAGCCCACCTAGTTCAATCCATTTGTCTCTTTTAATAAATAAGGCCGCTCCCGAAGCCCAGAATATCTCTTTTACATCGTCATATTGACCATTATCAGATTCTACCGAGTCAAAAATCCGGCCCCGGCAAAATGGGTAACCAAACATATCGAGGAAGCCGCCAGCTGCGCCCGCATGTTCAAACTTGTCTTTTTGTTTGTAAGACAACATCTTTGGCTGCGCAGCCGCTATTTGGCTATCTGTCTCCATTAGGTCAATAACTGGCTGTATCCACTCAGGATTTACTGCAACGTCTGAATTCAGCAAAACGAAGTAATCAGAGTCAACCTGATCCAGAACTTTATTATACCCGCCGGCAAATCCGTAATTCTGATCGTTAGATATAATCTCTATTTGTGGAAAATTATCTTTAATAAAATCTATAGAGCCGTCGGTAGAAGCATTATCTCCAACAATGATCCGTAGATTTTGATAAGTGCTCGCACATACAGAAGGGAGAAATTGCTTTAAATAGTTTAATCCATTCCAGTTCAGAATAACAACACTTACGCTTGGTAGTTTAGTCATTTTTAATGTCCTCCGGCTTGAACTTCCAGCGTTTGTGAGACCAAAGCCAATAGCCAGGCTCACTCTGAATCAGTTGCTCGAGCATCTTCGTATGAGCATCAGTAATCTCATGCTCAGAGCAGTCTTTTGGATTATCAATTAAAGGTTCAACAATACTTTTATAATGGCCTCTTTTAATGCGCTTTATACTGAAATAAATAATTGGGTTATTAGTTTTAGCCGCGATTTTTTCGACTCCCAAAAATACCGCTGTCGGCTGATTTAAAAACGTTGTAAAGTATTGTGATTCTTCCCTTGTAGGTGTTTGATCGCCCACGAGAACCAGTACATGGGGCTTGTTTTTATATTCCGCTACCTTCCTCAAAGTTTGTTTCATAGGAACCATGATCGACCCAAACCGGGAGCGTACAGAGTTTATTAGTTCGTCGAATCTGTTATCTGACAAGGGTTTATAAACTACCAGAATATCACAGTTCAATTGAGACGGAATCCCAAGAGGACCCCATTCCCAATTACCATAGTGGCCGGATACGGCTATCACTGATTTTCCGGCATTTAGGTGTTTAGTAATATCCTCCAGGTTTTCGAATTGATAGCGTTCTTTTAATTCAGCAGGTGTAATTGAGATACTTTTGATTGACTCGACGAACATATCGGCAAGAAAGCTGTAGAATCTCTTTTCAATGGCGGCACGTTCTTGGCTAGATTTCTGTGGAAATGCATTAGTCAGATTCATTTGGACAACGCTCCTCCGATATTTAATTACATGATAAAGAACGATAAAGAGGAGGTCTGAAAGAAGGTAAAGCAGCCAGAAAGGGAGTAATGAAATAAGTTTTAAAAGAAAAGCTACAACCCGGAATAAAACTTTGTTCATTCTGAAAATCCTAAATATTTACTATCGCAGCGTTTAATTCCATAATGAATTAAGAACAATCCTTCTTAATGGCTTGTTTAATTTACTAATTTCGGCTTCCAGATCACAAATTTAACTCATCCAATGCAAAAAGGAGCAATCTTCCCTTTATTTTATCTGCCTCCAATTGAGTATTTCAGCAAGTTGCTCGCCAACAAAAATGGAGTGGTTATAGAGAATGCCGAGCATTTTGTAAAACAAAGCTACCGCAACAGGGCTTCAATACATTCTCCTAACGGTATGCTGGATCTGATAGTTCCGGTTATTAAAGGATCTAAAAACCATACGAAAGTTAAGGATGTAAAGATCAGTTATGACTTTAACTGGCAGCGGCTACACTTGTTTAGTCTTCAAACAAGTTATCGAAGTTCAGCCTATTTCGAATTTTATGAAGATGATCTGATGCCTTTCTTCGAAAAAAAATGGGATTTCCTATTTGACTACAATGAGGAGCTTCTCAATCTCTTACTGCGTTTTTTAAAACTTAATATACCTTATACTTATACAAACGATTTTGAAAAGGAGTATGCAGACGGTCTGGATTTCAGAAGCAGTATCCATCCAAAACGATCTGCTCACAACGATGTTAATACTTATTTCCAGGTCTTTGAGGAAAGAAATGGTTTTATACCTAATTTGAGTGTTGTAGACCTGCTGTTCAATCAGGGCCCGCAGAGTAACAAATACCTTTAAAATGGCTAAGATCCGGCGTATACACCTGAAATCTAAGAAGTATGTTACTATTCCGGGTATCAGTCCGGGTTCAATTCAGTTGTATGAAGGTTCTTTAGAGCCCAAAATCACAGCTTACTCATATGGTCCTTCAGCCTACCATTGTGAAGACATTAAATCTGTTAATGAGCTAGATCAGCATTTTAAAAAGCATCCCACGTTAACCCATTGGATCGACATTCGCGGAATAGGGGATCTTGCCATTTATGATTACCTCGAGAAGAAATTCAAAGTACATAAACTTGTGCTTGAAGATATTGCTAATATCCAGCAGCGGCCAAAAATAGATGAGTATGACGACTATCTTTTTGCAGTTAGCAGGATGTTGTACGTGGATTCTGAACTGGAAATAGAAAACGAACAGATATCATTTCTACTTTTTCCTAAGGTGCTCTTCAGCTTCCAGGAAAATTATATTGATACGGTTGATCCGGTTATTCATCGGCTCGAATCTGGAAAAGGGAATATTCGTACTGGTGGAACCTCCTACATGCTTTATTCGCTGATGGATATTATAGTCGATAACTACTTCACACTTATATATCGCCTTGGTGATGAGCTGGAAACTATCGAGGAACTTCTATATCGTAAACCCGACAAGACGCTGATGTATCAGACGCAGTCTATTAAACGAGCCATGATCATGATCAGGCGTGCGGTATGGCCTGAAAGGGACAAGATTAACGACATGATTCGGAGTGAAGGCAAACTTATACATAAGCAGACGAAGACTTTCCTTAAGGATACGTATGATCATTGCATGCAGGTAATTGATCTTGTGGAAAGTTATAAAGATTTGACAACCAGTCTTATTGATATGAATCTATCATTCATCAGCAACAGGATGAATGAAATAATGAAAGTTCTGACAATCATTTCCTCAATTTTTATTCCGCTCACGTTTATCGCCGGTGTGTATGGGATGAACTTCGCTTATCAGGACCCCGCAACCGGCAAAATCCTTAAACATAATATGCCTGAACTCTATTCTGAGAATGGATATTTGTACACAATGGCGGTCATGCTTTTCATTGCAATCATTCAGATGATTTATTTCTGGCGAAAAGGCTGGTTAAGCAATAAGTAAGGGTTCTGCAGGGCAAAATAAAATTCTTACTGTCATTAAAAACGGCATACTACGTTCAAAAGAAACCCGTTTCTCATCTGTAATCGCTACTTTTAACCATGCAATCTTTCGAACTGGATAAATCGGACATCCTAAAGATCAGAAAAGCCCTCGAAGAGGACGATTCTGCTTTGAAGGCCTTGATTTCTGAATACCATCCGTCAGAAATTGCAATTCTTTTTGAGGGATTACCTCAGGAAGCCCGCGAGCGAATCATTAGTATTCTGCCTGCCGAAGCCGCTTCAGAAGTCATTTCTGAGATGGATGCCGAATTCCATCCGGAGAGACTTCTTGAAAATCTTCACCCTGAGCGCCGTTCTGAGATTGTTGAAGAGCTTGATTATGATGATGCTACAGATATCATCAGCCAATTGCCTGAAGAACAGCAGCAGGAGATCCTTGAAGAACTTGATGAGGAGGATGCATCCAACATTCGTTCGCTTTTAAAATACGACGATGATACCGCGGGTGGTATAATGAACACCCAGGTTATCAAAATCAGTATGAAATTGATGAAAAAAGATGCGCTGGAACTTGTGATCCAGCAATCTGAGGAAATGGAAGAGTTCTACACGATTAATGTTATTGACGATCATAATGTTCTTCGGGGTATAGTTTCCTTGAAAGATATTATCAAAGCCCGGAACAATGTCAAGATCGAAGAAATAATTAAAACTGACTTCGTGTATGTTAAGGCAGATACTGATCAGGAAGAGGTGGCCAAACTGATTTCACAATATAACCTCACGAGTGTACCGGTAGTTGATGATAATATGCATCTTCTGGGCCGGATAACCTTTGATGACGTTATTGACGTTATGGAAGAGGAAAATACTGAGGATATCCTGAAGATTTCCGGGGTGTCTGAGGATGAGGAACTTGCAGGTAACTGGAAAGAAGCGGTGAAGAGTCGTTTACCATGGCTGGTATTAAATCTGGGTACAGCATTTTTGGCTGCATCCGTGATTCGTTATTTTGACAGTTCAATAGCCCGTATGGGAATTCTTGCCGGCTATATGGTAATGATTGCCGGGATGGGAGGAAATGCGGCTACTCAAGCACTGGCAGTTACTGTGCGTCGTATTTCTCTAAACGATCTGACTGATGATCAGGCTTATCGCACCGTATTAAAAGAGTTTACTGTCGGTCTGATCAACGGCGCCACTATTGGCTTTGTTATTTTTCTTTTTGCCGTTTTTTACGATGGTAATCCGATGCTGGGACTAGTGATTTTTACCGCCATGACCGGGAATTTGATTATCGCCGGGATGGCAGGATCTTCAATTCCGTTAATGCTGAAAAGGGTAGGAATAGATCCCGCAATTGCATCTTCCATCATAATTACCACATTCACAGATGTTTTTGGCTTCCTGCTATTACTGGGATTAGCGAGCAAATTATTATTGTAATTCTGATTACGTCTTAATCTTTTTTCATTTCAAGGCTGAGGTTTTTATTTTAAATTTGTTAATCCCGCAAAACGGAATATATATATGATTGAGATCAGAAATAACTGGACAAAAGAAGAGATATCGGAGATTTATCACAGCCCATTACTTGATCTCATCTACCGCGCTGCAACAGTGCATCGGGAAAACGAAGATTATTCTGAAGTTCAGATCAGCAGCCTGTTATCCATCAAGACCGGGGGGTGCCCGGAAGATTGCGCATATTGTCCGCAAGCGGCGCGTTTTCATACAGATCTCGAAGTCCAGGCTCTAATGTCGGTTGATCAGGTTACTGACGCCGCGCAAAAGGCAAAGGATGCTGGTGCGTCACGATTGTGTATGGGTGCGGCATGGCGGGAAGTTCGGGATAACCGGGATTTCGACAGAGTCATTGACATGGTGAAATCGGTAAATTCTCTTGATATGGAGGTTTGCTGCACACTTGGCATGCTCACGGAATCTCAGGCTCAAAGATTAGCCGATGCCGGTCTTTATGCATACAATCATAATCTGGATACTTCTGAGGATGATTATAAAAGGATAATTACCACCCGGACTTACGACGACCGCTTAAAAACGATAGATAATGCTAGAAAAGCTAAATTAACTGTCTGCAGCGGCGGAATTATTGGTTTAGGAGAAACGGTAGAAGATCGTATTTCAATGCTAAAAACATTATCGAATATGGGTAAGCATCCGGAATCTGTTCCAATTAATGCGTTAGTTCCAGTTAAAGGAACGCCGTTAGCGGATCAGCCACGGGTGCCAATATGGGACATGGTAAGAATGATCGCTACTGCACGTATCATCATGCCTAAAACCGTTGTTCGTCTATCAGCAGGCAGAACTGAAATGAGCCTAACTGATCAGGCATTCTGCTTTATGGCTGGAGCCAATTCAATTTTTGCAGGCGACAAATTACTTACTACGCCTAATCCTGCTTTTAATGAGGATATGGAAATGTTTAACTTATTGGGCCTTAAGCCGCGTGAGGCCTTCAAGAATGGCAGACCACAAATAAAGGTTAAGGAAGAGGCCTTATAAACTACTTTACTTTCGATTTATCTAGGGATGAAAAAGGATATCCGGGTGATCTACGTTTACGATGCTCTTTGCGGCTGGTGCTATGGTTTTAGTAAAGTAATTCATAGTTTCTATGAAAATCATCAAGCCGAGTTTACCTTCGAGGTTCTGAGTGGGGGTATGATGATCGGTGATAGAGTAGGAGCCATAGATCAGATAGCTCCATTTATTAAAACTGCTTATAAAACAGTTGAAGAAACGACTGGTATAAAGTTCGGTGAGCCATATTTAAAGCATCTTGAGGCTGGGACCATGATTCTTAATTCAGAGAAGCCGGCAATTGCGTTGTCTGTTTTCAAATCTTATTTTCCTGAAAAAGCCATACCGTTTGCTCATGATTTGCAGGATGCGATGTACTTTGAAGGCCGGGATGCAAATGAAAATGATTTGTACAGGTATCTTGCAGTGAATTTCGGAATTGATCCGGACGACTTTGAAGAAAAGATGACGCAGGAATCTTTTCTGGATGCTGCTCGATATGATTTTTCTTTAGCAAAGCAGCTGCAAGTAACTGGATTTCCCGCCGTGCTCGTTCAGTCTGGTGAAAGTAGCTTCTATTTAATTGCGAAGGGCTACACTGATATCGATACCTTAGAACTTCGAATGGAAAATGTGCTAAAAGAAATCTACCCCAATTAATTCGGCGCCAATTTCTGAATATCCAGGATCAATTTATTGATATACTCTAACTGTTCGTATAAAAGATATTGATCTTTTGTAACGTTTGAGTCTTGTGGCACTTCGGGGAAGCGGATCTCTGCCTCTTTAAAATCCGTTGTACCCATTTTCTTTATCACTTCAGTTAATGTATACAAGGATTTGCGGATAAGTTTCACATGGCCTTCGTTGGTATCGGGCTTATCCGGATTTTGCAGGTTCGTTATTAACGTCGCGATATAGGAGGATAAAATATGATTGAGAACTACAAACTTGTGGATATCCTTGATGTTTTGCTGTTTGCTCTTCGGCTCTGACTGCATTCGCTGAAAAGCACTTCCAAGGTTTGCAGAACTTACATATACATCTTTACGGACAAGCTTGTAAGATGTTATATCAAAAGGCCTTTCGGCAAGTTCATCGGCGACTTTCAACAAATAATGGTAGTTAGCCACTAAGGCCTCCCGCATAAAATTTCTTAAATGATGGTATTCCCAGTTCGGAAGGATTATAAAGCTTGCTGCGAGAGCAATAAATGATCCAATAAAGGTGTCAACTATCCGCTCCTGAGCTACCGTGATGTTGTTTTCACCTAGAAAGCTAAAAAGTATCAGAGTGTATGGCGTCATAAACAAAACACTGACGATATAATTGAGACGCTGGAAACTGAAAGTTCCCACCATGAATATTAAAAGCAGACTAAAAAGCGTGAATTGGTCAGTGACAAAGATCAGGATTAATGCACCAGCAACGCCACCACAAAGGGTTCCAATCAATCGCTGCACGTTTCGTTGTTTAGTCAGGCTGAAAGCAGGTTTTAAGATTACAAGGATTGTTAACAGGATCCAGTAACTGTGATGACCAAAGGGGAATAATTTGGATACAAGATATCCGATGAGACACATTAGGGCAACCCGAACGGAATGCCGAAACATAGACGATTTAAATGTCAGGTTCTCTTTCAGGATCTTAATGTCGAAATCCTGGTGAGATACAAATTTCTTGAGGTCTTCCGTACTTTTGATGCTTAGACCAGACAATTGCGGATTCTCATAATAGCTATAAATCTTCCGGATCCGGCTGGCCATGTTACGAACGTTGATAAGGATCTTTTTTAATACCAGATTGCTGATATTCAGCTCTTCGACCTTATCAATACTAAGTTTTAGTCTGTCGAGCTCGTCTTTATAGTGGTGAAGCCTTAGAGGTTTATCATTGCTGACTATGAAATAGCTTAAATTCTCGAGTTCTTCACTAAACTTTACTATCGCTTCCCGGAAACCTTTTAAAGCGTAGGTCTTGCCGTAGGTATTTCTAATCGCCTGATAATCGTAGTGAGTGGCCATTGTCTGTTCAAAGAGGTCAATGATATCAACAAATACGAGTATCAAAAGGCGTCCGGAGCTGGTCGATTCCTTTGCCATGAGCCTGCTTTTAAAAAGCAGTTCTCGAACATTGTCCTGATGCTGATGAACAATGACTTGCTGTTCCACAAGCTTCTTATAGTTCTCATCGTGATCTGTGGCCAGATCGTAGAAATCTGCTTTAATTTTAACAAATACAGCAACTTCGCGGATGCATTCACCCAGGGCCTGCTGAGCAAGGCGGTAAGGCCGGATCTGGCTAAGAGAAATACTTAAAGCCGTATACCAAAGACCGCCCGTCAAAATATATAGTGCGTGTTTCCAGATACCAGTTTGTGCAACTACATCTTCATCTATGGTAAGTATCATTATTATCAGAGCAGCGGTTCCGACAGATGAAGCCCGGTTGCCATAAACTGAAAACATAGAAAATGCGAAGCATAGAATTAATATTTCGAGACCTATCAGTATCGGACTCCAATTAATAAGGCTTGTTAAAACAGCGGTAAAAAATACAAAAAGGTTGCAAAAGAGCATTCCATTCCGCTTGTGGACGACTGGTCCAGGGTTATCGGCTATGCTAATGCAAAGTGCACCAAGAGAAATGGTTAGGCCGACTGAGAGCAGACCGAGATTATAGAAAACGAGAGAGGGGAGAAGGACTCCAAAGGTTATTCGTAAACCATCGGAAAAATACTGACTGAATATAAAAGTTTTGATTTCTCTCGATTGGTTCATTAAAACAAAAATACCCTTATCTGAACTGATAAGCAATTCAGATAAGGGTATTTTTAGACCGCAGTTACCCTGGTCTCGATATTTCCCCGCGTCGCTTTAGAATAAGGGCAAACACGGTGAGCTTTGTCGGCAAGTTTCTGGGTTTCATCAGCTGTCATCCCTGGGATATGAACGTCCAGTTCAGCAGATAGCGCAAAGCCATTACCATCTTTATTAAATGTGACGTGAACATCTACCGTAGCTTCAGATGCATCAGCTCCTTCATGTTCGGCTATTGTTCCTAGGGCCCCGAGATAACAAGCACCCCAAGCCCCGGCAAAAAGCTGTTCAGGGTTTGAGGAACCGCCCTGGCCACCCATCTCGTGTGGTTTATGTAAATCCATTTCTAATATTCCGTCTGATGACTTAATATGTCCGTTACGGCCTCCTTTTGCAGTGACAACTGCTGTATATATTTTTTCCATGAGTTTGTTTCGTATACAAAAGCAAAAACTGTTCCTAGTAGATAGATGGATCTTTTTCTAATAGGATTTTATATAGGCAGACAAGAACCAACAGCCGACTAAACATCGTGGCGCGCGCTTTTTAAAATTTATTAATTTTCGTGCTTAAGAATGAATTGTGGAAAAGATAGGATTTTGCATTTGTTGATGGCGAGAAACTCTTTAATGGTAAACAGCTATTTTTCAGTGTCATATCAATTAAGTCTATGTTCATAAAGCTGTTTTTTATGTGAGGAACCTGTTTATAAAAAGAGTCACTTTTCTCTTGACACGAATGCCTTCGAAGCCTACCTTAGTATTAATAAGAACGAGGTACATTGACAGTCTGAAAAAAAGTCCCAAAAGATCCGAAGCCTTCGGGTTTCATCAGATCCGGGATTTTTTAAACTTGATTCAGAACAGATCGCAAGATGTGTTTGAAAAGATCAGGATCGAAATGACAGACGTTATTGAAAATTGCAAACAATCTAAGGAATGAATGCAAGAAGAGATAAAGGGCCACGGGAATCTTGTTTGAAAGAACAATGACTCTACGAACCAGTTAAGTATCAGAAAGCTTATGCTTTTGATCAACTAAGGTTGTGAAAAAAGTAAAAACGGAAACCGGAATCGCAAGAGGATGGTTTCCGTTTTTCATTTATAGAACTTTTCGTTTGAGATCCCCTTGCTTTCACCGTGTTAATACTGGTTAAGTAAATCGCTTTTATATTTATGTTATATCCCTGGCGCAAATTGTTTAAAGCAGTTTGCAAACCAACATTAGTATCGATTTGTACTGTGGTTCTGACCTTTTATTTTAAGACGGATGTTGATAGGTTAAATCAAATTCAAATGTTAATAAAAGTAAAACATCCATATAATTAGCTATATGTCAAGTACTTAATGGAAACATCACAGTTGATAAAGATGTTAAGTTAGTTGATAATGTTGTGGGTAATTTGTCTCATTTTTTCCTTGACAAGTGTGCTACAACATCTTATATTAGTATTATTAAGACGGACGTACTTTGACAGCCTGAAACAATATCCACAAAAATCCGAAGCTCTCGGGCTTCATCAGATTTCGGATAATTTAAGCTTAAATTCAGACCAGCATCGTGAGATAAAGGCTGACAGGACAAGCTCCAAAGGACAGGCATTACCTATGTTGCAAACATTCTATGGAACGGTTGCGATGAGAAAGTAAAAGGTCAACGGATACTAACGGTTTGAAAAGACCCGCAGGAACGAACCAGGCAGAGTAAAGAAGAATTAATGCTTTTAGCAACTACGGTTGCGAAAAAGTTAAAACGGAAATCCCAATCGCAAGAGCAAGGTTTCCGTTTTTCTTTTTATACAAATTCCATTTACGGTCAAACCTTATCCTGTTTTTCTTATTTTTGATTAAATGGGAAAAGATAATTCTTCAGCAGCACAGGGTAAAATATTTGTTCTTGATACATCCGTTGTTCTTTACGATCATGACGCGTTTCAGAATTTTCAGGAGCATGACGTTGCCATTCCAATTCAGGTTCTTGAAGAACTTGACAACTTCAAAGCGGGAAATGATACCCGTAACTACGAAGCCAGAAGCTTTATTCGCTTAATGGACAATATTTCTAAGAGCTCTCTCCTGAATCAATGGATACCATTAAAAGGGAAGGGGAGAGGCAGCTTTAAGGTCGTAATGGATAACATCCCAACAAATAGCGATGCAGAGAAAATCTTTGGTGAAGGTAAATTTGATCATAGAATCCTTAATGCTGCACTAAGTCTGCAGGAACAATATCCTGAAAAAAAAATCACACTTGTCTCTAAGGACATATGTTTGCGGCTTAAAGCAAAATCCCTGAATTTATATGCTGAAGATTATGAAACAGGCAAGGTTAAAAATGTAGAGGAACTTTATACCGGTAAGACCGTCGTAAGTAAGCTGACAAATAAAGTATTGGATGAATTGATAAGTAAAAAAACGCTTCCAATTGAAAAGACAGGCGTGAGTATTATCCATGAAAATCACTTTTTTACGCTAAGCAGCAAAAATAAAACGATCTCAGCTTACTATAACCCCAAGAAATTTGAACTCGAATATATTCCACATCAGTCGGTATACAATATAGAACCGAAAAATCCCGAACAGGCTTTTGCTATTCATGCGTTAATGAATCCAGACATCAAGCTCGTAACAATCCAGGGAAATGCCGGTACCGGAAAAACTCTGCTAGCCTTAGCCAGTGCACTCGAACAAAGAAAAAATTATCGCCAGATATTTGTTACAAGGCCCATAGTACCTTTAAGCAACAAGGATATAGGATTTTTGCCGGGTGACGTTAAGTCTAAAATCGACCCGTATATGGCCCCAATATGGGATAATCTCAAGTTTATCAAGGATCAGTTGAGCGATGATGATAAAGCCCAGGCTAAGATCGATGAACTGGTTCTCACTGAGAAAATCTCTGTAGCGCCGTTAGCATTTATACGCGGGCGTACGCTAACCAAAATATTTTTCATTGTCGATGAAGCCCAAAATTTAACACCCCATGAAATAAAAACAATAATATCCAGAGCTGGCGAAGACACCAAAATTGTTTTTACCGGGGACATTTACCAAATAGACACACCTTATCTTGATGCAGAGAGTAATGGGCTATCATATTTGATTGATAAAGCAAAAAATCATCCATTATACGCACATATAACCCTTCAAAAGGGCGAAAGAAGCGAGCTGGCTAACCTCGCTAACGATTTACTGTAAAAATATTAGTCATAAAAAAAGCCCCGTAAAACACGGGGCTTTTTTGTTTAATGATATAAGTTGATTTAGTAGACAACTTTCACATTAATAGCGTTAATGCCTTTTTTGCCACGCTCAGATTCGTATTCAACCTTATCGTTTTCACGAATTTGATCAATTAGACCTGATGAGTGAACAAAAATGTCCTCTGAACCATCTGCGGGAACTATAAACCCGAATCCTTTAGTTTCATTAAAAAACTTTACTGTACCTTCTGCCATTGTGTTATTTGTTAATATAATAAGAACAAAGGTACGGAAAATACATTCGAATTCTAATTATTATTATTGAGAATATGTTAGAGGACAAATTTACATCTGCAGCTTAGTTTATATCCAGAAGATAATTTTACTGAGTGTACAAATATTGCTCAGCGAAACTAATGAGATTAAATTGAGTGGATCACATGAATGCTCATTAAATTATCGTCCTCATCGACACTATCATACTAGCATCTGTTTTATAATTAATATTATGTTAAGTAGATGTTTTAACGACATACCCTATTTTGGCTACTTGAATATAATTAAAGAAAAAAGGCCTGAGTAAATCTACCCAAGCCTCTTGTTGCTAATAAATCAGTTTCTATTAAAGCGCGTCGATCTTTTTAGTTAGCTCTTCAACTTTCGCATTATCCTTTTTTACAAGATAATAAGTTTTAAGATTCTCAAGAGCTATTCTTGATTTGGCATCAAGTTCCACTGCTTTTTGAAGGTATGGAAATGCTTTGTCGAATTCTGCTGATGCTTTCTTCATAGCTGCATCGTATTCCTTTTGCTGAGCTGGCGGGAGTTTGTTAGCATCATTGTAAAGACTAATGCCTTTATTTAACATAACGCCACCAATGTTAATATTTGCATCTGCAAATGAAGGATCAATCGCAATAGCCTGCAGATATGATTCTTCCGCTTTTACAGGGTCGCCGACTGTACTGTATGCAATTCCCAGGTAGTATGGGTACAATTTATTTTTCGGATCACGTTGAGCCTGAGCAGCAATTTTTGTGATAACTTCTTTTTGCTTTCCTGACATCAGGCTTAATTCAATCTCCTGAGTAGCTAAAGCTGGATCTTTATATTTAAGAGCTCCTTCACCAGCTATTGCTATCGCTTTTGCTGTATCACCCTTCATGGAATATAAACGTGAAAGATCAAGATAAATCTGATTATTTGCTGAGAAGTTAGTTTTTACTAACTCTTCATAACTCTTGATTCCAGCATCATAGTTTTTAGAGTTGATCGCAGAGAGACCAGCGTAATATGTGATAGTAGTATCAGCCGGACGGTAAACCAAAGCATTAGAAAAAGCGGTATACGCATCAGCGTAATTGTTTGACTGATATGCCTTCACTCCCTGGTTAAGCTCATATTGGCTAAAAATAGCACCGTTTACGTGATCAAGATTGGCCTTATTAGCTCCATCCTTATCTAATTCTACTGCTTTTTTGTAAGCTGTTTGAGATTCTATAAAAAGCGGCTTAGATGTCGCTGGAACGGTGTCCATTAAAGCGAGTTCTCCATAAATTAATGCCTTGTAAGTCCATGCTCCCGGATCGGATGCTGTTTTTTCATTCATAACAGCCTTATCAACAGCTGCTTTAGCGGTTTTTAAGCTGGGAAGTGCTAAAGGCATTGAATTTGCCTCTTTCAACTGGACATAACCGTCATAATTTTTTTTAGCGTTTGCTACTTCCCCCTTTTGTGCAAATACCATCACAGAGGAAGCTGTGAATACAGCTGCTAAAATGAAAGATTTAATTTTCATGTTATTCTAATTTAATTTGAGTTGGTTTATTCTATTGTTTATTTTTTGAAGTTCGTTCTCATCTCCGGTATGCTTATATAATATAGACAAAGATGTCAATGACTTTAACTCATTAGGATCGATTTCGTTTGCTTTTGACAAATAATATTTTGAAATGTACATCAAATTGTTTTGCGTTGTATCTTTCAAAAACATATTTAAGTACAGTAATCCTAACGCATAATTCCCCTCATAATTATTGGGGTTTATATTTAATACAGCCTTATAAAACTCTTCGGCCTTTGAATTATTACCTGTGAGTTCGTTAGCAAAGCCAGCAAGATAGTTTAAATTGATATTGAATTCATCTAATTTCAAAGCCCTATCTGTAAATTTGGCTATTTCTACATAATCGTTACGATTCACCAGCATATTGATAAGCTTAAAAATGAGATCCCGATTATCAGTAAATGCATCACTCCCGGCTTTTAAAGTTTTAACGGCGGCATTGTCCTCTCCTCGTGACTCATAAAGATTAGCCAGTACAAGATAATATTCCGGTTTTGGCTTTTGTGAGATAAGTTTTATATAAGATGATACCGACCCTTCATAATTTCCCAACTCTTGATTTAACAATGCTAGATTATGGGTAATTGCATAGTTATTCTTATCAATTGAATCGAGAATTGTGAAATATTTTAAGGCTTCGTTAAATCGCCGTTCTCTGAACGCCGTATTTGCTCTATATAAATAAGTTTGTTTCAGTTGGCCCTCGACATATTCTATTTCCTGACTGGCGTCAGAAGAAGACTTTGAAGATTTAACGAAAAGGAGTGAAAACTTAGCCACGTCCACCGGATCCTTGACATACTTGAGTTTCAGGTTGGAATCTGCACGTGCCAGGGTTGAATAAACTAAGGTCCGTATGAGATTGTTCTTGAAAGCGTTTGAATCAGATCTGGTTTTATAACCATCATCAATGAGCTTCCGTGTAGCTTCGAGATCTTTGATGTCTTTAGACGCTGAATATTTTGCAAAGCTGTTCATTGCATCCTTTGTAATCAGGGTTTGAGCCCGCAAAGGTGCCATGAACAGCAGCATATTACATAAGAGAAATATAAATATTCCCTTCATTTTTATTTATTCAGTTTCGGGTGCAGTTGGCTCTTCAGGAGTATCGCTCTTAGATTCCGAAGTATTTTCACCCGTTTCTTCTGATTCACCGTCCGCGTTTTCTACATCTTCGTCAGATTCCTCCTCATGTTCAACCTTTGTAATTGAGGCTATTGAGTCGTCGCCCTTGAAAGTTATTAACCGTACGCCTTGGGTAGCCCGTCCCATCACCCGAAGATCACTTAATCCAATTCTAATAACGATACCGGATTTATTGATTATCATCAGGTCATCATTATCGGTAACATCCTTTATGGCAACAAGTTCACCTGTTTTTTCGGTTACGTTAATGGTTTTAACACCTTTACCTCCCCTATTAGTAACGCGATAATCGTCGATATCAGTACGTTTACCATAACCATTTTCTGAAACCACAAGAACGGTAACCTCAGGATTATTTATACTAATCATGCCAACAACTTCGTCTTTTGCATGCGCAAGAGTTATTCCGCGAACCCCTGTTGCAGTACGGCCCATAGGACGAACTGTAGACTCATTAAATCGGATTGCCCTGCCTGAGCGAAGTGCCATAACAATTTCACTTTCCCCAGTAGTCATACACGCTTCCAGCAATTGATCGCCTTCGTTGATGTTAATCGCATTTATACCATTAGCCCGAGGACGTGAATATGCCTCCAGAGAAGTTTTCTTAATGGTTCCCTTTTTGGTACACATGATGATAAAGTTGTTTTCCAGGTAATCCTGATCTTTGAGATTTACAACTTTAATATATGCCTTGATATTTTCTTCTTTAGGGATGTTAATCACATTCTGGATAGCACGCCCTTTACTTGTTCTTGTTCCCTCAGGGATTTCAAATACTCTTAACCAGAAACATTTACCTGTTTCGGTAAAGAAGAGCATATAATTGTGATTGGTTGCAATAAGAATATGTTCAATAAAATCTTTATCACGAGACTGGGATCCCATTGATCCTTTTCCACCTCTGCCCTGCTTCCTGTATTCGGTCAGCGGTGTACGTTTGATGTATCCTTCATGAGAGATAGTGATTACCACTTCTTCGTCAACAATGAAATCCTCCATTCGCATATCGTCGGCAGAATGCGTAATGGACGTACGGCGTTCATCCCCAAATTTATCTCTTATCTCAATCAGCTCATCAGTTATGATCTTCATTCTTAAACCTTCATCTGCAAGAATTTGATTCAAGTATTCGATGGTTTTCATCAATTCCGCATATTCTTCTTTGATCTTGTCTCTTTCAAGTCCGGTTAACCGGCGAAGAGTCATATCAAGAATAGCACGGGCCTGTATATCGGAAAGGCTAAAGCTTTCCATTAAGCTAATTCTTGCATCATCCGGGCTATTTGAGGCACGGATTAATTTGATTACCTCATCAAGGTGATCAAGGGCAATTAATAACCCTTCGAGAATGTGAGCACGTTTTTCTGCCTCGGCAAGATCAAATTTAGTTCTGCGGACAACTACTTCATGGCGATGATCAACAAAATGCCTGATGAGGTCCTTCAGATTTAACATCATTGGACGCCCGTTTACGAGTGCAATATTGTTAACACTAAAAGAAGTTTGCAGTGCTGTATACTTGAACAGATTGTTTAGTACAATAGATGCATTAGCGTCACGTTTAATTTCATAAACGATACGCATTCCGTCTCTATCGGATTCATCCCTTATTTCACTAATTCCCTCAATTTTTTTGTCATTAACAAGACCGGCAGTCTGCTCGATCATGTTTGCCTTATTAACCTGATATGGAATTTCGTTTACAATGATCCGCTCGCGGTCTCCTTTATATACTTCAATCTCAGCTTTGGCACGCATAACAATACGTCCCCGACCAGTTTCAAATGCTTCCTGTACACCGGAGTAACCGTAAATGATACCACCTGTTGGAAAATCCGGTGCTTTCACATGATGCATTAGATCGGCTATCGTAACCTCATTGTTCTCAATGTATGATATCGTAGCGTTTACAACTTCAGTTAGGTTGTGTGGCGGCATATTGGTCGCCATACCCACAGCGATACCAGAGGCACCGTTCACAAGCAAGTTCGGAATCCGTGATGGAAGAACAGTTGGTTCTTCAAGGGTATCATCGAAATTTAGCTGGAAATCAACAGTATCTTTATTAATATCTGCCAGCATTTCTTCAGCAATCTTCTTTAAACGCGCTTCTGTATAACGCATTGCTGCTGGAGAGTCACCATCAACCGAACCGAAGTTTCCCTGTCCGTCTACCATTGGGTAACGTAAGCTCCACTCCTGGGCCATCCGAACCATCGCAAAATAAACTGAAGAATCTCCGTGAGGATGATACTTACCTAAAACATCACCGACAATACGAGCTGATTTCTTATGAGCCTTGCTGCTTGTAACGCCAAGATCAAGCATTCCATAAAGAACCCGGCGATGCACTGGCTTAAGTCCATCGCGCACATCGGGTAAAGCACGGGAAACAATAACAGACATCGAATAATCGATGTATGCTGACTTCATTTCCTCTTCTATATTGATCGGGATTATTCTATCGTTTTGCGGCGCTAAATTATCGTTTTCTGTATCTTCAGCCATGTTTTATCAAATTCTGATTTAATGTCATTCAAATTAATTGAAAGGCTTTTCAGAGCGCAGTAAAACCTACGCTTTTTAAGCCTTGCGAAGTTAGCAAATTTCATGGTGTTTATGCCTCGAAATCGAAAATATTAACCTCCCGAAAGCAGTATATTTGAGAAGAAGTCGCATCCCATTAGGACAGAGTTTAATTGCGATTGGAAACAAGCAGAGATTTTGAGATTATAGTTTCCGACATGAGCATTTTACTGTTCGTTCAAAGACCTCTTGTAAACATCTAAAGCCCTTTTTCGGGCAAATTCATGGTCAACCATTGGAGGTAAATGGTATTTATTAAAATCTTTTATCCAGGCTTTTATATAGAGTAGTTTAGGATCAAATTTTAGTGTTTGAGAGGTGGGGTTAAATATTCTAAAATATGGAGCTGAATCACAGCCGCTGCCTGCTGCCCACTGCCAGTTACCGTTGTTAGAAGATAGTTCATAATCAAGTAGCTTTTCAGCAAAATAAGCTTCACCCCAACGCCAGTCGATGAGCAAGTGTTTTGTAAGGAAACCTGCAACGATCATCCGTACTCTATTATGCATCCAGCCAGTTTCATTAAGCTGCCTCATTCCTGCATCTACAATGGGATAGCCGGTTTCACCTTTGCACCATAGTTCGAATTCCTTCTCATTATTTCTCCAGGGTATTTTATCATACTTCTTTTTAAAGCTATGATTAACAACATGTGGAAAATGGTACAGGATCATCATGAAGAACTCCCGCCATATCAGCTCATTCAGCCAGGTTTCGTTCCATTTGGATGCAGCGATAACCAAACGCCGTATACTTACTATACCAAAACGGAGGTAAGGGCTTGCCTGGCTGGTGCCATTTATCGCGGGCAGGTTACGTGTTTTATGGTAATTCGTGATTGTTTCTGCGTTAAGATTTAGTTCTGATAACCCCGGATCGATATAATTGAACCCCATCTCATTCAATGTTGGAATCTTCCTTGCCGGCATTTTAATGAAATTCGACAGATAGTCTTCACTTGGTGATTCGTCAACTTTAGATTCGAAATACCGTGACCTCCACTTTTTTGAATAAGGTGTGAAAACGGTATAAGGTAATCCGTCTGATTTGAGTATTTCAGACCGTTCAAAAATAACCTGATCTTTATAAGAATTAAATTTCTTTCCGCTGGTCTCGAATAGTTTCTGTACTCTGAGATCGCGCTCAATAGCATAAGGCTCGTAATCGTGGTTTACAAAAAGTTCTTTTACGTCATATTCGTGAAGTACTTTCTTGAAGGCATTTTCTACACCGCCATATTCGACATACAACGACGAACCTTCCTTCTGAAGAGCAGCGTCAATAGACTGAATAGTTTGGTAAATAAAAGAAACCCGCTTGTCTTCCTTGTTAGTTAGCTTGCCGAGTATTTCTTCATCGAAAATAAATATCGGTAAGACCGCATATTTGGAGCGTAGCGCATGATATAGCGCCGTATTGTCGTCCAACCGAAGATCCCGCCTGAACCAGAATACACTCACCTCTTGTTTCATTCAACCTTATTGCGAATAAATTTCAGTTAGCGCATCGTCAAGAGCTGGATACCGGAACTGGAACCCTGCATTTACCAGTCTCTGAGCAGAATTACGGTCGCTAATCAACACAATTTCGCTCATCTCACCTAAAAGTGTTTTTAGCACAAATTCAGGCACGTTTACCGGCCAAACCGGTCTGGAGAGTTTTCTTGCCATAGCCCTGGTAAATTCTGAATTAGTAACTGGGAATGGTGTCGATGTATTATAAACTCCATTGTACGCAGGATCTTCAACTATTTTTTCGAAAATCGATATCATGTCATACAAATGAATCCATGGTATCCACTGTTTTCCACTCCCCAGAGCAGCACCTGCGAAAAAACTTACAGGTTTCTCAAGCTCAACCAGAGCGCCGCCGTGACGGGTTAATACGATCCCAATACGAAGCTTGATGATCCGGTCACAAAATTTACGACCTTCATCGATAGCATCTTCCCATTGCTTACAGCATTCAGCAAGGAAGCCAGTACCATTGCTGCTTTCTTCGGTCAGCACCTCATCTCCCCTATTTCCGTAATAACCGCCACCGGATGCTGAAATGATAGTTTCGATTCTCGCCCCGGTTTTTTCAATAGTATCAAATAGCAACCTCGTTGATTTGACGCGGCTATCCACAATTTCCTGTTTACGTTTTTTAGTCCATCTTTTATCAGCAATGCCAGCACCTGCCAAATGAATGATAGTTTCAATGCCGTCGAGGCACTTCGGATCAATCTGTCCAGTATCAATATCCCAATGAAATGCCTCCGAGTTTTTTACCCGTGAAGGATCGCGTGTTAAGATTTTGATCGTATGACCCCTTTGCTGAAGATTTCTAACAATTCTGCTCCCAATAAGGCCGGTGGCCCCGGTGATCAGTATATTTTTGAGTTTATTAGGCTGGTTCATTGATATTCTTACTGAATAACCTGTTCAAGGTTTCTTCCCGAAATTTAAAAATCTTTTTGATTTTTTCTTTAACAATAAAATTATGAACTAATGTGCCCATAAAACCCAAAGGTAACTGATACTTTACTTCATCCTGCATAAGAACACCATTATCTTTTTCAATAAAAGTGTGAGTATGCTCCCACATGGAGTAAGGGCCTTTTACTTGTTTATCGATAAAAATATAAGGTTTTTCAACTTTCGAAATCTCTGTTCTCCATTTTAAGGGGATCCCAAAAAGAGGTTTGACAGTATAATCGATGATCATCCCTTCGTAAACCTCAATGCCTTCCAGGTTGGTATGAATTTTAAACGCCATTTCGGGAGGCGTAATTAAAGCCAGATTTCCGGCAGACGAGAAGAAATCCCAGGCCGTTTGAATGTCGATATTGAGAAATTGTTCGCTTTTAAAAATATGTATCATGGTTTGACGGCCTCAAGATGTTCAACAACCTTTGCAAAACAGATTTTCAACCATTCTGTATAGTCTTGTGGATTAGACAAAATGTCTTTTTGCAACTCCTTAATGGATATGTATTTCCAATCCATTACTTCCTGAGGATCTGGTTTTGGTATCTTATCTGTAAAACCAAAATAAACATGGTCAAACTCGTGCTCAGTTAGTCCATTGTCTAATTGCGCGCGATACGTAAAACTAAATGCAAAATTCAAGGTGCATTTTATTCCCATTTCTTCAAATAGTCGCCTGGAGCATGCTGCTTTTGTGTATTCTCCTTGTCGGGGATGACTGCAGCAAGTATTACTCCAAAGACCTGGAGAATGGTATTTGCTCTCCGCCCTTCGCTGTAACATCAGAAATCCCATAGAATTAAAAAGAAATACAGAGAATGCCCGGTGTAGAACACCCGTCTTATGAACCGTGGTTTTATCTAAAAGGCCGATCTCAACATCATTGCTGTCAACAAGTATCATAAGCTCATCAGAACTTTTATCCTTTTCGTTCATCAGTAGCTTATTTTTGTTTCAGGTAAGACGTGATAATCTTTTTCAGTTCTGCGTCTTTAACACCTGACACGGATTGTGTTAAAAACTGTCTGTCTTTGGCTAAGTGGCTGTTATATCCTAAGAATGATGGTACATTAGTTTGTATAGTATATCGTAAAAAACGTAATTCTACATTGCTGTTTTCAGCCTGAATAGCAGTTTCAAGCATACCCTTACCTTTTTTGAAATACGATAACTTACTAAAGGGGTTCATAGCGTGTTTAGCCATAAGCATCGTAGCCCCACCCCTATACCCTAACAACAAAGGATTATTCTTTTCATTATAAGGTTCCAATTGCTTGATGAGATCTTTGCAAATCTTCTCTGAAGCGGTGGAATTGTGGAATTTAACCCTCACCGCAGCTGTTGAGGGATCATACGCATCAGAATTCAAACCAAAAGTTACCATCAATACGATTATCAACTTCATACCCATCTCAATTTATTTTGTACCAGACAATTAATCATCAAACCCAGCTTCCGGCCATTATTTATCCGTACACGTTCTGTCATAACTTTGTGCGCGGGCAAACTTTTTATTTTATTAAATAATGTTCTGTAATAGATATATGCAAGATACACGCCACGTTTGGATGATGCAGGAAGCATTTTTACGCCTTTAAGCGCCATTTCGAAATCTTCCTCTATTTCGGATTCAATCTGTTCCTTTGAAAGACGATTAAACTCCTGAATATTAACATCTGGAAAATATGATCTTCCTAAAATTTGATAGTCGTCTTTCAGGTCTCTCAAAAAATTCACTTTTTGGAACGCAGCCCCAAGTTTCATTGCATAGGGCTTCAATTCATTGAATTTATTTTTGTCCTCTCCGGTAAAAACATGAAGACACATTAATCCTACTACTTCAGCTGAACCTAAAATATATTGATTGTAATTATCAACGTTGTATGAAACTTTCTCCAGGTCCATTTCCATGCTCCGCAGGAAAAGCTCTATCAGCTCCAGATCTATCTGATACTTGTTTACAGCGTGCTGAAATGAGTTGAGGATTGGGTTTATGGAAATTTTGCTATCAATAGATTCGTAAGTCTCTGCCTTTAATTTTGAAAGCAAATGTCTTTGTTCAAACCCTTCAAAGCTGTCAACAATTTCATCAGCAAGCCTTACAAACCCATAAATTGAGTAAATAGCATCTCGCAATTGCCCGTCAATGAAATAAATGCCCATTGAAAAACTTGTACTGTATTTACGGGTGGTCATCTTGCTGATCTCCACAGAGAGATTATCAAATAGAATCTTCATGTACTTTCTTATTTAGATGTTTTTGTAAGGTTTCAGCTGCTATTTTACCTGAAATTAACGCTGGCGGAACTCCCGGTCCCGGGACAGTGAGCTGACCAGCATAAAAAAGGTTATCAATTTTTTTGTTCTTTATTGCCGGCTTAAGAACCGCAGTTTGCATTAGTGTGTTGGCCAGGCCGTAAGCATTACCTTTATATGAATTGTAATCCTGCACAAAATCGCTAACGCAATAAGATCGCTTAAAATCAATAAATTCGTGTACCTCCTCACCTATTTGTTTTTCAAGACGCTGAACCATTATCTTGAAATATTTCTCCCTCATCTCCTCTCCGTCTTTAAGACCTGGAGCAATTGGCATTAAAAGGAACAAGTTTTCATGGCCTTCAGGTGCCACCGTATCGTCTGATTTAGATGGAGTACAAACGTAGAACAGAGGCTTAACTGGCCATTTCGGATTTTTATAAATTTCTTTGGAATGTTCGAGCAAATCTTCTTCAAAAAACAGCGTATGGTGATTTAACTTGTCGATCTTTTTGTTGAGCCCGATGTAAAATATAAGGCATGATGGAGCGAAGGTTTTCTTTTCCCAGTATTTCTCGGTGTAATTCCTGTGAGACGAGGGAATTAACTTATCCTCAATATGGTGGTAATCCGCGGAAGCGATAATAGCGTCAAATTCTATTTCAGCCTCATTTACTACTATACTTTTTGCCCGGTCATTTTTTAGATTGATTTTTTCTACCGGCGCATTGAAATGAAATTTTGCA
The DNA here is from genome assembly GCA_040384965.1 of Bacteroidota bacterium. GTDB lineage: Bacteria > Bacteroidota > Bacteroidia > Sphingobacteriales > Sphingobacteriaceae > Daejeonella. The sequence continues at coordinate 12,019 of JAZKIH010000100.1, read as the reverse complement.
CCCCTCCTTTTAGCCAGCTCCATAATCGCATCTATAACTTTGGCAAATCCACCCTTTGGATACCATGTGCCTAACTTTAATCCTGCATAGTTCATGAGACTATAAAGAGCGGGTGTATCCTGGGGCATCGCTCCTAAAAACAAAACAGGAAATTCCATTAAAGCAATCAATTTTGGATTCGAGAAATACTTGCGAACATGGCTGCTGAAAGAACTAAATACCTGAAGCCGTAAAGCGCCCTTCATTAAATTCAAATCGGCGAATTCCATAATAGAAATGCCTGGTTTATAAACAAGCTTACCCATCCCGGTATCATATTTGAATTTTGCTTCTTCCATAAACCTGTTCAACTGAACAGCACTCCCCTTTTCTATGGATTCGAAAAGTGAACGGAGTTCAGAATAGTCTTCCGGGATACTTACAGTTTCATTTTCAGGAAAAACGATGTCGAAAGAGGGAGACAATAATTTTAGATCATAGAAATCGGAAACCTTATAGCCGAAGTCGCTAAAAAAACGCTCAAATACATCAGGCATCCAGTACCAGCTCGGACCCATATCGAACACGTATCCACTATCGGTGCGAAACTGCCGGGCTCTTCCGCCAGCGGTTTCATTTTTCTCGAAAATATGCACATCATGGCCTTCTGTCGCCAAATAGCAAGCGGCGCTTAAACCTGAAAACCCGGACCCTATGATCGCTATTTTGGACATGTTTAGTTGCTGGTTGCTATTTTAATTTCTTTCTCTAATGAATCGATGTCGTGAAGCCAAAGCATCTTATCCGTAAAAGTGGCCTGATTCAGTAATTTATGATTGCCTGTAATGTAGATTTTAGTCCCATGAAAGGCCTGATCCAATTCGCCCAGATACTTATGAATGTTTTCATGAAGATTATAACGAACAAAAAACAGTAGTAAGTACTTCGGTTTAATGTCGCGAATCGCCATCGTTACTGCTTCAGAGGAAACACTACTTCCAAGATACACAACTTTATGCCCTGATTTTCGGATAATAAAAGATGCGAATAATAGTCCTATCTCATGAAATTCATCTTCCGGAAGAAATAGAAGCCACTGTTTTGAAGTAGAACGCACAACTGGTAACTCATCAATCGACTTCAGAATTTTTTGTCGCACCAGGTTGCTAATAAAATGTTCCTGAACACTCGGAATTGAATTCGCGGCCCACAATAAGCCTATGCGGACCATCATGGGATGTATTATAATTTCATAGGCTTCTACAAGTCCGTACTTAGAAATCGCTTGCTCAAAAAGCTCCACGAAACGATGCTCATCATAGCTCATCCCTGCTGAAATCAATTGAGAGACAAAATATTCCTCAGTTTCATTCGCAGAGATTTTCTTCCTTTCGAGCAACATGCTGGCAAGCTTTGCATCTGGCATTGCGCATAACTCGGAAACCTTATGATCAGATTCCATAAGGCTAACTATATTTAAGAGGCGTCTTAGCTGATCGCCGTCATAATAACGTGTATTCTTTTTGGATCTCTCGGGCTGTAACGCATTGTACCTCTGCTCCCACACCCTGATAGTATGAGGCTTGATACCGGAATATTGAGCAAGCTGGGAAATCGAAAATAAATCCATTGTTTAAATTTATCAAAAAATATTTAAACAAAATTCATGCCTTAATAATATTACAATTAGATGAGGCGGACATTTATTCAAAATCCATTAGTCTTTTACTTATGAAACAAAAAAGCCACGATTACTCGTAGCTTTTCTAAAATTGAAAGATTAATATAGCTAATACTTGATATCTAGTCCACCTTTTTCCAGTGTTCTTCCACAACCATTCCATTAGGCAATACCCCGCTGGTGGTCATGCTATTACCCTCCGTTTTAAATTTATAGGCAATGGTCACGTTATCATTTTGTGAAGGCTGGCTGCTGAATTTACTGGTTATCAAAATGCTATCTCCTTTAATTTCATAGCTCCCCGAGTTGTAAAGCTCTGGCTGGGCTTCTCCTTCGAGAAGGTAAGCTTCATACGTATCTGACGTGTACGTGCGCTGCATTAAAAATTCCGTTGCTGCTTTACGGGATTTCCCATTATAGACACCGCCATCATACTGCCATTTGCCTTCCACTCCATTGGAAGAACAACCCGCCATAATAACCATGCAAATCCCGGCTATTGATCTTGTTAATAAAGTTTTCATTATATTTTAAATCCAGTTAATATCCTTTTTTAATAAATCTAGCGTTTTTTCTTCTTCTGTACCTTTTTCAGGCTTGAAATCATACACCCAATTTGCCTGCGGCGGCAAGCTCATCAGTATTGATTCAACTCTCCCATTTGTTTCGAGTCCAAATTTGGTACCGGCGTCATAAACCAGGTTAAATTCTACATACCTGCTACGGCGTTGATATTGCCACTGCTTATGTAAGTCAGTATATATTTTACTCTTATTTCTATTTATGATCTCGGTGTACATGGGCAAAAAGGTTCTGCCTACTGCTTTTGAAAATTCAAAGATCTCTTCCCAAGTGAGTCCTGTTGATTCAGGATTCAAACGATCATAAAAAATCCCTCCGACACCCCGAGTTTCATTCCTGTGTTTAATGAAAAAATAATCGTCCGCCCATTTCTTAAATTTACTGTAGAAATCGTATTTGAATTTGTCACAGGTTGCTTTAAGGCTCTGATGAAAAAAACGAGCATCTTCATCAATTACGTAATGTGGGGTAAGATCAATTCCGCCGCCAAACCACCTTAGTTCCTTCGCGTTTTCCGAAACCATTTCAAAATATCGGATATTCATATGAATAATTGGAATCCACGGATGATTGGGATGGATCACTATGGACACTCCGGTTGCAAAAAAGTCATCTTCACTAACACCAAAAGCCTTTTTTATACTTTCTGGAAGTTTCCCTTCGACCGCCGAAAAATTCACACCTCCTTTTTCCAGTATATTGCCATCTTGCATTATCCGCGTCCGACCACCGCCGCCGCCTTCGCGCGACCAGAGCTCTTCTTCGAATTTTCCCTTCCCATCAGTAAACTCTAAGCCGGTGCATATCTCATCCTGAATCTCTCTATATGCGTCGGCAATTTGCTCCTTTGTGATCATGGGGCAAAAATGCCGTTTTTTGTTGAAATGTGAAAGTGATTAACTTATTTCCACATAGTCCAGATCCTTACCGAATGTTTCTTTCAATTGGTACAGTGCAATAAGAGCAATGGCAATAGAAACAAATCCAACGGTAAGCGCACTGTTAATAATACCCATACTTCCCTTGAGGGCTGTAAAGGAAAGTGTAGCGAGTACTAATGATCCCCTTACGAAGTTTGGAACAGTAGTCGTAACTGTTGCACGTAAGTTGGTCCCGAACTGCTCAGAAGCAATAGTTACAAAAGTTGCCCAATATCCGGATGAGAATCCCAGGAATAATGCCAGGTAGATAAATTGCTGGGCGGTCATTCCGTCGGCGTTTAGATAAACTACGATGCTTATTGCGGTAAGCAGTAAAAATGTCAGCATCACTTTTTTCCTCGAACGAAGCATCTGGGCCATGAAACCAGCCACAATATCACCTATTGCAATCCCGATGTAGCACCACATAATACCAGTACCCGCCGACAATGGTTCGGCAGCGTTGAGTTCCCTTCCGAATTCAGGTGAAAAGGTGACGAGTACGCCAACTACAAACCAAAGTGGGATACCGATGAGTATGCAGCTCAAATACTTTCTGAACCGTGGTCCGTCGTTGAATAACATAAATATATTGCCCCTGCTGACGCCGTCATTTTTCACATTTTTGAACATTCCGGATTCAGCCAATCCCACTCGTAAGCCCAACAACAGCAATCCCATCACTCCACCAATTATGTATGAAGTTTCCCAGCTATAATGCTCTCCCACTAAAGCGGCAGCAACAGCACCAAACAATCCAACACCCGCCACGATCATAGTGCCATAACCCCTGTTTTCTTTACTCATGGTTTCGGTAACCAATGTGATACCGGCGCCGAGCTCACCCGCTAAGCCTATTCCGGCAATGAAACGTATAACAGCATATGCAGGTACGGAAGTTACAAACCCATTGGCCATATTAGCCAGGGAGTAGAGAAGAATGGAACCAAATAAAACACTTATTCGACCCCGCTTATCACCAATAATACCCCATAATAGTCCGCCCAGCAGCATCCCAAACATCTGGCTGTTAATGAGCATCGTTCCAACATCCAGCAGATCACTATCCGGCACTCCCAGGCCTTTTAAGCTTTTAACTCTTATCACGGAAAAAAGGATAAGGTCATAGATGTCGACGAAGTAACCAAGTGCGGCAACTATTATGATTAGTCTGACGTTTTTTTTATTAGTAGCGGTTTGATCCATACATAAGATTTGAACGTTCAATCTACAAACAAAAATGAAAAACAAAAATAGCGTGACCATAATCTCTAATTAGATCTGTTGTCAGCAGAATAACATTATCCATTGGATATTTCTAAAATCACAGCGTTTTATTGATATTGCAATCATGGTTGTTTCCGAAAATTTACTCAAATGGGCAATGAGGATTTATCCTCCATTGTTTTTCCAGCGTATATGGGTCCGGAAATTTGATCAAGGCTTTACTGGGGTTCATGTTAAGATTTCCAAAAGCTTTCTCAATACGAATTACAACCAGTCTATTTTTGGAGGGACAATATTCAGCGCTTCGGACCCGTTTTATGCACTTCTATTTGATCAGGTACTTCGAAGAAAGGGATTTACTGTGCGGGTCTGGCTGAAGAGCGCGAACATTCAATACCTGAAACCTGGCCGAACCGATTTATACTTCAGTATATCTTAAAGCGAAACTGACATAAAAGAGGCTGAGGAAGCGTTAAACACTGTTGGTAAATTTGTAAAGGCATTTCCTTTGGAAATCCTAAATTCGAAAGGCGAACTTTGCGCGTCCGTCATAAATGAAGTATATGTTCGGAATTTGTTTTCTGGTGAAGAGCGTACCATTGCCTATTAAAAATTATTGCCATGAAGATCAGGAAGCTCATTTTGGAAGGTGAAGGTGTTAGCCAGGATTTCAAAAAAAAGATAACTAGCTGTGAGAAAATTGCTAAAACCATGGTCTCGTTTGCAAATAATAAAGGCGGAAGGTTACTTGTGGGAATATCTGATGACGGCACAATCAGCGGAGTAAAATCTGAGGACGAGGAAAAATATATGCTCACAAAAGCAGCACACTTCTTTTGCAAGCCTGCGCTCGACCCGATTTTTGAAGAAGTTTATATCGATGATAAAGTAGTTCTTATCGTAGACATTAAAAAAAGCGAAATGAAACCTCACTATGCTCTTGGCGAAGACAAGAAATGGTGGGTATATATTCGTGTGAATGATAAGAGTGTTCTTGCAAGTAAGATAGTTGTAGATGTGTTGAAGCGTGAAAATAATGACCAGGGAGTATTCCTTGAGTATTCATCCAAGGAAAAAGCGCTTTTGGAATATCTTGATCAACATGAGCGCATTACATCCCGTGAATACAGCCACATGCTTAACCTCTCGCGACGACGAACACACCGGATTCTGGTAAACCTGGTCCTCTCCGGAGTGATAAGAATGCATACCACCGAAAAAGAAGAATATTACACTGCTTCTTAATATCAATTAGAATTTCTTCTATCTCTGTCTGTTATTATTATAATGATAAAGCGCCTGTTTTATAAATATAAACCACATTACCGAACGAATCTTACCCTTGCGATCCCGGTGGTTATATCGCAGTTGGGACATACGCTTGTTCATACTGCAGACAGTATCATTGTCGGCCATTTCGCCGGCACTATTCCTCTGGCAGCCGTCGCCCTTGTAAACAGTATATTTATGGTCGTCCTGGTCATTGGGATGGGTATTTCTTATGGTCTTACACCATTGATAGCGCAAGAAAGCGGACGCCGAAATTTCAAAGAATGCGGTAAACTGTTAGCTAACAGTTTAATGATCAACGCAATCGTCGGGCTGACTCTTTACGGCCTGGTTTATTATGGATCACTTGCTGTGATAGAACGTATGGGCCAGAGCCCGGAGGTAGTTCGCGAAGCAAAGCCTTACCTGGCTCTGCTCGGCCTTTCAATCATCCCATTGATGATATTTATGACTTTTAAACAATTCGCAGAGGGGCTGGGTTTTACAAAGCAGGCGATGATGATCTCTTTATGGGGTAATCTTTTTAATATATGCCTGGGGATCATATTCGTCAAAGGCCTTTTTGGTATAAGTCCGATGGGTGTAAGCGGTGTAGGCTGGAGTACTCTCGCTGACAGGACCATAATGGCTGTTGTTATGGCTCTATATGTTATACGGTCTAAACATTTCAAGGAATATCTCAGCTCCTTCGCTTTAAAAGCAGTTGATAAAATACGTTCTTTAAGTATTTTGAAAATTGGTGCTCCGGTCGCAATGCAATATACTTTTGAAGTAAGTGCGTTCAGTGCGGCAGCTATCTTTATCGGAACAATCGGCGCAGTTGAGCAGGCTGCTCATCAGGTGGCCATCAACCTCGCTTCTGTAACCTATATGATGGCCAGCGGAATTTCCTCAGCCGCAACCATCAAGACAGGTAATAATTTCGGTAAAGAAGATTATCTGACCCTGCGCCTGTCCGCTATATCCAGCTACCACATTGTTCTTGGATTCATGGCCATTGCTGCCATATTATTTATCACCTTGAATCAATACTTGCCGTGGATTTATACTTCAGATAAATCTGTAATTGTAGTTGCAGCACAGCTACTTATCATTGCAGGTTTCTTTCAGATGTTCGACGGAACGCAAGTAGTCGGATTAGGAGTATTGAGGGGGATCGGGGACGTAAATATTCCCACCCTTATCACATTCGTAGCCTACTGGGTTATCGGCTTGCCTGTAGGATATTATTTGGGTATCTCACTTGGTCTGGGTGCTAGCGGCGTATGGTATGGCCTTACAGCAGGTCTTTTGGTATCCTCTGGCTTACTCTTTCTTAGGTTCCAGTTCTTTTCTAAGAAGCTGGTTCAACTAACTCATAAACAATAGAAGCAACCGGGATCTTGATTTCATTGTAGATCTCAGACTGCATCTTCTTTAACCTTTCTCCATGATCTTCCAAACGATCGTTGATATTCATATATCTGATGAGATCGCCCGTACGGGTATCAATAAACCTGTACCGTGTAAAGAATTGCTTTTCCATAACGCAAAATTACAATAAATTAATTGAAAATCAGGATTTTACGAAATAAAAGTGCATTCAGGGCTTTTAAAAATACAGATCCCGCGAAACGCGAAATGTATTGCAGTGAGCGTCAACGATATCCCCGATTTTGGGCGAGTATCCTCCACCCATACTTATTTGTACCGGGATCGCGCTCTTATGGCACAATTTCAGAACGACCTGATCCCTTTCCATACATTCCTGAAGCGAAAGATTTAATTTCCCCAATTTGTCTGTTGACAGTACGTCAACTCCTGAAAGATAGAATATGAAGTCTGGTTGAAATCCTGACACTACAACCGGCAAGTGCTTGTTTAACAATTTCAAATACTCTTCACCATTTGTTTGATCTTCAAGCCCGATGTCAAGGTCTGATTTTTCCTTTCTAAAAGGAAAGTTACTTTCGGCATGCATGGAGAATGTGAATACCCTCTCTTCTTCGCTGAAAAGCGCGGCAGTACCATTTCCCTGATGCACATCAAGATCTATGATCAGTATTTTCTTCGCTAAGCCATTCTCAAGGAGATAGTTTGCAGCAATAGCCTGATCATTAAGCAGGCAAAACCCTTCCCCCCAATCGTAGCCAGCATGATGCGTACCACCAGCTACATTAAAGGCTATGCCATGATTTAGCGCGTGCAGGCAGCCATTTACTGTGCCCTGAGCAATACGAAGTTCTCGTTCAACGAGTTCTCGTGATAAGGGAAATCCTATTCTGCGAACTTCTGCCGCACTCAGCGTGAGATCTCGAACTCGTTGCCAATAACCTTGCTGATGAGTAGCCAGAATGACGTCTTCGTTAGCCTTTCCAGGTGAGTGAACGTCACCAGCTTGTATGATCCCTTCCCGTAATAGCTGTTGTGGTATAAGCTCGTACTTTAGCATGGGAAAACGATGCCCTTCCGGCAATGGATGAGCATAAATTGGATCGAAGGCTGTATATAGGCTTAAGCTGATGGTGGGGCTGGTTGAGTTTTAAATTTCTTTACCCTAATTAATCGTATTAGCAGGGCAATTACAATCAGAATAAAAGCTGCCCATGCAGCATTAATAATATTCTGATATGCAACAGCGTCAACCTGCTGACGTTTTAACACGATGCCATAAAGGGCCCAAAGAATCACAAGGCCAAAGAAAAAATTTCGACGAACAAAGATCACAAAAAGGGAAAGAAGGGTCGCAACCCCAATCATGATTATTACCCAGTTACTTTCTGATATTCCAAAGCCACTCCAGTTCACTGACACCAGAAAAGCGCTGATGTTGGCTATAGTTGCGATGCATATCCATCCAAAATAGATACTTAGCGGAAATTGAGTAAAGATCTTACTTGACAATTCCCGTTCAGGATTGGCTATATGAGCCTTTACGCTTATTAAGATTAGGGATATTAACTGGATTAGGATCAAAATGACTGATAAGCCTATTTGCTCCTGTACCCATGCTATAAGCCAGGCTGATGTCGCAAGTGTATTAATAACGAATAGCCAGCCAATTTCCTTTATATCGGAATCGGCCTGCTCATTTTCGTTGGAATTGAACGTCTTGACAAGATGATAAATGCAAAAAGCTGTTAATGCAAGATAGATAAGGCCCCATATAGCAAAGGTTAATCCGGCAGGCGCAAATAGCGTCTCATATTTTGCCGAAACCTCACCGACGTCTGCACTTGATACCGACTTATTTTGAGTTAGATAGGATAAAGATATCATCACCGCTAAACTCACGGTATTTAAGATTGCTAATGATCGTGTTTTCATGGCTTTTACAAATTATTAAAAGTCATAACATGAAATTTGTCAAAATGTTCAACTATTTAAACCGATAGTTAATAATCAACTGTTTGGCCGACTTACGTACCGGTTTCCCTTTACATAAAAGCGCCACGGGATAGTCTTGAACGGCCCATCAAAGTTCATCCCTACTCTGGCTGCAAATACGATCTCATCATCAGTATAATTCCGGCCCTCATCTGTCAGCCATATCTCATTCCCAAGAAGATCTGCACCGTTTTGAAGTTTAGATAATCCTAATGCCTTCGCCAGGGCACCTGGTCCCTGACAAAGCCGCCGGTCCTGATCGAAAACACCTCTTCTTAATCTCATAATATCAAGTCCTTCAGTTGGTTCAATAGCTCGTATTAAAGCTGCATGAGACATTCCTTCCGTGCCTGTAACTATATTCAGCATATCATGGATTCCATAGCAAATGTACATGTAAGCTACCCCGCCCGCACTATACATCATCTCATTCCGGGGTGTCCGCTTGTCATTGTAGGCGTGCGATCCCCGATCATCCGGCCCGCGATATGCTTCGGTTTCTACTATAATTCCACCCGTCAATTTTCCGTCTATTCTCGAATATACGTGCTTACCAAGCATTTGCCTGGCAATTGATACCACATCTGCTTGCTGATAAAACTCTAACGGCAGCTTATTTTCCATCGGGATAAATAAACTGGATTATTTCCGTCAGATATTTACTATCCGTCTCGTCAAAGGTATTTAGATCAGCGCTGTCGACATCCAGAACTCCGATAACTTTTCCAGACTGAATCAATGGGATCACTATTTCCGATCTGGAGGAAGAACTGCACGCTATGTGACCAGGAAATTCTTCGACGTCCGGGACAATTATTGTTTGAGCTTGCGCCCACGAGCTGCCGCATACTCCCTTCCCCATTTTGATACGGGTACAAGCAACCGGGCCCTGAAACGGGCCGAGAACCAATTCGTCGTCTTTCACCAAATAGAAACCTACCCACAGAAAGCCGAATTGTTCTTTTAAAGCTGCACTGACATTCGCCAGGTTAGCAATCAAATCTTTTTCTCCTTCAATCAAGGAGCTTATTTGAGGTATAAGCGATTGATATTGATCTGCTTTTGTTCCCTTGATGATATTTAAATCTTCAGCCATGCTGCAAAATTAGCATTGACTCTGTAATCTGAAGCAATATTAAAGTCAATTTCATCTGTTTTTTGATAAACACCTGAAGAATGAGTTCGGATCATTTACCTTTGGCAGCTGTACTACAAAACTATTGGTCAATTATGATCGTATCCCTTACAGTTGTAAGATATAAGCCTCTGCTCATTCCATTGGCATTGCTGGCAATGGCAGTTCATCGCATTCCTCTGGCTTTCAATAACAAGTGCTCTTTTTGGAAATTAATGGGATGCGGACGGAATGGAACTTTTGATCTCAATCCCGATTGGCAGCAGTGGGCTTTACTGGCAGTATGGGAAAGTAAAGAGGACTTTGATAAAGCTTCCTTTATCCAATCATGGTGGAACACATTCAGTTATGAAAAGTGGACTGTATTTATGGAACCTTTAAGTAGTCATGGTTATTGGGATAACAAAGAGCCGTTTCAGGCATCAGGTGATAATAATAACTTCGATGGGCCTATTGGAGTGCTTACCCGGGCTACAATTCGGTTCAGCAAACTGAAATCATTTTGGAATAACGTTGAGCCGGTAGCTAAACTCATGGAAACTTCACCCGGATACATCACCTCAGTTGGCATCGGTGAAGCACCTGTTTTTCGGCAGGCCACTTTTTCTTTGTGGGATAGCTTAGAGAGCATGAAAGCATTTGCGTATGGATCTAAAGAACATAGTGAAGTGATACGTAAAACAAGGCAGCAAAACTGGTACAGTGAAGAGCTTTTTGCAAGATTCAAGATTATATCCTCTTCAGGATCAATAAATGGCTCAAACCCGCTGCAAAATCCACCCTTTGATAAACAACTAATTACCAAATAGCTGACATGAGAGTAGTAGCAGAATTACCACATCCCGATTGTAAGATCACAATCTTTTCGATGAATCAAAAGTTTATCATTAAACTGGAAAAGGGAATTTTTGAACAGATCTATAAACTTGCCGAACTGGATATTCCCGATGGTGTAAATGGTGTTTTCCAGATTTTAGATACTGAGTTTATGAAATCTGCGACAGAAAGATTTGATACGATGAGGGCAGACTTTAATTCCGCTTATAAAAGATACGACACGTGATGAATTCATAATAAAGTGTCCGTAAATGGATGTAACTAATTCATTATCAGACGCATTAAGATCTTAACCAAATTAAATTTTGGAATTAGTGGGTATCGTGCTCCAATAAAGAGAACATTTCTCAACTTTTAATTTCACTAATTGGATGTATAACACTGAAAAATAAGATTTTATGATTCATCACAGAATAATATTCTGAACCACTGTTTCGCCAAATTAGTGCTAAATCGGTATGAAATTTAATATTAGATTGGTTTCTAAAACAATTGATATTTTTATTATTTTTGACCTATGAAAATCACCTCATCTCGTTTTATCGTTGTAACGTTAATAGTTATCCTCGCAGCATTCAGCCGTGCCCTCCCCTTGGTAATAGATCATACCTGGAATTTCACAGCAGTGGGCGCTCTGGCAATTTTTGCCGGATCTCAATTTAGCGACAGACGTCTGGCCTTTATTATGCCTTTAGCGGCGATGGCTCTCGCAGACATACTTTTCCTAAACAACGGATTTAGCCTGCTCGTTTATACCGGTTTTATAGCAATGGTGGCTTGCGGATTCTTAATAAGAAATAAAGTGAACACCACAAATGTTATACTTGCTTCGTTTATAAGTGCCTCAGTGTTTTACCTGATCACAAATTTCTCATTCTTCTACCCTGCTACTTTATATCCGCGTAATTTTTCAGGAATTATCGCTTCTTATACAGCAGCATTACCATTCTTTAGAAATATGCTTTTGGGTAACCTTGTGTATTCAGCGGTATTATTTGGAGC
>JAZKIH010000099.1:0-2711 GCA_040384965.1 Bacteroidota bacterium | reverse complement strand
TTCTCAGTTCTGCAATTTGATTTCTTGCTTCTACATATTGTGCTCGCAAGGCCATCCCCTCTTTGATAAGTTTGGGATTACTCATTTCCACCGAGAACTTAAAGTGCATCGGCGGATGCAGTTCAATCATTTTCATTATTCAACTTTTTTGATTTAGCAAATTTTTCCATCGGGTTGGTGATAACCGTTTCTTTTGTATCGCCGAATATCTGTGTTTTCAGCCAAAGGACATTACCGGCCACTTCTTTAATATCAATAAACGTTTTCCAGAAACGTTCATAAGCTTTGCTCTCTGAGTCATTTATTTCAATCTTGTAAGAACTAACCACCCTATTTAACTCCCTTAGCTTTGCATTCAGCGTGTAGTACATGCCTTTCACTGAATCTTCGTCAAGCATGGCGGCTATCCGTTCTTCTAAGAGTTCAATGTATTCCTGATCACTTAAATCTTCTTGTCGCATATTGTTAGTGGTTATAGTTTTTTGCAGTCTTTAGGGTCAATAATTTTACCGGCATATTCGCCAGCCACAACCTCGTACATAGACTTCCATCTCTCTGATACGGTTACAAGAAACTCATGCCCGTGCAGACCTGCATACCAAATAGCGGGGTAAGCTCTCTTTGAACCTTTTTCTGTTATTACTATTTTGAAATTTGCCATACTGTATCTCAATTTTCAATCCCTAAAACGTCATCAATCTTAATCCTGATGACTGAGTGCCTTTTTTTATCCAGGTTGTACACTATCTCGTAGTCGGAGAATTTAAAACAGTGAACGATATCCCCTGCTTTTACCGGCTCACAGCCTTCGCCTACATTTAACACCTTGAACCTGCATGGTTCGTTCTTAGCCTCCACGATAATCACCGATTTCTGTTCCTTTACAATCCGTTCAGCAATCATATACCCGTCCATCGGCATTAAAACACCCTCTCTTATCCTGATATAGATCATATCAGGGTTGATAACGAACAGCGCAAAGCCTTTTTCATCCTTCTCTCCTGTGTTCCCGACAAGGTTGCCCGAAAGAGAACCCATATTGAACGCATTGTGGTGGCAGAGAATGAAATCTCCTTTCAAAAGACCTTCTACGCTTTCCCCTGGTTCCACGACCGTCGCTACTGAAGGGCTGGCAATCCTTCCATCGGCTCCAAAATTACTGTCCATCCAGATATTAACGCCTTCTATCAGTTCAATTTCGTAGTCTGATTTCTGGGTAAGGTTTACCGATACAAGGACTTTTGTTTTTAGTGGCTTCATGCTATTTAACCATTGATTTTGGTACTTCATCCTTTTCGATTGTCCTTTTGAAGCCCACATTGCCCGCAATATGAAACACCACAATTCCTTCTGGATTCATAAACCCAGGAGATGCATAGCTGCCATTTGTTTTTAAACCATCCAATACTTCATCAATCTTGTGTGTATCAAATTCGCCCCTATATAATTCAGGAACCAATGAAATACCCTCTGGCAAAACATCCTGATACTTTTCAATTCGTGGATCGGCTGTTAATATTCTTTTTGGCTCGGTGCCATACAAGGCCCATCTGCCTACATTAAATAGCGAAAGTCTTTTTTCTCCCTTTGGTAACCCGTAACCACGTTGAATTCCGCTTCCCCACCATTCGCCAAAGTGCCTACCGGGGCCAAGTTTTAATAATTCAGATTTATTGCCTTCCACCCATCTTGCGAAACCAGCATTGTCATCTTGTGGTGTAATCCATTTTGTACGACTACCTACAAGTAAATCACCGTCTTCGGTAATTAATAGCTGGGCGTTCGTGCCGTCTATTTTTTCAGTAATAATAATATCCCTTGAAAGCCTCGCCATCTTTGGGAACTCCTGAAATTCTAAATTAGGTATCATATTATTCTTCGATTTTTTTAATGTATTTATCTACCAGTTCATTCGCCTTTTCCTGTGACAAAGCAAGCCATTCTTTCGCTACTGCCCACCCGATTGAATTATACTTATTCAGATTTCTTGCATCAGTACTATGGTGTGATAGTTTTCCTTCGGTTGGTTTTAACCCTGATTCATGTAGTTCGCAAAGCCCGTTGGTAAAGAAAGTGCAGGTCTTTTTCTCTTTGTCATACAAAGGGGTAATCATAGGCACTTCCTTATCTGTGAACCCTTGCGCAATTCCTCCAGCCCACTTTACTTGCATCACTCTTTTACCGAATCCTGCAGCCATTATCTTAAACATATCTTCCGGGGTGCCGAGGCACGGATGATTGCATTGCGACTTACATTGAACACATTTGCAGTCAACCGGCTTCTTACCAGTCTTTCTGATTATCTTCTCAAAGGTTGATTCTGGTTTCATTTGTTATTTTTAAAGACTACCCTTACCCACTCTGGCATTCCTCCAACAACTACCATTTCGTCAATTTTAAAATCCTGTGGTTTACCGCCTGCTCTTAAAATCCATTGCACAAGGTTGGTATGATACCGGCTGTTATCTAAAATGGAAAACTCTAAAAATCCTCCATCTGGCAAATGACGCCTATATTCTCTTTTTCTTGTTTCGCTCATTTCTTCTTTTTCAACCTGTCCCCGTTAAAGAACAGATTTGTGTTTATGTAGTATTTATCGTGACCCGCCTTTGCCACTATCCCATATTCCAGGAGCTCTCCCATCCCGTCATAGTACCTGCCGTATTTCAAAGTACCATCCACTCCTACCGCTTCTTTTTGCTTGATCGTAA
>JAZKIH010000098.1:0-27456 GCA_040384965.1 Bacteroidota bacterium | reverse complement strand
TATTCCAATAGGTTCGGCAAAGATTACAACTAAATCTGACAAATCCGAGGTTATCTCGCTTAATAATCAAGCATTTAAGACCCGGCTTATCAATCCGGACGTGACTATCAGCAAAGCGAATAAGGCTCTTAAAATAGCTTTAAAGTTAAATTATACCGATGGTGTAGCCGAATCTTACCGGATAATCGGCATTGGCCACAGCTATAAAAACTCCCTCGATAAGGCGATAGAATTTTATTTAAATGCATTAACTTTTTTTAAAAAAAGTGAAAATCTTGAGGGAGAGGCAAAGGTGTATAACAATATCGGTAATCTTTACCGTGATGTAGACTACATCAAGTCTCTTGAGAATTTCAATAAAAGCCTGAAGATTGCTAAGAAATTAAAAATCAAGGATCTCATTGCTGGCTTGTATCTGAACATCGGCACTGTTTATCAGCAAATGCGAAACTTCTCAAAAGCCCTTTCCTATTATCAGCTCAGTCTTAAAATGTTTAAAGAGCTTGGCAATGAGATCGGGATCATACAAAGTAACCAGAATATGGGTGTCCTGTACCTAAATTCGGGCGATCTTGTAAAAGCTGAGTTCCACCTTGACGACGCGCTTCAAAGTGCAAAACATGAGAAGCTGAACAACTCGATTGCAAGTATCAATCTTACGCTTAGCTCAATTCACATCAGCAATGGCGATTTTCCAGCAGCAGAAAACACGATTAAAGAGGGGCTTGCATATGCACGCCTGCTTAAGGATATTAAACTTGAGTACAATTACACCCTCACTTCCTATGACCTGGAAAACAAGCGTAAAAACTACAAGGGAGCCCTGAATTATCTGCAAAAAGCATACAGACAGGATAGTGCGATGTATGCCGAAAATATTTCAGACAGAATCCGGCTCTTAGAGGCTCAGCATGTGCAGTTGGAAAAACAAAAGGAGAATGAACTTACGATTGCCCAGCAGGAGAATAATCAACTATTATTTTGGGCAAGCAGCATAGTGGCCATGCTGGCTTTCTTTGTTATTTTCCTTTTGATTAAGAATGTAAAAAAATCATCTCTGACAAACGCTGAACTTACGCGGTTAAATGGAGCGATATCTAAGCAAAAAGATGATCTAGACCGCACCAATCAAAATCTTGAGGAACTCATCGAAGAGCGAACCATCGATTTGAAAAATAAGAATAAAAAATTGTCTGAATACTCATCTCACCTATCTCATCAAATCCGGAGCCCAGTCGCTACTTTGAAGGGACTTATGCTTTTGGAAAACGATGACCTGATTGAAAAGGAAGAGTTTGTGGAGCAAATGGGAAAATGCATTAATGATCTTGATGATAAGATCATTAATATTAATGAGAACCTTAACAATCCAAGCCGATCAAGTTTGATAAGTGAAGACTGACGTTTGCTAATTTTTCTCAACATTTCACATTCGTTCTGGTGCCCAAAGTCTTAATCTCAAATCTCTTTAGTAATTTAGCCGATAAAAACAGGAGTAAATTTTGGATTATTTAGATGGCTTAAATCCTTCACAAAGGGCGGCGGTAGAGCAGACAGAAGGGCCAGTGATGATTGTGGCGGGAGCTGGTTCAGGTAAAACCAGAGTAATTACTTATCGAGTTGCACACCTCATCAGAAAAGATGTTGATCCCTTCAATATTCTTGTCCTGACCTTCACAAATAAGGCTGCCAAAGAAATGCGTGAACGTATAATGAAGGTAGTTGGCAGTGAGGCGAAAAATATTTGGATGGGGACTTTTCACTCCGTCTTCGCAAAATTGCTTCGGGTAGAGGCTCAAAAAATAGGCTATCCAAATAACTTCACAATTTACGATACCGATGATAGCAAAAGCCTGATAAGAAGCATATTAAAAGAGCAGCAGCTTGATGACAAACTGTATAATGCAAATTTCGTTTATAACCGGATATCTTCATCAAAGAATAACCTGATATCACCGGCAGAATATTTACAAAATGAACATATACAGGCCGAGGATTTTTCCTCAGGCCGGGGGAAGATGGGAGAAATTTACCAAACCTATGCTCAAAGGTGTTATAAAGCAGGGGCAATGGATTTCGACGACCTCCTTTACAAAACGAACGTGCTCTTGCGCGAGCATCCCGACGTACTCTACAAGTATCAGAACAAGTTTAAATACCTGATGGTGGATGAGTATCAGGATACTAACTTTTCACAATACCTGATTGTCAAAAAGCTGGCTGCAAATAATGAGAATATTTGCGTTGTAGGCGATGATGCCCAAAGTATTTATGCTTTTCGGGGGGCTAACATTCAGAACATTCTCAATTTCGAAAAAGATTATCCGGATCTGAAAGTCTTCAAACTCGAACAAAACTACCGTTCAACTCAAAATATTGTTAATGTTGCTAACAGCATAATAGCTAATAATAAAAATCAGCTTAAAAAATCTGTCTTTTCAGAAAACGAAACCGGCGATAAAATAAAGGTCTCAAGGGCTTTCAGCGACAACGAGGAGGGTAAAATCGTTGCGGAAGCTATCGCACAGGAACAGGCTGTAAAAGGTTCAAAATATAACGACTTTGCGATCCTATATCGCACCAATGCTCAGTCGCGAGCCATGGAGGAATCACTCCGAAAGCTAAATGTTCCTTATAAAATTTACGGAGGCCTTTCCTTCTATCAGCGCAAGGAGATTAAAGATCTGATAGCTTACTTCAGATTGACGTTTAATCCAAATGATGAGGAGGCTATAAAACGAGTTATTAACTATCCAAGAAGGGGAATTGGCGATACAACCATTGAGAGAATAATAATAGCTGCTGATCAGCATAATCTTACATTATGGGAAATTATTGTCAATTCGCAACAATACCTGGATGCAAGAAGCGCTACTGCTGTAGGAAATTTTGCACTGATGATTCAAAGTTTTCAGGTAATGACGAAAACTCATTCAGCGTATGATACTGCGTTACACATCGCTCAGCATTCAACCCTTCTGAAAGACTTGTATTCTGATAAGTCCATTGAAGGTTTGAGCAGATATGAAAATATACAGGAACTTCTAAACGGAATTAAAGAATTCAGCGAGCGTGAAGATTTGGAAGAAAAAGGACTTGATATCTTTATGCAGGATGTTGCCTTGCTTACCAACGATGATAACGATAAAAATCCTAATGCTGACACTGTTTCCTTAATGACCATCCACTCGGCGAAAGGTCTTGAGTTTGATAACGTATTTGTGGTTGGACTTGAAGAAAATCTTTTCCCTTCCCAGATGTCATTAAGTTCCCGTATAGATCTGGAAGAAGAACGCCGCTTATTTTACGTTGCAATAACACGCGCCGGAAAAAAATTGAATCTTTCATATGCTACTTCCAGATATCGCTGGGGAACTTTAACGAGCTGTGAACCGAGCAGATTTATTGATGAAATCGACGCCAGTTATTTGGAGCTGGACTTCAAACCGCAGTTAAAAAGTAGTGGCAATCCATTCTTTGATGATGAAAGGTCTGCATGGCAACAGAAAGAAACGTTTAGTAAGCCAAAACCGGCTCCTATACAAAAAACCACATCGATTTTGCCAAAAGCCCATGTACCTAGCGCAGACTTCGCACCTTCAGACACCTCTGGTCTCCAGGTTGGTATGGAGGTTGAGCACGAACGCTTCGGTTTTGGGAAAGTGATTAATCTCGAAGGGAATAAACCCGATGTTAAGGCAACGATATTTTTTAAAGATTTAGGACAGAAGCAATTATTGCTAAAATTTGCTAAATTGAAAATTGTAAAATAAAACCAAAAGACCGCTTTACAGCTCAAAAACCACATATTTGAGTTAGCGGAATTAATGAATTACCATGACATTTGATTATAATACCACAAGGAAAAAGCTGATTCTTGCAGAATATGGACGTAATGTGCAGAATATGGTTAAATATATCGTTGATCTTCCTACTAAAGATGAACGAAATCGGTATGCTCAGGTTGTAATCGATTTGATGGGGTTTTTAAATCCTCACCTGCGTGATGTCGCTGACTTTAAACATAAATTGTGGGACCATTTACACATCATATCTGACTTTAAGATTGATGTGGATTCGCCATATCCGAAACCTTCAGAGGACGCCATTCGTTTTAAACCTGCACCATTATCCTATCCGCAGCAGCGAATCAAGTACAAACACTACGGCAAAACTGTTGAGCTGATGATCAGCCGGGCAAAGGCAATCGAAGAACCGCAGCGTAAGCAGTTGATGGTTCAATCAATAGCAAATTTTATGAAAATGGCCTATGTAACCTGGAATAAAGATAGTGTTGCTGATGAAACCATAATTAAAGATCTGCGTGAAATGTCAAACGGAGATTTGCAACTCGAAGATAATGTTAACCTTCAACGCATTGAAGTGCGTCAGCCAACTCCTGCAAATAACAGGCAGAGAAACAGTAACCAGAACAATAAGAATAGACAAAATACCAACAGCAGGAATAATACCGGCGGGTCTAATCGCCAAAGATCAAATAATTCCGGAGGCAAAAGATACTAGTTTAACCTTCTTTGGTTTTTGATTGAAATTCATTTTTGAAAGGTCAGCCGTCTAACCAATATGGCTGGGCCGAAACATTAAAATTTACCATTATAGATGAACGCATTTGAAATTGTTGGTGGGAAGCCATTAAAGGGAGAAATTATCCCTCAAGGAGCAAAAAACGAAGCATTACAGATCATTTCCGCTGTACTCCTTACTGCAGAAAAAATAACAATCAGCAACATTCCCGATATCAAAGATGTCAATAAGTTAATAGAGCTCATTGGCGATCTCGGAGTAAAAGTGGAGCGTTTAAGTAAAGACACATATACCTTTAAAGCATCAAATATTAACCTTGATTTCTTCCATTCTGAAGCATTTCGCTCAAAAGGGGGCAGCTTAAGAGGTTCTATTATGATTGTAGGCCCATTACTTGCTCGTTTTGGAAAAGCTGCAATTCCTAAGCCAGGAGGAGATAAAATCGGCAGAAGACGTTTAGATACTCACTTTCTCGGCTTCGAAAAGCTCGGTGCTAAGTTTGTTTATGACAAAAAGACCAATTTTTTCAATGTTGACGCGAGTGACCTGAAGGGAGCATATATTCTTCTGGACGAAGCTTCGGTTACAGGAACCGCCAACGTAGTTATGGCAGCTGTCCTTGCCAAAGGAATTACCACTATTTACAATGCCGCGTGCGAGCCCTATCTTCAGCAATTGTGTAAAATGCTTAACCGCATGGGCGCAAAAATTACAGGAGTTGGTTCGAATTTGTTAACCATTGAAGGAGTCAAACAATTAGGCGGAACTGAGCACAGGCTTCTTCCCGATATGATTGAAATTGGATCGTTCATCGGATTGGCCGCTATGACTGAGTCCGAAATTACTATTAAAGATGTTCGATTCGAGGAACTTGGAATGATTCCTGAAGTTTTCAGAAAACTGGGAATTCAATTTGAACTCCGCGGCGACGACATTTATATCCCTTCTCAAAAACATTACGAAGTCGATACCTTTATCGATGGATCGATAATGACAATAGCTGATGCTCCTTGGCCGGGATTCACACCCGATTTGCTAAGTATAATGCTCGTAGTAGCCACACAGGCAAAAGGAAATGTGCTGATCCATCAAAAAATGTTTGAAAGCCGCCTTTTCTTTGTAGATAAGCTCATCGATATGGGAGCCCAAATTATCCTCTGTGATCCGCATCGTGCAACCGTAATCGGACTTGATAAAAAGGTGAAATTACGGGGAATTTCAATGACCTCTCCAGATATACGTGCGGGGGTATCCCTCCTAATTGCAGCATTGTCTGCGCAAGGCACGTCTACAATTTTCAATATCGAACAAATTGAACGCGGCTATCAGGATATTGATATTCGGTTAAGGGCACTTGGTGCGAATATTAAGCGTATTACTGCAACAGACAGCGGACATTAAGCTTCAAAAAACTTCTATAAAACGGATCGACCATCGATCCGTTTTTTTTTGTAAATTTAGATTTAATCCAGCTCTCATGTCGTTCTATAAACGAAACGCGAAAGAACTCCAGGTCATCTTATTCTTTTCAATCCTTAAGCTGATCTTACATCTCGTATCGAACAGCAATTTCGGATTTCACAGGGATGAGCTGCTGTACATGGCGATGTCTGAACATATCGACTGGGGATATAAGGAAGTACCCCCATTTATAGCAGGCATATCATGGTTTTCGTATGCATTTCTGGGAGATAGCGTATTTGCCATGAGGGTTTTGCCCTCAATTGCAAGTGCCCTGATAGTTTTCATGACCGGGTTGTTTGTAATCTCGATGAATGGCCGGCGATTCTCAATAGTTGTTGCTTGTTCAGCCATGGTAATTTCGCCATCATTCCTCGCTTCTGGATACTTGCTGCAACCCGTTGTTTTTGATCAATTATTCTGGGTGGTATCAGCCTATCTCCTTCTAAAACATATTCAAACCCGAAAAACAAATTATATATATCTCCTCGGATTAGCAGCAGGAATTGGCATGCTTACCAAGTATACCATGGCATTTTTTATATTTTCGCTCATAGTTGCTGTTCTAATCAGTCCTCAACGGAAGGTCCTTTTAAATAAAGCATGGATATTCTCGTTTTTTATCGCCTTTGTTATTTTCCTGCCCAATCTGATCTGGCAAATCAATCATGATCTTCCTGTTATTTCTCACATGCAAGAATTGAAAGAAACGCAACTCAACTATATAAACCCTTTCAACTTTGTCCTTCAAATCCTTATAATACATGCCTCGGCATCTGTTATATGGCTTTCCGGGCTTTTTTACCTTTTCTTCACTAAGAGTAATAAGAGGTATATTTTCATAGCCTACTCATTTATTATTGTAGTCGCTTTGCTCCTGGCTCTAAATGGTAAAGTTTATTACAGTTTTGGAGCCTTTCCGATGCTTTTTGCTGCTGGTGGCATCTGTCTTCACAAAGTGTTAGGGAGCATTGTCGCGCCATTCCGGTACGCGGCTGTTACCTTGCTATTAGCACCCTCTTTACTACTTGTTCCGACAGTAATCCCAATTTTACCCTTTTCCTCTACACTTCGGTTTTTTGAATTCACTACTTCAAGCGGACTAGAATTCCCTGTTAAATGGGAAGATCAGCAACGTCATGCTACAACCCAAGATTATGCAGATATGCTGGGGTGGGAAGAGATAGCGAAACATGCAAAAGCTGCATATCAAAAGATACCGAAAGAAGAAAGATCCAGAACTACTCTTATTGCCGGAAATTACGGCTTGGCGGGGGCAATTCAGCATTATGCCGGCAAATATGATCTACCTGAACCTGTTAGCCTAAGCAGTAGTTTTGCATTATGGTCGCCAGATAGTATTGAAACCAAATATATCATCATGATCGATGATGATATAAAAGATATAGCCAGTGCATTCGGCACGAAAGTTAATATTGGGAAAGTCGAGAATCCTTACGCCAGGGAAAAAGATACAGGTATTTACCTTTTATCAGAACCCCTGGTTGATATCAACAACTTTTATAAAACCGAACGACTGAAAGAGCTTAATGACTAATCTGATCGAATTAATTATTCAGTGAAATCATCAGGCAGAAATAGCGTTAATAATGTCGTACTGCGTAATTATTTCAATCTTGCCTTCGCCATCCTCAACTAATACCGCCATATTATCTTTATTAATAATCGAAGAAATTTTATCTATGGAGGTATTAAGATCAATAAATGGAAAAGACGCAGTCATAATCTCTTTGATGCTCCCGGATTTTAAACCTGGATTTTCAAGTACAGAATTCAGAATGTCACTTTCAGTGAGCTTGCCAATAATCATTCCCTGTTGAGTAACAGGAATCTGTGATATATTTAGCGACTTGATTGTGTTAATCGCCTCAAGCACGGATTTCTCACAGTCTATGGTTATAATATCCTGACGCTCTCTCCTGGACAAAATGGATTTCGCTGTAAGTTTTTCATCAGCAAGGAAACCCCGCTCCCGGAGCCAATCCTCATTGTACATTTTACCCATGTACCTTGATCCGTGATCATGGAATATTATCACAACAAGGTCACCTTCCTTTAACTCGCTCTTCAACTGCATTAATCCGGCAAGCGCCGATCCAGCCGAGTTACCAGCAAATATTCCCTCGCGACGTGCAATTTCGCGGGTCATCAAAGCCGCATCTTTATCAGTAACTTTTTCAAACCGGTCGATAACATCAAAGTCGACATTTTTGGGTAGAAAATCTTCTCCTATTCCCTCTGTTATATAAGGATAGATCTCATTTTTATCAAACTCCCCGGTCTCCTTGTATTTTTTAAACACAGAGCCATAGGTATCAATCCCCCAGACTTTAATATTCGGATTTTTCTCTTTGAGATATTTACCAGCACCTGATATAGTTCCTCCCGTTCCAACCCCGACAACTAGATGGGTGATCTTACCTTCAGTCTGCTCCCATATCTCAGGTCCCGTTTGCTCATAATGAGCTTTGGAATTAGAAAGGTTGTCATACTGATTTGGTTTCCACGAGTTCGGAACTTCCCGCTCTAAACGGGTAGACACAGAATAATATGACCGAGGATCTTCCGGGTCTACATTAGTAGGGCACACAATCACCTCAGCACCAAACGCCCTTAGAGCATCTACCTTCTCTTTTGATTGTTTATCAGTAGTTGTGAAAATACACTTGTAGCCCTTGATTACTGCAGCAATAGCAAGCCCCATTCCGGTATTACCAGATGTACCTTCAATAATGGTTCCCCCCGGCTTTAATCTTCCATCTATTTCCGCGTCTTCTATCATCTTGACCGCCATCCGGTCCTTAATGGAATTACCAGGATTAGTTGTCTCGATCTTAGCCAGCACAGTCGCCTTAACATCCTTCGTGATCGCGTTTAACTTCACCAAAGGAGTATTGCCAATTGTTTCTAGAATGTTGTTATACCACATGATGCAAATTTACGGAAATACACTGAAGGTTGTTTGTTATTCTAGAGCTAAGGTTGCAAACCTGGAAAAAATGATAGTCACCACACAAATTAAAATCTCGGAAAATTGGATTTCACCAAGAAATAAAACGTCTTTGGATACAAACACGGGCAGTATGCTTAACGATGTAAATAACTTTAAACCTCAATTCCAATTAGAAACGGCTGCAAATTGACAATACAGAACATTTAGAATAGGTTAATTGTGGCTAATGAACGTTAAAACTTCAGATGCTTAACTGTTAGCCCGTTATTGATTAATTGTTTCAACGAATCAATTCCGACGCGTAAATGAGTTTCCACATACTGCTCTGTGACTTTTGAATCGCTTTCGGCTGTCTTTACTCCTTCCGGTATCATTGGCTGATCAGAAACCAGAAGCAAAGCACCAGTAGGTATTTTATTGGCAAAACCGGTTGTAAAGATTGTGGCAGTTTCCATATCCACAGCCATCGCCCTTAGGCTTTTAAGGTATTTCTTAAAAACCTTATCATGTTCCCAAACACGTCTGTTGGTTGTATAAACGGTACCAGTCCAGTAATCGCGCGAATGATCACGAATTGTTGTGGATATGGCTTTTTGCAGCGCGAACGACGGCAAGGCCGGCACTTCTGGCGGAAAATAATCATTCGAAGTTCCCTCTCCACGTATTGCAGCAATAGGCAGGATCAAATCACCAATATTGTTGTTCTTTTTTAAACCGCCGCATTTCCCGAGAAACAGTACAGCTTTCGGCTTGATGGCCGTTAGGAGGTCCATCATGGTAGCGGCCATTGGGCTCCCCATTCCGAAATTTATCAGTGTAATTCCGTTTGCGGCAACACTTTGCATTGGCTTATCTAAACCAACTATCGGAGCGTTATCGTTCCATTCTGAGAAGAGATTCAAATATCTTGAGAAGTTAGTCAGAAGAATAAACCCGGTAAAATCGCTCAACGGCCGACCTGTATATCTCGGCAGCCAATTATTTACTATGTCTTCCTTATTTTTGAGTCCTGGCTTTACGGGAGACTCGACTTCCTTTATCTTTTTTGTTTTTGCAGCCCCTTCAACGGGATCTTTTTTTACGTCTTTTTCTTCGTTCATATTTTAATTTCTTATGGTACAAAAAACCCCCGATTAAATCGGGGGCTCTTTTATGCTACTTTAAGTTTCTTGAGATCGGACTTTTCAAATTTATCCGTTGCATAATCGAGTGTGATGAACAGGTCCTTGGTGTTCTTCCCCGAGGGCGTTTCATACATCGCATCAATCATTATAGCTTCACAGATAGAGCGGAGCCCACGTGCACCAAGTTTAAATTCCATGGCCTTATCTACCACAAATTCCATTACGTCTTTTTCGAACTCCAATTTTACATTTTCATACTCAAACAATTTCTTGTACTGTTTGATGAGAGAATTTTTCGGCTCGGTAAGAATACTT
This sequence comes from Bacteroidota bacterium, assembly GCA_040384965.1. GTDB lineage: Bacteria > Bacteroidota > Bacteroidia > Sphingobacteriales > Sphingobacteriaceae > Daejeonella. The sequence goes on along the minus strand of JAZKIH010000098.1, from coordinate 17,037 downwards.
AACAAGGTTTCTCTATCCAGCGGATTTAAATGTGTAATCACTGGTAAACGCCCTATAAGTTCAGGAATAAGTCCAAAAGACTTAAGATCCTGAGGAGTTATATACTTGTAAAGGTTTTTAAGATCTATATTAAGATCCTCTTTATCTACCTTATAACCTACTGTTTGGGTACGAAGCCTATTGGCAATTTTCTTCTCGATACCATCAAAAGCTCCTCCGCAAATGAACAGGATATTGTTCGTATTAACGGCAATCATCTTCTGATCGGGATGCTTTCTACCTCCCTGCGGCGGAACGTTAACGATAGTTCCTTCGAGTATCTTCAACAAAGCCTGTTGAACACCTTCTCCAGAAACATCCCGTGTGATTGATGGATTATCGCTCTTGCGTGCGATCTTATCGACCTCATCGATATAAACAATCCCGCGTTCAGCGGCAGTCACATCATAATCAGCGGCCTGTAGTAAACGAGTTAAAATACTTTCCACGTCTTCTCCAACATATCCAGCTTCTGTCAAAACAGTTGCATCGCAGATACAGAACGGAACATTCAAGACCCTCGCAATAGTTTTAGCTAACAGAGTTTTACCCGTCCCCGTTTCTCCCACCATAATAATATTCGATTTTTCAATCTCAACTTCATCTTTCCCTATCTTTTGGTTAAGACGTTTATAGTGATTGTACACAGCAACAGACAATATCTTTTTCGCCTGATCCTGACCAATAACGTATTGGTCGAGATGAGTTTTTATCTCAATTGGCTTTAAAAGGGTCTCGAAAGTTTGAGTAGACTTTGTTTTACGGACATTAAGCTCCTCTGCAAGAATCTGATTAGCCTGGGCGACACATTTATCACAAATGTGTGCATCTAAGCCTGCAATCAGCATTAATGTATCCTGCTTGCCGGAGCCGCAGAATGAACACTTAATATCTTTATTTCCTTTACTCATTATTTTTTATCTCCGGTTCCAACTAACACCTCATCAATCATACCATATTCTTTCGCCTCATCAGCGATCATCCAGTAATCACGATCTGAAGCCTTCTCAACCCACTCATAAGACTGGCCTGAATGTTTAGCTATAATATCATAAAGTTCCTTCTTCAATTTAAGCATTTCTCTCAGATTTATCTCCATATCTGAAGCTACACCCTGAGCACCGCCCGAAGGCTGGTGTATCATAACTCTTGAATGTGGTAACGCAGCTCGTTTACCTTTGGTACCCGCGCATAATAAAACTGCAGCCATAGATGCAGCCATACCTGTACAGATAGTAGCAACGTCTGGCGCTATATATTGCATAGTATCGTAAATTCCAAGGCCAGCATAAACAGAACCTCCTGGAGAATTTATATAGATCTGAATATCTCTTTTTGCATCAGTAGACTGCAGGAACAATAGCTGAGCCTGGATAATATTAGCAATGCCTTCATGCACAGCATCCCCAAGGAAAATAATACGATCCATCATCAAACGTGAGAACACATCCATTTGTGCTACGTTCAACTGACGTTCTTCAATGATATAAGGTGTCATTGCACTTGGCAACGAAGCATTATTTACCCGACCAATGAAGCTATCTACATGCTGGCTGCCGATACGGTGGTGCTTAACTGCGTATTTCCGGAATTCGTTTTTATCGATGTTCATATTGAATATTATAATTTAAGGTATGAGTTATTTTGTAATTTATAAGAATTTCAAAATTAGAATTCAATAACCCATATCTAAATCATAGGCTATTTCAATTCCAAAAATTTATTGTACTCTATTTCTTTGGTATCTAATGTTATTATACTCTTCAGGTAGTCAAATACTTGCTGGGCCTTTACTTCTTCGAAAATACGATTGGCATTTTCCTTCTCCTGCAAGAACTGAGCCGTATATTGCCCTAACTGCTCTTCTGAAAGCGGTTGTGGACTGTACATTCTAAATTGTGCATCCAGGCGTTTCTTTGCTGTTTCGAAAACCTGATCGTATTTGATTTCAAGTTTATTATCCTTGATTATTCTGTTCTCGATCAATGTCCATCTCAGATTACGTGCAAAATCATCATATCCCTGAGCCAGTTCTTCATCACTTAGCTTTTCGTTCGTAGCTTTTAACCAGCGTTTCAGGAATTCATCGGGAAGGTTCATTGTTACTTTATCCAAACCAAACTTAAGCATATCTGCCTGAAGCTTCTGATCTGCATTTTGAACCATCATAGACTCTAACTCTTCCCTGATCTTTTCCTTGAACTCTTCTTCAGTTTTAACAACATCAGCACCAAACAATTTATCAAAGAACTCCTGATTAAGATCACCTTCCTCTAAACGATTAATATTCTTAACCGTTAACTGGAATTTTGACTTCAGGTCCTGTGCATCTTCTTCAGAAATATTGAGAAGCTTAGCTATAATAGTAACATTGCTTTCAAATGCTTTCTGAATATCTATCTCAACAACATCATCCTTCTTCAAGCCAATCAGCGCCTTCTTAATCTTGGCATCAGTTACCTGATCCAACCGCACGGATGCTGTGTTAGTAATTCCCTCTTCAAAAACAGAACCATCAGCAGAAAGCTGCTTCAAATCTGCGTACAAAACATCATCGTCTGCCGATACGTCAGGATTTGACATTTTGCCATAAGATTTACGGAGATTTGTTATCCTTGATGCCAGTGTTTCCTCGTCAACTTTGACTTTATAATATGTGATTTTATCCTTTGATGAAAAGTCGAGGTTAAATTCCGGCGCTAAGCCTAATTCATAAATAAACTCAAACTCGTCAGTAAAATCCCAGTTGAAATCTTTACTGTCATCAATTTTAGGAAGCGGCTGTCCAAGCACCTCCAATTTGTTTTCAGTGATGTAATTATTTAAAGTATCGTTAAGAATGTTGTTGATTTCATCAACCAGAATATTCTTTCCATACATTTTTTTGATGTGAGATGCAGGCACCATTCCTTTACGAAATCCGGGAAGCTGGGCTTTCTTTGCCTGGGTTTTTATCGCTTTCTCTACGCGTTCTTTGTAATCTTCAGGATTAATCTTTACCGTTAATACAGAATTCAGATTGTCTATTTTGTCCTGTGTAATGTTCATTTTATAAGATTTAATCGTTTCTTGTTATACAAAAATTCCCCGGTTTTGTAACCGGGGAATTAGTCAGTGCGGATGAAGGGACTCGAACCCCCACGCCGTGAAGCGCCAGATCCTAAGTCTGGTGCGGCTACCAATTACGCCACATCCGCATGTTAGGATTTATATTCAAAATACTCTGTATGTGTTGTCATGAACAACGATATATTGAGATATTTCGGTCGGCAAAAATAACGTTTTTCCTGTTAAGTACAAAATCTAATCCGTTAATTATTTCAATAAACTAATTTATTATTCCTGCCAGAGTCCTCAAATAAGCGGGTGTATAAAGAAGTCTGCTCCCATACCATGAAAACATCTCTCCATCTACAACAATCACCTTAGCGTCCGTACAAATAGCTTTCATCTCGCTAACATGCACATCTTTAAAAGGATACGGTTCGGATGAAAGAAAAATAACATCGGGATTCAATTCCCTGATCTGCGATTGACTCAATTCCGGATATCGGGGCAGGTCCGAAAAATTATGGAATCCAGCCTTTTCTAATACATCATTAATGAATGTATTTTTACCAGCAATCATAAAAGGATCTTTCCAAATAAAATAGGCGGCGCGCATTTTCGGGCTAAAGCAGGATGTCAACGACTCGAAGCCATCGTAAATTTTTGCAGCAATCAGATTAGCCTTAATTTGTGTGTCCGTAATGTTCCCAATTTCGCGGATCATTCCGACCGCATCATGCAGTACGTTAATATCGCTCATCCAAACGCTGAACTCGCTCATAAGTTCTTCCACTTGATTCTTTTCGTTTTCTTCTTTGTTTCCGATGATCAGGTCTGGCTTTAGCTCTCTTATTTTTTGGAGATTAAGCTTTTTTGTTCCGCCAATCTTAGTTGTAGACTTGAATTTGTCGGCAGGATGAATACAAAATTTTGTAATTCCCACAATCTTGTCACCAAGCCCAAGGTCAAAAAGTAATTCTGTTTGTGAGGGTACGAGAGAAACGATTCGATTCGGAGGATAGGCGACAGAAATAACTCGCCCTAACTGGTCTTCAAATGTGCGTTGATACATCTTCGTCTCTGCCACTATTTATTAGCTAATAACTCAGTAATCATTGCATGGAGAGCTACTGGCTCAAAGGGCTTGCTTAAAACATTATTCGCGCCTGCTTCCTTTGCGACTTGTTGTTCTTCTTCCATTACGGCCGCAGAAAGAGATATGATCGGTATGCTTTTTTCAGGTTCACTAAACTCCGCACGAATGCGCCGGGTTGCCTCTAGCCCATTCATTACCGGCATATGCGTATCCATAAGAATAAGATCAAAATGGCTTTCTTTTAGCTTTTCCAGCACTGCGGCTCCATTTTCAACAATCTCAACGGCTACATTCCAGTTCTTTAAAATTCTGGCGATCACAAACTGATTGATCGTGTTATCCTCTGCGACCAGAACCGATAAGTTCTCGAATTTCGAAAGTTCGGATTGCAAGACCTTTTTATCTGTAGTATGTGCAGGCTTATCAATTATTTCATACCAGTTTGTAAAGGTAAAAGTGCTGCCCTTATTAATTTCACTTTTTAACGAGATAGTTCCCCCCTTTAACTCAACGAGCTTTTTAACGATGGAAAGCCCCAGGCCAGTGCCTCCAAATTTCTGAGATGTATTATCCTCTGCCTGTTCGAACGAATCAAAAACCTTATCAATCGCGTCTTCAGCAATTCCAATACCTGTATCTATAACATCGATTTGCAGTTGAGTTTTGGAATCTTTTCGCTGAAGTTCCTTCAACTGAACCACCACTTTCCCTTCGTTTGTAAACTTAACTGCGTTACTTACCAAATTCATAAGAATCTGGTTAAGTCGCAGCGAATCGGCCAGTATTACCTGAGGCACTTTCTGATCAATGATAGCTTCAATCTGAATACTCTTTTCATCAGTCTTAAACTTTGTCAGATCGATCACCGACTGGATTAATTTATGAATATCGGTTTCTGTTTTTACAATCTTGAACTTCCCTGCATCAATTTTTGAGATATCGAGAATATCATTTACTATCCCAAGTAATGATTGAGCTGAACTGCTTAACAGATCCACCATCCCTAATTGCTCCTGATTTAATTCAGTTTGATGAAGTAACTGAGAAATACCCATTATCCCATTGATCGGGGTACGAATCTCGTGACTCATATTCGCCAAAAAATTCTCTTTAATAAGTTTGGCGCGCTCAGCAGCATCTTTTGCTATTATCAGCTCTTTCTGATAATTCTCCAGCTGAATGTTTTTCTTTTTAATTTCCCGCTGGTTTCGTACCAGAGTAATAAAGGAATCAACTTTTGCAACAGTTATCAGTGGGTCCAAAGGCTTATAGAGATAATCGACCGCGCCTGTACTCAGCCCTTTTACAGCATATTTTGTCTCCTTGGAGATGGCAGTGACAAAAACGACAACTATCTCTTGCGTACGGGGATTACTCTTCAATATTTCAACCAGTTCAAAGCCATCCATTTCTGGCATTTGAACATCTACCAGAGCTATGGAAATATCGTGTTGCCAGCATAAACGCAAAGCATCGTTGGGAGAGGTAGTCGTAATCAGGTTAATATCATCCCTCTGGAGTAAAGCTTCCAGCGAAATGATATTCTCAATGCGGTCGTCAACAATTAAAATGTTGGTCTTTTCAGTATCGGCTTTCATAATATTTTAGGAGATATGCGATTTTAAATTTGTGATTGCATCCATTAACTCAAATATTTCCTGGTCTTTTAATATCAAATCAATATTAGTTCTGGAGATCGCAGCCTCGGGCATAATTTTCACTTCGGCGCTGTCTGGATCCTGAACTACCGTAATTCCGCCTGCCCTGCTCACATAATCCATTCCTTCGGCTCCATCTTCATTTGCCCCTGAAAGTAAAATTGCAAGGACATCCTTCGTATAAACGTCCGAGAAACTTTCAAAAGAAATATCAATAGAGGGCCTGCAGTAATGAACAGGCTCTGAATAATCAAGTGTCAACTCGCCGTTTGGCTCTATTAATAAGTGATAATCAGGTGGTGCGAAATAGATAATCCCCTTCACCATCTTTTCTTTGTCCATTGCCAGCCGTACTGGCAAGTTGCCTTTATCGTTTAAAATATCTTCTACAGCAGACTTGTACTTAGGGCTCCGGTGTATAATTACTATAACAGGTAAAGGGAAACCGGATGGCAACTTAGATAAAAGCTCAAACGTCAGTTGAAATCCACCCGCCGAACATCCGAGCAAAATTACTTTTACCAGTTTAATCCTTTCGGCGATATCGCGATTGAGCTCAAGCAATTTTCTGGTATATATGTTCCACTTTATCTATCACTTTAAATTTTTTGGCCATCTTTTCATTACGCAGAGACTCTTTTGAGCCCAAACAAAGAAATCCCAGGGGACACAAACTATCATAAAATAACTCAATTACTTTATTCTGAAGTTCTGTATTGAAATAGATAAGAACATTTCTGCACGATACGATCTGAAATTCGTTGAAAACGCCATCTGATACCAGATTGTGAACAGAAAATAATGTGTTCTTTTTTAATTGATGCTGAATGGAAGCCGCATCGTATTTGGCCACGTAATAATCGGCTAGCGTGTGGCTAGTTCCCAGCGCGATGTAATTTTCGGAATATTGCTTCATGTTTTTGAGGCTATACACACCTCGCTTAGCAAATTCTATAACTTTAGAATTGATATCTGTGCCGTACAAAAATGAACGGTCATAAAGATTTTCTTCGGCCATCAAAATCGCAAAGGAGTATAATTCCTCACCCGTTGAGCAACCCGCATTCCAGGTTTTGATTTTCGGGTAGCTGGACAAGTATGGAAGCACTTTTTCGCGTAAAGCACGGTAGAAACCGGGATCCCTGAACATCTCCGTAACATTAACCGTTATCTCTAGTAAAAACTCATCGAAAAAGGAAGAGCTATTTACTAAAAGCGACCTCAGGTCATAAAGATTTATCCTTTTTAATTGCATAATGCGCGACATGCGCCTTTTCAAAGATGCCCTGGAATACCCATCGAAATCGAATTCGTAGATATTCTTCACAAGACTAATCACTTCCTCCAGCTCATCAAAGGAAATATCATAATGATGGGGATCTGGAGACATTCTCATCAGCTTAGCCAAACAAGGATCATAGACATCAATTTATCAATATCCACTGGTTTTGAAATGTAATCATTTGCACCAGCGGCAATACACTTCTCTCTGTCATTCTTCATTGCTTTGGCGGTAAGGGCAATAATTGGCGTTTTGGCAAAACGGCTTTGTTTCCTTATCTCCTGCATAGCTTCGTACCCGTCCATCTCCGGCATCATAATATCCATGAGAACTAAATCCGTATCTGGCTTTTCATCCAGTTTTTTCAGTGCCTCAAGACCATTATTGGCAATCTCAATGTTCATATCATACGTTTGCAAAACGGTTGATAGAGCAAAGATATTTCGCATATCATCATCAACAATCAGTACGGATCGGCCGACCAATGCATTTTCAGTGATAACAACCTTCTTTTTAGGTATATCGTCGAGCTGTACCGCTGGCACCGGACTTGCAATGCGAGGTGATTTCAACTTGTTCATAAACAAATTCACTTCGTCTAGCAAACGGTCATTAGACTTATTACTTTTTAAAACCATCGCATGCGTATGGCGCAATACCCTGTCCATGCTTTCCCGGTCGAGCTCCATTGCGGTATTTATGATCACTGGTATATCTGCCCATTTCGCTTCTGATTTTATCTTATCAAGAAGTTCAAGGCCAGAAATATCGGGCAGGTTTATATCCAAAATTATGCAATCGAAATTTGGATCCTCGTTCAGTTCTTTTATTGCCTGCTCCCCGTTAAAGGCTTGTTTCACTTCAATCTGGTGATCGGTCAACTGACTACTAAGGTTATCGCTTTGGATCTCATGATCTTCGATGATGAGAACTTTAGTAAGCTTAAGGTTGCTGTTGTTCAGCAGCATATTAAACGCTTCGTCCAGTTTCTCTACCTCGATGGGCTTTTTCAAAAAGCCGATGGCTCCGGCTCGCTTAGCCTGCATAAGCTTTTCATCACCAGCAGACATCATGTGCACTGGGATATCTCTAGTAGAAGGATTAGCTTTTAAGCTTTTCAACACAGCCCAACCATCCATTACAGGTAACATGATGTCCAGCACAATCGCGTCCGGAAGATGATCCTGTGCCATTTTCAAGCCCGTATCCCCCCGATAAGCAACCATAGGAATAAAACCCCTTTCCCTTGCATAGTCCTTTAACACTTCCGCAAAGTTCTCGTCATCTTCGATGATTAGCATCACATGTTCCTTCAATGACTGCGTGTTACCTTTTACATAACCGTCGGGAACAGATAATTCAACTTCATCTTTTTCTTCATGGAGAGTATACTGCTCCTGAAATTCTACCGGAAGATATATGGTAAAAGAACTTCCTTCCCCCGTTTTGCTAACGATCTGGATTTCTCCGCCAAGGATACTAGCTAATTCCCGGCTAATGGACAAACCAAGACCTGTACCGCCAAATTTTCGGCTTGTGGACCCATCTGCCTGCTGAAAGGCTTCAAAAATGGCCTGTTGCTTATCCTCAGGGATACCTATACCGCTATCTTTTACTTCAAATGCAATAATCGATCTCCTGTCTGCATCAGACATTTTTTTATTGCTGAATTTTATGTCAGGCTTAGCCAGGCTAATCGAGACCTCAACTGAACCATTTTGAGGTGTAAATTTGAATGCATTTGAAAGCAGGTTTTTGAGAATCTGCTCCAGGCGCATACGATCCGAAATGATCTTTTCAGGCACATCAGGATCGACCTTAATCGCATAGTTTATTGTTTTACTTCCAGCAACCTCGCTAAAAAGAAGCTGTATATCCTGCACAACATCAGTTATACTCACTTTTTCAATAGTCAGATCAATCTTTCCAGATTCGATTTTGGAAAGATCCAGAATATCATTAATGAGAGTTAATAAGTCACTCCCTGCATTATGTATAACACCCGCGTATTTTATCTGATCTTCCGATAGATTAGCATTTTTATTCTCTTTTAAAATACGGGCCAATATCAGAATGCTGTTTAGAGGTGTACGCAGTTCATGGCTCATATTTGCCAGGAATTCTGATTTGTACTTACTCGTCTTCTCAAGCTCTACGGCCTTTGCACTTATAGTTTCCCTTGCCAGGTCTACCGCTTTATTACGTTCCTGCAATTCGACATTAATCTGGCGAAGCTCTTCCTGCTGGACCCGCAGTTCCTCTTCCGAAACCTGCAACATTTCAGCTTTTTGAACCAGATCTTCATTGGTTGAGCGTAATTCTTCCTGCTGTACCGCCAGTTCTTCCGCCTGCTGCTGCGTCTCTTCGAAAAGATCTTTCAATTTTGCACGGGATTGCGCTGTATTTACTGCTATAGCAATACTATCGAGGGCCATTGTAACATATTCCAATTTAATAGGGCTCAATTCAGTCACCATCCCGAATTCAATCACGCCTTTGACGGACTCTTCAAAAAGGAACGGCTGAACCAAAATGGTATGTGGTGTTACTTCGCCTAAGCCGGAACAAACCTTTACGTAATCTTCAGGAACGTCTTTAAGAATAATTCTCTTTTTATCTAAAGCAGCCTGACCTAACAAACCATCACCCAGTTTTATTAGCTCATGATTTCCTGCCCTGAACTGGAAAGCATAGCTGCCCGATAACCGGAAGTTTTCGCCAGCCTCGTCAGCTATATAGATCGCCGCAACATGCGCTTCAATATACACTGCAATTTGAGTAATGATTTTTTCGGAAAGCTCTCCGATAAATAATTCACCACGAATAGTCTCGTCCATGGCAGCGAGCCCTGTCAGTAACCAGTTATTATTCTGATTTTCAACTGATAGTTCTTCTAATCGCTTGTTCGACAACCGCACACGGTCCTCAATCATCTTTTGTTCTCGGAAAGACCGTCGGATATAATTTAGAAGTAACAGAACCAACGCCAGGATAAGTATACAGCCTGTTATATTGACGAAAATGGTTTGGTTTACACTTCGGATGCTTTTGTCTTCACGCTCTTTAAGCAAGACATTTTCGTGTCGGACTATTTCTTTAATCTTCGACCGGATTTTGTTCATCAGAGTTTCGCCGGTGCCTGCCTGGATCATCCTTTGTGCCTCTTCAAAGGTTCTTTCCCGCGCTTCAATTAAACCCTCCATCCTGCTCATTTTCTGTTGCGCAAATTTGAGGAGAGAATCAACGCGAAGGACCTGATCCGGATTATCGTTAATCAGGTCATTAAGTTGTGTTACAGATGGAATAATTTTCCCTTTGTTATCCTGATAAGTAATCAGATTGCTCACATCCCCACTGGCTACGTAGCCGCGCACCCCACTTTCACAGGTAATGATGTAGTTTTCAATTTTCTCAGTTTGGGCAATAACCCGATAAGTATGGTTTACCCAACCCACATTAGCCTGCAACTCGCGAATACTTATGTAAGAAAGAATGGCTAGTGTAAAAACCAGACCCAGGCAGATAGCAAAGCCGGTAATTACCTGTTGCTGGAAGGTAAATTTACGCATGTTCATATACGATAATGTAATCTCTCTAATCTATACTATTTATCTTGCGGATCGAAATCGCAGACGTTAATCTTCATAAAAATCCTGAAGTGAACCAAAATAATTAAGATTCCAACCCTCTATCATATCATCGATGTCAGAATCTGGAATATTAGTATGACGTAGTTCGACCGAGGTGCCGTTCTTATCCGGATGGAGAATAAACGTCACGATAGATTCTTCCGCCTGGTCGCCGAAATACCACTGCTGAACTATCTTCTTGTTTTCAATAAACTCGATATTTCGGCCCGCAATGCTATCATCCCACAAGGAAAACTCGGACCCAGGTTCAGTGCTCATAATGGCTTCAGCTCCCGTCCATAATGAGATGGTTAGGGGATTAGTTAGGGCCAGGTAAACGTCTTCAGGCGGAGCTTGAACAAGATAATAGCTTTTATAATCTTTCATAGAATGGGGTTTATCTACCAAGCAATCCTAGCAGGAAAGTTGAGATAGTTTCTGATAACAAATTTAAAATAAAAAGCCATACTCCCTTTAAACAAGTGCCCGAAGATAAACCCGTCACATTTTTTAAGCATCCCGTCACATTTAGTGTGCGATCTTTTATCATAAGGCTAACATTGTCCTAACTGATCGCTGAGTATTCAGGAAGCGAAACTAGTAAAGTTAAATTATGATAAAAAAGAAGAGTGATGGCGGTTTGAATACTATTAGAAGTCTTTTTTCAACGTATTTTAATGATTAGTATGCGAAAATCACCTTTTTGTAAATAGTTAGCAACATTTAAAGAAACATGTCGTCCTATAGTCAAAGTGTGAAAATTATATCTCTGCATAAGCCAATCTCGAACTGGATAATAACAAACGGCGGGATGATGAAATTTTGAGTTTAGTTTCAAAAACTACAATGTAAAAACAGCTATATGTTAAGTGAATTTTATCAAGGAAATGAACATGTTGAAGAGGTTAAACAAAAGACTTTAAATCTTAGAGTCAGCTGCACAAATCAACTAGCTGAAAAACTCAATGCAGCCTTGCATTTCGTAATCAAAAAAATTGGCTTCGCTCCTTTGGATAAAATCACGTTCACTAACGAATCAAAGCAGTTCACGCTTTTTGATGCAGACGGCAGCAAGCTGAGTATCGACATTCAAATCATTGGGCATAATTCATATACAGAAAATATCATATTTCACACCAATGATTGCCTTCGCGATTATCACAAATACACAATGTTGGGGGTGGAATTTATTAATCGACCAGAATATAATACTTCGGGTCTGCAGGTAAATTTCATCGACGACAACGACAACTGTTACACTTTACTTGAAGAACGTTTTTACACTGAATCTTAATAAACTTATGCCATGAAATTCCTGCGTGTACTTAAAAATGAGAATCAAATATCAAGTGAAATTGTTCAGCAGGCAAACTATCCTGAACATACCAGCAATTTTTCAATCAAAACAGTTTTCAGTGGCAGCAAAACCTTTACAATAGGGAAAAGACAATTAAATCTTTATCCTGAAAACTTCCTGGCTATAAAGAAAGGTACTGCGTACTCAAGTAAAATTGATTCTTCTGTGCCAGTTAACAATTTGTCTATTTCATTTTCCCCCTCATTCCTCAGCGATTTTGACAGGATGCAGAAGTATAACCATGCGGATCTGCTCGATGAGCCTTTTCAAGATGGAGATTTCCCAGACTTCTCTTTTATGGAAACGATATATCCTTTTTCAGGAGATATGAAGTATAATATCATGCATTTGAAGGCTCATTTGGAGAAAGGAATGTCCGATGATCTCCTGATCAATGAATATCTTCACCACTGCCTCATCAATTATTACAAAGTTTATAATAAAGAGGTAGTTGATAAATCAGAAAATCTGAACTTCTTAAATAGCAGCACCAAAGTCGAGATCTTGAAAAGGCTCACCCTTGCGAAAGAATATATAATCAGCAATTCTAACAAAAATATAGATCTGGAAGATATTGCCAGCCACGCCTGTTTATCGGTAAATCATTTTCTTCGGACTTTCAAACAAGCCTACGGACAATCCCCTCATCAGTTTCTGATTAAAACCAGGATTGACAGATCGAAGTACCTGCTAAGGAATACCAATTATACCATTAACGAGGTTGTTGAGATAATTGGATTCGAATGTCCAAGTTCTTTCATCAGACTTTTCAAAACCATTAATAAGTTGACGCCGGGAAAATACCGGATGTGCAGTTAGTCGATCTTAATCCGGATTTTTAAACTTGCTCTTACAAGTTTCCCTCCTTCTCATCATCTTCATCGACTTATCGGTTAAGCGACTGACATTCTGGCTCAACTGATCCTCGTAACTTTTCATAAAAACTCCTTTAGTGCTGTTGTATCATGTCAAAGTAGTCTAGTGTAACTTACTTATAACATACATGAAACGGTACATTATATGCGTTATATGAACAATAACAAAATTAAAGAAGGAGAATATGAAAAAGCTAATATTATTATTTGCTTCAGTAACCATGATACTCGGAGCATGTTCACCGTATAATTATTATTCATATAAAAGTGAAAAAGCTGATTTTTCGAAGTACCAAACATTTGCCTGGCTGCCGTCTAAGGAAACCAAAGTGAATGGCGTTTTCGACAATAATATAGCTGAGGAAAGCATAGTCGAAGCTGCCAGTCAGGCTTTAAATGAAAAGGGATTTAGGCTAGATAGTCAGCAACCCGATTTGCTGATAAAGTATACAGCTGTTGTGAATGATAAAACAAGGACGACAAGTAACCCTGTTTATTACCGTTCGCCATCATATTACGTCCCAAGAGTAGCTTATTCCGGTGGCCGACGTTATTTCTACTATCAGTATGTTAACCCATTTCCAGTTTATGTTGGTTCAGAAATGAGAAAGGAAAACTTTGAAGAAGGTAGCGTGATGATAGATTTAATAGACAGAGAAACTTCAAAAGTCGTTTGGAGAGGATGGGGAAAAGGTCAAATCAACAATCCTGAAAAAGCTATAAGTGATATCCCAAAAGTTATCGAAAAGATTTTCGGCAAATTTCCAGCGAGTTAAGTTTAGTGTGTGTGTAATGTGGCCCGTCATGAGAAATCATGGCGGGCTTTTTTATTACATTCTTTCTTTGCCGCTTCAAAATTCAATAAAAACCGCTTGATTTTCATTTCTGATTTCCCATGAGTATAGTACGAAAAAATCTGGGATTCTAGCCTGTTAACACATTTTAACAAAGATAAATTTCCATTAAAAAGCCTAATTCACAGATTGCGAAATTTTAACAATTAGCAATATGATTTAAAACACTGATTATAAGCTACTTGATATTTATTTTAGCAGTTTACAAAACGAAAAATTGACACAAAATGCACTCTTAACATTTAAGTTACAGAGCACGAATGGTGATTTCTGCCTATATATCTGAATGCTTTTCAGCAGACATTTGAGGTATAAAAACACACCAAATGAAACTTAAATCTTTATTGTTATCTACAGTACTGGGTGCTGTGCTAACCACCGCAACTTTTGCAAAAACACCGCCTGCAGCAGATGCGAAAAATGTTCTTAATGCCTATGCGGAAAGCCACGTAAACACGGATGCATCAAAGCTTGAAAAGATTCTTAGCTATGATGCGCTAATGAAATTTTCAAAGGGAACCGAAGTAATGTCACAAGGTCAGGCAGCTATTGTCAAACTTATGCGCCAAAACCAGGGAATTAAGCAGAACTGTTCAACAGTTGTTGATGTGCTTGCCAGCAGCGATGCAATGGTCTTAGCCAAAGTTGATTTTGTTTATGAGGGATTTATTATTGAAAACTATCTCACGCTCGAACTGGACCGCGGTCAGAATTGGAAAATAACCCGTATTAATAAATTTTACACCGAGGCCGCATCGGCTAAAGTTTTGACACAGGAGTAAACCGATGAATGTAGCAAATTAAGGGGAGCGCTCGTATTATCCAAATACCAGAGCTCTCCTTTAAATTAAATAATACCCTCATTACTATCAAGATGAATAACTCCTATAAAGATGTCAGATCCGAGAAGTACAGTAGCAGATATACAAGAGGCTTTTTAAAGATGCTGGTAAATGATGGCCAAGCCGAAACTGATCGATATGTAGAACAATTTTACTCGTCGAAGAATTACCAGGTAAGATTAGAAGCAGTAAAATACTTGATAGGCGTATCGGGTAAATATTCCTTTTCGGAAAGAATTTTTATCGATGCATTAAGGGATTTTTGCTCGCAAGTAAAAGTCTGTGTTCTGCAGAACTATGACTTTCAGAAAGCCAATGATCCTGAGATACAAAGTTGCCTGGCGGATATCGCGAAAAATGATGAAAAAATCCAGGTTCGGGCGCTTGCTATGGACAAGCTTTCCTCGCTTGACACCGCCGAACATCATGATCTGTTCTTTTCTACCTCTTTACTAAAAAGTTCTAAGGAGTCCGCGTCAGGGCTTCGTGGCTTGTTTAAACTTGATAAGGACAAAGCGTACCAGATGGCTAAATTCCGGGCAGAAGGTGCAAGCGGCAACCTGGACCTCGCCATTGCAGAAATATTTCAATCCGAAGGAAATATCGATGATCTTCATTTCTTCAAGGCTCGACTAAAAGGCAGGACTAAGTTTAACAAGATCGATCTTGTTAGGATATATTTGAAAATGCTTGGCAGGATAGAGATCGATGCACTGATAAAAAGTCACATAGTATACATTTGCGAAGACATCTCGCTAACGGGAAATACTGAACTTGTTCAGCGATTGATTATGGAATTATATCAGTTCATTTCAGACCATAAGATCTTCCTCTCACAGCATGAGGATCTTCAAAAGTTTGTCAACAGGACGATTGACCTGCTTCTTGAAAAGGATTATTTAAAAGCAAAAAAAGTCGATCCGTTTGGACCTTTGTAAAAGGCGATCAGGCTGCCTGAAATTTTGCGCGATAACCCGTTGGCGTCATTCCAACCGTTTTTCGAAAAATTTTGCGAAATGCCTTTGGATCGTTGTATCCGGAATTGAGCATGATTTCCAGCATTTGTTGATTAGTCTGCTCTAATAATTTTTTTGCTGCCTCTATACGAGTCTTTTGCAAATATTCTATCGGTGTTATTCCGGTCACCAGTTTAAATCTTCTCGCGATATTTCGTCTGCTGGCTGGAACGTCTTTTATCATCTCCTCGATGGTGCACGCATTGTGATATGCAGCTTCAATTTTTTGCTGAGCCATCGCTACCAGTTCATCATTGTGATTCTGACCTGGCAGAAACGTTCCAAAATAAGACTGATTTACCCGGTCCATGTCAATTGCAAAAAGCTTCGCAGTTTTAACCGCTATCTCCTTCCCACAGTAACCCTGGATTAAATGAAGCAACAAATGAAAACTGGACGTCGCACCACCACTCGTAAATAATCCATGGTCGCCAGTTACAATTTTGTCCGGAAGTAAGTTTACATCAGGAAAACTCGAGCTGAAAGCTTCGCACGCGTCGATATGCGTCGTGGCCTGACGGCCATTCAACATTCCCGTTGCACCGAGAAGAAAAGCGCCCGTACAGAAAGTAGCAATTTCTGTTCCGGTGGCAAACTGAGCCTTTAACCAGGGAATAAACCCAGCATTTTCCTGAATCGCCCCTTTGATGTTTTCAGTCGAGAATGCGGGGATCAATAATAAATCCATCGCTTCTGCAAACTTTATGGAAGACACGGGATATGCTGAAAAATTAGTTCCGAGGTTTACATCTTCAAGGGAAATCGTTTTAATCTCGAACGGCGGGGTTTCGTTCTCTTTTCGGTATAAGCCATTTACTGTTTCAAATACATCAAGTATTGCTGCGACACTTAAGAGACGATATTGTTTGGTAAGAATAATGCCTAGTTTGATCATATTCCGGGATATAACTGTATATAAATATACAAAGTTTTGTCTTAAATGCCCCCTAAGAGCCCTTTTTATTTCAAGAGAAAATACTTCCTTCGGTCAGATAGGTGTGAGAATATTACATAACTATAAAAAAAAAGCCCGCCCCGATTAATCGGGGCGGGCTTTTTAATATCTGAAAGCAGACTTATATTATTTACCGCTATTTTTCTTTGCAGTTACTTCAGTTCTGATCTCTTGAGCAAGGTTTTTAAGATCCTGCATTCCTTTACGAACACGTGTTCCAGCTGCGCTGTTACCTGAATTGTAGAATTTATTAGCGTCAGCCTCAACAGAAGCGAACAGGTCTTTCATTTTTGTAAACTTATCCATTGTTTTTTCTTTTTTAATAATTTGATTAAGGTTTAACAAATCTAATTTATTTACAGGTATTGCCAAATCCTTTTTCAATT